>NZ_JBIRTH010000003.1:335837-713105 GCF_044334565.1 Micromonospora sp. NPDC020750
AGGAGTGCCGGCCTACCCCGTGTCAGGAGTGCCGGCCTACCCCGTGTCAGGAGTGCCGGCCTACCCCGTGTCAGGAGTGCCGGCCTACCCCGTGTCCGGGCCGCCCGGGCGGCCGGTGTCGCCCGCCGGGTCGTGGTCCGTCCCCGCAGTGGACGTGCGGGTTGGGCAGGACCGGCGGGGCGTTGCCCCGGCCGACGGGGCGGCCGGTGTCGCCGACCCGGAGCGGGCGCTCGCGGCGTTGCGGTGGCGCCTGCACCCGGAGACCCTGCGGGAGGAGACCGACGACCCGGGGCGGTTGCGTGCGGTACGGGACGGGCTGACCGCCAAGCTGGCCGTCGCCCTGGACAACCGGTCCCGGGCCCGGCTGCTCAGCCTGCGGGCCGTCGCGTCCCGGATCCTCGGCGACCTCGACGACGCGCTCGACGACGCCCGGCTCGCCCTGACCTACGCCGAGACCACCGGCGAGTTGCGGCGGACCGCGCTGGCGCGGGCCCGGCTGGCCCACGTGCTGCGCTGGCGGGGCGAGTTCGCCGAGGCCGACCGGCTGTTCGCCGAGGCCAACTCGACCGAGCTGCCCGACCGGCTGCGCGCGGCCCTGCACGAGCACGCCGGGCGGAGCAGCTACGACCAGGGCCGGTTGATCGAGGCGTGTCACCACTTCGAGCGGGCGTTGGACCTGCACCGGGCGGCCGACGCCGAGCTGACCGGCCGGACCCGGGTGGCCCTCGACGCCGTCGCCGAGCGGGCCGGCCGGGACGGCTTCGGCCCGTACCCGCGCAGCCGGGACGAGATCCTGCACACCGGCCGGCCGCCGGTGCCCACGTACGACGAGGACCTGGACCGGTGGGGGTACGCCGACGCCGACGGCAACCTGGTCGTCGGCACCGACCACGCCGAGGTGCAGCCGTTCCGGGAGGGGATGGCCTGGGTACGCCGCCCGGAGGGCGCCCGCTGGGCGCTGATCGACGAGGCCGGCCACACCCTGATCGAGGCGAACAACGGCTACCGCGCGGTCAGCTCGTTCTCCGACGGCCTGGCCTGGGTCTCGATGGACGGCACCGGCGACTGGATGGCGATCGACCCGTCCAACATCGTGGTGATCCCGCCGGGCTTCGACGACGTACGCCCGTTCCGGCGCGGCGTGGCGGCGGTCCGGGCCGACGGCGGCTGGGGAGCCGTCGACCGGGCCGGCGCGGTGGTCGTGCCGACCCGGTACCACAGCCTCACCACGGCGCTCGCCGACGGACGCTACGTCGACGGCTTCACCGACGAGGGCCTGGCCGTGGTGGAGCTGAACGGCCGACGCGGGGTGGTGGACCGGACCGGCCGGATGGTCGTGGCGCCGACGCACCCCGCGCTGGTCGTGCACCCGGTCGCGTTCCTGGTCGGCGACGGCGCCGGCCGCTGGGGCGCGCTCGACCGGCGGGGCGAGCCGTTGCTCGACCCGGTGCACCCGAGCCGGGACCGGGTGGTGGAGCAGATCGACCGGCTCCTGGCCGACACCACGCCGTTGCTGTGACGCGCGTCGGCGGCGGGTCTGTCGGCGGGTTGCTGTGATCGATCAGGGCTAGGGTCTGGGAATGGAATTCCGACACCTGGGCCGCTCGGGCCTGCTGGTCAGCGAAATCTCGTACGGCAACTGGATCACCCACGGCTCGCAGGTCGAGGAGGACGCGGCGACCGCCTGCGTCCGGGCCGCGCTGGAGACGGGCATCACCACCTTCGACACCGCCGACGTGTACGCCGGCACGAAGGCCGAAGAGGTGCTCGGACGGGCCCTCAAGGGCGAGCGCCGCGAGGGTCTGGAGATCTTCACCAAGGTCTACTGGCCGACCGGCCCGGGTCGCAACGACCGCGGCCTGTCCCGCAAGCACATCATGGAGTCGATCAACGGCTCGCTGCGCCGGTTGCAGACCGACTACGTGGACCTCTACCAGGCCCACCGGTACGACCACAGCACGCCGCTGGAGGAGACGATGGAGGCCTTCGCCGACGTCGTGCACTCCGGCAAGGCGCACTACATCGGCGTCTCCGAGTGGCGGGCGTCGGAGATCCGCGAGGCCCACCGGCTCGCCCGCGAGCTGCGCGTCCCGCTGGTCTCCAACCAGCCGCAGTACTCGATCCTGTGGCGGGTCATCGAGACCGAGGTCGTCCCGACCAGCGAGGAGCTGGGCCTCGGGCAGATCGTCTGGTCGCCGATGGCCCAGGGCGCGCTCTCCGGAAAGTACCTGCCGGGCCAGCCGCCGCCGGCCGGCTCCCGAGCCACCGACGAGAAGTCCGGGGCGAACTTCATCGCCAAGTTCCTCACCGACGACGTGCTGACCCGGGTGCAGCAGCTCAAGCCGCTGGCCGAGCAGGCCGGGCTGACCATGCCGCAGCTCGCCGTCGCCTGGGTGCTGCAGAACCCGAACGTCTCCTCGGCGATCATCGGCGCGTCCCGGCCGGAGCAGGTGCGCGACAACGTCAAGGCGGCCGGCGTGAAGCTGGACGAGGGCCTGCTGAAGGCGATCGACGACATCTTCGACCCGATCGTCGAACGCGACCCGGCGAAGACCCAGTCCCCGCCCCAGCGGCCGTGACCCTCGGGTCCGGCCGACGCGGGTGCGCCGGCCGGACCCGGATCAGCCGCGCCCAGCCCTCGATCAGCCGAGCCCTCTCTGATCAGCCGCGCCAGAAGCGGATCAGCTCCAGGCCGGTGGCGTAGAGCCACGGGGGCAGGCCGAGCAGGTTCGCCACGGCGAAGACCGCGTCGAAGAACCAGCCGCCGATGCGCGGGTTCCACAGCAGCGCGAAGAGCAGGATGAACCCGTACGGGGCGAACAGGTCGTACATCCGCCGCCACTGGGGGTTCAGCCACGGCTGGATCATGTTGCCGCCGTCCAGGCCGGGCACGGGCAGCAGGTTCAGCACGCTGGCGGTGAGCTGGAGGAACGCCAGCAGCGCCAGCCCGGCCCAGAACTCCACCGGCCCACCCCCGCCGAACCCGATCCGCAGCACGGCCACCAGCAGCAGGGTGAACAGCACGTTGGTGGCCGGCCCGGCGAGGCTGACCAGGGTGTGCCGTAGCCGCCCCGGGATGGCGTGCCGGTCCACCCACACCGCGCCGCCGGGCAGGCCGATCCCGCCGAGCAGCACCACCACCACCGGCAGCACGATCGACAGCAGGGGGTGGGTGTACTTGAACGGGTTGAGCGTCAGGTAACCCCGGTGCGCGACGCTGCGGTCCCCGGCCCGGTAGGCGATCACCGCGTGGGCGTACTCGTGCAGGCAGAGCGACACCAGCCAGCCCGAGACGACGAGCAGGAACACGTCGAACCGGACGTTGCCGATCCGGTTCCAGGTCAGCACGGCGCTGGTCACGAACAGCGCGACCAACGCCAGGAACACCGGGCTGGGCCGGAACGCCGCCCGGGGCACGCCGAGCACGAGCGGCTCGCCGCCGCCCGGGCGGTCCGACACCATCACTCGGCCGGGGGCTGCAGGCTCATCCGGTAGTCGACCCGGTCGTCCTCGACGAGCACGACCGAGGTGACGCCGGACGCCGCGAGCTCCCGCCAGGCCTGGCCGATCCACGACTCGGCGTCCGCCTGGCTCCCGAACGTCTCCGTCGGCCCCTCGGTCGACTCGCCGTTCGCGCCCTCGTACCGCCAGCTCCACGCCATGCCGCGTCTCCCCTCGCCGCTGAAGTCCCCTGTGACGAACCCCGCAAGCGTAGTCGGCCGCGGCGCCGGACGGCCCGACGCTCCGCCCAGGGGGCGCGACCGGCCCCGGCGGGCAATAGGTGACCGTGGTCGGCGCCGCCGGTACGGTGACGCGGTGTTGACACAGGGGGTGGTGCTCAACGGCCGGTACCGGCTCGACGAGCGCGTCGCGACCGGGGGCATGGGGGCCGTCTGGCGGGGCATCGACACGCTGCTCGACCGCGAGGTGGCGGTCAAGGTGTTGCTGCCGTCGCTGGGCGACGATCCGGAGTTCACCACCCGGTTCCAGGCCGAGGCCCGGATGATGGCCGCGCTGCGGCACCCCGGCATCGTCGCCGTGCACGACGTCGGGCAGGCCGTCCTCGACGACGGCAGCCGGGTGAGCTACCTGGTGATGGAGTACGTCGACGGCGAGTCACTGGTGGTCTGGCTGCGCCGCGCCGGGCGGCTGGACCCGGCGTCGACCATGTCGGTGGTGGCACAGGCGGCGGGGGCGCTGCACGCCGCGCACACCGGCGGGATCGTGCACCGCGACGTCAAGCCGGGAAACCTGCTGGTCAAGCGGGACGGCACGGTGGTGCTGGTCGACTTCGGCATCGCCCTGTCCGGGAGCACGGCCGGCATCACCGCCGCGCACGTGGTGCTCGGTACCGCGTCGTACATGTCCCCGGAGCAGGCCACCGGGCAGCCGGTGTCGGCGTCCTCCGACGTCTACGCCCTCGGTGCGGTCGCCTACTACTGCCTGGCCGGCAGGCCGCCGTTCGACGGCGAGAACCCGTTGCAGGTGGCGCTGCGGCACGCCCAGGACGAGCCGGATCCGCTGCCGCCGGACACCCCGGCAGCGGTGGTCGAGCTGGTCGCACGGGCGGTGGCGAAACGCCCGGCCGACCGGTACGCCAGCGCGGCGGAACTGGCGGACGCGGCGGAACAGGCCCGCGAGGCGACCCTGACCCGCTTCCCGGTCTCGGCCCGCCCGCCCTGGGCGGTCCCCGCCCCGGCCCGGCCCGTCCCCGCCCCGACCCATCCCGGCCCCGCCCCGGCCCATCCCGTCCTCGCCCATCCCGGCCCCGCCCAGCCCGCTCCCGGCCCCGCCCAGCCCGCTTCCGCCCCGGCCGGGACGGCGGGAGAAGCCAGCTCGGCACCCACCCGGGAGGATCCGGCCGGCCGGCCCCGCCGAAGCCGAACCCGTACACCGCGGCGCAGGCCTGCGGCAGCGGGTACCAGGTGATCGACACGGCCACCCTCACCGGCTCCGACCAGGTGCGGCGGGGCCGGGTGTTCCTGCTCTACCAGGCGTCGACCGGCCGGAACTGCGTGGTGACGCTCAAGGACACCGCCGTCGGCGTCAAGTCGGCCGTGTCGGCGTACCTGGAGGTGAAGGGGAAGGCCCGCAGCACCGACAGCGGTTCCTTCGCCTACTACGCCGGGCCCGTCCGGGCGGACGCGGACCGGACCTGCGTGCGGTGGGGCGGCGCGATCGGCGGGGTCGGCTACGGCAGCCCCTTCGAGCACTGCGGGTGAGCCGGGCCGGCGGGCGGCGCGGCGTCCGGCGGCTTTAAGGTACGGACATGTCCGTTGACGGGTGGAACACGGTCCTGGTGCTCGGCGGTATCCGCTCCGGCAAGTCCGAGTTCGCGGAGTCGCTGGTGGCCGACGCGCCCACGGTGCGTTACGTGGCGACGTCGGCGTCCGGCGATCCGGAGGACGCCGAGTGGGCGGCCCGGCTGGAGGCGCACCGGAGCCGCCGTCCGGGGAGCTGGACCACCGAGGAGACCGCCGACGACCCGCGTCGGCTGGCCGACGTCGTCTCCTCGGCCGGGCCGAACGACACGCTGCTCGTCGACGACCTCGGCGGCTGGGTGACGGTGTTGCTCGACCCGGCCCACCAGCCGGCGGACGACACGGCGACCATCGCCGAGCTGGCTGCGGCGCTCCGCGGCTGCCCGGCACGGGTGGTCCTGGTCAGCCCCGAGGTGGGGCTGTCGCTGGTGCCCACCACCCCGCTGGGCCGGGCGTTCACCGATGCCCTCGGGGCGGCCAACCGGGCCGTCGCCGACGCGTGCGACGCGGTGGTCCTGGTGGTCGCCGGCCAGGCGTGCTGGTTGAAGCCCTCCGCCGTCCCGCGCTCCACCGCCACCGTCCCGGCGCAGTCCGGGCAGGGGCAGGGCACGCAGGCCGGGCAGGGCGCGCCGGGCGCGCCGGTGACGTGGACCGGAGACGCGTCCGCGCGTTCGGAACCGGCCGCCGCCCGGCCCGACGACGGCGAGCGGGAGGCCACGCTGCCGGACGTGCTCACCCCGACCATCCCGCCGGAGCCGGTCGGCGCGCCCTGGTCGGCGCCCACCATGGCGCTGCCGGTGGTCGCCACGGGCCTGGTCATCCAGGCCGGCATGGAACTGCCCCTGCCCGACGAGTACGCCGGGCCGCAGGCGGCGGAGCGGCTCGCCACCCTGGACGTGCCCGGCGCCGGGCTGGGCGTGCTGGAACGGGTGGTCAGCTTCGCCGCCGCCACCCAGGGCACCGCCACCCCGGCGCCCTGGGGCACCGTACGGGTGCTGCTGCTGCACGGCGACCACGCCGGGGGTGCCGCCGCCGGCTCCGTGCCCGGCGAGTCGGCCCGGCGGGCCGCGCAGGCCCGCGCCGGCCAGGGCGTGCTGGCCCGGCTGGCCGCCGAGAGCGGCGCCAGCCTCCAGGTGGTGGACGCGCCGGCCGCCGAGCCGATGGAGGGCGTTGCGGCGCTGGACCACGAAACGGTGGAGAAGGCCCTGCGGTACGGCTGGCGGCTGGCCGAGGAGGCCGCCGACGCGGGCGTACAGCTACTGGTGCTGGCGTCGTGCGGGGCCGGGGCCGACGCCGCCGCGGCGGCGGTGCTCGCGGCGACCGCCGGCGCGGAGCCGCCGGCCGTGCTCGGCCGGGTGGTGACGGCGAACGGCGAGATCGACGACGCGGCCTGGATGCGGCGCTGCGCGGCGGTCCGGGACGCGATGCACCGGACCCGGCGCTCCCACCGGAACGCCAAGGACGTGCTGGCCGAGCTGGGCGGCGGGGACATCACGGTGGCCACCGGCGTGCTGCTCGGCGCGACCGCCCGCCGGATCCCGGTGCTGCTGGACGGCCCGGTCGGCCTGGCCGCCGGCATGGTCAGCCGGGACCTGGCCGGGCAGGCCCGGCACTGGTGCCTGCTCGCCGACTGCGGCGGTCACCCGGCGGTCCGGCTCGCCGCCGACGTGCTGGGGCTGACCCCGCTGCTGGACCTGCGCCTCGACCTGGGCGAGGGCGCCAACGCGCTGGCCGCGCTGCCGCTGCTGCGCTCGGTGCTGTCGCTGGCCGCCGCGCTGCCCACCCGCCCGGATCCCGCCCGCCCCGGTCCCGGCGGCGAGGAGCCCGGCCGCGATGGCGACGGCGGGGAGGACCCGGGCGACGGGGAGCCCGACTTCCGCGAGCCGGAGCCGGCCGGCCCCGGCCCGGCCGCCACCGCACCAACCGGCCCCGAACCGGCCGCCACCGAACCGGCCGCCACCGAACCGGCCGGCCCCGAACCGGCCGCCGCCGGGCCCGCCACCACCGAACCGGCCGCCGCCGGGCCCGCCACCACCGGACCGGCCAGCACCGGACCGGACCAGCCGGCCCAACCGGACCCGGCCGGCTGGCGTGCCGGCTGAACCCGACGACCGGACCGGGCACGCCGGGCCGGCCGGACGAAGGTACGCCGACGGCGTCCGGCTCGCGCTCACCACGTTCACCGTCCTGCCGGTACGCCCCGGCCGGGTGGACCGGGCCACGGCGGGCGCCGCGATGGCGCTGGCCCCGGCGGTCGGCGCGCTGCTCGGGGCGATGCTGGCCGGGACTCTGCTGCTCCTCGCCGTCGCCGCCGCACCGCTGGTCGCGGCGGGGGTGACGGTCGCGGTAGGCGCCCTGCTCACCCGAGGGCTGCACCTGGACGGGCTGGCCGACACCGTGGACGCGCTCGGGTCGTACCGGCGTGGGGCGGCGGCGCTGGAGATCATGAAGAAGCCGGACGTCGGCCCGTTCGGGGTGGCCGCGCTGGTGGTCGTACTGCTGGTGCAGGCGGCGGCGCTCGCGGAGCTGGCGGGCCGGTCGTGGCCGGCGGCGCTCGCGGCGGTGGTGACGGCTACGGCGGCCGGCCGGCTCGGGGTCACCCTGGCCTGCCGGCGCGGGGTGCCGGCGGCCCGGCCGGACGGGCTGGGCGTGCTGGTCGCCGGCACCGTCGGCCCGGTCGCGGCGGCGCTCGGCACGGCCGCCGTCGCGGTCGTCGCGGTCGCCGCCGTGCCGGGCCGCCCGTGGCAGGGGCCGCTCGTCGTGCTCGCCGCCGTCGCCGTCGCGGCCCCGCTGCTGCGCCACGTGGTACGCCGCCTCGGCGGGATCACCGGCGACGTGCTCGGCGCCGCCGTGGAGCTGGTCACCACGCTGGTCTACCTGGGTCTGGTGCTGACCCGCTGATCCGGGCCCGCCGGGCCGGGTAGCGTTCGGGCGACAGGCCGGCGCGGGGAGACGGGGGACCCACATGCTCATCACCGACGACTTCCTGCCCGTCCCGGTCCCCGAGTCACTCAGCGCCACCTACCTGGTGCCGATGGCGGGGCTGCCGAGGGTCAGCGCGAAGACCGCCGTGCGGGCGCTCGCCGGTCGGCTCGCCGAGCCGGTGCACGGGCTGGCCACCCAGATGCTGGACAGCCCGCTGATGAGCGTGGACACCCGGCCGATCTCCGAGTTCCCCGCGCTGCCGCCGGACCTGCTCACCGCGTTCGGGGCGACCGGGGCGCAGCTCGACCGGCTCGCCGCGGCCACCCACCTGGTGGTGGTGCAGGCGGAGTACCGGCCGGGCTGGCCGCCCGCGCACGAGTGGGCGGCCCGGGCGGTGGCCGCCGCGGTCGCCGAAACCGTCGGCGGCGACGTGGTGGACGTCTTCGGCCTCCAGTTCCTCGACCCGGCGGCGGCGCTTCGTTCGCTGCCGGACGACCAGGGCCGGATCCGGCTGGTCGACTGGGTGCTGGTGCCGTACTCCTCGGACGCCGACGGGCTGTGGTTCACCACCAAGGGGCTGCGCCGGTTCGGGCTGCTGGAGTTGCAGACCCAGGGGGTGCCCGACCACCTCACCAGGGCCTGGGGCGCGGTGATGACCGGGGCGGCCCGGCGGCTGCTGCGGGACTGGACCGACGGGCTGGCCGGCGAGGAGGTGCCGGCGTTCGTGCAGCTTCCGGTGCTCGCCACGATCACCGGGCACGACATCGCGGTGGCGTACGGCAATCCGGAGCAGCACGGGGCGACCGCGCCGGTGCTGCTGCGGCTGGAGCTGGACCCGGCCACGGACCCGGAGGCCGACTCGTTCCTGAGCCTGCGCCCGCCGCCGGGGCACCCGGGGCCGGCGGGAAGGTACTTCGCGGCGGCCTGCGCCACCCTGTTCAACGGCATCCAGCCGGACAAGCGCTACGCCCGCCGGGGCGACGCGATGAGCACGGCGATCGCCACCGCCCGGGCCGGCCTGGACGACATCCGGGCCCGGTTCCTAGCCGGTGGGCTGCCCGGCGAGTCACAGCTCGTGGTCAAGTACGGCCTACCGGCCGACGAGGGCCCCGAGTACGTCTGGGCAGGGGTGACCTCGTGGGAGTCCCCGGAGCGGATCGTCGGGGCCAGCGTCACCGACGCCGACACCGATCCCACGGTCCGCATCGGCTCCCCCGTGACCATCGAGGCGGCGGACGTGGTCGACTGGGCGGTACTCGACGGTACCGGCGTGACCGAGGGCGGCTGGACCCAGGCGGTCCTGGACGCCGACGACAACCGCCCCACCTGACCCCATCCCCTTGAACGTCGGAGGTGGGGCCCGGCGGGGCGGGGTGGGTCAGCGGACTGAGGGGGTTACGAAAGGGGGGCGGGTGAGGCGCATGGGGGCGCGGCGACCGCGGATGTCGACCTCGACCGTGTCGCCGTCGGCGAGTGCGGCGGACGTGTCGAGCAGGGCCAGGGCGATGCCCTGCTTGCGGGTCGGCGAGAAGGTGCCGCTGGTCACCGTGCCGACCTGCGTGTCGCCGGCGTACACCGGCATGCCGGGGCGCGGGATGGCCCGGTCGACCGCCTCCAGGCCGCGCAGCGTACGCGCCGGACCGGCGGCCTTTTCGGCGCGCAGCACGTCGCGGCCCCAGAACGCCGGCTTGTCCCAGCCGACCGCCCAGCCCGAGCGCGCCTGCACCGGGGTGATCTCCGGCGACAGGTCCTGCCCGTGCAGCGGGTACCCCATCTCGGTGCGCAGGGTGTCCCGCGCCGCCAGCCCGCAGGCCCGCAGCTCGTACGCCTCGCCCGCGGCGAAGATCGCGTCCCAGACCGCGACGGCGTGCTCGGCCGGCACCACCAGCTCGTAGCCCAGCTCGCCCGTGTAGCCGGTGCGGCACACCACCAGGTCCGCGCCGGCCAGAGTGGCGGCGCGGAAACTCATGTAGCCGTGGTCGGTGGGCAGGCCCAGCGCGCCGAGCAGCTCCGCCGAGCGCGGCCCCTGCACGGCGAGCACCGCGTACGCCTCGTGCTCGTCGGTGACGACCAGCCCCTGCGGCGCGGCGGCCCGCAGGCGGCGCACCACCTCGGCCGTGTTCGCGGCGTTCGGGATCAGGAAGACGTGGTCCTCGGCGTACAGGTAGGCGATGATGTCGTCGACCACGCCGCCCGTCGCGTCGTCGCAGCAGAGCGTGTACTGCGCCTGGCCGGGGCCGATCCGGCCGAGGTCGTTGCTGAGGCAGGCGTTGACGAAGTCCGCCGCCCCGGGCCCGACCACCCGGGCCTTGCCCAGGTGCGACACGTCGAACACCCCGACCCCGGTACGGACCGCCGTGTGTTCCTTGAGCACTCCGCCGCCGGCGTACTCCAGCGGCATCTCCCAGCCACCGAACAGGGCGAACTTGGCACCGAGGGCGGTGTGCCGCCCGTGCAGCGGGGAACGGCGCGGCCGGGTCGCGGCGGCGTCGGAGGTCACGTCGGTCATGGGTGGCAACTTACCGGTGCCTTAACGGCTGGTTAGCATCGGCGGGAGCCCACCGGAGCAGTTCGGTGGGACAGCCCCGATCGTCCGGCGGTAGGTTACCGCCGGAGACCTTCATCGCCGGTACGCGACGACGCGGCCGGCCCGGCCCGCCCGGAGTAGCTTCAGTGACATCGCCCAGCACCACCATCAGCCTGGTCGACACCGACCCCGCCGAGCTCGCCGTCGACGCGATCGTGATCGGCCTGCACAGCCAGACCGGAGAGCAGGACATCGCCGGTCCGGCCGGCGCGCTGCTGCTCGCCAGCGGTGCCGAGAGCATCGCCGCAGCCTTCGACGGCAAGCTGACCGAAACGCTGGCGCTGCTCGGCGCGACCGGCGCCCCGGGCGAGGTGATCAAGCTGGCCACCCTGGGCACCATCACCGCCCCGGTCGTCGCCGCCGTCGGGCTCGGCGCGGAGCCGACCGGCGCCGCCCCGGCGCCGGAGACGCTGCGCCGGGCCGCCGGCTCGGTGGTCCGGGCCCTGGCCGGTGCGCGCCGGGTGGCGCTGACCCTGCCGCTGCCCGACGACGCCGACGCCCCCGCCGCGCTGCGCGCGGTCGCCGAGGGCGCGCTGCTCGGCTCGTACCGCTTCGCCGGGTACAAGACCCGGCCGCAGCCGGCCCGGCGTGAGCCGGTGGCCGAGGTGCTGATCGCCGTCCCGGAGGCCGGCGACGCGACCGCCCGGGCGGAGGTCGAGCGGGCGCAGGCGGTGGCCGGCGCGGTCCGGCTGACCCGGGACTGGGTGAACACCGCCCCGAACATGCTGCGTCCGCCGGCGTTCGCCGACGTGGTGGCCGAGGCCGCGCGGGCTGCCGGGCTCGGCGTCGAGGTGCTCGACGAGAAGGCCCTGGCGGCCGGCGGCTACGGCGGCATCATCGCCGTCGGCCAGGGCTCCGAGGCCCCGCCGCGCCTGGTCAAGCTGACCTACACGCCGGAGGGCGGCGGCACCGGCAAGCGGGTGGCGCTGGTCGGCAAGGGCATCACCTTCGACACCGGCGGCATCTCGATCAAGCCGGCCCAGGGCATGTGGGAGATGAAGTCCGACATGGGTGGCGCGGCTGCGGTCGGCGCGGCAATGCTGGCGATCGCCGCGCTCAAGCCGGCGGTCGCGGTGACCGGGTACCTGCCGATGGCCGAGAACATGCCGTCGGGCACGAGCTACCGGCCGGGCGACGTGATCACCATGTACAACGGCAAGAAGGTGGAGGTGCTCAACACCGACGCCGAGGGCCGGATGGTCCTGGGCGACGCCCTCGCCCGGGCCTGCGAGGACGGCGCCGACTACCTGTTCGAGACCTCCACCCTGACCGGCGGCCAGGTGATCTCGCTGGGCAAGCGGATCGCCGGGGTGATGGGCAGCCCGGAGCTGTGCGAGCGGGTCCGGGTGGCCGGCGACGCGGTCGGCGAGCCGGCCTGGCCGATGCCGCTGCCGGACGACGTGCGTAAGGGGATGGACTCCGACGTCGCCGACATCTCGCAGGTCAACGCCGGGATGGACCGGGCGGGTCACATGCTCCAGGGCGGGGTGTTCCTGCGCGAGTTCGTCACCGACGAGGTGGCCTGGGCGCACATCGACATCGCCGGCCCGAGCTACCACTCGGGCGAGCCGATCGGCTACTGGACCAAGGGCGGCACCGGCGTCCCGGTCCGCACCCTGATCCACCTGGTCGAGGACGTCGCCACCAACGGCTGACCTCCGACGCACAGGTAAATGACGCGCACTTTCACGGAAAGAGTGGCCATTCCGCGCGGAATGGCCACTCTTTCCGTGAAAGAGGGGCCCGCGGGGGCCCTACGGGGGCCCGCAGGGCCCCCGTAGGGGCTGCGGGGTCAGGGGAGGTGGGGGCGGCGCTTGCGGCGTTCGTTGTAGTCGCGCATGCGCTGTGGGTAGCCCATCAGGCGGACGTCGTAGATCGGGATGGCCAGCTTGTGGGCGAAACGGCGGGCGCCGTCGGGGCCGTCGACGCGGCGGCGGGTCCACTCCCCGTCGTCGGCGATGAGGATCACGGTGGTCTCGGTGACGGTGGTCCGTGGCTCGATGAACGCCTCGACGCCCCGCCGGGTTCGGACGAAGTTCTCCAGGTGTTCGAGATCGGCGCGGTCGGAGGCGCGATCGCGGCCCGCCGGGCGCGCCTGCTTGCGTCGTCGGAACAGCGCCACCGACCGTCTCCCCCGTGTCCGTCATCGAAACCGGTGCCAAGCGTACGTGTCGGTGACGTGTCGTTGGGCACCTCACTACGCGGCCGATGGGCGGTGGTGACAAGATGACCGAGGTGGGGACTGTCCGTGCCACCCCGCCGTGACCCCCGATGCAGTGACGCGAACTGGGAGTTGGACGTGAGCGAGCCGAACGACGCAACCTTCGACATCGTCATCCTCGGAGGTGGCAGCGGCGGCTACGCGGCGGCGCTGCGCGCCGCCCAACTGGACCTGTCGGTCGCACTGGTCGAGAAGGGCAAGCTCGGCGGGACCTGCCTGCACAACGGCTGCATCCCGACGAAGGCCCTGCTGCATGCCGCCGAGATCGCCGACCAGACCCGCGAGTCCGAGCAGTTCGGCGTGAAGGCCGAGCTGGTGGGCGTCGACATGGCGGGCGTCAACTCGTACAAGGACGGTGTGATCTCCCGGCTGTACAAGGGCCTTCAGGGCCTGGTGGGCGGCTCCAAGAACATCACCTTCGTCGCGGGTGCCGGCAAGCTGGTCGCCCCGAACGTCGTCGAGGTCGACGGCAAGCGCTACACCGGCCGCAACGTCGTGCTGGCCTCCGGCTCGTACGCGAAGAGCCTGCCCGGCCTGGAGGTCGACGGCGAGAAGATCATCACCAGCGACCACGCGCTGAACCTCGACCGGGTCCCCTCCTCGGCGATCGTGCTGGGCGGCGGCGTGATCGGCGTCGAGTTCGCCAGCGTGTGGAAGTCCTTCGGCGTGGACGTGACGATCATCGAGGCGCTGCCCCGGCTGGTCGCCGCCGAGGACGAGGAGTCGTCGAAGGCGCTGGAGCGGGCCTTCCGCAAGCGGAAGATCAACTTCAAGGTCGGCAAGCCGTTCGAGAAGGTCGAGAAGACCGACAAGGGCGTCAAGGTCACCATCGCCGGCGGCGAGACCATCGAGGCCGAGTTGCTGCTGGTCGCCGTCGGCCGCGGCCCGAACACCGCCGACCTCGGGTACGAGGAGCAGGGCGTCAAGACCGACCGCGGCTACGTGCTGACCGACGAGCGACTGCGCACCGGCGTGCCGAACGTGTACGCCGTCGGCGACATCGTGCCCGGCCTCCAGCTCGCCCACCGCGGCTTCCAGCAGGGCATCTTCGTCGCCGAGGAGATCGCCGGCCAGAACCCGGCCGTGATCGACGAGGCCGGCATCCCGCGGGTCACCTACTGCGACCCGGAGCTGGCGTCGGTCGGCCTCACCGAGGCGAAGGCCAAGGAGCAGTACGGCGCCGACAAGGTCAAGACGTACAACTACAACCTGGGCGGCAACGGCAAGAGCCAGATCCTCAAGACCGCCGGCTTCGTGAAGCTGGTACGGGTCGAGGACGGCCCCGTCGTCGGCGTACACATGGTGGGCGCCCGGGTCGGCGAGCTGGTCGGCGAGGCGCAGCTCATCTACAACTGGGAGGCCTACCCGGCCGAGGTGGCGCAGCTCGTGCACGCCCACCCGACCCAGGGCGAGGCCCTGGGCGAGGCGCACCTCGCCCTCGCCGGCAAGCCGCTGCACGCGCACGCCTGATCGAGAACTGATTCCGCGGCGTCCGGCGGCAGACGGGCGAAATCGCACCAGGGGAATGAAGGAGTCTTAGAACATGCCGGTATCGGTCACCATGCCTCGGCTCGGCGAGAGCGTCACCGAGGGCACCGTCACCCGCTGGCTCAAGCAGGAGGGCGACACCGTCGAGGTCGACGAGCCGCTGCTCGAGGTCTCGACCGACAAGGTCGACACCGAGATCCCGTCCCCGGCGGCGGGTGTGCTGAGCCGAATCGTGGTGGGCGAGGACGAGACCGCCGAGGTGGGCAGCGAGCTGGCCGTCATCGCCGGCGAGGGCGAGTCGGCGGGCGGCGAGTCGGGAGGCGGCGAGGCCGCCGCGCCGCAGCAGGAGGAGCCGGCCGAGGAGGCCGCCGAGGCCGCCGCCGAGCCGCAGGCCGAGGCGGAGCAGCCGGCCGTCGAGGAGCCGGCGGCCCAGGCCGCCCCGGCCCCGTCGGGCGAGGGCACCCCGGTCAAGATGCCGGCCCTGGGTGAGAGCGTCACCGAGGGTACGGTGACCCGCTGGCTCAAGCAGGTCGGCGACGCCGTCGAGGTGGACGAGCCGCTGCTGGAGGTCTCGACCGACAAGGTCGACACGGAGATCCCGTCGCCGGTCGCCGGCACCCTGTTGGAGATCAAGGTCGCCGAGGACGAGACCGCTGCCGTCGGCGCCGACCTGGCGATCATCGGCGCGGCCGGTGCCGCCCCGGCCGAGCCGAAGGCGGAGGCCAAGCCGAAGGCCGAGGCCAAGCCCGAGCCGAAGCCGGAGGCCAAGCCCGAGCCGAAGGCCGAGGCCAAGCCGGAGCCGAAGGTGCAGGAGCCGACCCCGGGTCAGTCGTACAACGAGCCGGCGGCGGAGGCCGAGACCGCGGCCAAGCCGGTGCAGGCCGAGCAGCAGGCCCAGCCCGCGGCACCGACCGCCGCCCCGCAGCGCCCGTCGGCACCCGCCGAGGGCGGCGAGGAGGCCGCCGGGTACGTGACCCCGCTGGTACGCAAGCTGGCCGGCGAGCACGGGGTGGACCTGTCCTCGATCAGCGGCACCGGTGTGGGTGGCCGGATCCGCAAGCAGGACGTGCTGGAGGCGGCGGAGCGGGCCAAGGCGGCGAAGGCCGCCCCGGCCCCGGCGGCGCAGCCGGCCGGCCCAGCGGCCCCGACCAAGCCGGCCGCGAAGCCGCAGCCGAGCGCGAAGCGCGGCACCACCGAGAAGCTGCCCCGGATCCGGGCGACCATCGCCAAGCGGATGCAGCAGTCGCTGCACGAGATGGCGCAGCTCACCACGGTGGTCGAGGTGGACGTCACCAAGGTCGCCAAGCTGCGGGCCCGGGCCAAGGACTCGTTCCAGCAGCGGCACGGGGTGAAGCTGTCGTTCCTGCCGTTCTTCGCCCTCGCGGCGGTCGAGGCGCTCCAGGCGTACCCGATCGTGAACGCCAGCATGGACCTCGACGCCGGGACGATCACCTACCCGGAGGCCGAGCACCTCGGCATCGCAGTGGACACCGAGCGCGGCCTGATGGTGCCGGTGATCCACGGCGTCGGTGACCTGAACCTGGGCGGGATCGCCAAGCGGATCGCCGACCTGGCGGAGCGCACCCGGACCAACAAGATCAGCCCGGACGAGATCGCCGGGGCGACGTTCACGCTGACCAACACCGGCAGCCGGGGCGCGCTGTTCGACACCCCGATCGTGCCGTCGCCGCAGTCGGCGATGCTCGGCACGGGCGCCGTGGTGAAGCGCCCGGTCGTGGTGAGCGACCCGGAGCTGGGCGAGGTCGTCGCGGTCCGCTCGATGGTGTACCTGGCCCTGTCGTACGACCACCGGCTGATCGACGGCGCGGACGCGGCCCGCTTCCTGGTCGCGGTCAAGGCGCGGCTGGAGGCCGGCAACTTCGAGGCCGAGCTCGGCCTGTAACTTCCGCTGTCCCACGCGACGGGCGCCCCGGTCACACCGACCGGGGCGCCCGTCGCCGGTACTCCTCGACGTACCCTGAGCCGAATCGACCCCGGGCCCACCGCGCGCTGCGAGAGTGGACGGGTGGGCGGCAACCGGCGGCGGAGGCTCGGCCCGGCCGTGGCGGTCGCCCCGGGCACCCGGGTCGACAGGTTCGAGGTCTTCTTCGACCTGGTCTTCGTCTTCTCGTTCTTCATCATCACCCGGGCGACCGCCGCCGAGATCACCGGCACGTCCCTGCTGCACGCCATGCTGGTGCTCGCCATGCTCTGGTGGGCCTGGGTGGTGCACAGCCTGGTGGCCACCCGGATCCGGCTCGGCCAGGGCTTCGTCCCGGTGCTGATGGTCGTCGGGATGGCCGCGCTCTTCTGCTTCGCGCTGGCGCTGCCCCAGGCGTTCGACGATCCGCGGGAGGGCTCAGCCGGGCCGGCGGTCGTCGCGGTCAGCTACGTGGTCCTCCGCGGCGTACACCTGTTCCTCCTCTACCTGTACGCCGGGCGGGAGAGCCCGGAGGAGCGCCGGCAGCTGCTCCGGTTCGCCCCGGAGGTGGCGCTCAGCACGTTCCTGCTGATAGTCGCGGCGCTGGTGCCCGCCACGATCGACGACCTGGAATGGGCGACCCTGATCCGGGACGGGCTCTGGTTAACAGCGGTGCTGATCCAGTACGCCACGGGATTCTTCTGCACCGATGGGTGGCAGGTACAGTCGGCGGAGCACTGGACGGAACGCTACGACCTCATCCTGATCATCGCGCTGGGCGAGTCGGTCATCTCGGTCGGCGTCGGCAGCAACCTCCTCGGCCAGCCGCCCACCTGGCCAGCGGTCGCCGCGGCTGTCCTCGGCATCTTCTTCACCGCGGCGCTGTGGTGGGCCCACTACGACGTCATCGGGCCGGCCGCCCGGATCGCGCTGCACGCCGCGAAGGGCCGCCCCCGGGCGGCGATGGCCCGCGACGCGTTCGCCTACCTCTACCTGCCGATGATCGCCGGGATCATCCTGTTCGCCCTGGGCGCCGAGGAGATCGTGCGGGGGATCACCAGCCCCGACGTGCCCGTCGGCGAGGCGGCCCACGGCCCGGCCGTGCCCCTGCTCTTCGGCGGGGTGGCCTGCTACCTGTGCGGGAACATGCTGTTCCAGTTCCGCACGCTGCGCACGCTGTCCTGGACCCGGGTCGCCGCCGTCGTGGTGCTCATCGCCTGCATTCCGGTCGGCGTGCGCCTGCCCGGGCTGGCCGCCATGGCGCTGTTGACCGCGATCTGCGTGGGCCTGGTCGCGGCCGAGGTGATCATCATGGCGGAGGGCCGGTTCGCCCTCCACGAGGAGGTCATCCGCGAGCGCGACAGCCACGAGGCGAGCGAGGCCGCCTGGCGGGCCCGGTGGCGCGAGAACGCCTCCGGGGAGCAGCCGCCCGGCCAGCGGTGATCGGCTCGCCGGCCGACCACGCCGGGCGCTGGTTGGCAGGGGCCGGCACCCGGCGGCCACTGTGGGTGCGAGCCCGCAGGGCCCAGCGGCATCACTGTGGGTGCGAGCCCGCAGGGCCGGCACCCGGCGGCCACAGTGGGTAGGATCATCGCCAGCGTCGCGGTGCACCCGGCAAGGAGACCGCCGAGGGCATGGAGGCGCGGGACGTACGGGACTGATGTGCACCCTTCCCCCCGGCCGGGCGACCGCCTCACGGCGCTCGGCACCCAGTTGATCGAGATCCACCACTGGCTCCGCGAGGAGCTGGCCCGCTTGCGGGCCAGCCTCGAACCCGGCGCGGCGACGCCGACCGGCGACGACCGGCTGCGCAGCCTGCGGGCCCACTGCCTCAGCTTCTGTTCCGCCCTCACGGCGCACCACACCGGCGAGGACGCGGGCGCGTTCCGGGTGCTCGCCGAGGAGGAGCCGCGGCTGCGCCCGGTGCTGGAGAAGCTCGCCCAGGACCACTGGATGATCGACGGCATCGTGCGCCGGATCGAGGAACTGGCCGCCGGCCCGCCTGCTGCCGACCCGGACATCGCCGCCAAGATGCTCGCCGAGCTGGACGGCCTCACCGCGATCGTCGAGTCGCACTTCGGCTTCGAGGAGCGGACGATCATCGCCGCGCTCGACGCGCTGAGCGCCGACGCCGGCACCGCCGAGGAACTGTTCGGCCTCGCCCCACCGGCCTGGTGACACCGTCCGTGCGGCTTGGAACGTGCCCTGCTGAGCAGGCGCGGGGCCGGCGACCGGGGCGGCGGGGATGGCCGGTCCGGCACGCCGGGATCGTTCAGCGGTCGGCTGATTCGCCGGTCGGCAGAATCCGGCCCGGTGCGCTGGCCCGACGCGCGTGGACGCCGCACCCTGGGACGATGGCGACCTTCTCCCTCCAGTCCACCCCCACCGACGCGGCGAGCTGGCTGGACCTGGCCCGCCGGGCCGAGGCCGCCGGCTTCGACGCCCTGCTCGACGCCGACCACCCCGGCTCCTGCGCCAACCCGTTCGTGGCCCTGGCCGCCGCCGCGTCGGTGACGTCGACGATCGGGCTCGGCTCGTACGTGTCGAACCTCGGCGTCCGCGAGCCGATGCTGCTCGCCACCGACGTGGCAACCCTCGACGTGGTCTCCGGCGGGCGGGCCCGCCTCGGCGTCGGCGCCGGCCACACGCCGGCCGAGTGGCGGGCGGTCGGCCGGGAACGCCCCGACGTGGCCGGCCGGGTACGTCGCTGCCTCGCCGTCACCGAGGCGGTCCGCGCCCTGCTCGACGGGGAGGAGGTCACCGTGGACTCCCCCGAGCTGACCGTGCACGCCGCCCGGCTGACCTCGCCCCGGCCGGTGCAGCGGCGCGTCCCGCTGACCGTCGGGACGTCCAACTCGACGCTGTTGCGTTGGGCGGGGGCGCACGCCGACGTGGTCGGGCTGGCCGGCTTCGGCCGTACCCTCGAAGACGGCCACCAGCACGAGGCCCGGTGGCGGGCCGACCAGATCGAGGCGCAGCTCGCCCGCGTCGCCGAGGGGGCGGCGGGCCGGACCGACCCGCCGGCCCTGGAGGCGCTGGTGCAGACGGTGCTGGTGACCGACGACGCGGAGGCCGCCGCCGCCGAACAGGCCGCCCGGACCGGCCTCACCGTCGCCGAACTGCTGGCCACGCCGTTCGTGCTGATCGGCACGGAGGACGAGATCGTCGCGGCGGTCGCCGAGCACGAGCGCCGCTGGGGCGTCACCCGCTTCGTCGTACGCGCCAACGCCCTCGACCCGCTCACCCCGGTCCTGCGCCGCCTCACGCCACCGGTCGAGGCCACGCCGCAGGAGCGATCTGCGTAGCACCTCGTAGCACAATCTCGGTAGACTGCTCTCGTGGCTGAGCACGCTTCTCGCGAGATCACGCAACGCGAGCTACGGAACGACTCTGGCGCGATCATGCGCGGGGTGGAGCGGGGAGAGTCCTTCACGATCACCCGCAATGGCACTCCGATCGGCAGGCTCATCCCGATCCGCCGCCGCACCTTCGTACCGCGGGCCGAGGTCGTCGCCGCCTTCGCCACCGCGCCTGTCCTCGACCCCGCCACTTTCCGGGCCGACCTCGACGAGGCCATACAACAAGAGCTGTCCGACCGTGAGTGGTGAAGCCCCCGGACGCGGGCTGATCGACACCAACATCGTCATTCACCTCGCCGCACTCACCCCTCACCAGCTTCCGGAGGAGATGGTCATCAGCGCGGTCACGCTGGCTGAACTGTCCGCAGGGCCGCACCACACCGACGATCCGCGCGAGCGTGCCCGGCGGATGAGCGTTCTCCAGCACGTGGAGGCCACCTTCGACCCGCTGCCGTTCGATGGCGAGGCAGCACGAGCGTTCGGCCTGATCTCGGCGGCCGTGCTCGCCTCCGGTCGTGGCACCCGCCGTCGCATCGCGGATCTCATGATTGCTTCAGTCGCCCACGTTCACGGGCTGCCGCTCTACACGACCAACCCGGCCGATTTCTCGGGCCTGGCGGAGCTGGTGACGATCGAGGCGGTGCAGCGCCCCGATCCACGTTAGGTGATGGACGGCCATCGGTATCGTGCGAGCGGCGATGATCAACGATCGCGGGTCGGTGCCGAGACCCGGGATGGGCACGGTCGTCCCCGTGACCGGCGCGGCCCTGATCGTGGGCTCTAGTACTCGGTCACTCCGAGGTCCTCGACGAACTTCCAGACGTCCGTGTACGGGTCACGTTGGCTGAACGGCACATGGCTGGCGTACTGCCGTTCGAGCTGCACGGCGCGCTTCCTCGCGTCGGCGAAACCGCCCTGGATCTGGCCGAAGGTGACGGCCTTACGCTCCTGCGCCGTCAACGAAGCAACGCCCGGTAGCCGGCGGGCGACCTCTTCGCAGTTCCCGCTGGCCCGGGCGGTGTACGGCTGGTGGTGCAGCAGCCGCCACAGCTCGAAGCAGGGATGGGAGAACGCCACTCGCACGCCGGCCCGGGTGGCGCGGGCAATTGCCTGGTCGACGTCCTCGTGCTGGTCCCGGTCGAAGATGCACCAGACGACCGGCATGAGCTCGTCCGGCAGCCCGCGCACCTGCTCCCGCAGCCTGTCGAGCAGGTCGATCGCGTCCTCGACCAGATCCTTGGGCTTACGGCCCGAGCCACCCGTGCCACGTCCCCGCTGGCCCCCTGGACGACGTGTGTCGTTGGCGATGTGGACCTCGTTGCGCCGGACGGGTTGGAGGTCCTTCACCAGGTCGACGTACTGGGGCTCCGTCAACTCCCCCTCGGTGAAGACCCACACGTCCCGCCGACGCGCGGTCCCCCGGGGCAGCCTCTCGTACGATTCGCGGCCACGCCTGCGCACGGTCACGCGGCCCCCTCCGCGCCACGCAGCGTACGCAGCCGCCGTCCGATCTGCCCCTCACTGAGGGCGGGGACCCCGCCGAAACGGCCGGCCAGGTATGAGACGAGCAGATCCTCGCCGGAGCGAGGCTGCGCATCGGTCAGCGGAAACAGCGAGCTCGCCCCGCTCTTGTCCTTCTCCACCAGCCACACCTGGCCCGGGTCGAGCAGGCGGTCGCCGGGCTGGGCGCCGAGGACGGTCACGTCGTGCGATGTGAAGATCAGTTGGCCGCCCCGGGTGTTCACCTCCGGGTCCTGGAAGAGCCGGATCACCTCGGCTGCGAACCGTGGGTGGAGGCTGGCGTCCAGTTCGTCGACGAGGAGCACCCTTCCCTCGTCGAGGGCGATCAGCGCCGGCCCCAGGAGCGCGAACCACGAACGGGTGCCGAACGACTCGTCCTCCCAGGCCACCGGGTAGCTGTCGCCGTGGGAGCCGGCGTGCCAGAGCCGGACCTCCTGCTCTGCCGAGGCGTCATGCGGGTCGACGAGTTCGATGCGTTGGATGCCGAGGTCGGCGACGCGGAGCAGGGCCTCGATCCGGTCACGCTTCACGCCACGCAACTCCTTGCGGGTGAAGTCCTCCCGGATCCGCAGGTTCTTGTCGGGGCTGGCCCAGAGCAGGTTACGTCTGAACCAGGCGAACAACGGGCCGAGCTGCGGGTGGTTGCTCGCACCCGCGACCGAGAGGAACAAGGCGTCGGGGCGGGTCAACCGGACGAGTTGCGCCCGGTCCCTCAGCCGCTCGCTGGGGAACTCGAACTGTCTCGCGCGGCTGGCGTCCCGGTCGAACCAGACCTGTCGGTGACCACGGGGATAGGCATGCAGCCACTCCCCCTCCACCCGCTCGGCGCTCAACTCGAAGCCGTACGTGTACCGGATACCCGATTCGATGAAGTCGATCTCGAAGAATGACACCCGCGAGGCCGCCTCCGGGTCGAGGTTGAAGACCTCTCGCGGTACGCCGGGCCTGGACGCCCAGTCGGCGTAGGAGCGGAGGACTGCCTGACGCATCTCGAAGAGGGCGATCAACAGGTTCGACTTGCCGGAGGCGTTGGCTCCGAAGACGCCGATGAGCGGGTAGACCGCCAACTCCTGTCCTGCCTCAAGCCGGACGTCGCGTACCCATCGGGTGTCGTCCGCCGCCTGGGCGACAAGCAGCACCTCCTGCTCGTCGCGGAAGGACCGCACGTTGGCGACCCGAAAGCTCAGCAGCATGCCGCCTCCTCATCGCGGCCAGCGTAACGAGGTGACGGCGTCGGTCCACTCGGACACGACGCGCCAGTCACGGACGCATCGGTCAGCCCGCCGGCCGCTCGGCGACGAACACCCCGACACCGTGAACACCCTCGACCAGTCCTTGCATTTGTAGAACAAGGATCGCCTGACGCACGACCGTCGCCGACACGCCGTGCTCCAGTTTGAGCTGCGCGGTCGATGGCAGCTTGTCTCCTGGCGCAAGCTCGCCGGACTCGACCCGCTCACGGATGTTGTCGGCGAGCTGCGCCCACTTTGCCTTAGCGGGCATCCACACTCCCAGGTCTGCACCGCCATTCGACCATGAACTACTACCCACAACAAGTAAGGATGAGCTCTTCCTTGCTTTACACATCTTGTTGTGTAAAGCTCGCAGCGGCTGGCTCCCAGGTCTGCAAACCCGGAGCCGGTGGTCCTGCGCAGGACGCACCCGGTCGACCATCCCCCGGTCGGCCGGGTGCCACCCCACCTCGGCGAGGAAGGGCGGGAAGGCGTGCACTCAACGATTAGCGACGAGCGGTTCCGCGTACCCGAGGGGTGGCGGTGATGTGGCCGGGCCGGCAGCGCGGCGCGGAGCCGATCCTCCTCGGCCCGCGCCACCGGCGGACCTGGCGCGGATGGCAGCGCTGGTGCTCGTGCGGCCTGCGCTGGACGGCGTGCCCGGACCGGCACGCGACCCCGCCCACCGAGCCGCCGGCCCCGCCGCCGCGCAACACCCGCTGGCGGGACGGGTCCGCCGGACCGGGGACGCGCGGACCCGGCGGAACAACGGCGGTCACTGGTGACGGGGACCGGCCGGCACCTGCCGCTACGCCCGCTCTGGCTCTGCCGGGCCTGCGCCGCCCCGTGGCCGTGCGCCACGGCCCGGCTCACCCTGCTCCGGGAGTACGCCGACGACCGGATCGCGTTGCTGATCCACCTCGCCGGACTGTTTCACGAGGCGACCGGCCATCTGTACACCCTCAACCCGCACGACGCCCCGGAGCCGGGGCAGCTCTTCGACCGGTTCCTGGCGTGGGCGCGCGTCCGTCGTTCGCGCGACGACTCGCCCCGGCAACCCGGCGTCGAGGCTTAGCTGTGCGGACGCCCTGGCTGGCTAAGCTCTGACAATGCTGACCCGCCTCCAAGTGCAGGGCTTCAAGAACCTGCTCGACATGGACGTCGAGTTCGGTCCCTTCACCTGCATCGCCGGGGCGAACGGCATGGGCAAGTCCAACGTCTTCGACGCGATCGAGTTCCTGTCCTACCTCGCGACCGACCCGCTGCAGCAGGCGTCCCAGCGGGTACGCAGCGCGGCGGGGAACCGTGGCGGTGACCCCCGGGACCTCTTCTGGGACGGATACCGCAGCGACCGCCACGTCATGACACTGGCGGCCGAGATGATCGTGCCGCCGGAGGTGGAGGACGAACTGGGTGAGCGGGCCCGCCCCTCCGCGACCTTCCTGCGGTACGAGGTGGTGCTCCGCTACGACGCCGGCCGGGGGGAACACGGCCCCGGCCGGCTTCAGCTCGTCTGGGAGGACCTTCGGCAGGTCGACGACACCGCCGCGCGGCTGCGCTTCCCTGCCGCCAAAGAGTTCCTCGACTCGGTGATGAGGACCTCGGATCGGCAACACCTCTTCCTCGCCACCCGGCAGCAGGACGGCCACGGCCTCGTCGTGGACGTCCTCGACGAGGACCGCACCGCCAAACGGTCACGCGTCGGCGAGCGTGCGAGTCGCACCGTGCTGAGCACCGTGAACACGGCCGACTATCCGACCGCCCTCGCGGCACGGCAGGAAATGCGGAGCTGGCGGCGGCTCGCCCTGGAACCGTCCGCGCTCCGGGCACCGGACGAGGCGTCGGATGCTGACTCCCTCGCCCCGAACGGCCGGCACCTGGCCAGCACGTTGTATCGGGTGGCGCACGCGCCGGACTGGTCGGCCGATCCGCAACGGGCGTACGCGGCCGTGGCTGGCAGGCTCAGCGACCTCACCGGCGTTGGCGTGGATCACCTGGACGTCGAGTTCGACGACGCCCGCGAGCTGTTCACCCTGTTCCTTCAGGAGAGGGGTGGGCTGAGGCTGTCGGCCCGTGCCCTCTCCGAGGGCACCCTGCGTTTCCTGGCGCTCTGCATCCTGCTGGAGGACGCGCAGTTCACCGGGCTGATCTGCATGGAGGAACCGGAGAACGGCATCCATCCCGCGAACCTCCCCGCGATGGTCCAGCTCGTGCGCGATCTCGCCGTGGACCCGACCGACCGACCGGACGACGCGAACCCGTTCCGGCAGGTCATCGTCAACACCCACGCGCCCGGGGTCGTGCAGCTCTGCGACCCGGCGGATCTGCTGCTGGCGCAGCTCAGGCCGAGATCGACGCCAGAGCGGGGGGTGGTCCGCTCGTTGTCACTCGTGCCGTACCGGCAATCATGGCGGGCCCAGCCGGGACGACCCACCTTCTCGGAGGCGGACGTGGTGGCCTACCTCGCCAATCCGCCGTCGGCACAGCTCCGCCTCCCGCCGGGTCTCATCGCGTGAACCGCCGCGCGCGCTCGGGCCTCTTCGTCGCCGAGGGCACCTCCGACCAGCCCTTGGCCGAGCTCGTCGAGTCGCTGTTCTGCGAACGTGGCGTCGAGCTCAGCCTCAGCCAGCCCGCGTTCGAGCGCCTGACCGGTGTGGGCAAGGACGTCGGGTCCCGCGTACGGGCCGGCCTGGAGCTGACGCACGGCCCGGTCGACCTGCTCGTGGTGCACCGGGACGCCGACAACGCGGGCTACGCCGCCCGGCTGCACGAGGTAAGGACGGCGGTCGCCCAGGTGTCGCCGGACGCGGCCCTGGTCCCGATCATTCCCGTTCGGACGACCGAGGCATGGCTGTTGCTCGACGAGGCGGCGATCAGGAAGGTCGCGGAGAACCCGACCGGGCGTACGAGACTCGGCCTGCCGAAGCTGCACGAGGTGGAAACCGTCGCCGACCCCAAGGTGCTGCTCCGCGACTGCATCCTGGCGGCTGCCGACGTCACCGGACGCCGACGCGAGAGGATCAAGGCCCGATTCAACGAACATCGGCGTCATCTCCTCGCGACGCTCGACCCGGCCGGACCCGTCCGGCGGCTGAGCGGCTGGCAGCGTCTGCTGGACGAGGTGGACCTGGTGGTCAAGGGCTGGCGGTGACGGTCGGCCCCGTGAGCTGAGCGCTCCTTCCTCCCGCTCACCGCATCTAACGGGGTGCCGTACCCGAAGATGGGGGTATGCGCATCCTCATGGCCGGCGCGTCCGGCTTCCTCGGTACCCGGTTGGTCGACCGCCTGAAAGCCGACGGGCACCAGGTCACCCGCCTGGTCCGGCGGGCGGCGCGTACCACCGACGAGCGACGGTGGAATCCGTCCGGCGCGCAGCTCGACCCGGCGGTGGTCGCCGACGCCGACGCCGTGGTCAACCTGGCCGGCGCGGGCGTCGGAGACAAGCGGTGGAACGACGCGTACAAGCGGCTGATCCGGTCCAGCCGGGTCGACACCACCACCACGCTGGCCATCACGATCGCCGGCATGCCGGCCGCCGACCGCCCGGCGGTGCTGCTGAACGCCTCGGCCGTCGGCTGGTACGGCAACACGGGCGACCGGGTGGTCGAGGAGGACGCCCCGGCGGGCGAGGGCTTCCTCGCCGACGTGTGCCGGGTCTGGGAGGCGGCCACCCGCCCGGCCGAGGACGCCGGGGTACGGGTGGTCCGGCTGCGTACCGGGCTGCCGCTGCACCGCGACGGCGGGCTGCTCAAGCCGCAGCTGCTGCCGTTCAAGCTGGGCGTCGCGGGGCGACTCGGCAGCGGCCGGCAGTGGCTGCCGTGGATCTCGATGGTCGACTGGCTGCGCGTGGCGCAGTTCCTGCTGGACCGCGACGACGTGGCCGGCCCGGTCAACGGGGTCGGCCCGGCCCCGGTCACCAACGCCGAGTTCACCAGGGAGTTGGCCCGCCGGCTGCACCGCCCGGCGGTCGTGCCGATCCCGGCGCTGGCCCTGAAGGTGGCCCTCGGCGGTTTCGCCCAGGAGGCGCTGACCAGCGCCCGGGTCCTCCCGGGGGTGTTGACCCGGGCGGGCTTCACCTACCGCCATCCCGACCTGCCGGGCGCCCTGCGCGCCGCCCTGCACGACTGAGCCCGGGGCCCTCGACGCCGAGGGACCCCGCGCAACCCCGTCGGCAGTTGCGCAGCTCCGGGGACTGCAAGCGGCCAAGCCTCCGTGTCTGACCGGCGGGTCCAGGTCCGGTTGGTAACGTCCGCTGCGTGCCGTCCTCCCCGTCCCCGGCCACCGGACCGACGCCCGCCCCCGCCGCCACCCCGGCACGCAGCCGCGACCGGCGGGCCGACCTCGCCGTCGTCCTCGTCGCGCTGGCGCTCGCGGTCTGGGTGACCAGCGGGCTGTGGCGGGACCCGGACCAGCGGGCGATCACCGTGAACTCCAGCGACCAGGCGCTGTTCGAGTGGCTACTCGCCTTCGGCGGGCACGCGCTCACCCACGGCGAGAACCCGCTGTTCACGTACCTGATCAACGTCCCCGACGGGGTGAACCTCGCGGTCAACACCTCGATCACCGTGTACGCCGCGGTGTTCGCCCCGCTGACGTACCTGGTCGGGCCGCCGGCGACGTTCCTGGTGATCCTCACCCTCAACCTGGCCGCCACGGCGGTGGCCTGGTACCTGCTGCTGTCCCGGCAGTTCGTCCACAGCCGGCTCGCGGCGGCGATCGGCGCGCTGTTCGTCGCGTACTCCCCCGGCATGGTGTCGCACGCCAACGCCCACCTGAACTGGACGGCCGGCTGGCTGGTTCCGCTGTTGGTCTGGCGGCTGTTCGCGCTGCGCCGCTCCGGGCACTGGCTGCGCGACGGGATCGTGCTCGGAGTCGCCGTAGCGGCGGCCTTCTCCATCGCCGCCGAGGGGCTGTTCTTCACCGCCCTGGCGCTCGGCGTCTTCCTGCCCGTCTGGGCGCTGCACCCGAGCCGGCGGGCCGCCGCCCGGGCCGCGCTGCCCACCTTCCTGCGCGGGCTGGGCGTCACCGCGCTGACCGCCGGGGTGCTGCTGGCGTACCCGCTGTGGCTGCACTTCGCCGGGCCGCAGCGGTTCCACGGCACCGGCTTCGACCCGATCGTCCACTCCGAGGACGTTGCCGCGTACGGGGCGTACCCGCGCCGGTCGCTGGCCGGCGAGGCCGGGCTGGGCACCTCGCTCGCGCCCAACCCGACCGAGGAGAACTCGTTCTTCGGGGTGCCGCTGCTGCTGCTCGCCGCCGTCTGCCTCGGCTACCTGTGGCGGCGGGACCGGGCCCGCCGGGCCACCGTGTGGGCGCTGGGCGTCACCGGCGTGGTCTTCGCGGTGCTGTCCTGGGGCCCCCGGGCCAAGTGGAACGGCGAGCGCACCGACCGGCCGCTGCCGTTCCTGTTGCTGGACAACCTGCCGGTGGTCAACGCCGCCCTGCCGTCCCGGCTGGCCCTGGTGGTGGCCCCGGTGATCGGGCTGCTGCTGGCGTACACCGTCGACCGGCTGCGCGCCGACCCGCCCCGGCACCGCGCCACGTCCGCCGCCTGGGGCCTCGGCTTCGCGGCGGCGCTGCTGCCGCTGCTGCCCACCCCGCTGCTGACCAGCGCCCGCGAGCCGGTGCCGGCGTTCGTCACGGCCGGCACCTGGCGACAGTACGTCTCCCCGGGCGGGGTGCTCACCCCGCTGCCGCTGACCCTCGACGTGACCCCGGACGGGCAGCGCTGGCAGGCGTACGCGCTGGCCCACCGGCAGGGTGAGTTCCGCATCCCGGCCGGGTTCTTCCTCGGCCCGGGCGGCCCGGACGGCCGGGGCCGGATCGGCCCGCCGCCGCGCACCTTCGACACCCTGATGCACCAGGCCGGCCAGACCGGGCTGGTGCCGATCATCACCGAGGGCAGCATTGAGGAGTCCCTGGCCGACCTGCGGTACTGGGGCGTCGAGGTGGTGGTGCTCGCTGACCGGGTGCACGGCGCCAAGTACGACCTCGACGAGGAGGCCCTGCGCCGCACCGCCACCGCCCTGCTCGGCCCCCCGCAGCGCGTCGACGACGTCTGGCTGTGGAAGGTTCCCCCGGCCTGACCCCCGGCACGTCGGTGGTGAGCCGGCTCACCGCAGGTGACCGGCCGGTACGGGGCTAGGCTGGTGGGCGTGACCGCGACGATTCCGGGGCTGACCGCCGTACGTGCAGGGGTGCTCGACTACCAGGCCGCGTGGGACGAGCAGCGGCGGCTGCACGAGTCGGTGGTGGCCGGCGAGCGCGGCGACACGGTGCTGCTGCTGGAGCACCCGAGCGTCTACACCGCGGGCAAGCGCACCGAGCCGTGGGACCGGCCGATGGACGGCACCCCGGTCGTCGACGTCGACCGGGGCGGCAAGATCACCTGGCACGGCCCGGGGCAGCTCGTCGGGTACCCGATCGTGCGGCTGCCCGACCCGGTGGACGTGGTCGCGTACGTGCGCCGCACCGAGCAGTTGTTGATCGATGTCTGCGCCGAGTTCGGGCTGGCCGCCGGCCAGGTCGAGGGGCGCAGCGGCGTCTGGGTGCCCGAGGACGCGAAGGGCCCGGCCCGCAAGGTGGCCGCCATCGGCATCCGGGTCGCCCGGGGAGTCACCCTGCACGGCTTCTCGATCAACTGCGACTGCGACCTGGCGTACTTCGACCGGATCGTGCCGTGTGGCATCCGCGACGCCGGGGTCACCTCGCTCACCGCGGAACTGGGCCGCCCGGTCACCGTCGCCGACATGCTGCCGGTCGTCGAGCGCCACCTGTCCGCCCTGGTCACCCTGCCCGCCTGAGCCCGCCCAGGCGCGGCGGCCTTCTAGGCTCGACAGGCTTCCATGCTCGACAGGCTTCTAGGCTCGGCGGATGCAGATCGACCTCGTCACCCTCGTCGTCGCCGAGTACGACCCGGCCATCGCCTTCTTCACCGAGCTGCTCGGCTTCGAGCTGGTCGAGGACAGTCCCTCGCTGACCAACGACGGCCGCCCGAAGCGCTGGGTGGTGGTCCGCCCGCCAGGCGCGCGGACCGGCCTGCTGCTGGCCCGCGCCGACGGGGAGCGGCAGGAGGCTGCGGTCGGCGACCAGACCGCCGGCCGGGTCGGCTTCTTCCTCCGGGTCGACGACTTCGAGTCCACCCACCGCCGCCTCGTCGACGCGGGCGTCGAGTTCGTCCGGCCTCCGCGCACCGAGCCGTACGGCCGGGTGGCCGTCTTCCGCGACATCGCCGGCAACCCCTGGGACCTCCTCGGCCCGGCCTGACCCACGACCGACCACTCCGTTGACGCACCGGCACCACCCGTCCCCAGCACCCACCCCTCCCACTCGCTTTGCTCTGCACCCACCGACGCAACAGTTACTGCACGTGCCTGTTGCGCCGGTGGGTGCAGAGCAAAGGGGCGGAGTGGGGGGTTGAGGTGGGCGGGGTCGACGCAGGTCAGGGATAGCCGTGGCGGGGTGGCCTGAGGCAGCCAGCCCGCCACGGCTGACGGTGGGTGACGGGGACGCGCGACCGGCCGGGCCGTGACGCCGCGTAGGCGCCGAGCAGGAATCGGCCGCTCAGGGGGTGAGCCGGTGCAGGTCACGGGGGAATGCGGTGACCTCGCGGACGTTGGCCGCGCCGACCAGGCGGGCGACGAAGCGTTCCAGCCCGATCGCGAAGCCGCCGTGCGGCGGCATGCCGTGCCGGAACGCGTCGAGATAGCCCGCGTACGGTCCGACCGGCTCGCCGCGCGCCGCGAGGGCGGCCAGGTAGTCGTCGTACCCGTGCAGGCGCTGCCCGCCGGTGACCAGCTCCAGCCCTCGGAACAGCAGGTCGAAACCGTTGGAGTACGCCGGCCGGGCCGGGTCGGGGTGGGTGTAGAACGGCCGCTTCGCCATCGGGTACCCGGTGACGAAGAGGAACTCCGAGGAGTGCTCGGCGCGGGCCCACTCCCCCAGCGCCCGCTCGTGGGCGGGGGCCAGGTCCGGCTCGTCGGCCGGGGCGCCGGCGATCCGCAGGGCCTCGGTGAAGTGCACCTCCGGGATCCGCGCCGGCACCTCCGGCGGGGTCACGCCCAGCGTGGCCAGGGCGGCGCCGGCCCGGTCCGCCACGGTCGCCAGCATCCCGGCGAGGGTGTCCCGCAGCACGGCCATGACGTCGCGGTGGTCGGCCACGAAGCCCAGTTCGGCGTCGAGCGAGGTGTACTGGGCGAGGTGCCGGACGGTGTCGTGCGGCTCGGCCCGGAACACCGGCCCGACCTCGTACACCCGCTCGAAGACGCCCACCATGAGCTGCTTGTAGAACTGCGGCGACTGGGCCAGGTACGCGGGCCGGCCGAACCAGTCCAGCGCGAAGACGTTCGCGCCGGACTCGGTCGACGAGCCGACCACCTTCGGGGTGTGGATCTCCACGAAGTCACGGGCGTCCAGGGCGGCCCGGAAGCCGGCCACCGCCGCCGCCGAGATCCGCAGCGCCGCCGAGCGGGTCGGGTGGCGCAGCGCGACGGGCGCGTGGTCGAGCTGGGTGGGCAGGCTCGCGGTCAGCGCCGGCCGGTACAGGTCGAACGGGGGCGGGACGGCGGGCGGGCCGAGCGGTCGTACCCTCGGGTCGGTCAGCTCGACCCCGGCGGGGGCCGCCGGGTTCGCGGTGGCCGTGCCGAACACCTCGACGACGGTCTCCTCGGTGAGCGCCTCGACGGCCGCGCGGACGGCCGGGTCGGTGACCACGACCTGGGTCAGACCGGCGGCGTCCCGCACGATCAAAAACGTCACCGACTTGAGCAGCCGGCGGCGGTGCACCCAGCCGGCGACCCGGACGGTCGCGCCGGCGTGGGCGGGGAGCTGGGTGGACAGGATGCGTTGCACGGCGGGCTGCTCCTCGATCAATCGCAACGCCTTCGCCGCCGCAGGGCGGCGAAGCATCGCCTCAGCCCCGGGAGGCGTGGGCGAGCGGGTCCTCGCGGTGCCACCACACCTTCGCCACCGCTCGCGCGGGGGCCTCATTCGTCGCCTGATGACCGGGGCCAGCCGGGCGGGCTCTACTGGGCGGGCGACGACAGGGCTGCCGCGCACACGCCGTTCTTCCCGCAGCTCGGGAGGGTCTTCGCGCGCCGACGCCAGACCGCCTCGCAGCGAACGGCGGCTCTCTCGACTGGCGGGGCGGCGCGCTACTCGGCTCCGTCACAGCTTTGCCGCAAGCTAGCACCCTGCGCGGGGCGGGTAACGGGATTTTCGGCGGTGGCGGTGGGCGGCGTCACAGGGATCAGGGGGTGACGACCGTCGCCTCACGTCCATCGACAGCGACCGTCCGGCGTAGGCTCGATTCGTGACGATCGAGCACTTCGCGCCGACGACGCCCCCGACCGAGCAGCCGACGACCAGCCCCGCTGCGCGTACCGCCACGGTCGCCCCCGAGGGGCGGCGCATGCTGCGGATCGAGGCGCGCAACGCCGAGACACCGATCGAACGCAAGCCGCCGTGGATCAAGGTCAAGGCCAAGATGGGGCCGGAGTACACCCAGCTGCGCGGGCTCGTCTCGCGCGAAGGGCTGCACACCGTCTGCCAGGAGGCCGGCTGCCCCAACATCTACGAGTGCTGGGAGGACCGGGAGGCCACCTTCCTCATCGGTGGCGACCAGTGCACCCGGCGCTGCGACTTCTGCCAGATCGACACGGGCAAGCCGGCCGAGTTCGACGCCGACGAGCCGCGCCGGGTGGCCGAGTCCGTGGTGTCGATGGGCCTGCGCTACGCCACGATCACGGGTGTCGCCCGCGACGACCTGCCCGACGGCGGCGCCTGGCTGTACGCCGAGACGGTCCGCCAGATCCACGCGCTCCAGCCGGGCTGCGGCGTGGAGCTGCTGATCCCCGACTTCAACGCGGTCCCCGAGCAGCTCGCCGAGGTCTTCGGCTCGCGCCCCGAGGTGCTGGGGCACAACGTCGAGACGGTGCCCCGGATCTTCAAGCGGATCCGGCCTGCGTTCCGCTACGACCGCTCGCTGGACGTGATCCGGCAGGCCCGCGCCGACGGCCTGGTCACCAAGAGCAACCTCATCCTCGGCATGGGCGAGGAGCGGGCCGAGGTGTCCCAGGCCCTGCGCGACCTGCACGAGGCGGGCTGCGAGCTGATCACCATCACGCAGTACCTGCGCCCGACGCCCCGGCACCACCCGGTGACCCGCTGGGTCAAGCCGGAGGAGTTCGTGGAGCTGCGCGAGGAGGCCGAGGAGATCGGGTTCGCCGGGGTGATGAGCGGTCCGCTGGTGCGCTCGTCGTACCGGGCCGGCCGGCTCTACCGACAGGCGCTGGACGCCCGCGACGCCGTCCGCGCCTGACCCGTCGGCCCGGCGCGCACCGGGGCCGGACGGACGTACGCCGGGTCCACAGCGGCCCGATCACGTGCTAAATTTCCGCGCGCCCCGGCACTCGACGTCCCACCCAGCGGGGCGGCACTTGCCGTCAGGCGTCGAAGATGGTGAATTTAGTCATGCCCCTGCCACATACGGTGATCATCGGTGCCGGTCCCGCCGGCCTGACCGCCGCCTACGAACTGACGAGGCGGAACGCCCCCGTCGAGGTGCTCGAGACGGACGACGTGGTGGGCGGGATCAGCCGCACCGTCGAGCGGGACGGCTGGCGGTTCGACATCGGCGGGCACCGGTTCTTCACCAAGGTGGCCCGGGTCGAGGCGTTCTGGCACGAGGTGCTGCCCGACGGCGACTTCCTGTTGCGCCCCCGGATGAGCCGGATCCACTACCGGGGCCGGCTGTTCGACTACCCGCTGCGGGCCGGCAACGCGCTGGGCAACCTGGGGATCGTCGAGGCGGCCCGCTGCGTCGGGTCGTACCTGTGGGCGCGGATGCGACCGCCCGCGGACCAGAGCAACTTCGAGGGCTGGGTGTCGGCCCGCTTCGGCACCCGGCTGTACCGGATGTTCTTCAAGACGTACACGGAGAAGGTCTGGGGCATCCCGGCCACCGAGTTGCAGGCCGACTGGGCGGCCCAGCGGATCCGCAACCTGTCGCTGGCCGGGGCGGTGCGCAACGCGCTGCTGCCCCGCCGGGCCCGGGCCGACATCACCAGCCTGATCGAGGAGTTCCAGTACCCACGGCTCGGCCCGGGGATGATGTGGGAACGCTGCGCCGAACTGGTCACCGAGGCCGGCGGCGTGGTGACGCTGGGGGCCCGGGCGGCGACCGTGCACCGCGCCGACGGCCGGGCGGTCGCGGTGACCGTGGCCGGGCAGGGCGGCACGCGCCGGGTCGCCGCCGACCACGTGATCAGCAGCATGCCGCTGCCCGCGCTGGTCCGGGCCGTGGACCCGCCCGCGCCGCCGGAGGTGCTGGCCGCCGCCGACGCGCTGCGGCACCGCGACTTCCTCACCGTGGCCCTGGTGGTGCCGGCCGCCGCCGGCTTCCCGGACAACTGGATCTACGTGCACACCCCGGGGGTACGGGTCGGCCGGGTGCAGAACTTCGGCTCCTGGTCGCCGTACCTGGTGCGGGAGGGGTTCACCTGCCTGGGGCTGGAGTACTTCGTCGACGTCGGCGACGACCTGTGGGACGCCGCCGACGACGAATTGATCGCCCTGGGCACCGCCGAACTGGAGGCGCTCGGGCTGGTCGACGCCGGTGCGGTCTCCGCCGGGTACGTGGTCCGGATGCCGAAGGCGTACCCGCTCTACGACGCCGGGTACGAGCAGGCCGTGGAGACCGTCCGCGCCTGGCTCGCCGAGGCGGTGCCGAACGTGCACCCGGTCGGCCGCAACGGCATGCACCGCTACAACAACCAGGACCACTCGATGCTCACCGCGATGCTGACCGTGGAGAACATCCTCGACGGCGACGAGCACGACGTGTGGACGGTCAACGTCGAGGAGGAGTACCACGAGCAGGCCGGCGGCCCCCCGGCAGCCGGGTCCACCGGCCGGCACGGCACCGGCCGCGCCGCGCCGGTCCTGCCCCGCCGATCCTGACCGGCCGGAGCACCGGGCGCGGATCAACCCCGTTGTACGGCGACCACTAGACTCTGCGACATGGCAAAGCCCCAGGAGAAGGTCTCGTTCGGCCAGCGGCTGAAGCAGATCGGGATGGTGTTCCAGTTCACCGCCAAGCAGGACCGGTGGTTCGCGCCGCTGACCGCCGGCGCGGTGCTGATCCCGCTCGCGCTGACCGTGGTCGCGGTGATCCTCTGGGGCTGGTTCTGGCTGCCGCTGGGCATCCTGATCACCCTGCTCGCCGTGCTGATCGTGCTCAACCTGCGGTCCAACAAGGCGATGATGAACGCCGCCGAGGGGCAGCCCGGCGCGGCGGCGCAGATCATGGAGAACATGCGGGGCGACTGGCGGGTCACCCCCGCCGTCAGCGCCACCACCCAGATGGACATGGTGCACCTGGTGATCGGGCGCCCCGGCGTGATCCTGCTGGCCGAGGGGAACCCGCAGCGGGTCCGCGGCCTGCTGGGGCAGGAGAAGCGGCGGCTGACCAAGGTCATCGGCTCCGCCCCGCTCTACGACTACGTGATCGGCCAGGCCGAGGGCGAGCTGCCGATCCGCAAGCTGCGAATGACCCTGATGCGGCTGCCGCGCAGCCTCAGCGGCAAGGACGTCAACGCCCTCGACAAGCGGCTCAAGGCGCTCACCGCCCGCCCACAGATGCCCAAGGGCGCGATCCCGAAGAACATGCGCCCACAGCGCAACGCCTTCCGCCAAACCCGAGGCCGCTAACCCCCCCCCCCCCCCCGTGGGCCGCACGCCCACCCCCCGCCTGCAAGACGCGCTATTTCACGGAAAGAGTGGTCTCTCGGCGACGGGAGGCCACTCTTTCCGTGAAATAGCGCGCTTTCCGTGTAGGGGCGCGGCGAGATCACTCGGGCCGAGGAGCGGCCGGGCGGGGGGCGGGGGTGATGGCCGAGCCGGTTAGGCGGTCGTGCAGGCCGCGGCGGTGCTCGTCCATGATCAGGGCCGGAACCACCAAAGCCAGCAGGACGCCGCGCAGCAGCGCGCGGACCAGCCCGATCCGACCGCCGTCGGCCCAGGACAGGCACCGGATCCGGGTGATGTACATGCCGGGGGTCTGGGCGAACAGTCCGAGGAAGAGGGCGTACTCGACGATCAGCACCACGACGGGGGCCCAGCCGTCGCGGACCGGGTCGGCGAAGAAGTTGGACACCAGCAGACAGAGCACCCAGTCGATCACCAGGGCGCCGAACCGACGGCCCAGGGTGGGCGGGACGAAACCGGGGTCGGTGGCGGGGGGCGCGGGCTGCTGCGGCGTGGTCACAGTCGCCAAGGGTAGTCAGGCACGCCGCGATGGTCGGATCGGCACCGGCCGCCGAATCGGACCAATGGCGGTAATCTGCGGTACAACGCCGCGCCGAGTATCCTCCGAACGGACAACGGATGGCTACTGACCGGCGAAGATGACGCAGCGCGAGCGACGTAACACGACAGAAACACTGAAGATACGGCCGGGCAACCGCGCGGTCATAGCGTCGCCAGGAGCCAGCCACCCGTGGACGTGCCAGGAGGACGTGTGTTCGCCAATCCCGAGGAACTCCTGCGATACCTCAAGAATGAGGACGTAAAGTTCGTCGACGTACGTTTCTGTGACCTGCCCGGCGTGATGCAGCACTTCAACCTGCCGGTGGAGTCCTTCGACGACAGCGTCTTCAACGACGGTCTCGCCTTCGACGGGTCGTCGATCCGCGGCTTCCAGACGATCCACGAGTCGGACATGCTCCTGCTCCCGGACGTCGCCAGCGCGTTCATCGACCCCTTCCGCGCGCAGAAGACCCTCGCGCTCAACTTCTTCGTCCACGACCCGTTCACCCGCGAGGCGTACTCCCGGGACCCGCGGAACGTGGCGAAGAAGGCCGAGGCGTACCTTGCCGCCAGCGGCATCGCCGACACCGCGTACTTCGGCGCCGAGGCCGAGTTCTACATCTTCGACTCGATCCGCCACGAGACCTCGGCGCACCAGTCGTTCTACTACATCGACTCGATCGAGGGCGCCTGGAACTCGGGCCGCGAGGAGCCGGGCGGCAACCGCGGGTACAAGACCCCGTACAAGGGCGGGTACTTCCCGGTGCCGCCGGTCGACCACTACGCCGACCTGCGCGACAGCATGGTCCGCCGCCTGGTCGACGCCGGTTTCACCGTGGAGCGGTCGCACCACGAGGTCGGCACCGCCGGCCAGTCGGAGATCAACTACAAGTTCTCCACCCTGCTGCAGTCGGCCGACCAGCTCCAGCTCTTCAAGTACCTGATCAAGAACGAGGCCTGGGTCAACGGCAAGACGGCCACGTTCATGCCGAAGCCGCTCTTCGGCGACAACGGCTCGGGCATGCACACCCACCAGAGCCTGTGGCTGAACGGTGAGCCCCTGTTCTACGACGAGACCGGCTACGCCGGCCTGTCCGACATGGCCCGCTGGTACATCGGCGGCCTGCTGCACCACGCCCCGTCGCTGTTGGCCTTCACCAACCCGACGATCAACTCGTACCGCCGTTTGGTGCCCGGCTACGAGGCGCCGGTCAACCTGGTCTACTCGCAGCGCAACCGGTCCGCCTGCACCCGCATCCCGGTGACCGGCAGCAACGCGAAGGCCAAGCGCGTCGAGTTCCGGGTGCCAGACCCGTCGAGCAACCCGTACCTCGCCTTCTCGGCGATGATGATGGCCGGCCTGGACGGCATCAAGAGCAAGATCGAGCCGCCGGAGCCAATCGACAAGGACCTGTACGACCTGCCGCCGGAGGAGTGGGGTTCGGTCAAGCAGGTTCCGGGCTCGCTGCCCGAGGTGCTCGACGCGCTCGAGGCCGACCACGACTACCTGCTCGACGGCGGCGTGTTCACGCCGGACCTGATCTCCACCTGGGTTGGCTGGAAGCGGGCCAACGAGGTCGACCCGGTGCGCCTGCGCCCGACCCCGCACGAGTTCGCGATGTACTTCGACTGCTGAGCCCTCGGGTCAGCACGCTCCTCCAGCACCGGCCGGGCCGGCTCCGCAGCGCGCGGGGCCGGCCCGGCCGTCTTTCGCCCGTCACCCGATACGCCGCCCGCAGATGCACCGCCCCCCGATATAACTTCGCGTCCGATACATTGAGGGCGTGGACACACCGCTGCGCGAACCAACATTCCTGATCCTCACCGCACTGGCCGGGGAGCCGATGCACGGCTACGGGCTGATCGGCGAGGTCGCCGCCATCTCCGACGGGCGCGTCTCGCTGCGCCCCGGCACCCTCTACGGCGCCCTGGACCGGCTGGTCGACGCCGGCCTTGTGCAGGTCGACCGGGAGGAGATCGTGGACGGCCGACTGCGCCGCTACTACCGCCTCTCCCCTGCCGGCGACGCCACCCTCACGGCCGAGACCGAGCGGCTGCGCCGCAACGTCGAGGCGGCCACCGCCCGGCTGAGCCGCCGGGCCGCCGCCCGGGCGGGCACCGCACGCCTGGCGGGAGGGCTGGCATGAGCGGAAACGAAGGGGCTCGCACGGGCGAGCTGGAGCGCCGCTACCGGCGGCTGCTGTGGGCGTACCCGTCGGCGTACCGGCGGGACCGGGGTGCCGAGCTCGTCGGAACGTACCTCGATCTCGCGAGCGAGGGCCGGCGTCGGCCTTCGCTCGCGGACGCCGCCGACCTCGTGGGCGGCGGCCTCCGCGAGCGGCTGCGGGTCGCCGGCACCGCCGGCCTGCTCTCCGGGGTACGCCTCGCGGCCGTCCTCGCCTTCCCCACCGCGGCCGCCCTCGCGGCCGGGTGGTCGGTGCTGGAAGCGCACCCGCCGGCCCCGGAGTTCCAGCTGCGAACGTTCGGCCCGTTCGCCAGCCTGGGCGTGGTGGCCTGGGCCGCCTGGCTGGTCGCCGCCGTCACCCACGCGCTCGCCCCGGCCCGGCACGCGCGCTCGCTGATCGGTCTGGCCGTGCTGCTCACCGCGCTCGTGGTGCCGGCGGCGGCGCTGACCGGCGCGCCCCGGCCGCCGCTGTCCGTGCTGGTGCCGCAGCTCGCGCTGGGCCTGCTGGCGCTCGCCCTGCCGGACCGGCTGCCCCTGTGGGTCCGCCTCACCCCGGCAGCCGTCGCCGCCCTCGCCGCCGTGCTCGCCGTCCGCCGGCTCGCGCCCGAGGACGGCTACGTCAGCTACCACAGCTTCGCCCTGGGGTCGCTGGGCGCCGTCGGGGGCGCGCTGCTGATCGTCGCGCTGGCGCTCGCGCTCGCCCTGGCCCTCCGCCGGGACACCCGAGGCGCCTGGGCGCTGCTGGTGCTGCTCACCCCAGCCGGCCTGCTCTCGGTGCGGGAGCTGGCCGAGCAGTTCGTCGGGCGGAACCCGTACTGGGCGGCCCTGGCCAGCATTGCCGCGGCCGTCACCCTGCTCGGCCCCGCCCTGGTGTTGTTCGCGCTGGCGGCTCGCCGCGGCCGGCCACTTTCGGGGCGGTCGGGCGGCTGCTGCCCCACCTGCGGCGCGGCGCGCTGAACGGTCGGTGGCCCCGCCCCGCCCCGACCGACGAGGGCGGGCGGGGCGGGGCTGCCGCCCCCGTTCAGCGGGCGAGCAGGGCGTCCAGCTTGCCGAAGGAGCTGCCCCAGCCCTCCCGGGCGCCGGCCTCGATCTCCCGGGTGTACGGGCCCTGGCACAGCACGAGGCGGGTCTTGTCGTCGCCCTCGTCGTGGAACTCGATCCGCATCTCCAGCCGGGCCCCGTCCGGGAAGCCGGGGACGCCGTGCACCTCCTCGTGGCCGACGAGCAGCTCGTTCTCGACCACCTCGCTGAACGTGGCGTCGACCGGTGAGCTGAAGCTCGGGTCGGCGTCGTTGACCATGACGAACCGCTGGTGGCCGCCGACCCGGGCGTCGACGCTGACGGTCTCCCGGGGCACAGAGAAGCCCACCGGGCCGAACCACTGGGCGAGCTGGTCGGGGTCGGTGAACGCCCGGTAGACCAGCTCGCGCGGCGCGTCGAAGATCCGGGTGATGACCAGCATCTCGGTGACTTCGGTCTCGCTCATGGCGTTGTCCTCTCTCATTGCTTGCTCTCGTCGTCGGTGGGTGCCGCCTGTGCCTGCCGCATCCGCCGCAGGTGCGCGTCGAGCCGGTCGAAGTTCGCGTCCCAGAACCGCCGGTACCGCTCCATCCAGGCCGTGGCCTCCCGCAGCGGCTCCGGGTTGAGACTGCTGGAGCGCCACTGGGCGGACCTGCTCCGGGAGATCAGCCCCGCGTGTTCGAGCACCTTCAGGTGTCGGGAGATCGCCGGGAGGCTGATCGCGAACGGCTCGGCCAGCTCCGTCACCGTGGCGTCCCCCTCGGCGAGCCGGGCAAGGATCGCCCGGCGGGTCGGGTCCGCCAGCGCCGCGAAGATGACGCTGAGTCGATCGGTAGCCACGCTCTTAACCACCTCGTTAATTAACTTGTCGATTAAACATAGAGGTGGCACCCCTCTCCGTCAAGCACCTCCGGCAACCCCGATGTGGCGTGCCACAACACGGTCGGCGCAGCACGGTCGGCGCAGCACGGTCCATGGGGAGCGGGGGGTCGGGGGTCGGAACGCTAGGGAGCTGCGACACGACCCAGCACGGCACGACCGAGCACGGCACGACCCAGCACGGCACGGCACGGCACGGCACGGCACCGCACCGCACCCGAATGAAAGGCAGCGACAAGGCCACGTACACGCGCGGCACAAAGACAGGGACGGGGTGGGCGCGCAGACGGGGCAACTCCATAGGCGCGCGATGGTGTGCCCACTCCGGCCCGGACGCCGGGGACATACCCCCGGAAAACCGAGCTTCTCATCGGGACATCGCCCGGCCCGCCGCCCTGACGGCGAGGACGGCTCAGCTCCGACGGCAGTCAGCGGGGCTGAGCGAGCTGCCGTCCCGTCGACGTTGGGGCGCGTACGGGTCGCACCCGGTCGACGGGCGCCTCGGGGGCGGTCACCGGCGCACCCCGGTTCAGTCGGCTCCTGCGGCAGCGGGGGTCGGGGTGCGGTCGGCCCTCGCCGACCGTACCCATCGCACGACCACCCAGATCAGCAACAGCGTCATCAGCGGCGCACCGGGCACCTTGGTGTACCGGGCCAGGCCGGTGCCGTCCGGCAGCACCAGGAATGATCCGACCAGCGCGACCCCGGCGAACCACGTGCCCCGCCTGGCGGTGGCGGCGAGCACCGTCAGCGGCCAGATCCAGTACCAGGGGTGCACGATCGGGGAAAGCGCGACGGTGGCGGCCAGCGCCAGGCCGGCGTGGAAGAACGGGTCGCGGGTGCGGGCCCGCCACCAGAGCCAGACCAGCAGCACGGCCAGCACGACCAGGCCGACGGCCCGGGTCACCGGCAGCGCGTCGACGTGCGCCCCGAAGATCACCGCGACGTAGCCGACGGTCTGGCCGACGGCCGTCGAGGGCGACGTCCAGGCGATCACGTCGCCCCCGCTCTCCAGGCCACCGATCCAGCCGAAGTCCAGGCCACCGGCGTAGGTCACCCCGACCATCGTGGCGACCGCTCCCACGACCACCGGTGCACCGTCACGGAGCAGGGTCCGGATCCGGTACGGCCCGGCCATCGCGGCCAGCGCGGCGAACGGGATCACCACCAACCCGGTGATCTTGATCGATACGGCCAGGCCGAGCAGCACCCCGCCGGCCAGCAGCGGGCCGGGCCGCCCGGGCCGGGCGGCCACCACGGCCAGACCGGCGACCAGCAGGCCGACCATCAACGCGTCGTTGTGCGCACCGGCCACCAGGTGCACACCGATGAGCGGGCTGGCCAGGGCCAGCCAGAGCGCCCGCCCGACGGGGACCCCGCAGCGGCGGGCCAGCACCGGCAGGCAGGCGGCGGTCAGTGCCACCCCGGCGACCGCGAGCAGCCGGAACGCGACGACGGCGGCGGTCAGCGAACCCGTCGCCTTCACCACCGCCCCGGCGAGCACCACGAACAGCGGCCCGTACGGGGCCGGGGTGTCCCGCCAGATGTACGAGATGGAGTCCAGCCACGGGCAGGGCAGCGCGGACACGCCCTGCTCGTACGGGCTGATCCCGTTGGCGTAGCTGGCGCCCTGGCAGGCGTACGCGTAGACGTCCCGGCTGGCCATCGGCGGGACGACCAGCAACGGCAGCAGCCAGAGCCCGACGGTGACCAGGGCCCAGCGCGCGGACGGCGTCCCGTCCCGCAGCGACCACCACGCCCAGGCCATCAGGGCGGTGCCGAGTAGCCAGGCTGCGATGATCAGCGGCCCGTTCGGCCCCTGCCAGATACTGACCGGGGTGGGGCGCAGGTCACCCTTCGGGAACGCCCCGCCGAGGTACGCGGACAGGGCGAGCAGCAGGGAACCGGTCAAACCCGTCCAGCGCGCGAGGTGGTGAGGCACGCCCGCCATGCTGCCAGTACGGTGGTCGCGGTACGGAGGTGGGCATGCGACGCGGTGCGGTGGTGGCGGTGTCCGCCGGGTTTGCGGCCGTCCTGGGCGTGGGGTACCTGCTCCTGCCGAGGATGGGCTCCGACCTCTCGGCCCAGGTGGCCCGCGCCGACTTCTTCGCCGCGCACGGCCCCGCCCTGGTGGACCTGCGGTGGTACGGCGGCATCCAGCCCCTCGGCTACAGCCTGGTCTCCCCGCCGGTGATGGCTGTCCTCGGCGTCCGGGTGACCGGCGTCCTCGCGCTGGTGGGCGCGGCGGCGGCGTTCGCCGCGCTGCTGGTGCGTACCGGGGTGCCCCGCCCGCTGCTCGGCGGCCTGGTCGGGGCGGCCACCATCGCCGGCAACCTCGTCTCCGGCCGGGTCACCTACGGCCTCGGCGTGGCGTTCGGGCTCGCCGCACTGCTCGCGCTCACCCTGCCGACGAGCGTGCCCCCTGGCCGCCGCTGCCTGCGTGTCGGGCTGGCCGCTGCCGCAGCGCTGCTGGCCTCGGCGACCAGCCCGGTCGCCGGCCTGTTCGTCGGGCTGGCCGGGGCCGCGCTGCTGCTCACCCGCCGGTACGGCGACGGCCTGCTGCTCGGGGTCGCCGCGGCGGCCCCGCTGGCCGTGACCGGGCTGCTGTTCGGCGAGGGCGGCTGGATGAACATCAGCCGTACCGACACCCTGCGCGCCGTGCTGGCCAGCCTGGTGGTGGCCGCGCTGGTGGCGTACCGGCCGGTCCGGGTGGGCGCGCTGCTGTCGGCGGCCGGGGTGCTGCTCGCCGCGCTGGTGCACACGCCGGTCGGGCTGAACGCGACCCGGCTGGTGGTGATGTTCGCGCTGCCGGTGCTGGCCGCCGCCGCCCGGCTGCCGGAGCGGGCCACCTGGCGGCTGCCGGCCGCGCTGCGTCGGGGCGGGGCGGCCGGCACCGCCCTGGCGGCGCTGCTGGCCGCCGTCTGCTGGTGGCAGCCCCCGGTGGTGCCGGCCGACCTGCGTGGCGTCGGCGGCCCGACGACCGAGCCGGCCTACTTCGCCCCGCTGCGCGCCGAGCTGGCGCGACGTGGGCTCACCGGGCGGGTCGAGGTGCCGCCGACCCGCGACTACTGGGAGGCTGCCCTCCTCGGCGACGTCCCGCTGGCGCGGGGCTGGTTGCGACAGGCCGACATCGCCCGCAATCCGCTCTTCTTCACGACCGTGCCGGGCGCCGCCGGGACCGGCGTTCCGCTGACCGCCGAGAGCTACCGGGCCTGGCTGGCCGACAACGCCGTGCAGTACGTCGCCGTGCCCGACGCCGACCTGTCCTGGGTGGGGCGCGCGGAGGCGGAACTGGTCGACGGCGGGCTGCCGTACCTCACCGAGGTCTGGTCCGAACGGCACTGGCGGCTCTACGCGGTGTCCGACCCGACGCCGCTGGTGGCCGCCCCCGGGGAGTTGATGGGGCAGGACGCCGCGTCGCTGACCTTCCGCATGTCGGGCCCCGGCACGGTCCGGATACGGATGCGACACAGCCGCTGGTTGCGGGTGGACGGTCGGGCGACGCTCGCCCCGGACGGCGCATGGACCGTGGTGACCGTGCCAAGCGCCGGCAACTACCGCCTCACCGACTGACCCGCTCCCCACGGTAACCGGGAAACCACTTATTGCATCGAAAGGTCTTGACGCCAAAATTGCCCTCACGTAGGTTGATGACACAACAGCAGGCGCACGGGGGCTACTGGATAAAACGCTTGTTGGGTGATCGTGGGAATCGTGTCCCACTCACCCGGATGCGGCATGCCTAAATTTCTCGACATCGTCAGTCGACAATGTCGATCGAAGGCTGCCCGCCGGCCGGTCACGAACCGCGCCGCGGCCGTACCCCCCGCCGCCACCAACGGGAGGAAACACCATGCGACACATCGGGACCAAGCTCGCGGGCCTCGCCCTCGTCGGCACCGCCGTCCTCGCCGGTGCGCCGGCCCAGGCGGCAGGGCCGTCCACGACGGACGCGATGGCCCTGAGCTGCCCCTCCACCGGCGCCCTCTGCCTGTACAAGGACGCCGGCTTCGGGAACATCCTGGACGTGCTCAACGGCAGCGCCAGCCTGGTCAACAGCAACGCCGACAACGCGGTCACCTCGGTACGCAACCGGGGCAACTGCGCCTACAAGCTCTACAAGAACGGCGACCGCTCCGACACGCCCATCACCGTCGGCGCGCACACCGAGGTTTCCAACCTCGGGACCTTCTGGGGCTTGCAGTGGAACGACTCGATTAGCTACGCGCAGATCTGGTGCTGACGGAAGAAATCGTCAGGGCGAAAATCGTTTGCCGGCGCGCGGACTTCGGCAGGGAACTCAGGAATTCAGTTCACGACAATTGAATGGTCCGTCGATTTTCATATCCACCTCGGGTCGTATTCGGATCGACGGGTGACAACCGTCCTCGGCGCCGGGGCTCAGGCCCCGGCGGCGAGGACGCGTTCCATCGCCGCGCGGGAGCGGCGGCCGGTGCGCAGGTACTCGTCGAGGAACTCGCCCGGGTCGTCCCGGCCGAGCAGCCGGACCACCCCGGCCAGCTCCACGCCGTGCCGGGGCAACTGGTCGCCGTCCCGGCCGCGGACCAGCATCAGCGCGTTGCGGACCTGCGCGGCCAGGGTCCAGCCGGCCGCCATCTCGCCGGCGTCCTCCGGGGCGACCAGGCCGGCTTCGGCCGCCGCCGCGAGCGCGTCGAGGGTACGCGTGCCGCGCAGCGCCGGTAGCCGACCGGCGTGCCGGAGCTGGAGGAGCTGCACCGCCCACTCGGCGTCGGCGAGGCCGCCCCGGCCCAGCTTCGTGTGGGTTGCCGGGTCGGCGCCCCGGGGCAGCCGTTCGGTCTCCACCCGGGCCTTGATCCGGCGAATCTCGACGATCTGTTCCCGGGTCAGCCCGTCGGCCGGGTAGCGCACCGGGTCGACCATCGTCTCGAACTCGGCGCCCAGGTCGGCGTCGCCGCAGACGAACCGGGCGCGCAGCAGCGCCTGCGCCTCCCACACCTCCGACCAGCGGGCGTAGTACTGGGCGTACGCGGCGAGGCTGCGTACCAGCGGGCCCTGCCGGCCCTCCGGGCGCAGGTCGGCGTCCACCCCGAGCGGCGGGTCGGGGGCCGGGGCGGACAGCAGCCGGCGCAGTTCCTCGGCGATGGCGTGGGCGGCGGCGCTGGCCGTGCCCTCCTCCGCCCCGGACGGCTGGTCGTAGACGAACAGCACGTCGGCGTCGGAGAGGTAGTTCGACTCGTACCCGCCGAGCCGGCCCACGCCGATCACCGCGAACCGCAGCCCGGGTGGGGCCGGCCGGGCGGCCCGGGCGGCGCGCAGCGCGGCGGCGAGGGTGGCGTCGGTGACGCCGGCCAGCGCGGTGCCGACGGTGGTGATGTCGGCGAGGCCGAGCGCGGCCCGCCCGGTCGGGTCGGGGCGGGTCGGGGTGGGGGCGAGCGACCCGGCGCGGCTGAGCACGTCGGCACAGGCGATCCGGACCAGTTCCCGGCGGCGCAGCGCGCGGACCGCCCGGGTCGCCTCGACCGGGTCGGCGTGCCGGGCCGCGGCGGCGGAGAAGCCCTCGCAGAGCACCTCGCGGGGGCGCGGGGTCAGCTCGTTCTCCTCGGCCAGCAGCCGCAGCGCCTCCGGTTCCCGGGCCAGCAGGTCGGCCGCGTACCGGGAGGAGGAGAGCACCCGGGCCAGCCGGCGGGCCACCGGGCCGGAGTCGCGCAGCAGCCGCAGGTACCAGGGGGTGCCGCCCAGCTTGTCGGAGACCTTCCGGTAGTTGAGCAGCCCCCGGTCCGGCTCGGGCGCGTCGGCGAACTCGCTGAGCAGCACCGGCAGCAGGGTGCGCTGGATGGCGGCGGTGCGGCTCACCCCGCCGGTGAGGGCCTGGAGGTGGCGCAGCGCCCCGGCCGGGTCGGCGAAGCCGAGGATCTCCAGCCGGTGCCGGGCCGCCTCCGGGGTGAGCCGCAGCCCGTCGGCGGGGACCCGGGCCACCGACTCCAGCAGCGGCCGGTACAGCAGCTTGGCGTGCAGCCGGCGTACCTCGGTGGCGTGGGTGACCCACTCGGCGCGGAACTCCTCGACGGCGCTGCGGCCCGGGGTGGCCGCGTAGCCGAGCGCGGCGGCGAGCCAGCGCAGCCCGGCCGGGTCGGCCGGCACGGTGTGGGTGCGGCGCAGGCCCTGGAGCTGGAGGCGGTGCTCGACGCCGCGCAGGAAGCGGTACCCGCGCAGCAGCGCCTCGCCGTCGGCCCGGCCGACGTAGCCGCCGGCCACCAGGGCGCGCAGGGCGGGGATGGTGCCGGGTGCCCGCAGCGCCTCGTCGCCCCGACCGTGCACCAGTTGCAGCAACTGGACGGCGAACTCGATGTCGCGCAGCCCGCCCGGCCCGCGCTTGATCTCGCGGTCCAGCTCCTTCGGCGGGATGTTGTCGATGATCCTGCGGCGCATCGAGCGGACGTCCTCGACGGCCTCCGGCCGCTCGGCGGCCCGCCAGACCAGCGGGGCGAGCTGGTCGATCCACTCCTGGGACAGCGCCAGGTCGCCGGCCGCCGGGCGGGCCTTCAACAGCGCCTGGAACTCCCAGGTGCGCGCCCAGCGCCGGTAGTACGCCAGGTGGCTGGCCAGGGTGCGGACCAGCGGGCCCCGGCTGCCCTCGGGGCGCAGCGCGGCGTCGACCGGCCAGGCGACCAGGCCGCAGATGTGGATCAGCCGGGTGGCGACCGTGGTGGCCGCCGGCAGCTCGTCGTCCTCGGCGCAGAGGAAGATCACGTCGACGTCGGAGACGTAGTTCAGCTCGCCGCCGCCGCACTTGCCCATCGCCACCACGCCGAGGCGGGGCCGTGGCGTGCCCTCGGGCAGCTCGCCCACCGCGATGTCGTAGGCCGCGCCGAGGGTGGCGTCGGCCAGCGCGGAGAGCGCGGCCATGGTCTGTTCCAGGGCGCGCCCGCCGGTCAGGTCGGCCGCCGCGATCCGCAGCAGGGCCAGCCGGTACGCCTGGCGCAGCACCGCGATCGGCTGGGTGGACGCGGTGACCCGGGCCGCGGCCGTCAGGTCCAGCCGGCCCTCGGCGGCGGGGGCGAGCCCGTCGGGGTCGGTGGCGAGCACCGGCCACTGGCCGGCGTTGGCCACCAGGTGGTCGCCGAGCGCCGACGACGCGCCGAGCACGGCGATGAGCCGCCGGCGCAGCCCCGGGTCGACGTGCAGGGCGTCCAGCAGCGCCGAGTCGGCGGGCTCGCCGGTGGCCCGGCGCGCGGGGTCCGTCGGCCCGCCGCCTCCTCCGGTGACACCCGTGGACCGGCGCGCACCCGTCGGCCCGCCGCTGGTGCTGCCGGCCGCGCGGCTCTCGGCCTCGGCGAGGCGGTGCAGCTGGCGCAGGGCCAGGTCCGGGTCGGCGGCCCGGGACAGCGCGGCCAGCAGCTCGGCGGCCCGCTCGTCGACCGGCTCCTGTTCCTCCGGCCGCCACAGGCCGAGCCCGGCCGGGCCGAGCAGGTCGGCGGCCCGGGAGCCGCCGTCGGCGGTGCCGAAGCCGTAACGGGCCAACCGGCCCCGGGCCGGTCTGCTGATCACGGGTCAGTGCCCGAGCAGGGGCAGGTTGCGGCGGGCGCCGTCGCCGCTGAGCTCACCGAGGGCGAGGGCGGCGAACCGGATGGCGAACGGCTGCCACACCTCCTCGATGTCGGCCATCACCCGGTCGCAGGCGGCCACCACCAGTTCCGGGTCGTAGCCCAGCTGGTCGAGCAGGGCGGAGTCGGTGGCCCAGTCGGCGATCATCGCGGTGTCGGGCTCGATGTGGAACTGGAGCCCCCAGGCCCGGTCGCCGAGCCGGAACGCCTGGTGCGGGTAGCGGGTGGAGGCGGCCAGCAGGGTCGCCCCGTGCGGCAGCTCGGTGATCTCGTCGGCGTGCCACTGGAACACGTCGGGGATCAGCGGCACGTACCGGAACAGCAGGTCGGTCTCGGCGGCGTCCCGACGGCCGACCACGGTGGGGCCGACCTCGGGCCCGGACGGGCTCAGCTCGACGACGCCGGCGTGCGACGTGGCCAGCAGTTGCGCCCCGAGGCAGATGCCGAGGGTGGGCACCCGGTGCCGGACCGCCTTGCGCAGCAGCCCCTCCAGCTTGGGGAACCAGGGGGCCCCGAGGGTGCCGTCGGGCAGCGGGTACGGCTTCTGCTCGCCGCCGAGCACCACCAGGGCCACGTACCCGTCGAGGTCTGCGGGCAGTTCGTCCCCGGCGTGCGGGCGCAGCACCCGCAGCTCCAGGCCTCCTTCCACCAGCCATTCGCCCAGGCGGCGGACGTCGTCGGTCGGGTCGTTCTCGATCACCAGCGCGGTTGCCACGCCGTCGAGGCTATCGGGTACGCCGGCCGCGGCCCGGAACGCCTCGGCGCGATGCTCCCCGAGGCGACAGCGGCCGGGCGTCGACGGGCCGGCCCGGGTCCCCGGCCGGCGGCTAGGCTCTGCGGCTGTGATCACCGACGACGCCGTCCTGCGCCCACCGGTCCTGCGCCCCGGGGACACGGTGATGCTGGTGTCCCCGTCCGGGCCGATCCGGCCGGAGCGGGTGGCCCGGGGCCTCGAGCTGCTCACCGGCTGGGGGCTGCGCCCGGTGCTCGCGCCGAACGCGTACGCCCGGCAGGGGTACCTGGCCGGGTCGGACGAGCTGCGCGCCGCCGACCTGAACACGGCGTTCGCCGACCCGTCGGTGCGCGGGGTGATCTGCACCCGGGGCGGCTACGGCGCGCAGCGGGTGGTGGACGCCGTCGACATGGCGGCGGTGCGCCGGGACCCGAAGGTGGTGGCGGGCTTCTCCGACATCACCGCGTTGCAGCTCGCCCTCTGGCGCGGCGCCCGGCTGGCCGGCGTGCACGGCCCCGGGGCGGCCTGGCTGGACGAGCGCACCCCGCTGCGCTCGGCCGAGTCGCTGCACGCCGCGCTGATGACCACCGAGCCGGTCACCGTCGCCGCCGTGGCCGGGGAGGAGACGTTCGGCGTACGGGTCGCCGGCCGCGCCACCGGGACGCTGCTCGGCGGCAACCTCTGCCTGCTCGTCGCCACGCTGGGCACCCCGGACATGCCGGACCTGACCGGGGCGGTGCTGCTGGTCGAGGACGTGCAGGAACCCCCGTACAAGGTGGACCGGATGCTGACCCAGCTGCGCCGGGCCGGCGCCTTGGACGGCCTGGCCGGGGTGGCCGTCGGGCAGTTCACCGGCTGCGCGGACGAGTGGGACACCAGCGTCGCCGACGTGCTGACCGAGCGCCTCGGCGACCTCGGCGTCCCGGTCCTCGGCGGCCTCCCGATCGGCCACGGCCAGGGCCAGCTCACGGTCGGCGTGGGCGTCCCGGCCACCCTCGACGCCGACGCCGGCACCCTCACGGTCGCGCCGGCCGTCCGCTGACCCCTCAGGGGGTCAGGTGGGCGACCGCGCCGCGTTCCAGGGCGGCGTGGACCGTGCCGTCGGGCAGGACCGCGAGACCGTGGGGCTCCGAGTCCGGGGTGGGCAGGTCGTACGCGTCGACGCGGCCGTCGGGGGTGACGTGGCCGATGCGGTTCGCCGCCCACTCGGTGAACCAGCAGCCGCCGGCCGGGTCCGCGACGATCGCGTGCGGCCGGGCGGCCCGGTCCGGCAGCGGGTACTCCTCGATCCGGCCGTCCGGGGTGATCCGGCCGAGCTGACCGGCGGCGATCTCGACGAACCAGAGGGCCCCGTCGGCGCCCAGCGTGATGCCGACCGGCCCGGCGGCGTCGGTGGGCAGCGGGTGCAGTCGCACCGCGCCGTCCAGCGCGATCCGGCCGACGGCGTTCGCCTGGTTGAGGGTGAACCACAGGGCGTCGTCCGGCCCCGCCGTGATCATCGACGGGAATCCGCCGCTGACGGGCAGCGGGTACGCGGTGACCGTCCCGTCGGTGCCGACCCGGCCCACGGTGTCGTTGCTCATCCCCGCGTACCAGAGGGCACCATCGGGGCCGGCGGCGATGCCGCACGGCGCGCTGCCGGCCGGCAGCGCGACCGACGTCGCCGTCCCGTCGGTGGTGATCCGGCCGATCCGGTCGTCCCCGGAGCGGGTGAACCAGAGCGCGCCGTCCCGGCCGGCCGCGATGACCAGCGGGCGGCTCGCCGGGTCGCCGGGGTGGGCCCGCACCGCGCCGTCGGCGGTCACCCGGGCGATCCCGCCGGTGCGGGCCAGCGTCAGCCACAGCGCGCCGTCCGGCCCGGCGGTGATCCCGTACGGCCCGCAGCCCGGGTCCGGCAGGACGGTCTCTCGAATGGTGGGGGTGGTCATGGGTGCCCGCTCCTCTGCTCGACCGGCCCCAACCCTGTATCCCGGACCGTCCCGTGGCAACCGGTTTGTCCCCGATTCGAAACCGGATTATCAGCTCGCTGACAGGGTCGCCACGGCCCTTACCCAGCTCACCCCGTCACTGTCGGTGATGTCATCGCACCCGAGCAACGAAGTGGAGAACGAATGTCCCGCACGATTTCCAAGAAGCAGTTGCTGGCCGGCCTCGCGGCGGCAGGCGTACTCACCGTGGGGATCGCGGCGCCGGCCGTCGCGTTCGCCGAGGACAGCTCGACCCCGAGCGCGAGCAGCAGCGAGGGCACCGACCGGCAGCAGCAGCGGGCCGACCGGCAGTCCGAGTTCGCCGAAGCGCTCGCCAAGGAGCTGGGGGTCTCCAAGGACAAGGTGACCGCGGCCCTGGACAAGGTGCGCGAGCAGAACAAGGCCGACCGGCCGGAGCGCGGCGAGCGTCCCGACGCCGCCGACCGGCAGGCCGCACTGAAGGAGCGGCTGGACCAGGCCGTCAAGGACGGCAAGCTGACCCAGGAGCAGGCCGACGCCATCACCAAGGCCGCCGAGGCGGGCGTGTTCCCCGGCGGGGGCGACCGGGGTCACGGCCACGGCGGCCCGGGCAAGGGCGACCAGGGCAAGGGCGACCAGGCCAAGGGCGACTCCGAGGGCAAGGGCGACTCCGAGGGCAAGTGACGCCCGCGCGGCCCCGCCCCTGTCGGGGTGGGGCCGCGCACCGGTGCGCCGGCAGGGGCGGGGTCCCGACGTCTCGGATCCCGTCCCTGTCCGCCCGGACAGGGACGGTTACGGGGCGGGCGGCGTGAACACCCCGAAGTGGTTCCCCGCCGGGTCGGTCAGGTGGGCGAAGGTCAGCCCGCTCGGCGCGCCGCGCGGCGGCACCAGCACCCTGCCACCGGCCGTCTCGGCCCGCCGGCAGGCGTCCGCCACGTCGGCGACCTGGGCGTAGAAGATCGCGTAGTTCGGCGTGCTGCCGTCGGAGGCGCGGATCGCCCCGCCGATCCCCCCGTCCCGGCCGTCGGTCACCCGGTACGACCGGCCCGGCGCCCCCTGCTCCTCGAACGCCCAGCCGAACAGCTCCCCGTAGAAGCGCTCCGCCTCCTCGGGCCGGTCGGTGCCGATCTCGAACCAGGTGATCGCGTTGGTCGTGGTCATGTCTGCCTCCCGTGCGCCGCGCCAGCCGGTCGACCGGCGCCGTCGGGATCAGCCTCGCCCCGTCCCGCGACACCGTCCTGTCGGTGTTTCCCGGCGGTCAGCCGGGATCGACAGGCCCGTCCAGCGGTGCCCCGCCCCGCCGCCGGTCCCCCGCCGCCCGGCGGTCGCGGGTCCGGACCCGGCCATCGCGGGTTCAGGCCAGGGTGAGCTGGCGGACGATGTGCTGTGGGATGTCCAGCTCGCCGGGGCGCAGCTCCCGGGTGACCGGCTCCGGCAGCGCGGTCACCGAGCCGATCCGGTCCACCCGGAACGCGCGCAGGCCGTCGCGCAGCCGGCACCAGGCCAGCAGATACCAGTGCCAGGGGTTGCCGAGGAAGCCCAGCGGCTCCACGACCCGCTCGGTGACGGCCCCGGCCCGGTCGGCGTACCCGAGGCGCAGCACCCGGCGGGCGGTGACCGCGCCGGCGACGGCGGCCGGGACGGGCGCGGCGGGCCCACCGCCGATGAGGTGCACCCGGCCGGCGAGCCGCCGGGCCTCGGCGGCGTCGGCGGGCGGCATCACCGCGAGCAGCTTGCGCAGGGCCGTGGCTCCCGCCTCGGTGAACGGGCCGCCGCCGAGGCGGTGCAGCGCCACGGCCATCGCCACCGCCTCGGCGGCGGTGAGGTTGACCGGCGGCAGGGTGTGCGCGCGGTCGACGACGTAGCCGCCGGTGCGGCCGGTCTCCGCCCAGATCGGCACCCCGGCCTGCTGCAACGCGCCGATGTCGCGCTCGATGGTGCGCGAGCTGACCTCGAAGCGGTGGGCGAGCCAGTTGGCGCTGCGCGGCCGGGGCGACACTGCCCGCAGCTCCTCGACCAGGGCGTAGAGGCGGTCCGTCCGGTTCACGCCCGCAGGTTAGCCGCCGGGTGCGACGAGGCCGGGTCAGGCGGGGCGGGGCGAGAGCCGGGCCGCGTCAGGCGATGCAGGCGCAGACGATCAGCGCGGCCCCGAAGTGGGTGGCGGCGCTGATCCAGGCCGCCGGGTGCGGCTCGTCGGAGCAGATGACCTCGCCGAGCCGGCCCGGGGTGAGCAGGTCCAGCACGAAGAAGGCCAGCGCCATGACCAGCAGGCCGATCAGCCCGAAGATCACCGTGGAGGCCAGCCCCTTGGCGAAGTCGCTGTAGCTGGTGAGGATGGCGGTGAACACGATCCCGGCGATGCCGAGCTGGTTCGCGGCGAGCAGCAGCCCGGCGTTGGTGTTGCGCCGCACCCAGATCAGCTCGCGCAGCTTCCCCGGGGTGAGCAGATCGACCAGGCCGAAGCCGGCCGCCATCAGACCCACCCCGACGACCCCGAACACGACGCTCTGCCAGGCTCCGCTGAGCAGGTCCTCCAGCACCGACTGCCTCCCGACCACCTACCGCCCGGCGGGGGTGCCGGCGCGGTGATCGAGACGATAGCGGCCCGCCGCAACCCCCCGGCAGCCCGCGCCGGCGGTGGGCCCTACAGCGACAGGTAGCGCTGCCGCTCGTAGGGGGTGACCTCGCGGCGGTACTGCTCCCACTCGGACCGCTTGTTGCGCAGGAAGAAGTCGAAGACGTGCTCGCCGAGCACCTCGGCGACCAGCTCGGAGCCGGCCATCACGTCGATCGCCTCGGACAGGTTCTCCGGCAGCGCCTCGTACCCCATGGCGCGGCGCTCGGCGCTGCTCAGCGACCAGACGTCGTCCTCGGCGCCCGGGGGCAACTCGTAGCCCTCCTCGATGCCCTTGAGGCCGGCGCCGAGGAGCACCGCGAAGGCCAGGTAGGGGTTGGTGGCCGAGTCCAGCGAGCGGACCTCGATCCGGGCCGAGTTCGGCTTGCCGTACGCGGGGACGCGGACCAGCGCGGACCGGTTCAGGTGACCCCAGCAGACGTACGCGGGGCTCTCGGTGATCCGGTCCGGCAACGCCTGCGGGAACAGCCGCTTGTACGAGTTGACCCACTGGTTGGTGACGGCCGTGTACTCCCGGGCGTGCGTGAGCAGCCCGGCGATGAACGACTTCGCCACCTTGGACAGCTTCATCGGGTCGGCGCTGTCGTGGAACGCGTTGCGCTCCCCCTCGAACAGCGACAGGTGGGTGTGCATGCCGCTGCCGGGCTGGTCGGTGAACGGCTTCGGCATGAAGCTGGCCTGCACGCCGGTGGAGAGCGCGACCTCCTTGACCACGTGCCGGAAGGTCATGATGTTGTCGGCGGTGGTCAGCGCGTCGGCGTAGCGCAGGTCGATCTCCTGCTGGCCGGGGGCGACCTCGTGGTGGCTGTACTCCACGGAGATGCCGATCCGCTCCAGGGCCAGCACGCCCTGGCGGCGGAAGTCCCGGGCCACCGCGTGGGTGGTGTGCTCGAAGTAGCCGCCGGTGTCGACCGGGACGGGCACCGAGCCGTCCTGCGGGCCGTTCTCCAGCAGGAAGAACTCGATCTCGGGGTGGGTGTAGAAGGTGAAGCCCTTCTCGGCGGCCTTGGACAGCATCCGGCGCAGCACGTGCCGGGGGTCGGCCCAGGACGGGCCGCCGTCGGGGAGCAGGATGTCGCAGAACATCCGGGCGCTCTCGCCGCTCGCCCCGCCCTCGAAGGGGAACACCTGGAAGGTGGTCGGGTCGGGCATGGCCACCATGTCGGACTCGAAGACCCGGGCGAAGCCCTCGATCGCCGAGCCGTCGAACCCGATGCCCTCCTCGAAGGCCGCCTCCAGCTCGGCGGGCGCGACCGAGACGCTCTTGAGGGTGCCCAGCACGTCGGTGAACCACAGCCGGACGAACCGGATGTCCCGCTCTTCCAGCGTACGGAGGACGAACTCCTGCTGACGGTCCACTTCCACCCCTCGCGACACTGTTGCCCATCACCGGCCGGGCTTACCGCCCAGTCTCCACCGGGTCCTTTACGCAGACGTTACGCGACCTTTCCGGGCCGCGTCCTGTCGTGTCCCGCCACCTGGCGAGCGGGCCGGCGGACCTGTTCCCACGGGCCTACGGCCGGGCCCCCGGACGCCCTGGCCGGTAGCCGCCGCCCGCCGTGTCGGGCCCGTCCGGCTGAGGCAAGATGAGGGCATGCCCACCCTGCGTCTCGCCCTGTCCCAGGTCAATCCGAGCGTCGGCGACCTCGACGACAATGCCGGCCTGGTCCGCCGGTGGACCCGGCGGGCCGCCGACGCCGGCGCCCAGCTCGTCCTGTTCCCGGAGATGACGCTGACCGGGTACCCGGTCGAGGACCTGGTCTTCCGTCGGTCCTTCGTCGCCGCGTCCCAGGCCGCGCTGCGCCGCCTCGCCGCCGACCTGGCCGCCGACGGCCTCGGCGAGCTGCCGGTGGTGGTCGGCTACCTGGACGCCGACGGCCCGCCGCAGGTCAGCGCCGACGCCCAGCCGGGCCACGGGGCCCGCAACGCCGCCGCCGTGCTGCACCGTGGCGAGGTGGTGGCCACCTACTTCAAGCACCACCTGCCCAACTACGGCGTGTTCGACGAGGACCGCTACTTCGTTCCCGGCGACACCCTGACCGTGGTGCGGGTCGGCGGGGTGGACGTGGCGCTGACCATCTGCGAGGACCTGTGGCAGGCCGGCGGTCCGTTCGCGGTGGCCCGGCAGGCCGGCGTGGGCCTGGTGGTCACGATCAACGGCTCGCCGTACGAGCTGAACAAGGACGACATCCGGCTGCCGCTGGTGCGCCGCCGGGCCGCCGAGGCGGGTGCCACCGTGGCGTACGTCAACATGGTCGGCGCGCAGGACGAGCTGGTCTTCGAGGGCGACTCGATGATCGTGGGCGCGGACGGGACGCTGCTGGCCCGCGCCCCGCAGTTCGTCGAGCACCTGCTGCTGCACGACGTCGAGCTGCCGGCGGCACCGGAGCCGGTCGGCGACGCCGGGGAGCTGGGAGGCGGGATGCGGATCGTGCGCACCAGGGTCAGCGACCTGCTGCCGCCGGCCCCGGGCGGGGTGGCGGTCGGCGGGATCATCGAGCCGGCGGCCGACGAGGCCGAGGTGTGGCAGGCGCTGGTGCTGGGCCTGCGCGACTACGTCGACAAGAACCGGTTCCCGTCGGTGGTGCTCGGGCTCTCCGGCGGCATCGACTCGGCGGTGGTGGCGGCCCTCTCGGTCGACGCGCTCGGCCCGGACCGGGTGGTCGGGGTGTCGATGCCCAGCCAGCACTCCTCGGAACACTCCCGTGAGGACGCGGAGGACCTGGCCAAGCGCACCGGGCTGGACTACCGGGTGCAGCCGATCCAACCGATGGTGGACACCTACCTGGCGAACCTGTCGCTGTCCGGGGTGGCGGTGGAGAACCTCCAGGCCCGGGTGCGCGGGGTGCTGCTGATGGCGCTGTCGAACCAGGAGGGCCACCTCGTCCTCACCACCGGCAACAAGAGCGAGCTGGCGGTCGGCTACTCCACCCTGTACGGCGACTCGGTCGGCGGGTTCAACCCGATCAAGGACGTGTGGAAGACGCTGGTCTGGCGGCTCGCGAAGTGGCGCAACGCGGACGCCGCCCGCCGGGGCGAGACGCCGCCGATCCCGGAGAACTCGATCGGCAAGCCGCCGAGCGCCGAGCTGAGCCCCGGCCAGCTCGACAGCGACACACTGCCCGACTACGACGTTCTCGACCCGATCCTGATCGGGTACGTCGACGGCGACCTCGGCCGGGCCGGGCTCGTCGAGTCCGGCCACGACCCGGCGGTCGTCGACCGGGTGCTGCGGATGGTGGACACCGCCGAGTACAAGCGCCGACAGTCGGCGCCCGGCACGAAGATCTCGATGAAGGCGTTCGGGCGGGACCGCCGGCTGCCGATCACCAACCGTTGGCGCGAGGACGGCTGACCCGGCGGGGGTTCGCCCGGCGGCCGGCCCGCGCCGCCGCCGGGGAGTGAAATCCTGCACTGTCTCCTCCCGCCGCCGCCCGCCCGGTGCGACGATCGCGGCGGAACCCGGGGACCGCGAAGGCGGCCTCGAGGAAGGAGACAGTCATGGTGGAGTCCACCCCGACCGAGGTGACGGCGCTGTACGGCGGCCCGGCCACCCGGCGGGTCCGCACCCGCGACCTGCTCGCCGCCAAGGAGCGCGGCGAGCGGTGGTCGATGCTGACCTCGTACGACCAGTACACGGCGTCGATCTTCGACGCCGCCGGCATCCCGGCGCTGCTGGTCGGCGACTCGGCGGCGAACAACGTCTTCGGCTACGAGACGACGCTGCCGGTGACCGTCGACGAGCTGCTGCCGCTGGTCCGCGCCGTGGTGCGGGCCACCCGGCAGGCGCTGGTCGTCGGCGACCTGCCGTTCGGCTCGTACGAGGAGGGGCCGACTCAGGCGCTGCGCACCGCGGTGCGGTTCATGAAGGAGGGTGGCTGCCACGCGGTGAAACTGGAGGGCGGCCGGCGCTGCGCGGCGCAGATCGCCGCGATCGTCGACGCCGGCATCCCGGTGATGGCGCACATCGGCTTCACCCCGCAGCGCGAGCACACCCTCGGCGGGTACCGGGTGCAGGGGCGGGGCGACTCGGCCGACGACGTGCTCGCCGACGCGCGGGCGGTGACCGAGGCGGGCGCGTTCGCGGTGGTGCTGGAGATGGTGCCGGGCGAGGTGGCCGGGCGGATCACCGCGGAGCTGCCGATCCCGACCGTCGGCATCGGGGCCGGCCCGGACACCGACGCGCAGGTGCTGGTCTGGCAGGACATGGCCGGCCTGCGCACCGGGAGGGCCCCGCGCTTCGTGAAGCGCTACGCCGACCTGGCCGGCGCGCTGACCGACGCCACCCGCCGGTTCGCCGACGAGGTACGCGGCGGCGAGTTCCCCGCCGCCGAGCACACCTTCTGACCGGTACGCGGGTTGCGGTGGGCGCCCGGCGGGCGCCCACCGCAGTGAGAATCTGCGCTGGGACCGGCCGGTGGCGCGCTCAGGCCAGCGCGAACAGGACCTTCCGGGCGACCGGGTCGGCGGTGACCAGCCGGACCCGGACCCGCTCCCCCAGCGGCAGCTCGCCCGTGCAGCGGGCCCGCACCGGCGGGGAGTCCAGGGCCACCGTGCCGCCGGGCTGCCGGCCCGGCTTCGGCTGGCCGTTCGGCGGGGTGTCCACGTCGAGCACCGCCGCGTCGAACGTCTCGCCTACCCGGTGCTCCAGCAGCACCGCCTCGGCCAGCTCGACCGCGCCCCGGGTGGCCGCACCGGCGGTCCGGTCGGTCGCGGCCATCGCCTCCGGCAGCTTCGGCAGCGCGGCCCGGGCCCAGTCGGGCACCGCCCGCCCTTCGTGCAGGGCCAGGCACACCTCGGTGGCGTACCGGTCGGCCAGCCGGCGCAGCGGCGCGGTGACGTGGGCGTACGCGGCGGCGACCCCGCCGTGCTCCGGCCGGTCGGGCGGCACGCCATCGAACGCCGTGTACGCGGCGCCGCGCATCAGCTCGGCCGCCTGGTCGACGAACGCCGCCGCCCGGGGCTTCGAGGCGTCCAGCCCCGCGAGCGCCTCGCCCACGCCCACACCGGCCGGCCAGTCGACGCCGAGCGCGGCGGCTGCGGTGCGTAGCCGGGCCACCGCCTCCGGCTTCGGCGCCGGCATGGTGCGCAGCAGCCCGATCCCGCCGGCCAGCATGAGGTCGGCGGCGGCCATCCCGGTGAGCAGGGAGATCTGGGCGTTGTGGTCCTCCATCGGCACCGGCCCGCGCAGCACCAGCCGCCAGCCGTCGCCGTCCGCCTCGACGTCCTGCTCCGGCAGCGGCAGGTTCACCGCGCCCCGGCGCAGTCCGCGCGCGGTGAGCAGGGCGCCGATCTCGGGCAGCAGGGCGATCGGCTCGGGCAGCCGCCCCGCGTCGGCGTCGGCCTGGACGCCCGCGTAGTCCAGCTTGGCGCGGCTGCGTACCAGGGCGCGTTCCAGCGTGACGGCGACCGTGCCGCCGTCGGGGTCGAGGTCGACGGTCCACACCACGGCCGCCCGGTCCTGGCCCGGCAGCAGGCTGGCCGCGCCCTCGCTCAGGGTGTGCGGGTGCAGGGGCACGTTGCCGTCGGGCAGGTACACGGTCTGCCCCCGCCGCCAGGTCTCCTCCTCCAGCGCGCCGCCGGGGCGCACGTGCGCGGCGACGTCCGCGATCGCGTACCGGACCCGGAAGCCACCGCCGGGACGGCGGGCAAGGTGCATCGCCTGGTCGAGGTCCCGCGAGGTGGCCGGGTCGACGGTGACGAACGGGATGTCGGTGCGGTCGGCGGCGGCGCGGGGCGGCGCGGCTGCCGCCGCCTCGGCCTCGCGCTGCGCCACGGGCGGGAACTGCTCGGGCAAGCCCAGCTCGCGGCGCAGCGCGCCGAAGTCGATGCGGGGTGCCAGTACGCGTCGGATCACCACGGGGTCAATCCTGACACGGGTGATCCGCTCCCCGGCACCCTCGCGGACCCGCCGCCCGGGCCGCGTACCGGTGCGGGTGGCGGGCCGGCGACGGACGGTCAGCGGCGGGCGGCGATGCTCAGCCGGTGGCCTTGCGGGCCGTCGCCCGGGTACCGCGCGGCGCGCTCGCGCGGGCCGCCGCCGTCCGGGGCGCCGCCGTCCGGGCCGTCGCCTTCTTCGCCGTGGTCTTCTTCGCCGGAGCCTTCTTCGCCGCCGCCTTGCGGGTGGTGCTCGACGAGGTGGCGGTCGCCTTCTTCGCCGGGGCCTTCTTCGCGGCGGCCTTGCGGGCGCCGCCGGTGGGCCGGGTCGAGGCGATCTTCGTCGCGGCGGTGGTCTTCTTCACCGGGGCCTTCCTGGCCGCGGTGGTCGCCTTCTTCGCCGCCGTGGTCGTCTTCTTCGCCGCCGGCGCCTTCTTCGCGGTGGCCTTCGTCGTCGCGGTGGCCTTCGTCGCGGTGGTCTTCCTCGCCGCGGCCTTCGTCGCGGTGGCTGCGGCTGTGGTGGTCCGCTTCGCCGCCGTGCCTGCGGCGGCGGTCGTCTTCTTCGCCGTGCTCCGGGCGGCCGGGGCCTTCTTCACCGTGGTCCTGGTGGCCGGGGCCTTCTTCGCGGCGGTCTTCGAGGCCGGGGCCTTACGTGTGACGATCTTCGTCGTGGCGGCCTTCCTCGCGACCGCCGCCTTCGCCGGCACCCGGCCCGCCCCGGCGCCGGAGGCGTTGGGGGACGCCTTGGTCACGGTCGACCCCCGGGCCGCCGCGCCGGCCGTCCCCGAAGGGCGCGCGGCCGTGGCACGGGTCCCGCCCGCGGCCCGCCCGGCCGTGGCGGTCTTCTTCGCGGGCGTACGTTTGGCGGCCGGGCGGGTGGTGGCCTTCTGTGCTTCGGCCATCTGGGTTCCCTCCTTGGGGACATGCGCTCACGTGCCTCCTCGCGGGGCACGGAGTTCCTCGACGCGGGCGGTCCCGCGCCGCTTATCTGTCCTCCCCGGCCCAACGGGCGTCCGCGGCGTCCCACGCGTCGTTACGCTCCCGCACCTGCTGCAGGGCGTTCTCCGCGTCGGATGCCGAGGCGTACGGCCCGAGCACGTGCCGCGCCGCGCAGACGTCGGCATCGGTCTCGACCCGGTGGTGTCGGGTGCACCAGTAGTAGTGCCCACCACTTCCGCTGTCGCTCATGGGATCACTGTGCACCGCGAACCGCCCGACCGCCACCGGTTCAACCAGAACCGGTGGCGGCTTCCACAGTAGACGTGCTGGTCAGCGGCCGGGCCGGAACCGCGAAACCCGCCGGACCGGGTGCGTCTGCCGTGCCCCGCCGGACGTACCGGCTCGCCTTCCGGCTGGCCCGCGGGCAGTTCGACCGGCTGGTCGGCCGACCGCTCGACGCGACGGGCGGCGGCACCGGATGCTGGCGGGCCGCCCTCGGCTGATCGGCCTGCCGGCGACGTCGGAGCAACCGCTTGACCTGGGGAACTTCATATCAGCTGGACCCGAGATCAACCATCCGTCGGAGCGTCCCACTTACGGGACTGGCGGGACCAGTAGCTTGGGCCGCTCAGGTCGATGCGACGACCTCCGTGTGCGCCGGGACCGCCCGTATGCGAGCCTCGTCGGAGCATTTTCACTGCGTCGCGCCACCTGTCACCGCGGGGTCACCCTCGGGACGGAGACGGTGGCGCCGGCCAGCCATAGCTGGGGAGAAGAACTGTGGCGAATCTTGACATCGCACTGAAGAGTGCGATGAGCATCGATGGGGCGATCGGGGTGGCGCTCGTCGACTACAACAGCGGCATGACGCTCGGCGTGGCCGGCGGCACCGGGGAGATCGACCTGACCGTCGCCGCCGCCGGCAACACCGACGTGGTACGCGCCAAGATGCGCACCATCGAGATGCTGAAGCTCGACGACGAGATCGAGGACATCCTCATCACGCTCGGCGGCCAGTACCACCTGATCCGGCCGGTGACCAGCCGCACCGGCAAGGGGCTCTTCCTCTACCTGATGGTGAGCAAGAGCCGGGCCAACCTGGCGATGGCCCGTCACCAGCTGCGCACGATCGAGGAGAGCCTGGAGTTGTGAGCGGACTGGACAACACCGGGACGGCTCTCCCCCGCCGCACCGCCCGGCCGCCCGAGGGGATGCCACCGCCCCGGTCGCTCCCGCCGTCGCTCGCGGGGAACCCGACGCTGCCGTACCCGCAGATCGGTCAGGCGCTGGCCGAGCTGCGGTTGGAGATCCCCGGGGTGCACGGCTGCGTGCTGGGCGGGGTGGACGGTCTGATGATCACCCACAACATGCAGACCGACGTCGACCCGAGCGACCTGGCGGCGCTCGCGGCGACCACGTACGGCCTGGGTCGTCAGGTCGGCCTGCGGCTGGGGCAGGGCGACTTTCAACAGTCCACGGTCCGCAACGCGCTCGGCTACCTGAGCGTCTACGCGGTCAGCGCGCAGGCGCTGCTCGCCGTGGTCGGGAGCGACACCATCAACGTGGCCCGGCTGCACCTGCACGCCCCGCCGGTGGCCGAGCGGCTCGCCGCACTGCTCGACGGCGTGACGCCGACCTCCCGGCAGCGGTGACCCGACGCCGCCGCCGAACTGACCGGACCGGCAGCGGTGACCCGGCGCCCGCCGCCGAACTGACCGGACCGGGAACACGCGGGCGGCGCCCCGCCACGGTCCGGCCGTGCCGACGCCGCAACCGCTCGTGCCGGCCCGGGGCCACCCGCCCCGGGTCGGCACGCCACAATGCGGCATGGACCCGGACGTACGGCGGTACATGACCGACCTGGTCGGGGCGGCCCGCGACGTGCTCGGCGTCGACCTGGTGGGTGCGTACGCGGCCGGCTCGGTCGCCCTCGGCGCGTACCAGGCGGGGCGCAGCGACATCGACGTGGCGCTGGTCTGCGCGCACGCCCTGACCGACGGGCGCAAGCGGGAGCTGGTGGCCCGGCTGCGGCACGAGGCGCTGCCCTGCCCCGCGCGCGGGTTGGAACTGGTCGTCTACCGGCGGGAGGTGGCCCACTCCGGCAACCCGGAGCCGGGCTTCGAGGTCGAGCTGAACACCGGCGCCCGGATGCCGTTCCGGGTGACCTGGTCCGGCGACGGGCGGCCGGCGGCGGACGGCCGGTTCTGGTACGGGCTGGACCGCAGCATCCTGCACTCCGGCGGGCTGGCCCTGGCCGGGCCCCCGGCGGCGGAGACGTTCGCCGACCTGACGCCGGCCGACCTGCGCCGACTGCTGGTGGACGCGCTGACCTGGTGGCTCGCGCTGCCGACGCCGCCCGGCGACGCGCCGGCGGCCGGCGCCGAGGACGCCGTGCTCGGCGCCTGCCGCTCGCTGGTGCGCTGCCGCGACGGGGTGTGGCTGCCCAAGGTCGCGGCCGGACGGCGGCTGGTGGAGCGGGGGCATCCCGAGGCGGCGCTGGTCGAGCGGGCGATCGCCGCCCGGCACGGCGGCCCGCCGCCGGGCGGCCAGACCGCGCGGGCCTTCCAGCGGGCCGCCCTCGACGAGCTGCGCGCGATGCTATGACCTGACTGATATATAGTCAGTCGTGGATATGTCGATAGCCTGTCATCACGATCTCGGACCGCGTACGACCAGCTCCGACGCGGTCGACGACAGAGGAGACCGACACATGACGCTCCCCCGCAAGGTCGCTGCACTCGGCGTGCTGACCGTATCGGCGATGGCCACGGCCATGATCGGCGGCCCGGCTACCGCGGCACCGACGACCGGTGAGATCCGCTCCGCCGGCGGTGCCACCGCCGTCCCCTCCAGCTACATCGTCGTGCTGAACGACACCGCCGTCGGCGGCAAGGCCGGCACCCGGGTCGCCGCCGTCACCAGCTCCGCGGACAAGCTCGCGAAGCGCTACGGCGGCGACATCGCCCAGGTGTACGGCGAGGCGCTCAACGGCTTCGAGGCGCGGCTGTCCGAGGCCGCCGCCAAGCGGCTGGCCGCCGACCCGGCGGTCGCCTGGGTCGAGCAGAACCACGAGGTCACCCTCCAGACCACCCAGGCCAACCCGCCGTGGGGCCTGGACCGGATCGACCAGACCAACCTGCCGCTGAACAGCGCCTACAGCTACACCAGCACCGGGTCTGGCGTCACCGCGTACATCGTCGACACCGGTATCCGGACCACCCACACCAACTTCGGCGGGCGGGCCGTCGACGGCTACGACGCGGTCGACAACGCCCTCCCGGCCGCCGACTGCAACGGCCACGGCACCCACGTCGCCGGCACCGTCGGCGGCTCGACCTACGGCGTCGCCAAGAGCGTCCGGCTGGTGGCCGTGCGGGTGCTCGACTGCGCCGGCAGCGGCACCACCGCCGGCGTCATCGCCGGGGTCAACTGGGTGACCTCCAACCACCAGGCCGGCCAGCCGGCGGTGGCGAACATGAGCCTCGGCGGCGGGCTCAACTCGTCGCTCAACACCGCCGTGGCGAACTCCATCGCCGACGGCGTCACCTACGCGGTGGCCGCCGGTAACTCCAACGCCAACGCCTGCAACTACTCGCCGGCCTCCGTGGCCAGCGCCATCACCGTCGGCGCGACGCAGAGCAACGACGCCCGCGCGTCGTACTCGAACTACGGCACCTGCGTGGACATCTTCGCGCCGGGCACCAGCGTCCTGTCCGCCTGGTACACCAGCAACACGGCGACCAACACCATCAGCGGCACCTCGATGGCCTCGCCGCACGTGGCCGGCGCCGCCGCCCGCGTCCTGCAGAACAACCCGGGCTGGCCCCCGGCCCAGGTGGCGTCGTACCTGATCTCCACCGCCACCCCGAACGTGGTGGGCGGCCCGGGCACCGGCTCCCCGAACCGCCTGCTGTACGTCTCCCCCGCCAACTGATCCTCCCACCCCCCTGGTGCGGCCCCGGAGCGCCCGCTCGCTCCGGGGCCGCACCGCGTCCGGCGTCAGGCCGGGACGGGCGCGGTCGGTGCCGGGGTCGAGTTCCGGGGCGGGCTGTGCCGGGCAGAGCCCGGCCCGGGGGCCGTTCCACCCGCCGAACCCGTAGCACCCCGGTTCACCTGCTGAAACGGGCGTAACCGACGCCCCCGACGACGGGTTGATCCCCATGACGTGGGCGAATGCCCGCGGGCACGCGTCACGGCCTGGGGGTGAGCGGTGCAGCGCAGACTTCTCTCCCTCGCCCCGCTGCTCGCCTGCGTGCTCCTGTTGCATCTCGGCTTCGCCTTCGCCACGGCGCTCCCCGGACCCGCCACGACCCACGCCCGGGTGTCGGACACCGCGCCGCCCCGCACCGATCCGCCGGTCCGCACGACACGAGACGGCGTCGCATCGCGGGCCGATTCGGTACGGCTCGAAGCGCACCTCCCCGTGACCACCCTCGCCGCGCCGGCCGGGCAGTCACCGAAGCGGACCGTGGTGGCGAACTTCGCCGGTAAGGCGTGCGGCTCGGTCACCCGCTCCGGGCGCAACAACCCGACGACCGACCGCCGCGACCCGGTAGGCCAGGAGGCGTGCGCGCCGCCCGACGCGCCGCTGCGCCGGGCCAACATCGCCGACGGGCGTCCGCTGGGCACGGTCACAGGCCCCGACCCGATCCGGTCGAGCGTCCTGCGCTGCTGACCGCCGCGCGTCGCGAGTCCCCGCCGCACCCGCCCGCCCACCGCACACCCACCGCCTTCCCGAGCCACTGCCGGGCGGGCGGCAGCGGCGCAGACCCGACCGGCCGGAGCGGCCCCGCACACCCGTCGACCACGCGCGCCCCACCGACCCGTACCGCCGACCGAGCCGGCGGTGCGCCCGGCCTCACGCCGACGGTGGCGCGCCTCCGTTGCTCGCCCCACCGCCTCCCGGAGTGGACCATGCCGTTTCCCGCCCAGCCCTGGCGCACTCTCCGTGCCGACCTGCCCGCCTCCATCGTCGTCTTCCTCGTCGCGTTGCCGCTCTGCGTGGGCATCGCCGTCGCCTCCGGCGTACCCGCCGAACTGGGCCTGGTCACCGGCGTGGTCGGCGGCCTGGTCGTGGGGTTCATGCCCGGCAGCAGCATGCAGGTCAGCGGCCCGGCGGCCGGGCTGACCGTGCTGGTCGCCGAGGCCGTGGACCGCTACGGCCTGGCCGGCCTCGGCACGATCGTCCTGGTCGCGGGGCTGCTCCAGGTCGGCCTGGGGCTGCTGCGGCTGGGCCGCTGGTTCCGGGCCATCTCGGTGGCCGTGGTGCAGGGCATGCTCGCCGGCATCGGCCTGCTGCTCATCGTCGGGCAGCTCTACGTCCTGGCCGGCGCCGCCACGCCGCACACCGGGCCGGGCAAGTTCACCGGCCTGCCCGGCCTGGTGGGCGACCTCGTCACGTCCACCACGGCGCAGGTCTCGCTCTGCGTCGGCGTCGCCACCATCGTGGTCATGGTGCTCTGGGACGCCCTGCCCGGCCGGCTGGGGACGGTCCCCGGCGCGCTGGTCGCCGTGGCCGGGACGGCCGGGGCCACCGCCGTGCTCGGGCTGCCGGTGGACACGATCAGCGTCGGGGGCCTGATCGAGGCGGTACGGCCCTCGCTCGGGCACCGGGGCACGTTGGCGGACGTCGGCGTGCTCGCCACCATCGCGACGTTCACCCTGGTCGCCTCGGCGGAGAGCCTGTTCAGCGCGGCGGCGGTCGACCGGCTGCACCAGGGCCCGCGCACCGACTTCGACAGGGAACTCGTGGCGCAGGGCACCGGCAACACCGTCTGCGGCCTGCTGGGCGCGCTGCCGATGACGGCGGTCATCGTACGCAGCTCCGCGAACGTGCGGGCCGGCGCGCGGACGAAGGCGTCCCGGGTACTGCACGGGGTGTGGCTGCTGCTGTTCGCCGCCGCCGCGCCCGGCCTGCTCGGGCTGATCCCGCTGCCCGCGCTCGCGGCCGTGCTCGTTCACGCCGGGGTGAAGCTGCTGCCGCTGCGGGCAGCGCCGCAGCTGTGGCGGGGGCAGCACCAGGGCGAGGTGGTGGTGCTGGCGGTGACCGCCACGGCCATCCTCACCATGGACATGTTCACCGGCGTGCTCGTCGGCCTCGGCCTGGCCATCGTCAAGACGGCGTGGGAGACGTCCCACGTGCGGGTCACCGTGCGGGACGGCACGGCCGGGCCGATCGACGTGACGATCTCCGGGAACGCGACGTTCCTGCGGCTGCCCACCATCCTCACCACGCTGAACGGGCTGCCGTCCGACCGGACCGTACGGCTGGACCTGCGCGGCCTGCGGCACGTGGACCTCGCCTGCCGGTCGGCGCTGGACTCCTGGATCGAGACGCACAACGGCAACGCGGGGGTGTCCGTGCAGATCGTCGCGCCGCGCCCGGCCGAGGACGACCGGCCCCGGACGGTCGACGCCACCGAGTGACCCGTCCCGCCGGCCGGGCCGCCTTCAGGCCGGGCTGATGTGGGCCGCCAGGATCCGCCAGCCGCGATCGCCGTACGTCCACGTCCTGGTGTATCGGAGCCTCGCCGTAACCGGGACGCCACCGAAGGTCCCCGTCACCCGGCCCAGGAAGAACGTCACCCCGGTCGTCCCCTCGACGATCAGGTCCAGTTCCTCCTCCACCAGTTCGTCGATGACGGAGGTCCGGTCACGGTGGGCGAGGAGGTCGTCCTGCTTGGTGAACCTGCTCCCGTCCGGGCCGAAGGCGATCAGGCGCTCGTCGAGCAGCCCGTCGAGGGCGGCCACGTCCCCCGCCCGTTGGGCGGCCTGAAGCCGGCGCTCGGCGTCGAGCAGCTCGGCCTCGAGTTCACTGTCCGGCATCGTGCCATCCTCCTCGGGACGGAGCTCGTCGGCAAGCCGGTCGCTGCCCGAGGCGCCGTCGCTCGGCCGCCGGTCGTCCGGCCCGCCCCCGGCGTACCGAAGGTTCGGGACGACGGCCGGGCCCCGACGTCACGACCCTATGCGAGTCGCCCGGGCCGCACGGGACAACCGGCGTCCGGGAGAACCGTCGGTGGGACCTGCTTCAATACCGATCGGATTCGAGAACGAAGAGGGTGCGGACAGCATGGGAACCTGGGGCAGCGGGAACTTCGACGACGACACGGCGGCCGACCATCTCACGGACCTGACCAACCGGCTGATCGCCGAGGTCACCGAGGCGATGTCCGGCGACCCGACCGGGATCGAGCCGGACGACTACTGGGGCGTCGCGGTGCCCTGCAACCTGGAACTGCTCCACCTCGTCGCGCGGCAGAACTACGTCGGGGCCATCCTGCCCGACCCGGCCACCATCGCCGCCTGGAAGACCCGGTTCCTGGCCGTCTGGGACGAGACGATCGACGGCCTGGAGCCCGGCCCGGAGTACCGGGCACAGCGGCGCGAGGTCCTCGTACGCACCTTCGACCAGCTGGCCGAGCTGGCGATCAGCAAGAGCTGACGCGGTCGCCGTTCACCGGCGTACGGGTTGGCGTGTGCTCGGCGGAAGCTGATCATGGCACCAAACCGCCGCACTACCGACGCGTCGCCGACGGCATCGAGCAGAGCATCAAATCGGGCGGGTCCCGGTCGGCACCGGCTAGATGATCAGGGTCTCGAACCGGCCCTCGCGGCGGCGGACGTGCCCGCGCCAGCCGGCGAGCAGTGCGATGACGGTCCAGCCGGCGGCACCGGAGACCAACGCCACCAGCCTCCCACCGGAGTCGACTCGATCGACGTCCCGGAGCGGGACCACCCCGTCCGGATCGGTGAGCACGACCAGGGTGTCGCCGAGCTGGTAGCCGTGGCTCCTGCCCCGATAGATCATCGGCTCGTCGAGCGGCCCGTCCTCGCCCCGGAGGGTGAACGCGTGTCGCTTACCGGCGACCTCGACGTTGACGATGGTCACCTGCTGACGGACGCCGCGCTCCTCCAGCACCGCCTCGGGGGCGAACTGCACCGACCCCACGAGGACGAACAGGGCGGGAACCATCGCGAGGAAAGCCAGCCACGCCGCCCGGTGCAACACACCCACGACCGACGCGAAGACGACGCAGAGGGCGAGGCCGGCGATGATCGGCACCGCCTTCGGCCAGCCGACCGTGGCGTACGCGACGGCGGTACTCAGCCCGACGACGGCCAGGCCGAGCAGCACCACCAGCAGGGTCCTCCGGACCGACCTGCCGGCCGACCAGGCGCCCGCCGCCGGAACGCGACCGGTCGGGGGCCCTCCGGGTTGGGGGAATCCGTACGGATACGGGTTGTGTCCGGCCGGCCCCGGCCGGGCGGGTCGCCCGTCGACTGGTTGCCAGGGGCCAGACTGCATTCGGCCTGGTGGGGTGGGGTGAGCGGGCACGGCAAGATCGTAACAGCGACCCGACACCCGCCCTGCCGCGAGCCGAGGTCACGACTGGCGAGCACGCGTCACGCGCCGATGCCGACGAGGCGCGCAGCGGACGCTCCCGGATCCCGGAACGCCCGACCCACCCGATCAGCTCACCGGTCGCCGCGCCCAGAACAGGGTGTGCCCGCCCGCGCCCTCGGGGACGAATGCCTCGGCGGTGATCGTCAATCCGGCGTGCCGGAGCCAGGATCGGTAGGTGGGGGCGTCCGCCTGGCTCCACCACATGGCGGCGGGACCGTCGAGCCAGGCGTCCTCGGTGCCGGTCCACGCGTCGTGGCCGACGGTGGTCAGCAGCCAGCCGCCGGGGCGTAGCCACGTCGCGATCCGTTCGACCAGACGCGGCTGGTCGGGCAGGGGCAGGTGGATGAGGGCGTAGAGGCATACCACGGCGTCGAACGACTCCGGTGCCAGATCGAGCCGGGTGGCGTCCGCGCGCAGGAAGGTGGCGGCGGGCACCAGGCGGCGGGCCCGTTCGATCTGCACGTCGCTGATGTCGACGCCGGTGACCTGGTGCCCGGCGTGGGTGAGGAAGCGGGCGACCGGCACGCCGCAGCCGCAGCCGAGGTCGAGGACCGCCGCCGAGGCCGGCAGGCGCTGGTGCAGGTCGGCGAGCCAGGGCGCGTACTGACCGTCATCGGCATTATCCGCGCGGTAGTGGTAGGAGAGCGCGTCGTACCCTCGTCGGACCAGGTCCCGCTCGTCGTCGCCCATCCTGGTGAGACTACGAGTCCCGTACAGCCGGCCGGCCGCACGCCTGCGGACTGCTGCCCTGCGTGCGGCCTCCGACCACTGCCGCTACCGTCAGTCTGACGGAAACAACGCTCAGTGAGGCAGTTCGCGCCAGGTCGGGCTGCTCCCGCGCCAAGCCCCGGCGAGAATGCTCGCCGAGCTGCGGCTGGAACACTCCAGCACCTTTGAACGGCCTTGCGCGCCACCGATCTGCGCCTGAACTTCCCAGCGCTGACCATCAGTACGGATGTAGATGTCGCGACGTCCCCGCGGCGTCGCCTCCCCATTCCACCAGTGCTCCTCGACGTTCACCTCGCGACCGTACCAGGAGACGCCAGTACCGCCAGGATCGTGTCCCCGATGCCCGGCCCGGACGAGCCCCCGCAGCCGCACCCCGGCCCCTCGCCCGCTCCTGGTCTGTGCACCGCAGAGTCCTCGCTCAGCACGAGCGAACGGGGGTCTCACCTGCGGCTCCAGCCAGGTCCGCCGGTACCTCATGAGGCTGATGCGTCCCACCTGATGCTTGACGGTTGGTCTAGGGATTGTCGTCCGGGTAGTGCGTTGTCGTACGAGTCGCCGACGGGGCCCATCGACGGCAGGATTCCGTCGTCGGTCAAGCGTTCTGGGCGCGTTGACTCACGTCCGGTCCGGTCGACACCCCCAGCAGCCCGCTGTGTTCAGTTCAATGCCACGCGAAGCATCCGCTTCTGCCGCTGGCCAGGGGCGGCCCCGACGATCCGGACAGCGGGGTGCGAGTCAGGCGCTGCCCGGGGGCGGGTGGGGGCACTATCGTTCTGGCGTGCACATCCGTTTTGACGTCCCAGCCGATCCCGCCTACCCAGGCCGGGTGGCCGCTGCGCTCAGCAGTGTTCGGCTGCGCAAGTACGGTTATATAGGCGCGGTGCTGGCGGCGGTCGGGACGATCGGTTTCGCCGTCTCGCGGGGGTTCGCGTGGGGCGACCAGATCTCGCCGCTGTGCATGGTGATGGTCGTGGGTGGCGTGCTGTCGATGCTGTACTCGCCGTGGGTGCGGTTGCGCGCCCGGCGGCGCTCCGGTCGTTACGCGGTCGAGGGCGCCTACGACATCACCGACGACAACATCATGATGCGCAGCGGCTCGGAGTCCGGCGGTATCGCCTGGGACGGGGTCGCCCAGGTAAGAGACACCCCTGAGTTCTGGATCGTGTACGTCGGCCGGATGCCGGCGACCGTGATCCCACGCCGCTTGATGTCCGCCGAGGACGTCGAGACGTTGCGAGCCTATATGGCCAAACGTGGGCTGCTCCAGCTTCGGTGAACTCTCTTTACCGCGATCAGCGCACTGAGGTATCGCAGATCAGTTGGCGAACGACTGTCGCACATCAGTAGACGGAGGACACTCACCCCTGGCTTCCGGAGCGACGTCACATGACGAGCACGGCGGTGAGCATCGAGAGATACGACTCATGGGCGAGACGCAGGCTGTCAAGGTCGGACGTCTCGAACCACGCCACAGCGTCGTGCTCGTCCGGCGCGGCGTTGACGGGTGTTCCGGTCCACCTGTCGACCAACCAGATCTGCATGTCGAACGTCGCGGTCCGGATCTCATGCATCGGCGGGCTGGACGGCACCGATGCCGTGATTCCCAACTCCTCCCGAAGCTCGCGGACAAGGCTCTCTTTCGGATCCTCCCCCTCCTCAACATGACCGCCCGGCAGGTCCCACACGTCGGGATACCAACGGCGTCCGGCGCTTCGATGACACAGCAACACCCGATCGCCGTCGCGAAGAACGGCCGTCACAATCCGGACCGGACCGGAGTCGTCAGCGGAGATCGTCATCGGCACATTCTGACCCATGCGGATCTGCCGCCAAGCGAGCGCACAGGGCGGACGAGGCTCCGTAACCGGCCGTAGGAGTGCGGTGCTTCCGCAAGGTCATGTCCGGGCCGCTGGCGTGCCGAGATCGGTGCGCCAGCGGGCCAATCGGCGCGGTCGATGGCGGGGTCGCTGTCGACCGGCTTCGTGCGCCATGCAGCCCGAAGCTGTGGATGCTGCTTCAAGTCGGATCGCACCTCGGCCACTGCTGCCCTCGTCACTTCCTTGGCCGCGTGGAGGAAACGCGCTCAGCGCCTCGCCTCGTACCTGGTCAGGACCACCCCGCCGGGAAACGTCCGCGTCTCCACCAGGTTCAGCTTCACCCAGCTGTCCAGCGCGGTGAAGAACGGCGTGCCGCCGCCCACCAGGACCGGATGGGTCACGACCGTGTACTCGTCGATCAGCCCGGCCCGCATGGCCGCCCGGGCGAGCGTTGCACCACCAACCCTCATCGGCTCGCCGCCCTCAGCCTTGAGCCGGGTGATCTCCGCGACCGCGTCGCCGGTGACCAGGCGGGTGTTCCAGTCGACCTTCTCCAGCGCCGAGGAGAACACCATTTTCGGCGTGTCCCGCCAGTTCCGCGCGAACTCGATCTGCGCCGGGGTGGCATTGGGCTGCTGGTCGCCGGTCGGCCAGTAGGAACTCATCTCCTCCCAAAGCTTGCGCCCATACAGCAACAGGCCGATCGCTCGCTCCTGATCGAGCCACCACTGAAACAGCTCGTCGTTCGGCTCGCTCCACCCGAGGTCGTCGCCGGATGCGGCGACGTAGCCATCCAGTGTCAGGTTCATGCCGTAGATCAGTTTCCGCATCGCGCCATGCCTTCCGTCAGGTCTCGGAAGTTTAGACCGGTTCAGCGCACGAAACTGACCGGTGCGTGATCCGACTCGCAGGTAGTCCTCGCACTCGGGGCACAGCGTCGCCTACGCGGACCGATCACCACCAGGCGGACATTCCTCGGATGCTCTGGGGCATCGGTGACACCCGGCGCTTCACCGACCCGGAAGCCTGTAACGAAACGTCCCCGGCCGTGGTCGTAATCGTAATCGGTAACGAAACACGGTGCGAAGCACCCGGTTGAGGGACCGAGATCGAGCAGCCCGCTCCTAGGAACCCGTCAGCAGCTTATCGAAGCCGACCAGATAGTTCGCCTTGTAGGCAGCGAAGAGGTACGAAAAGCCGCCGCACCAATCTACAGCGCAATAGCAGCAGGAGCTGAGCGCGACGAGCTAGACACCCTTATGAGAGCATTCTTGGATGCCGCTCGCGCAGATCTCAACACCTAGCCACCCCTGAAGGTACACCCATCATGCATGGCCCTTAAAGACTCAGCGGCGGGGCCGGTGGTGGGCTGTCTAGTCCCACCACATGCTTGACGAATCCGTCCCAGCACCTGCTTGACAGTGGGCCTAGGAAGCGTGCCCATGGCCGAAGCCAGTGGGCGCAGACGTCAACGCATGCCAGAGCCGTTGGTATTCGGTTGGTTCTCCGATCGCGGCCCGGTGCTGTGGATGGTCGACGTAGTGCCGGATCGCGTCGGCGATGAACCACGGGTGGACGTTGTCGATGCGCAGCCGCCGCCGGCCCAGCGGGAGGATACCGCGGCGGCGTACCAGGTCCGGTTGTGCGTAGGTCAGGGCCAGGATGGAGGCCCTAACTGCGGGCTGGGAAGGGCAGCCAGGTGCCAGGGCCTCCCACGGCACCATCAAGGATCCGGTGAAGTCGCGTTGCCAGACACCGTCCGGTCGCAGCTCGACGAAAGAACCGCGCCAGCCGGCAGCAACGTTTACACCGACGCCGACCAGGAGCAGGAACGGCAACACCATGAACGGGCCCCCGACGACTTCGCCAAGGTGGTCAGTGCCCAGGAACAGCGAGGCCAAGAACGTGAGCTGCACGGCCAGGTAGATCTGGACCGCGCTCGGTTCAGTGGCGAACGCCCGAACCTCGGGCCTGACCAGAAAGGCCGCCGGCCGTGGTGAAAGCAGGATGAGCAGGGTGAGCAAGGCCAGCGACAACGCCAATACCCCGGCGAGGATGGTCGCGATGCCCAGGATTGAGTCCAGCAAATCTGACAGCCGACGGCCCACGGCCAGGACCACGGCCAGGACAAGCGCAATGGTGAGGATCGGCCGCCGGTATCGGACTGTCACGGCGGAGATCGTGGCCAACATGCCAGGAGCGTAGTGGACCTCATCCACACCCTTGGCTCCTCAATCTCCGGATCTTGTCAAGCATCTCCCGTGACACGACAGGGCCGGTGGTGGGCTGCTTGCCGAATTGCTCTCTTTTGGATCAAGGCACCGCGCTCCGCGCGGTGCGGGGCGGCAAGCCCGGCTGGCGGCAAGCCGCCTCGGCCGCCTACGGCGCCGGGGCGGTGAGCCACCGACAGCCGCCGGGGCACCCGCCCCACCTGAAGACAGGGCGAGCGCCAGCGAGGCCGTGACGGAAGCTGGCGGGGCTGCTCTGGTCGGGTGGTCGGGGCTTCCGGCTGCCGCGCCAGTCCAACCCCGGGACTGACTTGCCACCGGGTCACCGAGTCGTGGCACCAGCTCCACCGCCAGGACGTGCCCGGCCCTCCCCCATAGCCGCCGGCCATCGACTCAGGCCCCAAGCACCGACCCGGAAAGGCCCTCACGACGGCCTAGCGCGCTAGGCCGAGGCCAAGGCCAACTGAGCCCGCGCTCAGGGCGTCTCCAGGGCATCAGGGCGTCCTCAGGGCGTCAAACGCCGGACAATGTTGACCAACGACGACCATCGACGCCCGAAAATAGAAGCAGCTCAGAGCCTTGATCGAGGCTCTGAGCTGGTGGGCGACGGACGAGTCGACCTGTACGCCGGATTCTGTGCCCGGCGCGTACCCCTCGCGGGGTCCGCGCCGGCGGCGGCCATCCATCTAGGCCTGCCGTCGCCGGCAGGCTCGTGCGGCCTACCCGCAGACATCGGGCGGGCAGCCCTCAAGCGTCTGCGCTGGGCCGTCATCTTGCGATGGCGGCCCATTTTGGCCTTGCTCCGGGTGGGGTTTACCGAGCCATCCCGGTCACCCGGGATGCTGGTGGGCTCTTACCCCACCGTTTCACCCTTACCGTCCCCGTTGGGGCCGGCGGTCTGTTTTCTGTGGCACTGTCCCGCGGGTCGCCCCGGGTTGCCGTTAACAACCACCCTGCCCTGTGGAGTCCGGACGTTCCTCGGCGACGGGCCGGAGCCCGTCGACGCGACCGCCCGGTCGACTCGTCCGTCGCACCACCCATCCTAACGACGCAGCGGCCTCGCCTATTGCCGACCCTCGCCCGTCCTTGATCCACTCGATGTCATGGACATCGGGGGTGACGGGGCCTGGACACTGCGGGGTGCATGACGTGAAATGGATCAAGGTCGGGGGCGGGGGTGCCTCGGGCGTACTAGCCTCGGGGATCGTGGATCTCTCCAGCGCCGCGCTCCTGGTCGCCGCCGGTCTCGCCGCGGGCACGGTGAACGCGGTGGCCGGGGGCGGTTCGCTGATCACCTTCCCGGCCCTGATCGCGGTCGGCCTGCCGCCGATTCCGGCGAACGTGAGCAACTCCGTGTCGGTCTTCCCCGGTTACGTGGCCAGCGTGGCGGGCAGCCGGGCGGACCTGCCGCGCGGGCGGTCGCTGTGGCTGCTGCTGCCGACCACCGTCGCCGGCACGATCGTCGGCTGCCTGCTGCTGCTGGCCACCCCGGCGCGGGCGTTCGAGCTGACGGTGCCGTTCCTGGTGCTCGGGGCCACCGCCGTGCTCGCCTTCCAGGATCCGCTGCGCCGCCTCGTCGGGCACCCGGCCGACCTGGCTCCGCGCCGTCGTACGGTCACCGTGCAGGCCATGGTCGCGGTCGGCGCGGTGTACGGCGGCTACTTCGGCGCGGCGCTCGGGGTGATGCTGGTGGCCGGCCTGGCCCTGGTGCTGGACGCGACGCTGGCCCGGGTGTCGGCGGTCAAGAACCTGCTGTCCGCCACGGTCGGGCTGACCACGCTGGTGGTCTTCGCGCTGTTCGGCCCGGTCAACTGGGCCGCCGTCGCGGTGGTCGCCCCGGCGACCCTGGTCGGCGGGTACGTGGGCGCGCGGCTGGTCCGTAGGCTGCCGCCGGTGGTGTTGAAGACGCTGATCGTGGTGTTCGGCACCGGCATCGGCCTGTGCCTGCTCTGGCGCGCGCTGCGCTGAGCCGGCGACCGGGGCCGCCTGGGGAACGGGGCGCGCCGCGCTGGGCCCGCGACCGGGGGCCAGCAGGGAGCGGGCTCAGCGGCGGCTCAGTACGCCTCGCCGACCGGCTCCTCCGGGGTGTGCTCGGCGCCGGCGGCGGCCCGGTTCCAGCGGGACCAGAGCACCCGCTCGCCGTAGCCGGCGGCCATCACGTGGGCGAAGGCCAGGTAGACCAGCACGCCGACGGCGAGGACGCCGAAGCCGACCCAGAACGGCAGGGCGAGGCTGTGTTCGGCGAGCTTGCCGGAGATGATCGGGGCGGGCGCGGCGGCGCCCCAGCGGACCAGGTTGAACGCGCCGGTCGCCACCCGACGGTCACCGGAGCCCAGGCCGAGCGCCAGGTCGGTGAGGTTGGCGTTGGCCAGGCCCATGAACAGGCCGGAGATCACGAGCACCACCAGCGACATGGGGGTGCCGGTCGAGGTGGCGAACAGGACCATGCAGACCAGCAGGCCGGCGATGGCCACGCCGACGGTCTGCACGGCGCCGATGCGGTGGGCGAGCCGGTGGCCGATCACCAGGATGCCGGCGGCCAGGCCGAGGCCCCAACCGGTGAACGCCAGCCCCAGCGGGACGATGTCCAGGCCGAGGAAGAGCGGCGTGTAGCCGAGCACCACGAAGAAGACGAAGTTGTACGCGGCGGTGACCACGCACAGGGTGACGAACGCGGGCCTGCGGTAGGTCGAGAAGATCTGCCCGACGCGTACGGGCGCCTGCCGGTTGGCGGGCTCGCGGATCCTGCGGGACGCGACGGCCAGGGCGAGCACCATGAACACTCCGCAGACGAAGAACGGCAGCCGCCAGCTCACCTGGCCGAGCAGGCCGCCGATCAGCGGTCCGACGGCGAAGCCGAGGCCGAGCGCGGTCTCGAAGAGGCCGACCACCCATTCGCGGTCGTTGGCGAGGTTGACCAGCACCACCATGGCGGTGGCGAAGAACATCGCGTTGCCCAGCCCCCACACGCCGCGCAGCACGGAGAGCGCGACGATGTCGTTGCTGAACGAGGCTCCGATGGCGGCCAGGCCGACCACCGAGACGCCGGTGATCAGCACCGGCTTGAAGCCGAACCGGCCGCTGGCCAGGGTCGCCGGGATCATCCCGATGGCCATCACCGCGATGTACGCGGTGAACAGCAGCTCGACCTGCCAGGCGGTGACCCCGATGGCCTCGCCGATGGCGGGCAGGATCGGGTCGACCACGGCGATGCCGGCGATGGCGAGGAAGGCCACCAGTGTGGTGGCGTAGATGGCACTGCGGTTGGGCTCGGTACGCCGGTCCACTCCGCCTCCCAAGTAGCTGTATCGTACAGGCAATTCGGTTGTATCATACAATCATGAGCGACGACCACACCACGGGAAGCGGGCCGGACGAGACCGCCCTCGCGCGGATCGAGACCGAGGTGGCGATGCTGATGCGCCTCGGCGAGGCGACCCGACGGGCCACCGGCACCGCCGAGCACCGGGTGCTGGACCGCGCGGCGTACGTGATCCTGCGGCACCTGGCCGTGGCCGGGCCGCAGAACGTGTCGGCGCTGGCCGCCCGGCTCAACCTCGACGGCTCCACGGTCACCCGCCAGGTCTCGGCGATGCAGCGGGACGCTTTGATCGCCCGGTCCCCCGACCCGACCGACGGCCGGGGCACGGTCATCTCCCCCACCTCGGCGGGGCTGCACCGGATGGACGCCGTGCGGGCGGCCCGCACCCGGCTCTACGGGGACATCCTCGCCGACTGGACGCCCGGGGACCGGGACACCCTCGCCGACATGCTCGCCCGGCTCAACGAGGCCCTGGAGAACCGCGCCCGCCGCTGAGCCCCGACCGATCGGCACGCGGCAGAGCCCCGGGTCGACCTGGGTCCTGCCGCGCCGCTCAGGCGACGGGTTCGGGGGCGGCGTCCGCGCCCCGGGCGGCACCGGGGGTGACGCGCGGGTCGCCCTAGTCGGCGAAGTAGTCGTCCGGGGTGGTGCCGTCGGCGCCCTCGGCCACCCGCGCGGCCCGCAGGTCCAGGGTGACCAGGGCGGCGACCACGACGCGCAGCCCCGACTGGTACGTGTACGCGGCCAGGATCGCGAACGCGATGATGATCGGCAGGTGCCGGGCCACCGCGCTGTCCCCGGTCACCCCCCATGGTCTTGAGCACCGCCTCGATGCCGACGAGCTGCAACGCGATGTACGGCATGGTGGCGACGATGCCGGTGATCGCGATGAGCAGCGCCAGCACCGACGAGTCGAACCGGCTGCGGACGAACCCACCCACCAAAACCCCGCGCACTTTCACGGAAAGAGTGGCCATTCGCCGAGGAATAGCCACTCTTTCCGTGAAAGTGCGCGGGGCGGGGCGGGGTGGGGTGGGGGTGGGGCGGGGTTAGGGGGTGGGGAGGTGGGCGGTGTCGTTGATCGAGCGGACCGCCAGGCCGCCGTCGGGCCAGCGGTCCAGGACGGAGATGCCGGCCGCGTCGAGGTAGAGCCGGTGCAGGAACGCGTCGTCGGCGCTGAGGGCGTCGCGCAGCACCAGCTTGATCGGCGAGACGTGCGAGACCACCACCACGGTCTCCCCGGGGTACGCCTCGATCAGCGCGTCCGTGACCCGGGTCGTCCGGGCGGCGACCTCGGTGAACGACTCGCCGTCCGGTGGGGCGACGCGGGTGGAGGCGAGCCAGGCGTCCAGTTCCCCCGGCCAGCCGGCGCGCACCTCGGCGAAGGTGCGCCCCTCCCAGGCGCCGAAGTCGCACTCGATCAGGTCGCCGGCCGTGCGTACCGGGACGTCGCCGAGCGCCCCGGCGATCGCCTCGGCGGTCGCCGTACACCGGGACAGGGGCGAGCTGACCACGGCCGCGACGGACGGCGCGAGGGCGGCCACCCTGGCGGCTGTGGCCCGCACCTGGGCCCGGCCCCGCGCGGACAGCGGCACGTCGCCCCGGCCGGAGTAGCGGTGCTGCTCGGTGAACTCGGTCTCGCCGTGCCGGACCAGGATCAGCCGGGTGGCGGTGTCGCTGGGCTGCGGTTCCCAGGAGGCGGGGATGGTGGCCGGGTCGGAGCCGGCCTTCCGGGTGGCGGCGCGGGCGGCTGCCTCGCGGGCACGGGCCCGGGCCGGCGAGTCCGGGGCGGCCACCTCGCGCGCCGGCTCGACGATCGCAGCCGGCGCGGCGGTGCGGGCCGGCTCGACGATCGCAGCCCGCGCGGCGGTGCGGGCCGGCTTGCCGGCGGCGGCGTCCATCGCCGCGTTGGCGAGGGCGTCGGCGTGCCGGTTGCGTTCCCGCGGGATCCACTGGAAGCGCACCGCGGCGAACCGGCCGACCAGGGCCGCCGCCTGCGCGGCGAGCGGACGCAGCCCCGGGTGCTTGATCTGCCAGCGCCCGCACATCTGCTCGACCACCAGCTTGGAGTCCATCCGGGCGTCGACCTCGGCCGCGCCCAGCTCGGCGGCGGCCTCCAGGCCGGCGATCAGCCCGCGGTACTCGGCGACGTTGTTGGTGGCGGTGCCGATCGCCTCGGACCGCTCGGCCAGCACCTCGCCGCTGGCCGGGTCCCGGACCACCGCGCCGTAGCCGGCCGGGCCGGGGTTGCCCCGGGACCCGCCGTCGGCCTCGATGACAACCGCGCGTACCGCCATCGCGCCTACAGCCCGGACTCGTTGGTGCGGACCATGATCCGGCGGCACTCCTCGCAGCGGACCACCTCGTCCGGGGCGGCCTTGCGGATGCGGGCAATGTCGGCGCCGGAGAGGTCCAGCCGGCAGCCGCCGCAGCGGGCGCCGGTCAGCAGCGCCGCGCCGAGGCCGCTGTCCTCGCGGATCTTGTCGTAGAGGGTGACCAGTTCGCCCGGCAGGTCGCCGGCGAGGGGCTGGCGGGCGGTCCGCTTGAACTCCTCCTCCTTGGCGATCTCGGCGAGGGCCTCGTCACGACGCTGCTCGGCCGCGGCCCGCCGCTCCCGCGCCTCGGCCGCCCGCCGCTCGATGCCGTCGAGCACCCCCTGCGCGGTCTCCCGCTGCTCCATCAGCTCCAGCTCGGCGTCCTCCAGGTCGCTCTGCCGGCGGTTCAGCGAGACCAGTTCGTGCTGGAGCGCCTCCAGTTCCCGGGCCGGCCCGGTGCCGGCGGCGAGCCGCACCTCGTCCTTGCTCTTGCGGGCCCGGACCTGCTCGACGTCCTTCTCCAGCCGGGCGATGTCCCGGTCCAGGTCGTCGACGGCAACCTGGGCGCGGACCCGCTCGTCCTCCAGCGCGGACAGCTCCCGCGCGAGGCCCTCCAGCTCCGCCCGCTCGGGCAGGGAACGGCGGCGGTGGGCGAGCTGGGCGAGGGAGGTGTCGATCGCCTGGAGGTCGAGCAGGCGGCGCTGGACCTTGGGGTCAGCCTTCACGGTCTGGGCTCCTTGTCGTCCGCGGCGGGGCGGGGTCGGGGTCGGGGTCGGATACCGGGGCGGCGCCGCCGGGCGCGGGGTCGATGGTGACGGGGTCGGCGGGTGCCGAGCCGCCGCCGGTCGCGGCGGCGTGCACCGTCCACGGGTCGGTGTCCAGGTCGGACACCATGGTCTCGACGCCCAACTCCGCCCGAAGCAGGGCGGCCAGGTCGTCCAGCCAGGGTCGTTCGGTCGCCCAGTGGGCGGCGTCGAGCAGAGCCGGGCCACCGGCGGCGAGGTGCTCGCCGGCGGGGTGGTGGCGCAGGTCGGCGGTGAGGTAGGCGTCGACGCCGGCCGCGGTGGCCGCGCCGAGGAAGGCGTCCCCCGAGCCACCGCTGACCGCAAGGGTACGCACCGTCCGCGCCGGGTCGCCGGCGGCGCGGACGCCCCAGGCGGTGGCGGGCAGCACGGCGGCGGCGTACCGGGTCAGCTCGGCGAGGGTCATCGGCCGGGGCAGCTCGCCGATCCGGCCGATCCCCCGGCCCGCGCCGGCGGCCGGGGTGCCCGGGGCCGGGGGGTGCAGCGGGCGCAGCCCGGTCAGCCCGAAGCGGGCCGCCAGCGCGTCGGAGACGCCGGGATCGGCCACGTCGGCGTTGGTGTGCGCGACGAGGAGCGCCACATCGGCTTTGATCAGTTGGTGGACGATCCGCCCCTTGTACGTCGTCGGGGCGACCGAGGAGACCCCGCGCAGCAGCAGCGGGTGGTGGGCGACGATCATGTCCACCCCGGCGGCGAGGGCCTCGGCGACGGTCTCGGGGACGACGTCGACGACGCAGGCCACCCGGCGGACCTCGGCGGTCGGCTCGCCGAGCACCAGCCCGACCCGGTCCCAGTCCTCGGCCCAGGCCGGCGGGTAGTGCCGGTGCAGCGTCGCCACCACGTCGGCCACCGTCGGCGGTGTCGGGGTTGTGCTCACGGCGGGCCACTCTACCGGCGCGCGCCGTAGGTCAGGGCCGCGGCTGTGGACAGGGCCCCCGGGTGCAACGGAATCCGTCGGCAAGGGGGCCCTGCTCCTCGATCAGGCGGCTGGGGTGACCGGGCAGCGCCGGTCGCGGAGCGCCGCCAGGCCGGCACCCCACGGGAACGCGTGCAGGTGGCGCTCGCCTGCACCGGGTGGATGCAGCGGCACGACGTGCTCGCCGAAGATCACGTCCACCCCCCACTCGGCGAGCCGGGTCAGGCTGGCCCGGAAGGCCGGGTGCCCGGCCATCGCGGCGTTGGTGAACGGCACCGCCACGATCGGCACCCCCTTGCCCTGCGCCTCGACCAGCAGGCCGAGGGCGAGGGTGTCGGTGATCCCGGCCGCCCACTTGTTGACCGTGTTGACCGTGGCCGGGCAGACGATCATCGCGTCGGCCGGCGGCAGCACGTCCGGGTCACCCGGGTCCTTGTACCGGCTGCGGACCGGATGGCCGGTCTGCCGGGTCAGCGCCGGCCGATCGACGAACTTCGCGCCGTCCGGCGTGACGACCACGCAGACCTCCCGGCCGTCCTGCTGTGCCAGCTCGACCAGGCGGCCGACGTGACCGGCCAGCGGCGACCCGCAGGCGATGACGTAGAGCACCCCATGGCGCTCGCTGCCGCGGTGCAGACCGTTCATACCGACCCCCGCCGCGCTCATACTCCCACTCCCATGTGCTCAGCCAACTCCGCAATCGGCGGAGGCAGCGCACCCCGTGTGCGACGCAGGACGTCCGACATCACCTCGTGGGCGATGGGGCGGCAGCGGATCTCCGAGGGCGCGAGCCGGTCACCGCGCAGCAGCATCTCCCCGGCGGTGGCCACATCGCCGATCTGGGCCATGCCCCGGGCGATGTCGAGCAGATGGTGGGCCCGGCGCTCGGGGAGCAGGCCGTTGAAGGACGACTCAGGGATGCGCTGGTGGTGCACCTCCACCGCCCGCCCCCCGTCGCCCAGTTCCACCGCGGCGGCGGCCCGGTGCAGCTCGACGTTCGTCGGGCCGAAGGATGTCCAGTAGTGGTTCTGGTCGCCGCCGAGCAGGACGGCCGCCTCCTGGGCGCCGTTGATCAGGTCGTCCACGGTCGCCGAGTCGCCGAGCCGGGCAGCGGCCATCGCGCCTTGGAGCAGCAGTATCCCGTAGACGGAGAGCCGGTCCGGGGTGGCGTCGTTGCCGCCGCCGGGGGCCAGCCGGTTGGCGATGTTGACGTTGAGCTCCAGCGCGGAACGGGCCCGCCCCATGGCGACCATCGCGTTGCAGACCCGGGTGGTGGCGATCCCGGCGAGGAGTTGGTCGTCGGCCCGCTGGGCGACCGCCATCGACCGGTCGGCGGCCAGCCAGGCCAGGTCGCACTCGCCGAGCTTGCGCAGCACCGAGGAGGCGATCTGGTACACCTGGCCGAGCAGGTGGGCGGCGTCGCGGGCCTGGTCGCCGTCGTGGCCGGCGTCCGCGGCCTGGGCGTCGCGCAGCAGCTTCGGCAACGCCCGGGTGAGCATCCCGTAGCGGCCGTACTGGTAGGTCAGCCAGGCGTGGTTGACCGCCTTGCGCATGTCCATCAGCGGCGGCGGGAACGGGGCGGCGTCGAAGTAGGCGCTCATCGAGTCGTACCGCTCCAGGGCCGCCCGGATCTCCTGGACCTCGACCGGGTCGATGCAGTTGAGCACGTCGGCACGCCGCTCCGGGTCCTTGCCGAGCAGCAACTGCACGTCGACCTCGAGAATGTAGGCGATCTCGTAGAGGACGGAGAACTTGTCCAGCCGGCGCACCCCGCGCTCGACCTTGTCCACCCAGCTCTTGGACTTGCCGAGCCGGTCGGCGAAGACCTGCTGGGACATCTTGCGCCGGCCGCGCCAGTACGCCACCCGCCGACCTATGGGTAACTCGTCCATGTCCATTCCTCCCCTGGCCGGGCCGGTTGGCCTCGGCGGCGACCGTACGGACGGATCGATGGTCCGTTCGTTTTCAAGTTTTCGCTGGTCGCACAGCCTGTACGTCGGCCGTGCGGTCAGCACTCTTAGCTTTCGTGCAAGTTGCATCAGCCGTTCCGTCAAGTCAACGAACGCGGGTTACGGCAGTGACGGCGCTCGACAAGCGACCTGGCACCTACCGGTCCGGGCGAGAGGAGTTCGTAGGCATGTGGGGGAACGTCGGGCCGCGGGTCGCGCAGTTGTCGCCGCTGGAACGGGTCCGGCTGCGCCGGGTCGCCGTCCGCTACGCCGTCCACGGCTGGGAGGTGACCCCCGGCGCATGCCTGGCCCGCAGCCGCTTCGTGTGCGGTCGAGCCGGCTGTCCCACCGTCGGCTGTCATCCCGCCCTGGAGGACTGGGAGCGGGCGGCCAGCACCGACGCGGCGCGGGTGGCGACCTGGTGGCGCAGCCGCCCGTACGGCGTGCTGCTGCCCACCGGGCGGGCCTTCGACGTCCTGGAGGTGCCGGCCCACCTCGGGCGGGGGGTACTCGACGTGGTCGGGAACCACCCGGCCGGCTTCGGGGTCCGCGGCCCGGTGGTGGTGACGCCGACCGGGCGTTGGATGTTCCTGGTCCGTCCCGGCGACCCGCTGCGCCCGGAGCTGGAGCACTGCTTCCACGTGGTCCGGCACGGCGTCGGCTCGTGGATCCCGGCGCCGCCGACCCGGCTGCCGGAGGGCACGGTCCGCTGGGCGGTCGCCCCGGAACAGGCGCGCTGGCAGCTCCCGGACTCCTACCTGGTGCAGAACGTGCTGGTCGACGCGCTGCGGGCCACCGGCGTGACGCTCACCCCCGAGCTGCTCCCCGGCCACCTGCCCCTGCCACGACGCGGCTGGTGAACCCGCCCCGCCACACCCCCGCCGCGACGGACACCGTCAGGTAGTCACGCGCCGTGGCCGGTTGCGACCGGTCCCACCACACCCCTGCCGCGCCGACGCCGCTGGTGGATCCGTCCGCCGTCGGCCCGACGCGGGCGGGCCCACCTGTCGGGGAGCCGACGCGCCCCGGGCAGCGTCCCCGCGCCCCGGGACGTCGTTGACCCGGACGAGGGGGCGACAGCGCCCCGAGCGGGGGTGTGATGTCCAGCAGGGATGACGCGGCACGCCGGCCAGACGGCGCGGAACCGCCACCGCACCACCGACGCGGGCACCGCTGGCCGCCGACCCGCCCGGCCGGCTCTCGCCCTGGCCGCCCCCGCCCCGGAGGCGCCCATCCGGCCGGCACCCGCCGCCCCGCCGGCTGACCACCCCACCCCACCCGCCGACCGCCCCGCCCCCGCCGCTGACCGTCCCGCCCTCCGCGATCTTGCAGTTCGGGCCCGGTCACACCGGGACGAAAGCCCCGTCCCGGGGGCCGCGAGTGCATGATCACGGCGAGCGGCGGGGCGCGCAGGTCCGTCAGTCGGGGAGGAGGGGGAGGTGAGGGGAGTGTAGGCAGCGGGCGTCGTCCGTGATCACCGCGTGCAGGTGGCCCGGGAGGCGGTCGAGCCAGCCGATGCCGGCCGCTCCCATCGCCACCGCCGCCGTGGCGTACGCGTCGGCGACCCCGAGGTCCGGGCCGACCACGGTGACCGAGCGCAGGCCTACGGCCGGGACGCCCCTGCGCGGGTCGAGCACGTGGTGTCCGCGCTCGTACACGCCGGAGGTGGCCACGGCCAGGTCGGTGCCGGTGAGCACCAGGCAGGCCGACGACTCGTCCCACGGGTGCCGGACGCCGACCCGCCACGGCCGGCCGCTCGCCGAGTGCCCCCGGACGCGGACGTCCCCGCCGGCGTTCAGGCAGTGGTTCGGCGCCCCGGCAGCGACCAACCGGTCCGAGGCGACCTGCGCCGCCCAGCCCTTCACGTAGCCGGACGGGTCCAGCCGCCCGGTGGCGTACACGTCGAAGAAGCCGTCCGTGGCACCCCACAGGTCGGCGCAGCGCTCCAGGACCGTGCGCAGGTCCCCGGACGCCTCGGACAGCGGCACCTCGCCCCGGTCGAACCGGCACACCTCGCTGTCGGCCCGGTACGTGCTGAACCGGGCGTCCACCTCGCGGAGCCAGGCGAAGACGTCCACGGTCAGCTCGCGCAGCCGCGCCGTGGGCAGGTCGTCGGCGAGGTCGAGGCTGATCGCCGTACCCATGACCTGCTCGACCCGGCGCAGGCCGGGGCGGGTCACCGGCACGGTCATGTCAGCGGGCCCGGTCGAGGGCGGCCTGCAACGACTTCCGGTACGAGGTGCTGGTGGCGGTCGCCCCGGAAACGGTGTCCAGGTCGGCGCCCTGCTTCCGCACGACCTGCCCGGCGGTGCCGCTGTACCGGCCGTCGACCTCCTCGCTGCGCCGGTCGGACTGCGCGGTCTCCTGGGGCAGTTCCAGCGCCACCACGTCGACGATCCGGGTCCCGGACAGGGTGATCCGCACCTGCACGTTGCCGTACTCGTTGGAGACCACCGACCCGGTCACCTTGCGGGTGGTGGACTTCGGCGGCGCGGTGGTGGTGGTGGTGGTGCGCGGCGCCGGGGTGGGCCGGGCCGAGGTGCCGGTCCGAAAGCCCGGGGTGCGGGTGGCGCTGGCGCGGGGCTTCGGGGTGGCGGTGGCGCGGGCCGACGCGGCGGAGGTCGGCGTGGGCGCGGCCGACCCGGACGGCACCACCGGCGGGCGGGTGGCGGGCAACTCCTGGGCGACCGGGCTGGCCTCCGGGGCACCCTTGAGCACCACCAGCGCGGTGGTGCCGGCCGCGAGGCCGGTGATCGCGAGCAGCACACGACGCATGGGCGGGGATCTCCTCACAGACTCGAAGGCGACGGCGGGACGGAGGCAACGGGACGGAGGCGACGGCGGACAAAGGCGGCGGCGGACGGCTACAGCTCGAAGGTGGCGAGGTGGATCTGCCGGCGCGGCACGCCGGCCCGGCGCAGCGCCCGGACGGACTGTTCCATCAGGCCGGGCGGGCCGCACAGGTAGACGTCCCGGCGGGCCACGTCGGGCACCAGCCGGCGCAGGCCCTCGGCGCTCATCACCTGCCGGGGGCCCTGGTCGTCGCGGGAGCCGATGACGTACCAGACGTCGGTGCCCCGTTCCTGGGCCAGCCAGTCCAGCTCCCGGTTCAGCAGCACGTCGTCGGGGGTGCGGGCCCGGTAGATCAGCGCCGCGCCGGGCGGCAGCTCCTCCAGCATCGCCCGCAGTGGGGTGATCCCGCTGCCGCCGGCGATCAGCAGGGCGCGCTCCCGGGTGCGGTGGGCGGCGGTGAACGTGCCCGCGGGGCCCTCCGCCCAGACCCGGGTGCCCTGGTCGAGGTCGCGCAGGTCAGCGGTGTGCCGGCCGACCACCTTGACGGTCAGCCGTAGCCAGCGGCCGTTCGCGGCGGCGGAGACGGAGAACGGGTGCGACTGCCACCAGCAGCCCCGGGTGAGGAACCGCCAGCGGAAGAACTGCCCGCCGAGCAGGTCGATGCGGTCGAGCCGGTCACCGGTGAGGTAGACCGAGACGGTGTCCGGGCTCTCCGCGACCACGTCGGCCACCCGCAGCCGGTGCCGCAGGTTGAACCGCAGCGGGGCCACCACCCGACCCCAGAGCAGTGCGGCGGCGACCAGTCCGTACGCGGTGATCCAGCCGGCGCGTACCGGGCCGGCCGGGAAGAGCTGGGCGCCGTTGCTGAACTGATGGCTGAAGCCGAGCAGCAGGACCAGGTAGCTGGCCAGGTGCAGGTGGTGCCAGAGCTCGTAGGGCAGGGCGGTGCGGACCGCCCGGATCCCGGTGAGGCCGAGCAGCACCAGGATGCCGGCGGCGGCGACCGCGGCGACCATGTCCTCGTACTCGCGCAGCAGCTCGCCGGCCTGGCCGAGCACCGACCGCCGGCCGGCGGCGTAGCCGACCACGATCAGCGACAGGTGGGCCAGCACGGTGACCACCAGGGTCGCGCCGACGTCGCGGTGCCAGCGGGAGATCCGCTCCCCGGCGAGGCGTCCCAGCAGGCCGAGGCGGCTCATCATCAGCACCTGCACCAGCAGCAGGTAGCCGGCGACCAGGCCGGCGATCCGCCCGGCGGCGGTCAGCGCGGCACCGGTGCTGTCCAGCGAGCCGGCCGGGGTGTCCAGCCACCACGGCAGCACGGCCGCGACCAGGCCCACCCAGAACAGGGTGGTCAGCGCCCGCCGGCCGCCCGGCCCACGCCGGGGCACCGCCGCCGGGGGTACGGGAGCAGCCGACCGGCCGCCGCGCCGGGACGGGGTCCCGGTGCGGCGGCCGGCGGCGTGGGTGTGCTGACGGGTCACGCGTACAGCTTCATCGGGGTGAACTTCTGCCGGGGGAAGATCTTGTCCACCTGCGCGGTGGTGAGCCCGAACCGGCCCTGGGCGACGGATCCGTACACGTTGAACATGTTGTTGTACTCGGGCACGTCGCCGGAGTCCAGCTTGTCCAGGCCGTTCCAGGTGCCGAGCAGGGAACCGGTGAGCTTGCGGCCGGACAGGACGGTGACCACCCCGCCGTGGCCGTGGTCGGTGCCGCCGCCGTTGGAGGAGACCCGGCGGCCAAACTCGCTGGACACCATGATCGTGACGTCGGCGGCCTTGTCGCCCAGGTCGGTGAAGAACGCGGCCATGGCGCCGGCCAGCTCGTTCAGCCGCCGGTGCAGTTGGCCGCCGGAGCGGGTGCCCTGGTTCTCGTGGGTGTCGTAGCCTCCCATCCCGACGGTGGCGACCCGGACGTTCGCCCCGCCCTTGATGAGCTGGGCGAGCTGCTGAAACGCGTTCCCGACGCCCTCGTACGTGACGCCCTCGACCGCCTGGTACGGCTTCGCGGCCAGCTTCTGCGCGGTGGCCAGCGCGCCGAGGCCGTCCTGCACCGCCTCCTCGACCGGGTGGTTGATCCCGGTGAACAGGCCCCTGATCGCCTTCTCGGTGGCGGCCCGGTACCGGGCGTCGCCGTTGAGCCGCAGCGAGCCGACGCTGTTCATGGACAGCGCGCCGTTGGTGCCGACCAGCGACCGGGGCAGGGTGCTGCCGATGCCGACGCTGCGGAACGCGGTGCCCTTGCCGAGGTTGTCGACCAGGCTGTCCAGCCAGCCCCGGCCGCCGGTCTCGTTGGGCAGGCCCCCCAGGTTGCAGGCGTCCGCGGCCTGGAAGTGGCTGCGGGACAGCCGCTCGTCGGAGACCGCCGGGACGAAGCCGAGCTGGCCGGCCTTGAGCCACCGCTCCAGCGGCTTGAACGCGCTGGTCAGCTTGAACCCTCGGCCCAGGGCCAGGGAGTCGTCGCCGAGCAGCAGGTCGGGGCGGGCCTTGGCCAGCACCGGGTCGCCGGCCGGGGCGACCAGGCTCAGCCCGTCCAGCCCGCCGTAGAGGAAGACATGGATCAGCGTGCCGGTCTTCGTGGCGGCGAACGAGGCGGAGGTGGTGACGAACTGGGCGGTGGCCAGCGCGGTGGCGGTGGCGGCGGCCCCGGCCACGAAGGTGCGCCGGGTGACCCCCCGACCGTCCTGCTGGGCCTCCTCCAGCTCCTCGAGTCGCCGGTAGCGGTCGGTCTCGGCGGCGTTCTCGGCGGCGACGATATCGGCCTCCGCCCGCAGCAGCGCCTCGGCCGGGTTGTCGGCCAGCCGCCGCAGGTCGGGGCATTCGGGGTGCAGGGGGAACGAGTGCACAGTCTTCTCCATCGGATGCCTCACCGGAGGTGGTGCTGGGGGGACGCGAGGATCGCCCGCGCGACGGCTGCGACGGCCCCGTTGAACGTGGCGTCGACCCTGGCGCTCGCCGGGACCCCGGCGACGTCGAGGATCAGCTCCCGCTCCCGGGCGCTGAGCTTCTGGTGCACCAGGCGCTGGGCCAGCGCGTCCACGTACGCCCCGGCGGTGGCCGGCGGCCGGGCGACCAGCTTCTCCGGCCTGGTGTACGTGAACTGGGTGCGCCAGCCGCCGATCAGCTCGCCTGCCTCGTTCCAGCCGTTGACCATCGCGCCGGCCGAGGTCCAGGCGACGTAGACGTCCGGGTAGCCGTCCGGGGTGGGTTGGCCCATCGGGTACTGGCCCAGCTCGCGCATCTTGTCGTGGATCTGCCGCAGCCCCTGGGCGAACGCGGTGCGCTTGTTGTCGCCCTGCTTGAACCCGGGCGCCGCCTGCGGGGAGACGCCGAGGGTGCGGTACGTGGCGACCAGGTACTCCATCGGCCGGCGCACCTTCTGGCCCACCGACGCCCAGAACTCCGAGGAGCTGAAGAGCGTCATCAGCATCGGCCTGATCATGCCCTTGCTCGCCGAGTACGTCTTGGCCAGGCGCTCCACCAGGGACTTCGGCGGGGTGTCCGAGACGAACCGGGTGGCCAGGCTCTGGGCCACATACCTCGCGGTCGACGGGTGCAACGCGATGTACGCGATGTACGCGTCGATGGCCGCGTCGGCCTTCTTCGGGTCGTCGGAGTTGTTCGGGTGGGAGAAGCCGAGAACCTTCACCTTGCCCAGGTAGTGCCGCTCGGGACGGAAGACGTACCTGCCGTCGTTGACGCCGCGGCCGGTCTGGAGCAGAGCGGCCTGCCGGACGTCCTTCTCGCTGTAGCCGCCGTCGACGCCCACCGAGTACAGCTCCAGGTTCTCCCGGGCCAGGTTCTCGTTGACCGCGTCGGCGCGGGAGTCGTTCTGGCTGAGGTAGAGCAGCAGCGCCGGGTGCTTGTTCGCGGCGACCAGCATCTCCGGGTAACTGCCCAACGCGTGCTTGCGCACCACGTCGGCGTCGAACGAGGTCCGGTACACCTCGCCACCGTCGAAGTTGGCGGCGACGTGCAGGAAGTCGTTCCAGAAGTCGACCATCACCTCGAAGAGCTGACGCTCCGACCAGATCTGCCGGGCGATGGTGGCGTCGACCACCTCGCGCTCGGGCTGCGCGCCCCGCTCGTTGAGGGCGTCGCGCCGGTCGCGTAGCTGCTGGGGGCTCAGCTTGAGCGTCGGCAGGTCGGCCAGCTTCAGCTCCGCCGGGGTGGGCGCGAGCTTCTCCGGCTCCAGTTGCTGGCGGACCCAGGCGTCGATGCCGAGCCGTTTGATGTCGGCCGTCAGCTTCGGGGTGGCGCCGAAGGTCGCCCGGCTGGCCAGGTGCCGGATCGGGTCCTTGGCGAGCACGGTCTTGACCGTGACCTCGGTGGCCTCGGCGGCGGCGGCCGGGCCGGAGAAGGTACGCCCGCCGGAGGGGCTGTTCTTCTTCAGCGCCGCGCCGGCCCGGGAGCCCATGTAGCTCTCGTTCTGCTCGGTGTAGGTGCGCACCGTGCTCGGCCGCTGGCCGCTGGGGCGGGCGGGGGTGCCGTCGGTGACCGTGGTGCCGGTGGCGTCGCCTACCGGGGCGTCGTCGTCGAAGAGCCCGTGTACCTGCGGGGTCATGGCCAGGGCGGCACCGCCGGCCACCACCGCGGCGGTTCCCCCGATGGCGGCGAGGGCGCGCCGCCGGCCCACCCTGCGGCCCGGGTCGCCGTCATCGTCGAGGTTGGGCAGTCCGTAGCCGGGGGTCGCGGCCTGCGCCGGCCGGCCGAGGCCGTCGGGGCCGACCCACTGGGGGCCGCGCCGCGTCGGCCCGGGGGCGACGGGCGGATGTCCCGAGTACGGGCCCGGGGCGGGGTGGGCGCCGGGGTACGGATGGTTCGGCTGCTGGCCGGTCGGGCCGTAGGGGGCGGACGTGCCGTGGTCGCGGTAACCGTCCGGGGTGGGGTGCTGTCGTCCGTCCCAGCCGCGGTCGTCCCGCGGCCGGCCCGGTGGCACATTCTGGTCGGCCATGTACCAATCCCGTTTTCGTCGAACGCCGGCACGGCTGCGCCCGGGGGTGGGGCGGGGTGCGGCGGCTACGGCTGGAGGAGTTGCCACGGAAGGTAGCCGGGGGGTGAAAAGCCTTCAAGACACGTCGAACCAGCCGGTGGAGGCACTTAAGGCGGCGCTCAACACCACCGGCGAGGGGTCCGTTTCGACTGCTGCCGGGGGCGACGTCCGGAGCAGGACGAACACGCACCGGGCGGGCCCGGACGTGCCGTTTCGCACCGTCCCGGCGCGAGGTGCGCTGTTCCACGGCACAGGGAAACTTAAGGCGGGAGTAAGGCTGTGCTCAGGCGGCCACGACCCGGGGAACCGCGCTCCGGCAGCGGTGGACGGATTCGCCGGCGGCCGCTCCCGCCCGGCGGCCTGTCGAAAGTAGCAGCAGGAGGAGCGCGTGAGCCGCCGCCGCAGCGGGTATGCCGCCGAACCGCTGAACGCGTGAGGGGAAGGCACCGCCATGCTCAGCAAAGAGGATCAGCGCAGGTTCGAACAGATCACCCGTCAGCTCCGGGAGAGCGATCCGGAGTTCTTCGCCCGCCTGGAACACCGGGCCCGAGCCCACCACGGCCGGTACCTGATGCTGTTGACCATCGTGCTGTGGGCCTCGCTGCCGGCGGCGACCGTGCTGGCCGGCGGGCTGGCCGGGGCGATCTTCGCGGTGGTGTTGCTGGCCAACGCCGCGCTCATGTGGCGGTTCCGCCGCCGCTGGCTGTGACGCCGGCCCGGCCTCCGGTCCGACGTGGACCGTGGCCAGGACCCTCCCCGCCGGATGGTCCGCCGTCGGCCGGGATCCGTCATCGCGTCGTCGGACGGGACCCCGACGCCGGGGCCCGGCCCGCCTCCGGGCGGGCTTGGCCGAACTCCTGGTACGCCCGGCGCAGCCGTTCCAGCAGGCCGGGCCCGCCGAGCGCGGGCGCGGGCGCGCCGAGCTGCCGCAGCAACAGGTCCGGGCCGGTCGACAGGGTCGGCGGCCGGTCCGGCAGCGGCACCGGAGGCACCCAGAACCGGTCGACGGCCTCGTCCAGCGGCGCCGGGGGCAGCGCGGCGAGCGCCCGGGCGGCGCCGACGGCCGGCGCGACCCGGCCACCATCGTCCCTCGTGGACGGCGACCCGGATCCGCCGCCGGCCACCGCCGGAGCAACCGACCCGGCACCGTCCGGGGCGGCGGCGCGCAGGTCGCGCAGCCGGTCCAGCAGCTCCGCCCGACGCCGTCCCCGCCAGTGCAGCAGCTCGAACGGGTCCGCGTCGAACGCCTCCGCGAGCAGGTAGAACGCCGCCGCGAGGTGCTTGCACGGGACGGCGAAGTCGGGGCAGTCGCACCGCTGGGCCAGCTCGTTGACCCCGGCGGGGAACAGCGGCGCCCCGACGCCGGCGCACAGCTCCTCCAGCTCGGCGGGGAGGTCGCCGGCGAGCAGTCGGGCGCTGAAGAACGCCTGCGCCGCCAACTCCGCCTCGATCCGGTCCCACAGCGCCGCCGGGAACGGCTCCAACGCGATCCGCACCCGGTACGGCCCGGGCCGGGAGCCCTGCACCCGCGCGGTCACCACGCCGGGGGCGACGTCGAGGCTGAGCACCTGGCCCGCCCGCGCGTACGACCGGCCCCGGGTGAGCCGGGTGCCCAGCGCGAACGACTCCAGCACCTCCAGGAACCGGCGGGACCACCAGGAACGACCGATCGCGCCCCGGGCGCTGCGGGCGCGCAGCCCGCCGTCCACCCGGCGCGGCCGGCCGTAGTCGGCGAACCGGCCGGTCGACGCCGACCCGTCCGGCGGCGGCCCGGTCACTCGGTCACCGCCCCAGCCTCCAGCGCGAACAGCTCGCGCAGCCGCTCGGTGGACAGCTCGGTCACCCACTGCTCGCCGGAGCCCACCACGGACGCGGCGAGGCTCCGCTTCTCGGCGATCATCGCGGCCACCTTCTCCTCCACCGTGCCGGCGCAGACGAACTTGCGGACCTGCACCCTCCGGCGCTGGCCGATCCGGAACGCCCGGTCGGTGGCCTGGTCCTCGACGGCGGGGTTCCACCACCGGTCGACGTGGACCACGTGGTTGGCCGCGGTGAGGGTCAGCCCGGTGCCACCGGCCTTGAGGCTGAGCACGAACAGCGGCGGCCCGTCGGCGGACTGGAACCGGGTCACCATCGCGTCCCGGTCGGCCTTGCCCACCCCGCCGTGCAGGAAGAGCACCTCCCGGCCGAACCGGGCGGAGAGGTGCCCGCGCAGCATCCCGCCGAACTCGGCGTACTGGGTGAACAGCAGGGCCCGCTCCCCCGCCGCGAGCACCTCGTCGAGGATCTCCTCCAGCCGGGCCAGCTTGCCGGACCGGCCGGCCAGCGCGGACCCGTCGCGCAGGAGCTGGGCGGGGTGGTTGCAGACCTGCTTGAGCCGGGTCATCGCCGACAGCACCAGGCCGCGCCGCTCGATGCCGTCGCTGGACTCGATGCGGGCCAGCATGTCGTCGACCACCGCCCGGTAGAGCGACGCCTGTTCGGCGGTGAGGTTGCACAGCACCTCCATCTCCAGCTTCTCGGGCAGATCGGAGATGATCGACGAGTCGGTCTTGAGCCGGCGCAGCACGAACGGGCCGGTCATCCGGCGCAGCCGCTCGGCGGCCTCGGCGTCGCCGTGCCGCTCGATCGGCTCGGCGTACGCCTTCTTGAAGCTGGCGGCCGGGCCGAGCAGGCCGGGGTTGGCGAACTGCATGATGGACCACAGGTCGGCGAGCCGGTTCTCCACCGGCGTGCCGGTGACCGCCACCCGGTGCCGGGCCGGCAGCGACCGGACCGCCTCCGCCTGCCGGGTGGCGGCGTTCTTGATGGCCTGCGCCTCGTCCACCACCAACCGGTGCCAGTCGATCCCGGCCAGCTCGACCGCGTCCCGGGTGGCCACCGAGTAGGTGGTGAGGACCAGGTCCGCCGCGTGCACGACCGCGGCGAACCCATCCCGGCGCGCCCGGTCGGCACCGTGGTGCACGTGTACGCGCAGCGTCGGGGCGAACCGGGCGGCCTCCCGTTGCCAGTTGCCGACCAGCGACATCGGGCAGACCAGCAGGGTCGGCCCGGCGGTCGGCGGGTCCCCGGCGATCAGGGCCAGCAGCTGCACCGTCTTGCCCAGCCCCATGTCGTCGGCGAGCACCCCGCCGAGGCCGAGCGACTGGAGGAACGCCAGCCAGGCCAGCCCTCGCCGCTGGTACGGCCGGAGCGTCCCGGTGAACGTCGGCGGCGGGTCCAGCGGGGTGAGCCGCCGCTCGGCCTGCCCGGAGAGCAGCTCGCCGAGCGCCCCGTCGGCGGTCACCTCCAGCACCGGGAGCGCGTCGTCGGAGTCCGCGTCGGCGAGGCCGAGCCGGAGCAGGTCGGCCACGGTCAGCTCACCGGCCGAGCGGAGCATCCGCAGCCCGGCGGCGAGCCGCCCCGGGTCCAGCTCCACCCAGCGCCCCCGCAGCCGGACCAGCGGCGTCTTCAGCTCCGCCAACGCGGCCAGCTCCTCGGCGGTGAGCGGCTCGTCGCCGAGGGCCACCTCCCACCGGTAGTCGACCAGCGCGTCCAGGCCGAACCCGCCGTCGGCTGCCGCCACGGTGCCCGGCGCGGTGCGGCTGCGGGCCTGCAACCGGGCCCCCAGCCGGGACGAGGGCCGCCGCCACCAGGACGGCACCAGCACCCCGAAGCCGGCGGCGTGCAGCACCGGAGCGCCGTCGCGCAGGAACCGGTGCGCGCCCTCGACGTCCAGCTCCAGGGCCTCCGGGGTGGCCGTACGCAACGCGGTGTCCAGCTCCGGCCAGAGCCGGCTGGCCCGGCCCAGCTCGGCGAGCAGGGTCTCCTGCGGGGAGTCCAGCCGGCCGGCGAGGGCGGGCACGGTGTGCGGGGACCGCCAGACCTGCCCGGCGTCGACGATCAGGCTCGGCTCGTCGGCGGCCTGGAGCCCGAACTCGACCCGCCAGCGGGCGGCGTCGGGGAGCGTCCCGGCCTGGTCGGCCACCGCCTCCCCCAGGTCCCGGGCCCCGGCCGGCACGTCGCCGAGCGGGTCGGTCAAGGCATCACCGATCGGGTCGGCTGCCGGCTCCACCAGGCGGAAGCTGGCCCGGACCGCGCCGCCGGCCGCGTCCCGCTGCCAGTCGTCCAGCTCGGCGCGCAGCGCCGCGAGGGCCCCCGGCTCGGCGGTGAACTCCCCGGCCGGCCCGGTCAACGCGGCCAGCCAGGCCGGCACCGCGCCGGCCGGCCGGCCGCCCCGGGTCGGCATGGTGCGGGTGAGGGCGGCCCGCGCTGCGGCGTCGGTCAGCGCGTCGAGTGCGTCGGCGACCAAAGCGCCGGGGGGCAGGTCTCCGGCGGCCCGGGCGGCCGGCGGGAGGGCCAGGGCGAGCGACCGGGCCCAGGCCGCATCGGCACCGGTGAGCAACGGCCGCCACACCGCCCGCGCCGCGACCGCACCGGTCCGCGTGGGCCTGCGCCGGGCCCGCGTCGGCCCGCCGGCCGGGCGGAACGCCGGCTCCGCCCGCGCCGCAAGGGCGCCGGGGTCGTCGTCCTCGGGCTGCGACGGGGCGACTCCGGGCAGGACGCGGCCCCGGCGGACCAGGTCGGCGGCGAACTCGGCCAGCTCGGCCAGGTGCCGAAGGCTGGCGCCGGGCACCCCGGCGTGATCGCCGGTAGCGCGCAGCAGCGCGAGCGCGTCCGCCGGGGCGTACCGGAGGGCAGGGGCGCGCCAGCCGGCGAGGGTGACCGACCCGCGGACCGGCTCGGCGACGGCGGTCCGAACCAGCTCCGTCGAGTCGACCGGCGAGCCCGCCCGGGTGGGCAGGCGCAGCAGCACCGACCCGGCCTCGGCGGTCCCCGACCCGGTCGTTCCCGGCGCGGTCGTTTCCGGCGCGCCGGGCGGCCGGCCGGTGGCCGCCGACCTGGTGGTCTCGGGGCCCGCGGTCGCCGGCCCGGAGGGTGGCAGGTCGGTGGGTGGCAGGTCGGTGGTCCGCGGGTCGGTGGGGTCGAGGGCTGCGGCCAGGGCGGTGGGGTCGGCGGCGAACGGGTGGGGCCGCTCGCGGGGGGCCCGGCCGGGACGGCGAGGCACCCGCGCCGGCAGGGCGGTGTCCTCGGCCCAGACGGCGAGCCCCGAGCCGGGCAGCCACGCCCCGTGGATGACCAGCACCTGTCCCCCTCCGACCGACGACCACCGAGAATAGCCGGGCGCGGCCGGACCGGACCGGGGCGACGCCCGGCGTCGTCTGGGTTCCTTCGTTGCGTTTCCGGGGGCGGGCGCGCCGGCACAGCCCGAGCCGATGCCGCTGGAGCGAGCCCCGCCGTTACCGTGGGGCCCATGTTCGATCTTCTCGTGCTCGGTGGGCTGGGGGTGGACCTTCGGGTACGCGTGCCACAGCTTCCGCTGCCGGCCGCCGACTCGCTCACCGTCCCCCCGATCGACCTGCGGGTCGGCAACACCGGCGCCGGGGTGGCGCTGGCCGCCCGTGCCCTCGGCCTACGGGTGGCAGTCGTCGACGTGCTCGGCGCCGACCCGGCGGGCGAGGTGGTCCGGGCCGCGCTGGACCGCGCCGGGGTGCACACCGTGCTGGCCGTGGACCCGGGCGGGACCCGCCGGTCGGTGAACCTGGTGGACCCGACCGGCCGGCGGATGTCGCTCCACGACCCCCGCCCCTGGCAGGGTCCGCCGCCGTTCGCGCCGGAGCGGCTGGCCGCGCTGGCCCGGGACGCGGCGCACGTACACCTGTCGATCATGGATTGGGCGCCGCCCGTGCTGCCCGCGCTGCGTGCCGGGCTACCGGCCGGGGTCGGCCTCTCCACCGACCTGCACGACTGGGACGGCGACAACCCCTACCACCGCCCGTTCGCCGAGGTGGCCGACCTGGTTTTCGTCAGCGGCGTCCGGCTCGGCGAGCGGGCCGGGGCGGTCGTCGCCGCGCTGGCGCCCCGGACCACCGTGGTCACCCGGGGCGCGGACGGTGCGGAACTCTTCGTCGCCGGCGGGCCGCCCGCCCGGGTGCCCGCCGCCGCGCCGCCGGGGCCGGTGGTGGACACCAACGGCGCCGGGGACGCGTTCGCGGCCGGCCTGGTCGCCGCCCGGCTGCGCGGCGCGGGGCTGCCCGAGGCGGCGGCGTACGCGGCCCGGGTCGCCGCGGCGGCCTGCGCGCACGACGGCATGGAGTACCCGCCGGGGCTGCTGCCGCCCGGGTGAGCGGCCCGGGTGAGCGGCCCGGGTGAGCGGCCCGGGTGAGCGGCCCGGGTGAGGTGGGCGCGCCATCCGGCCGGCCGGATGGCGCCGGTGGTCAGACCGCCCCGGTGGAGCCGTCGGTCAGCTCGCGCAGAATGTCGGCGTGGCCGGCGTGCCGGGCCGTCTCCTCCACCATGTGCGTCAGGATCCAGCGCAGGGAGACCTCGCCGAGCTGCGGGTGCGGCACCACATGGTCGAGGTCGAAGCGCGCGGCGACCGCGCGGGACCGGGCGCAGGCCCGCTCGTAGCCGGCCAGGAGGGACCGCACCGTGTCGGCGTCGTCGAGGATGAAGCTCGCCGCCGCCTCCTCCTCGGTGGTCGGGCAGACGTCACCGGGCTCCGGGGCGAACAGGTAGGGGAACCAGTTCCGCTCGACCAGCGTCAAGTGTTTCACCAGGCCGGCGAGGGTGGTGAGGGAGGGCACCAGCCGACGCCGGGCGTCGGCGTCGCTGAGGCCGCGCAGTTTGCGCGTCACGGTGGCGCGGTGGAAGTCGAGGAAGGATTCGAGCACGGCGCGCTCGTCGCCGGTGCGGGCCAGCACCGGCCCGAGGGTGGGGTCGATCGCGATCTCCGCCATCTCCAGACCCTAACGGTCACCATCCGATCACACTGCCCCGCTCGCCCGCACCTCCCAGCGGCAGATCTTGGAAGATTCCGGCCCCCGGAGGGGCCGTTTCCTACCAAGATCTCGCCCGTCCCCGCGGACGCGGCGCAGACCGAGTGCGCGGGGCGGGGATCTCCTGCGGGGCGGCGGTCGCCCCGGCAGGATTGGGCGCATGGCAGCAACGGAAGAGATCCCGCTGGCGGGCGGCACCGCCGACGGGCAGGCGGTCACGGTCGAGTTGGACAGCAACGGCCGTCCGCCGTTGACCCACCACCACCTCGGCGAGCACGGGCTGGCCGAGGCCGAGATCTACGAGCTGGAATCTGTGGCCGAGGGCGGCCAGGGGTGGCTCTACCGGTGGCGGGGGTCGGCCGTCTGACCGCCCGGCGCCCCGGTCGGGCGAAGCCGGCCGTCCACCCGGCCGGGCAGCCGCGACGAGCGCAGGCTCTCCAGCACCGCGCCGGTCACCTGCGACGTGCCCCGGGCCTGGTCGCAGACCTCGGCCACCCGGCGGGCCGTCTGCGCGGCGCGGGCCTCCCGCTCGTCCCACAACCGGTCCACCTCGGCCAGCAGCGGCCCCTCCACCTCCCGTTCCACGCCGCGCAGCGCCGGCACGCCGAGGCGCTGGGCCAGGTCGAAGACCTTCCCCGCGTACGGCAGAGGCAGGAACGGGGTGCCGACCATCGCGGCGAAGATCAGGAAGTGCAGCCGCATGCCCACGGCCAGGTCGAAGTGCCGCATCAGCCCGAGCACCTGCCGGGGCGAGTAGTCGCCGTGCAGGATGCGCCCCCGCTCGGCGGCGGTCATGTGCGACATCACGCCGTGCGAGTGCCGGATGTCGTCGCGTTCCATGGGCACGAAGAGCACGTACGCGTCGATCCGGTGGATCAGGAAGTCGGCGATCTGGGCGATCAGCCGGTGGTAGCCGTCGACGTCGAGCCGTTCGGCGGCCCGGCCCGGCTCCCGGACGCTGAGCCCGACCAGTCGCCGGCCGGCCGGTACCCCCTCCTCGCGCAGGAACCGTTCGGGGAACTCCTCGGGCTCCAGCAGGAACGCCGGGTCGGCGGTCACCGTGATCGGGTTGATCAGCCCGGCCTCCTCCAGCACCATCCGGGACTCTTGGTCCCGCACGGTCACCTCGGTGGCGCCGGCCAGGGTCTCCCGGACCATCCCGGTGTCCACCCCGTCGCTGAGCGGTCCCACCCCCACCGCGTACGTGAGCAGGGGCAGGCCCCGCTCCTGGGCCACCCGGACCACCCGCAGGTAGCGGCGGGCCTCCCGGTCGTAGAGGATGCCGCCGCCGCCGAGGATCAGCAGGTCCAGCTCGGCCAGCACCTGCGCCGAGTCGACCCGGCTCACCCCCTCCCAGGGCACCGCCTCCACGTCGGGATGCGCCCGGGCGGTGTGGTCCGGGTTCCGGGAGAAGACGATGATCCGCGCGCGCGGCTCGTGCGAGCGCAGGTCGGCCAGGAGGCCGGTCAGGATCGCCTCGTCGCCGAGGTTGCGGCCACCGTACGAGCCCAGCACACCGATCGTCAGTGCGGTGCGGTCCCCCATCGCCTCGCTCCTCCCGGTGTGCGTCCGGGCAGGGTTCCCGGGGTGCGCCCGGGCGTCCGCCTCCCGGTGTGCGTCCGGGCAGGGTTCCCGCTGGGTACGGGGGCACACCTGCGACGTTCAGCCCGAGCCGGTCGAAGCCGAGGCCGGCGAGTTCGGCCTCGACGAGTCTGATCATCCGCGCGGCGTGGCCGCCTCCCCGGTGGGCGGGATGCACCTCGATGTCGTGGATCCACGGGGTGCTGGGGCCGCCCGGGGCGGGGCAGGGTCACCCCGATCCAGCCGACCTCGACGTCGTCGACCGGGGCCAGCCGCAGCAGCACGCGCCGGCCCCGCGTCACCCCGGACGCGGGGTAATCGGTTGCCCGGCCCGCCGGCCGCGCGCCAGGATGGGCCGGTGAGCGAGGCGACGCGTACCCGGATCAGGTGGGTCGACCTGCCCGGCCACGTGCGCGCCGCCGTGGAGGAGATCATCGGCGACCGGGTGGCGGCGGCGGCGACGCAGCCCGGCGGCTGGTCCCCCGGCAGCGCCGACCGGGTACGCACGGCCGGGGGCCGGCGGGCGTTCGTCAAGGCGGTCAGCCCCGCGCAGAACGACCACAGCCCCGTCCTGCACCGCGCCGAATCGCGCAACGCCGCCGCGCTGCCCGCGCACACGCCCGCGCCCCGGCTGCGGGGCTGCCACGACGACGGCGAGTGGGTGGCGCTGGTCTTCGACGACGTGGAGGGCCGCCACCCGGCCACCCCGTGGCGGGCCGACGAACTCGCCGCCGTACTGGACGCCCTGGAGGCCATGGCCGCCGCGCTCACCCCCGCGCCCGTCGCGCACGCGCCACGCGCCGCCGACACGCTGGGGAACGACTTCGGCGGCTGGCACCGGATCGCCGCCGAACCGCCGGAGCACCTCGATCCGTGGGCGCGGGCCCGGCTCGACGAGTTGCGGGCCCGCGCCGACCACGGCGTCGCCGCGCTGGCCGGCGACACCCTCTGCCACGGCGACCTGCGGGCCGACAACCTGCTCGTCGGCCCGGACGGCCGGGTGAGCGTGGTCGACTGGCCCTGGGCGTGCCGGGGCCCGGCCTGGCTGGACACCGTTTTGCTGCTGGTCAACGTCCGGCTGCACGGCGGCCACGACACCGAGGCGCTGCTGCGCGCCCGGCCGCTCACCGCCGCCGCCGAGCCGGACGCGGTCACCGGCGTGCTGGCCGGCCTGGCCGGCTTCTTCGCCGACAGGGCCCGGCAGCCCCCGCCGGTCGGCATCCCCGGGCTGCGGGAGTTTCAGCGGGCCCAGGCCGACGCGGTGCTGGCCTGGCTGGCCGAGCGCCTCGACCGACCGGCTACTCGGTCGGCCAGTCGATGTCGCGCGACCGGATCCGCGCCGCCAGGATCCTGATCCAGCCCGCCTCGGCGGCGACGACGTTGCGCCAGTAGGCGACTTCGAGCTTGTACGCCTCGGGCACCCCGGCGGGCTCCTGCCGCAGGGCCGTCAGCCGCTGGCCCAGGCGGGCGGCACGGTCGTCCAGGATCGACGCCGCGTCGTCGGCCGGGAGGAGCATCAGGTAGGCCACGGCCATGACGAAGTCCGGGGAGGCGACCTGGGCGTCGCTGAGCCCCTCCACGACCTTGCGGCTGAATTCCGCCAGCCCCGCCTCGGTCACCTCATAGGCCGTGCGCGGCGGCCGGTTTCCCACCCGCTCGGGGGCGCGGGCGGCGACCAGGCCGGCCCGCTCCAGCGCCTTCAACAGGGACGTGATGGTGCTTCGGGTCACCGACAGGTGCCCGTACCGGTCGCGTAGCCGCGTCGCAACCTCGTAGGCGTGCGACGGCTGCTCGACGAGAAGCCCGAGCAGCGGCAGCACCAGGCTGTCCCGGGAGGCGTCCAGGGGCACCGCGACAACCTAGTTTGCGTACCCGTCGAATCGCAACGTCGACCGTGCAGCAGAGCGATCTCGAACGCGCCACCCGGTTGGCCGCAGCCGTCAACGTCTTCCGTCGGCGGGTGACCGACCGGCGCCGTGGACGACCTCGCGGTAGCTGGCGAGAGCGGGCTTGGGCCGGTAGGTGTCGGTGACGATTCCCAACGTTCCGGTGGGCTGGTCGGAACCGCTGTCCGCGTCGCGCAGGCTGAACAGTTCGTACTGGGTGATGTTCAGGGCTTCCCGGCGGGCGAGGATCACGCCGAGCATGTCGGACAGTGAGTCGCACTGCCCCTGCTCGGTGCGCGGTGCCCCGCTGGGGCTGCCGTTCTCGACCACGTGGATCGGAATGCCGGGCGGGATGCTGGCGCGCGGTAGCGAGTGGTTTCGCAGGTGGTCGAGGGCGTGCCCGGTGAGGGATGCGACATCGCCCGGCCTGCCGCGCGGGGCGACGGGCGAAAAGGTGTCGGGGTACAGGCCCAGGCCGACGTAGTCGACGTGTTCCGCGAAGTCCCGCCGCGGCAGGGCGGACAGGTACGCCCAGAACGCGTCGTCGCCGCCCAGCCACTCCGCCGGCTCGGCGACGGAGAAACCGACCCGTACGTCCTGCCGGCACCGTCGGTCGAGCGCGGCGCGCGCGTGCGGTACGCCGAGGGTCAGTGCCTGGAGAACGCCGGGGGCGCTTCCGTCGATGAGCGGGATCGGAAAGTTGGGTTCGAGCGTCACCTGAAGGCACCGCGAAAGGTGGCCGTAGCGGTCGATGACGGTGTCGAGGAAGGCCAGCCATCCGGGGATGTCGGCGGCCTGGGGGAGGTAGCTCACCACGAGGTCGAGCTCGCGGCCTCCCTCGACGTACCACTCGTCGGGCATCGTAAGGTGGGCGAGGTCGTGGTCGGCGCCGAGCGAGGCGACTACGTCCGGCGGTGTGTCGTCGCCGAAGAAGTGCACGTACTCGCGGACGACGAACGGCTGGCCGCCCGCAAGGTCGTCGACGAGGGCGCGGATCGCGGTGGGATCGGGCGGGTGCGAGCAGACGGTGCCTGCCCGTCCGCCCGGGTAGATCCCGAACTTCATGCGTCGGTCCTCCCCAATCCGCCGGGCTCCGCGCTCGGCCAGTCGATGTCGTGTGATCGGATCCGCGCCGCCATGTTCTTGATCCAGCCCGCCTCGGCGGCGACCACGGTGCGCCAGTAGGCGACTTCGAGCATGTGCGCCTCGACCACCCCGTCGGGCTGTTCCCGCAGGGCCGTCAGCTCCTGGTCGAGCCGGGCGGCGCGGGCGTCCAGGATCGAGGTCGCGTGGCCGGCCGGGAGGATCCCCAGGTAGGCGACGGCCATGACGAAGTCCACTGAGGCGACCTGGGCGTCCCGAAGTCCCTCCTCGACCTTGCGGCGGAAGTCGGTCACGCCCGCCTCCGTCAGCTCGTAGGCCGTGCGCGGCGGCCGGCTTCCCACCCGCTCGGGGGCGCGGGCGGCGACCAGGCCGGCCCGCTCCAGCGCCTTCAACAGGGACGTGACAGTGCTTCGGGTCACCGACAGGTGCCCGTACCGGTCGCGTAGGCGCGTCGTGAGGTCGTAGGCGTGCGACGGCTGCTCGACGAGAAGCCCGAGCAGCGGCAGCACCAGGCTGTTCCGGGAGGCGTCCAGGGGCACCGGGACAACCTAGTAGACGTATACGCCTAAGAGCAACATCGGACCCGGGCCAGGGACCTCGCCGCCGTACTCGACGACCGACGGCGGCCCGGTCAGGTTGGCGCGCGGACCTGGGTGGTGAGGAACGGGATCACCGCGGCGGGCAGCGCCGGCGAGGCGACGATGTCGTAGTGGGTGAGGCCGGGCAGAACGGCCAGGCGCGACGCGGGGCGGTCGGTGCCGTCCCAGCCGGCGTCACGGTGGCCGCCCCCGAGCAGCCCGAAGAACTCCGCCACGTGGCCGACCGGGATCGAGTCGGCGTCGGCGAAGACCAGCAGGGTCGGCAGGGCCAGGGCGGCCACCTCGGCCGACCAGTCGTACTCGCGACGGAGCAGATCGCCGGTCTTGGCCCAGAGCGCCGGCCAGTCCTGCGGGCGCGGGGCCACCCGGGCGTACAGCTCGTGCGGCGGGGTGCCCCGCATCCGCTCGCCCGTCCGCTCGTCCTGGGTGCCCATCGCGGCCAGCACCTCCGGGTACCAGCCCTGCCGTCGGCAGGGGGCGGAGACCACCACCAACCGTCGCACCAGGTCCGGGTGCTGGATCGCGGCCCGCAGGGCGACGCCGCCGCCCAGCGAGTAGCCCAGCACGTCGGTCTCGCCGAGGCCGAGGTGGCGGATCAGCGCGGCGACGTCGTCGGCCATCGACTCGTACCGCAGCGGGCGGTCGACGTCGGCGGTGCGGCCGTGACCCTGAAGGTCGACCGCGACCACCCGGCGGCGCCCGGCGAGGGCGGGCAGGATCGGGGCGAACATCTCCACCGCGCCGTACCCGCCGTGCAGCAGCACCAGCGGGCGGCCGGAGCCGTGCACCTCGTACCACAGCCGCAGGCCGTTGACCTCCGCGTAGCTCACCAGGGCACCTCCGGCTCGTCCGGCCACTCGCCCCGATCCAACACCAGCCGTACGAAATCCAGGCGTGGATCGCCCCCGGCCCACCCCATGACGACGTCCAGCGGGGCCGCCGACCGCCCCGAAAGGCCGGGGTCGGCCAGGACGACGGGGTGAGCCATCGCGGGCGTCCGGGCGCGGGCCTCCGCCGACGCGGTCACCGGGGGCAGTGATGGTGCCGGCCGGAATCCCCTCCTATCCCGGCCGGACGCACGGGTCGGTGATCGTGTAGGTCGGGCTCTGCGCCATGCGGCCGTCCACCGCGGTCGCCCGTACCGACCAGGTCAGCGCCGACGCGCGCAGCCCTCCGACGGTCACCCGCCCGGCGGATCCGTCCACCGTCGTGGCCCGGGTCGCCGTGCGGCCGCCGGCAGGTGTCCAGCGGACCTCGGCGCCGCCGAGCGTGGCACTGCCGGTGGCCTGAACCGCGAGGCTGTACGTCTCCGCACCGCATCGCACCCGCGCGGTGGCGGAGACCGTGAACGGCACGGCGACCTGCGGTGCGCCGGTCGGCCGGGGCACGGTCGGTGGTCTGCTCGGTGCCACGGTCGGTGCCGGTGCGGTGCCACCCGGCACGAGATCGGGCGCGACGGGCGCATCGGTCCGGGTGGCCCCGCCGCCGTCCGCCGGCCCGGCGACGGGGCCGGACGTCGCACCGCCGGCGCCGGCCGGAGCCGGCGGGTCGGCTTCCGTGGCCGTGCCGGACGGCAGCGGCGCGGCGGGGGGTGCCACCGGCTCCCCGGCCGGCTGGCCGAGCACTTCGGACACCGGTTGGCCGGAGCCGTCCTGGCCGGCGGTCGGGCGACCGGGGGCCAGTGCCCAGGTGCCGAACACGGCGATGAGGATCAGCAGGGCCACGGTCGCGGCCAGCCGCCGACGGCGCCGATCGCGGTCCGCCCGCGAGGTCGCCCGCACGGCGTGCGCCGTTCCGCGCGGCACCGCCGCACCGCCCGGGGACGCCGTCGCACCGCCGCCCGCTGGAGCGGGCCCGTCGGCCGGTCCGTCCGCCGGCCCGGCATCGCCGGATCCGGAGGGTTCGTCGGCCGCCGGCGCCAGGTCGGCCGCCGGGCCGGCCGGGACCGTACTCGCCGGATCGACTGCCGCGTCGGACGCCGGGCCGGCCGGAACCGCACCCGCCGGATCGGCTGCCGCGTCGGACGCCGGGCCGGCGAGGACGTCGGTCGCGCAGACCTCGGCCAGTCTCGGCCACACCGTGTCGCCGACGACCAGGAAGGCCGGTGCCGTGTACGCCGACAGCAGCGCGGCCGGGCTGAGCTGTTCCCGCCGGAGCAGCCCGCACACCGCGCAGTCCTCGATGTGCCGCGAGACCCGCTTGCGCAGGGTCGGGGTGAGCCGGCCCTGCCAGCCGTCGATCAGGTCGGCGAGGGTGGGGCAGTCCCGGGCCCCGGTACGGGCCACCAGCAGCGCCCCCAGCGCCCGTTCGAGCTGGGTGCGGGCGCGCGACAGGCGGGCGTGCGCGTGGTTGGTGGGCACCCCGAGGGCCGCGCCGATGTCGGCGGATGACAGGTCGTGCCGGATCGCCAGGTGGACCACCTCACGGTCGCCCGGGTTCAGCGCGGCGGCCGCGGCGTGCACCAGGTCGCGTACCTGCGCGGCGTTGACGCCCGTGGTTGGGTCGGCGGTGTCAGCCACCGGCTCGCCGGCCTCCTCCAGCGGCAGGGAGCGGGACCGCTCCCGGAGCTGCCGGAGGCACTCGTTGCGCACGATCGCGTACAGCCAGGAGCGCAGCCGGTCGGGCTCGCGGAGCTGGTCGATGCGCTGGCTGGCGGTGAGGAACGCGTCGTGGACGGCGTCCGCGGCGGCCTCCGGCTCGCGCAGCATGGTCCGGGCGTACGTGTACAGCCGGTCGGCGTACCGCCGGTACATGCCCTCCAGCCCGGCCCGCTCGCCGCGACGCACCGCCTCGACCAGCGCGGTGTCGTCCTGTGCCGCCGTGTCCATCGTGTCCCCCGCTGCTCGTCGACCGTGCCAGTAAAGCCGGGAAAATTTTTCTTCGGAACTTTCTGTTGGCATCCCGACCCGACCGCGCTCCTACCGGTGTCGAACACCTCCTAGAAAAGGAAGACACCATGCGAGAAGGATTGAACCGGAACCGTTGGTCGCGTCGGATGGCCGTCGTGGGCGGGTGCGTGTCGAGCGCGCTCGTGCTCGGCCAGGTGGCCCTCACCGGACCGGTCGCGGCGGTGCCCGGCCTGAGCTTCAAGACGACGACCGGCCCCAGCAACAGCGTCGCGAAGTCGCAGAACGCGACCTGTCCGGTCGGCACCAAGGTCATCGGCGGCGGCGGCGCGATCACCGGTTCGGGCCTCGGGCAGGTCGGCATGGACATCATGGTGCCGCTGGTGGGCTCGGACACGTACTCGGTGACCGGACGCGAGGACGAGAACGGCGTGTCCGGCAACTGGGCGGTCACGGCCAACGCGGTGTGCGCCCCGTTGCCCCCGGGCCTGGTGACCGTCTCCGGCAGTTCGGCGCCCAGCCTCGGCACGTCGAACTGGTTCGAGAAGTCGTGCCCGGCCGGCAAGCACGCCATCGGGGTCGGCGGCGCGGTCGTCGGGGCGTCGAACAGCGAGATCGTCCTCGAGGATCTGCGCATCAACCAGAGCAGCGTCGTGGTGGCGGGCGCCGAGGACGGCACCGGCTTCGCCGGCACGTGGTGGTTGGACGCCACGGCGATCTGCGCCGACCCGCTGCCCGGCGAGCAGCGCGTGATCGACGACAGCGTCTACAGCTCCACCGCCACCCAGTCGGTCACGGCCACCTGCCCCGCCGGCACGCGCGTGCACGGGGTGGGCGGCGAGATCCTCGGCGGCGAGGGCCAGGTGCGCCTGACCGAGATGCGGGCCACGTCCTCGACCGTCGTCACCGTCCGCGCCGCGGAGGACGAGAACGGCTTCAGCGACACCTGGAAGGTGCGCGCGTACGCCGTCTGCGCGAGCTGACCGGCAGGTATCCGTGGTCCCGCGCCGGGCGTCCGGCGCGGGACCACCGCACAGTTCGGGCTGATTCGGGCGCCGCCCGGTGATGCCGGCGATCTCGACGCCGATGATCCGACGAGACGGAGACCGGGCCGAGTTCCTGATGCACCGGCGACCGAGGGCCGTGACCGCGGCCGGTGCATGTCGCCGGTGATCCCGTAGGCATCTTCCAGCCGTCGAGCATCCTGCCGGCGGCCCGGCTCTCGGCTTTTCGCTCTGGCGCAACATGCAACGCGAGTTCTCCGAGGAATTGCTGGGCATGCCGGAGTGCGACGGCCACGGCCGCCCGGTCGACTACGGGTCCGGCCCGTTCGCGGTGCTCGACCAGGCGCGCGCCGACGGCCGGCGCGGGATGCCGGTAGTTGGCGTGGCGGTGGCGGGACCAGCTTTGTCAAGGTGCCGACGCTTCGTTCAAAAGCGTTGGGCCGTGATGTTTGCCTATTAGCATCCGCCAACGTTGAGGGGTGCCCATGAAGCATCGGTTAGCCGCCCGTACTGCTGTCGCCGTCGCCGCCGCCGCGTCTCTCGTACTGCTGCCGCTTCCCACGCCTGCGCACGCCGGGGGTGGCTGCGACCCTGGCGACTGGATTGAGATCAACACGGGGGCTGGGGCTGAGTCACCTTCGTGGCAGCGGGGCCACAAGCACATCACCGGAAACCACTACGTGAAGGAGATCACCAGCACCGGGATCCTCTGGTACGCCGACAACAATGGCGGCTCCGACGGCGACACGAAGGACACCCGGTACGAGCACACCTACTGCAACCACTGAACTCCGACGAAGCCGCTCATCCGCGAGCGAGGGGGACGGCTTCTGCTGTTGCGGAAGTCATGACGTCACGCCGGTGCTCGCGGGTAGCGTCGCCGAGGTGAGGGTGTTGCTGCGTGGTGGCCCCGGTGACGGCCAGGTGGTGGCCGGTGCCGGTGAGACTGTGGTGTGGCAGGCGTGCCTGTACGAGCGCACCACCGGCCTGGACGAGCGCCACGGTGCGCAGGTCAGGGTGTACAGGCACCGTCCTGATTGCTGCGAGCCGTACGGGCGCGGTGCCGAGGACCGCTGCGAGTAGGCGATCTGACAGCTACGTCGCCTGCGGTCCACTGGGCGGCGGGAACGTGAGCGGCCCTCCGGGTGGCACCCATCCGCCGTCTTGCCGTCCGAATGGTCGCCGTTGTCTGGGGGCGACCATTCCCTCAGGTCATCTGCCGCCGGTGGTGGTGGTTCTGCGGGGGCGCAGGTCGCAGGTCAGGGTGTGGGTGGTCCTGCTGGTCATCACCTGGGGCATCCTCCCGCCGAGTGGGCAGGCCGGCCAACCCCGATTCAGCCCTCGCCCAGGTGGTGTGGGGTGAGCGGAGGATACCGATGCGAGCCCATTGCGGATAGTGTCCCCAACCACACCGTCCGCTAACTTGAAGGGTTCTGCTATGGCCTTTGGTCATCGATGGCTGTCGCGAACAGTCGCCGCTGCGCTGCTCCTCCTTGCCGGGATGGCTACCCCCGCTGGTCCCGCCTCAGCGGAAACAGGCGCGAAGTTCACGTTCGATCTGACCGGTACGACGATTCCGCTGGGGGTCAACAAGAAGAGGGTCCACCTGAAATTCACCAATCTGACCGACAAGACCCCGAGGGAGATCCTTTTCTACGTCCGCCCCTTGGAGCTGGACTGGGCGGACAAAGCCTCACTCGCGTGGCCGGAGGGCGGTGGCTCCGGCGAGTGCGACGGCGACGTTGCGGGATGGTACTGCCGTATCGAATCGAGTGTGCTTCCGGAGCTCATGCCTGCACCCGGCGGGACAGTGGACTTTCCTATTGATATTCACATCCACGAGAGCCAGGAGCCTTACGAAGGGAGGTTCCAGGTCGAGGCTGGCATGGCCTGGGGTGAGGACAGCATGCAACCCAGTGCCAGCAAATGGTTCACGCTCAAGTTGGTCGATGATCCCGAGGCCGACCTGTCGGTGGTGGCGCCGGACGTGAAGAAGTCGGCGCGGGTCGGTACGGGTGGCGGGCTCGAACTCACCGGGACGTTGAACCCGGGTGAGACGGCCGCGGTGCGGTACCGGGTCGTCAACCAGGGCCGGAAGGCGGTTAGCGGAGTCAAGGTCACGCTGCGCCTGCCCGAGGGTGTGACGTTCACCCGACCGCCGAGGGAGTGTGCGGTCGGCAACGACAGACGGTCGGCGGTTTGCACCTACGACAGGCTCGCGCTCATACCCGCCGGCCAGGACACCGACCCGAATGACAGCATTTACTCCGCTGTCGAGTTGCACAATCTGGTCACGGTGTCGGCCTCCACCAAGGCACCCGTCACATTGAAGGGCGGGACTGTGCAGGTCGAGGGCTTGACCGAGCGAACGGCCCCCCGCTCCGGCCCGGAGCGTACCGAGCTGCCGGCGAACGCTGTCGCCGTACGCGCAGCGGATGTGGACGACAGCGACAACCAGGACGGGTTCGCCGTCGTGGTCGCCGCCAGCGGCGGGGATGGCGGGGACGGCGGCGGAGGTGGCGGGGGTGGCGGTGGCGGTGGTGGTGGTTTGCCGATCACCGGGTCGCAGGTCGGGCTGATCGCCGGCACCGGTCTCGCCATGATGGCGGGTGGCGGCATCATGTTGCTCCTCGCCCGGCGCCGCCGCGCGGTCCCGGTGATCCCCGGGGACGAGACGCCCGCTGTCTGATTTTGTCCTCCGCTGGCCAGTGAGGGCCGTTGGCGTAGAAGGGCGGAATGCTCTCCCATCCCGCCCTTCGCTCTTCTATGCCTGCGGGCGAATCGAGGTTGTTCGTCACAAAACGACATCGATGCCCTTCCTCACCCTCAGGTCAAGACCAGCCCCAACCTCACCCGACTCGGACTCATTCATCTGGGCCCCGGCCTGGCCAGCGCCGCGCGACAGGCTGGCAGCGACGGTGAAATCAGCTGATATTGGCGGGTCCGGGCTGTCCGGATGGTGGATCATCAATCGGTGACCGTGGATCTATGATGGTCGGGCAGGTTCGTCACCACTCCGGGAGGACTCGCCATGCCCCAGCCACTCCGCCGCCGGCTCACCCGCCTCGCGGTTGTCGCCGCCGCCGCGGCAGCCGTCAGCTTCACCGTCCAGCCGGCCCCGGCCGCCGCCGTGCAATTCGATTGGAACGGCTATTTCGTGACCTACGGCGAGTGCGAGCTCCACCGCATCGATGCCAGCTACTGGGGTGAGGTGAGCAGCAACTGCGAATACCGCACCCTGCCCAACAGCGAATACAACGGCTGGTACTTCCGGGCTTGGCTGCCGGGTTAGGACCGCCGGGCGACCGGATCAGGTGGCGGCAGCGTGCGCCGGGCTCACGCATCCCGCTCTGCCGCCACCAGCAGGCTTGCCCGCCCCCGTGCCCACCCGCCTGTATCCGGCGCGCCAGCAAGTGCCCTCAGCGCCACGGTGGCGGGAAGAGGCCGAACTGAGACGACGACTGAGACGACAGCGGGCCGCCGGTCATCCGGCGGCCCGTTCTCGTGCTGGTCAGAGTGTGGGCGCGGCAGGTTTCGAACCTGCGACCCCTCGCTTGTAAGGAGAAGCGGCCCGAGCGGTTAAGCACACGCTGGTGACCTGCCTGCGGTTTTGAACGAAAAACGCGTAAGCGAAGGGTCGCTGAATGATCTCAGCCGGCTTTCCGGTCGCTACGTTCGCCGGCTGCCCTGAGGGCGTGGCCGCGAGCTTCCAGGAGTTCGGCGAGGGCGTGCCGTTCGGCATCGGAGACGGCGGGGTCTTCGAGGAGGGCGATGATCCGTTCAGTGGCCGAGCTAAACCGGCGCATCGGCTGTGGGGCGGGTTGGTCGATCTCTTCGCGGGTGACCAAGCCGAGGAGGACGGGCAACTCCCGGGGGTCGAGCCGTAGGGCGAGGAAGATCCGCCGGATCTGGTCCGGTTCGGGAATGCGGCTCTTGCCGTTTTCGTAGCGTTGCACTGTCGGTCGTGAGACATCGGCTTCCCTCGCAAGGTCTTCCTGGGTCCAGCCGAGGGTTTCGCGGGCGTCTCTGATGAGTTGGGCGAGGCGCGCGACGCCGGGTTCCTCGGTGGGCATGTCGTCACGATAGTGCTGGTCAGGGCCCCAGTCATGTAGCAGGTTGGTTACGTATCTGGTGTGATGCCCGACGGTTTCAACGGTCACGATCGCGCTCCCCAGCTTGACCAGTGTGATACGCGGGAGCATACATAGACAGTCACGACTTCTGCACACTCCGTGTCCGTCGACCATTGGCGAGTCGGGGGGTTGCGTATCAGTGCTGATACCCGCATGATGGCATCATGGCTGATACGCAGACAGCCGCACCGAGCATCATTCGGGATGCCCGAGTGCGCTACCAGCTCACCCCAGCCGCCGTCGAGGAAGCCAAACGGCGGCTCAACACCGACAACATCGCCACCCTCGGCGCCCAGCTCGGCTACACCCGCCAAACCTTCTGGCGGCTCCGCACCGGCAAGCGAGGAGCACCCCTTTCCGAAGCCCTCGTCCTCGCCGAGCGCATCGGCCTGGCGTTCGACAAAGCCTTCAAGCAGGCACCCCGTGGCTGACTACACCAAACACCACACGCAGGCCGGCAAGATCGGCGGCCTCGTACGCGGTGCCCTCAAGACCAACGAAGCCGTCCGGAAGGCCGCCGCCGCCGAAGGCCGCATGCGCCGGTTCTTCGAGCAGGTGCCCGCCCACATCACCGACCCGGTGGAACGGGCGCAGGCCGCGAACCTGTTGCAGCGCGCCCACATGAGCAGGCTGGCGAAGAAGTCCGCCGAGGGCCGCACCCGCGCTGTCCCGCCAAAGCAGCGGCGTGCCGCGTGACCGCCCTTGCCCAGGTGTTCGAGTACCAGGCCACCCCGATTCGCGTTCTGGTCCGCGACGGCGACCCGCTGTTCAGCGTGCCCGACGTGTGCCGAGGCTTGGAGCACTCCAACCCGTCGGTGGCGTTGAAGTTGGTCGACGCCGAGGACCGCGTCCTCATCGACCTACGGGAAACGGACAGCCCTAACCTAAACCGGACATCGATCAATCCGAAGATGTGGTTCGTCACCGAACCCGGCTTCTACACGTTGGCGCTCGCCAGCCAAGCGCCCGGGGCGAAGACGTTCCGCCGGTGGATCACTCACCAGGTTCTGCCCTCGATCCGCAAGACGGGCCGATACGAAACGGCGCCGGCTGTCCCGGAGTCGTTCGCCGACGCGCTTCAACTCGCCGCGAACCAGGCCCGTGCCATCGAGCAGCAGCAGAAGGCCATCGCCGAACTGGAGCCCCGCGCCCAGCAAGCCGACTTCCACCGGGCCGCCGACGGCCTCATCTCCGTCCCCGACTTCGCCAACAAGGTCAAGGCGTGGGCGCTGCGTGAACACGCGGCGAAGGTCACCCATCAGCAGGTGTGGGACTTCCTCGGCGACATCCGGTTCCTGATCCGCGGCAACACGATCCGCCACAACCAGCCGACAGCGTGGGCTGCGGAGCGGGATTACGTGCGGGTGAAGGAAACCGAGTACGCGACCAACAGCCACGGCACGCAGACGGGCACGTCGCCGCGTCTCACCCCGGCTGGTGAGGGCTTCGCGTGGGACCGGGCGGTCCGTCGGATCGCCGGCCACGGTTTCCTCGCCCCGACTTCGGCTGTCGAGATGGCCTCCACGGCGTCCGCCCGCCCTACCCCCTGACGAGACGAGCGCCCCCGGATTGCGGCCGGCGGCGCTCGCAGCCACGACCGACCCCAGCGAAAGGACACGGCCAATGGCCCTCCAAGTACAGCACAACATCCCCCGAACGGACATTGCCCGGTGGCCAACCCCATCCGACGACGCCGGCTGGTCCGACCCGAACATCGCGGTCCGCCTGGGCCACCCGTCGGTGCACCCCGTGCCGCAGCCCGGCTGCGACCTGTGCCCGCCGGTGCCGTGCCGCTGCGGTACGACCGCCTGCCCCGAGGTGTTCGAGCACTCGCGGACGTACGCGGGTGCCGAGATCACCGCATGGGAGATGGCCGCCTGATGACAATCAAGGCAAAGGTTCGAAACGCTCGCCGCGTCGCCGAGCACCGGCCCGCCACCCGCCGCCGCCGTTTTGCCCATGACGACCTGGTCGCCGTCGACCTTTTTTCCGGTTTCGGGGGCCTGACCCGTGGCATCGAGCAGGCCGGGTTCACCACGATCATGGCGGCGAACCACAACTCCTACAAGGTGCAGGTCCACGAGGCCAACCACCCGCACGCTGAACACTGGATTGCCGACCTCGTCGACCCCGAATCCTCCGACTACCACTCAGCCCGCGACCTTCCCGCCGCCGACATCCTCGTGGCCGGCGTTAGCTGCGTGAACCACTCGCAGGCCAACACGCAGAAGGCATACGAGCAGCGGATAAGCCTGTTCGACCTTGACGACCCCGAGTTCGAGGAGCGGGTTACGCGCAGCGAACGGGATCGGGCAACGGCGAACTGCGTCCTGCACTACGCCGCCCAGCACCACCCGCGCATGATCCTCGTCGAATGCACGACCGAGTTGACGTCGTGGGGGCCCGCGATCCAGGGGCGGCCGAAGGTCGGCGACGGGTCAACGTACCGGTGGTGGCTCAAGCAGTTCGACAACCTGGGCTACCGGCACAAGGTGCTGTACCTGAACTCGATGTTTTTCGGGGTGTCGCAGTCGCGGAACCGGTACTACTGCGCGTTCTGGGACAAGAAGTTGCCGACCCCGGACTTGGAGCACCGGCCGGCGTCGTGGTGTGGCCGGTGCAGCGAGATCGTGCCCGCGGTGTGGTCGTGGAAGACCGGCATCCCACCGACGGGGTCGGTGAACTACGGCAAGCAGTACAACTACCGCTGCCCGCGTTGCCGCAGCGAGGTCATCCCGCCGATGAGCCCGTCGCTGAATGCGCTCGACCTGAGCAACCTCGGCACCCGGATCGGCGACCGCGCCAAGCCGCTACAGCCTGCGACGATGGCCCGTGCTGAGCGTTGCCGGCAGCGGTTCGCGGAGTTTCCCGCGATCCTGATGCCCGCCAAGGCGGTGCGCGGCGCGGAGCGCCACCCGTGGCAGCCGATGGCCACACAGACCAGCCAGCAGGAAACCGCGATCCTGTCGACTGGCGCGACTACGGCTGCTGCCGGGAGCACGGTCGGGCTGCTCGCGCGACCTGTCGCGGTCACGGGCCAGGTGTTTGCCGCGCACCGACACAACGGCGACGGCCAGCACGTCTCCCGGCCGATGGATACGGTGACGAGCACGCATGAGAAGGCGATGTTGTTCGCCGCTGTCAACAACTTCCAGGGCGCCCCTCGGGGTGTGGATGAGGCGCTGCCAACTCAGGGCGGCTCGGAAACTCTCGGCCTGCTGTCGGCGGGCGTGGTTCCGTTTCGCAGGAACACGGTGCCGACGGTGCACGCCGAGGCGATGCCGACGGTGACGTCGGAGCAGGTCCCGGGTTTGCTCACCGCGGTTGGGGTGTTGCAGAAGAACGAGGGTGTGGACCGGCGGGTGTTTCCGGTCAGTAACCCGCTTCGGACGGTTGTTGCGTCGTCGGCGAATCAGGGCTTGTTGTTCTCCGGTTGGACCGAACGGAACGACACCAGCCCGGAGGCGACCGCCGAGTGGCGTGCGGCGCTCGCCGACCTGACGTTGGAGGACTGCCACTTCCGGATGCTCGGCCCGCACGAGGTTGGCCGCGGGTGCGGGTTCGACGTGGACTTCCCCGGCTACCAGGGCAGCTTCGTGGTGTGGGGTTCCGCCCGGGACCAGGTGGACGGGTTTGGCAACGCCGTTTCGCCGCAGGTCGGCGAGTGGATCGGCTCGCGGCTGCGGGCTGCGCTACACGGCGAGGTGGCGGCGTGACCGGCCCGGTGTTGCGGATCGCCGCCGCCGACGGGTCTTGGGTGCGTGTGGTGCCGATCGGCCCCGGCGACACGGCGCACGCGGATCGGCTGTACGCCCGGATGGCAACCCTGCCGTCTGTGCTGGCGGGCCTGCGCCGCGTCGAGATCGTCCCCGCCGGGAGTGCCCGGTGACGCGCCCACCGTTCCCGTACTACGGCGGCAAGCAGATGCTCGCCGACCGGATCCTGCCGCTGCTGCCCCCGCACGAGCACTACGTCGAGCCATACGCCGGATCCCTCGCGCTGCTGCTGGCTAAGCCCCGAACCGCCTTCGAGACCGTCAACGACCTCGACGGCAACCTCGTCAACTTCTGGCGCGTCCTACGCGAACGCTCGGACGAACTCGAAGAAGCCTGCGGCCTCACCCCGCACGCCCGCGCCGAGCACGCCGAAGCAATGGACCTCGAGGCCTACCCCACCGACGATCCTGTCGAGCGCGCCCGCCGAACCTGGGTGCTGCTCACCCAAGGTCAGTCCGGCGGGACCGGGCGCCGCACTGGTTGGCGGTTCTTCGTCAACCCCTCGGGCTCGGTTTTCTCGATGCCGAAGTACCTCGAGGCCTACGTCGAGCGGTTCGGGCCAGCGGTCGCTCGCCTCTTCGGCGTTTCGATTGAGTGCCGGCCGGCGCTAGACGTGATCACAACGTACGGCAGGTGCCCGGGTGTCCTGCTGTACGTCGACCCGCCGTATGTGCACTCCACCCGCAAGGGCCGCGGCTATCGGCACGAGATGACGGACGACGACCACCGTGCTCTAGCGGTCGTGCTCCGCGAAGCCAAGGCGACCGTCGTCTTGTCCGGCTACCCGTCAGGGATGTACGACCTCGAGCTGTACCCCGACTGGCACCGGGTCCAGCTCGCCACGGGCACCGGCAACGGCGGCGAGTGGCGCGACCGGACCGAGGTGCTGTGGTCCAACGTGCCGCTCGGCGTTCAGGGGGACCTGTTCGCAGACATGGCAGGGCTGGCGGCATGAGTTTCTGCCTTGGTCAGGTTGCCGCCGCCCTGCGCGACCGCAAGACCACCTCCCCTGCCGCTGTCGACCGCGGCTTTCCGGCGCCCTCGGACGCCACCCCGTAACACGCCTCACGGATCGGAGCACCCCTCCCCATGACATTGTTCAGCCGTTTCAAGGCCCGCTTCATGCACCCTGCAAATTGCCCCTCCCCCGCCCAGGTAGTGGCCTCGCCGAACGCCGCCCCGGTTGTGCCCGCCCAGCGGGTGCGTGGTGTCGCCCGCATGGTCCGGCAGATCGACGGGGCGTCCGTGGCCCTGCCGCCGGTGCAGTCCCGGTATAGCGGGCAGCGCCGGGACATCAAGGCACTCAACCGCAACGGGTGGCCGCCGGCCCGGCGGGGGTCCACACGCTCGGCGGTGGGGCTGTGAACGCCGACGCCGACCTGGTTTCCCTCGCCGTCGTTCTCGGCCTACTGATCGCGTTGGCCGCATGCCTGTCCGTCGACTACCGGCGGTGGCGTCGGGCCGCCCTCACCTGGTTGTCTCCCCGCCCGGGGTCCAGTAGGGAGGCGGACGTCTGGCGGGACACCGTCGCCGGCCTTCCGGATGTGGCCGCCGCCGGCCGTCGGATCGTCGCCGAGCAGGAGGCCGACCGGTGAGCGCCGGGGAGGCCGCTGTGCTGATCCTGGTGCTGCTGGTGCTGGCCGGGCTGATCGGCGCCCTCGTGCACGCGTTCGTGTTGGAGGTGCGCGACCAGGCGGCGAAGCGGAAGCAGACGGAGCGGGAGTTCGGGCCGGAGTTGCGGCGTACCCGGCTGGCGCAGGCTGGTCGTGGTCGCCCGTCGTGGTGGCCCGCCGGTGCCGGTGGTGGCGCCGCACACCGAGCCGACGCTGGCGTCGCCGAGCCTGCCCCGGTCGAACCGCCGGCCCCGCCGCCCATCCCGCCTGCGGCGCCGGTGCTCGTGCCACTGGACGAGCCGGTCCCCGCCGACCACAACCCGAGCCCGCCGCCAGTGTTCGCCCAGCCCGCCTACCCGGGCGAGAACACGAAGGCGGTCGGCCGGCACGCCGTTCCGCCCCGTCCATCCGACGTCGACATCAGGGCCATAGACGCCGAGCTGCGCGGACGGCTCGCCGACCCGGACCGCACCGACCTGACCCCTGTCGTGTCGGCAAAGGGCGGTGGACGCTGATGGCCCGCGCCTTCTACCGGGGCTACCAGTCCACCCGGGTCACCCGCCTGCACGTCATGCGTGAGGACGGCAAGTTCCCGGGCCGGTCCGCCGAGTGTGGCGTGCACGGGTGGGGGGTGCGCCGGTCGGAGCCGGTGATCCTGGACCCGATACCGGCTGTTCCGCCGGCCGGGTTGTCGTGGTGCCCCGGCTGTGTAGGGAAGCTCGCCGAGCGGGCGGGTGTGCTGGCCCGGTGGGCGGCCGAGTTGGCGGGTTCCCGATGACCTGTCAGCTTTCGTCGCGCTCGAACCTGGCCAGGGCTTCCTCTGCGCGCTCGAACCACTCGTATGGGACTACGGCCACGACGGGCTTGCCGTGTCGGTCGACGACGGTGATCTCGCCCTTGATGAGGGCGTTGTCGACGACGGTGCGGAAGCCTTCGCGGGCCTTTTGTACGCCCAGCCGGGTGTGGTTCTTCATGTCGGCACCTTACAACCCTTGCCTTTCCAGTAGGTCTGTAAGGTATGATAGGTCTGTAAGGGCGCGAGGGTCAAAGTTCCCCGCCCGATCAACCTCCTACCTCTGGAGTCGATGACGCATGTCCCAGTTCAAGCCCGGCGAGATCGTCAACGTCCGCATTCAGAACGCCCGTGTGGCCGACGACGACGGCAGGACCGTCAAGGTCACCTACGGGGATGGGCGGTACCTCATCCCCCTCGCCGACGACACCACCAACGTCACCATCGAGCGATTCGCCCCGGACGTGCAGACCGGCACTGTTCCTGCCTTTCCGCTCCCGGCGCTCGACATGCCGTGCGACTGCACCACCGAGGCTGCCCAGAAGCTGCGGGCTGACGAGTACATCGCGTGGTCCGCCGAGGAGTTGGCCGCCTACGAGAAGTTCTCCGCCGACCACGACGGCGAGTGGGACATCCACGAGAAGTGGAAGAAGAGCCCCACCTACCGGGAACTGATCGGCCGGCAGCCGGAGTCGCCCGGTGAGGGTTGCGTCGAGTGCGACTGGAAGCAGCGGAAGCTGACCGACGCCGGCCGGCAGGTGCTCGACTTCATGCGCGTGTGGGGTGCCAAGTGACCGCCGTCGAGTCCCCCCGGGACGCTCTCGACCTAGACGCCATTCGCCGCCGCGAGCAGGCCGCCACCCCCGCCCCGTGGACCGCTCACCCCGACGGGCTCGTGTGGTCGACGCTGATCGGCGACCCCGTGTCCGGTTCGGTGCTGGTCGTCGACGCCGAGTTCATCGCCGCCGCCCGGACCGCCGTGCCCGCCCTGCTCGCCGAGGTGGACCGGCTCCGCGCCGAGCAGCGCGCCGACCACGGCATCTTCACCCGCGCCATCAACGACGCGGAGCGGGAGCGCGACGAGTACCGCGACGAGGCCATCACCGCGACCACCGAGCTGGCCAACGCCCGCGCCGAGGTGGACCGGCTCCGCGCCGCCGAGCGCCACCAGGGACGCGCCGCCCTCACCGAATACCGCGACGCCAACCACCGCCACAACGACCGCGCCCCCGGCTGGTGCATCTGCGGCGACGACTGGGACGACGAGGGCTGCACCGAGTACATCGGCCTGACCGAGGCCGCGCAGCTCTTCGGGGCGGTGGCCCGGTGACCGCCGTCGTGTTCGACCTCGCCGCCGCGCAGGACGCCGTCGCCAAGTCCCGCGCCGACTACCAGGCGATGCGCGCCTACTGGATGGCCGACCAGTCTGTGAAGTGCCCGAAGTGTAAGGCCGGATTCGGCGAATACTGCCAGTCCACCGGCGGCGGCTACGGCGGCCCAACCTCCACCCACAAGGCGCGCACCAGCCGCATCACCGACTGGACTGATGAGCAGCGGCAGACGTTCGGCGAGCACGTACGCCAGTACCGCAGCCGCTCGTGGGACGGGCACACCACCCCCGCCGAGGTGATCGACCGGATTGCCGCCGACGCCGAGGCCGCCGCCAAGCCGATCCCCGCCGCCAAGGCCAAGCCGACCAACCCGCGCACGGTGCGGCTGTCGGAAAACCAGGCCGAGGAGATTGAACGGTTCGCCTGCAACGCCGGTAAGGGCGCTGCTTCGACCGTGCATTTCCACGGCGACCACCAGCACCGGCAGACCATCCTCGCGCTGGCGGCGAAGGGAATCATCGCCGAGGGCGGGTTGATCAGCCACGGGTACGAGCGGGAGTACACGCTGACCGGTTTCGGCTGGCGGGTGTACCTGTCCCACCGGCTGATCATGCGTCGGGCGGAAGGTGACCGGTGGGCAGCTTCGCTGGCGCCGCCGCGCGGCCCGGAGGGTGCGACCGGCCCGGACTGCGGCACCTGCCCTAACGGCCCGGCGGTGGCCGCATGACCAGCATCGACACCTACACCGACGTCCGCATGATGTTGAAGTTCCTTCGGATCGCAGGCTGGAAGCACTCATCCCGGTGGCTCAGCGACGGCCCCCGAGACCCGGACGGCGCACCGATGGGGGAGCCCGTATGTCTGCACACCTGGCGGCGTGGCACCGAAAGGATCCGTCTCGGCATCACTGAGCACGGTCGGGTCGACTGCCTGATCAGCTACGAGCCGTTCGGGACTGAGGGGCTGGAGTTCGGCGACGTTTCGGTTGGCCGTGACTGGCTGGACCGAAACAGCTTGGGTGCTCTGCACACGATCGGTGCCGCCCTTGGCGTCTTCCAGCCTCGCCAGGGTGCGGAGGCGGCGGCATGAGCGCCGACCTGGACGTCATCCGCGAGGCCGCCCGACTCATGCGGGACCGGGCCACCGCCGCCAACCCCAACCCGTGGGCACGCCCGGACCTGGACTTGGCCCTCGCCGACTGGCTCGACGCCGAGGCGAACCTGCACTACTCCGCCAAGCAAGCCGGGGGCGAGATGCCCGACGGGTGGAGCCTGCGGGTCACCTCGTCAACGCTGCCGCAGGCGGTCGCCGTGGCCCGCGCCTACCTGGGTGAGCGCCCGTGACCGCCCCCGCCCCGGCCGTGCAGTCCACCGTCTGCCCGACCTGCCTCAACCCGGTGGACGGGCTGCTTGCCGGCTGCGACCGGGCGGAATGCATCACCGCCGAACTCGACTACGACGCCGCCCTCGAAAGGCTGCTCGACTCATGACCATCACCGCCGAGCGTCCCGTCAAAACCGGACCGCCCACCGCCATCACCGACCCCAGCACCGGGCAGCGCTGGTACGTGCACCCCAAAACCGGTGAGCGGTTCATCTCCGTCACCACCGTCCTCAGCCACATCGCCAAATTCGGGCTCATCGACTGGTCCGCCCGCCTCGCCGCCCAAGCCGCATTCGACAACCTGCCATGGCTCAACCGGGCATCCCGCAACCCGGCCTGCAACTCCACCAAAACCAGCGGCGCGTGCGGCAACTGCCCCGCCTGTGTTGCCTACTGGCTGGCCGACCGACACAACCAGGTCCGCGACGCCGCCGGAGAGCGCGGCACCAAACTCCACGACGCCGCCGAACAGACCGTCCTGTTCGGTGAAGGCGCCGAAGTCGACGACGACGCGAAGCCGTACGTCGAGCAGTGGCAGCGCTGGAACCAGCGGTACAAGCCGAAGTTCCTCGCCACTGAACTCACCGTCATCTCCCGCAAGTGGGGGTTCGCCGGCACGTTGGACGCGATCCACGAATTCAGCGAGGCGTCCCGGCTACCGAAGCAGCTCGCCCACCTGGTCGACCTGCCGATCCTCGACGACTACAAGACCAGCAAGCAGGTCGACCTGACTCAGGGCTGGCAGGTCGGCGCGTACTGCCACGGTGATGCGGTGCTCCTCGCCGACGGCACCGAGCTGCCGATGCCTGAGGTGAAGGCCGGTCTGATCGTGCACATCCGCCCCGAGAAGGTGCAGATGCGTGAGGCGTATCTGACCGATAAGAACTTCGCCTACTTCGTGCACATGTGCCGTGTGGTGGAGGGCTTGGGCGCTCCCCTCAACTCTGTTCTTTCCCGCCCCGTGACAATGAAGGAGGCGTGACCGAATGGAGCTTGCAGGCGAGGCTACGAAGAGCTGCACGGTGTGTAAGACCACAAAGCCTGTCACGGCATTCAGTCGTTGGTCGCGTTCCAAGGATGGGCTCTCCTCTCGATGCAAGTCATGCGCGAGCGAGAAGGACAAGGAGTACCGCGCCAAGCACCACGCGCTGGTACTGGCAGGCAAGAAGGCTACGTACCGCCGTAACCCCGAGCAGATCCGAGCCAAGAACGAGCAGTGGAAGGCCCGCAACCCTGAGCGCCACAAGTACCTCGTCCGACGTTCGTGGTTGAAGCAGATCTACGGCATCACGCACGAGCAGTACGACGCGCTGATGGAAGCCCAAGGTGGTGCCTGCGCGATTTGCAATAACCCATCGGGTGGCACGCGACTGGCCATCGATCACGACCATAGTTGCTGCCCCGGCAAGAAGTCGTGTGGGCAGTGCATCCGTGGCCTTCTTTGCATGAATTGCAACCGCCTCCTTGGCTGGTTCGACAACCGCCGCGAGGTCATCACTGACTACGTCAATCGCTACGAAGCACGAAGGGGGCTGTGACATGCCGATTCTCAACTTGCAGCAGTCAATGACCGAGGTGGGCCGTGTCCGTCTCGGCGTGAAGGTCCGTAACGCGAACGGTCGTGAGCGGCCGGCGAAGCTGGACCGGCTTCGGTTTACCTCTCCCCGCCGGGTGCTGATCGAGAAGATCGCCGAGTTGTACGGCGGGAAGGTGGAGCCGTGGCAGCCGCCGAAGGGTTCCCAGCAGTGGCAGGTGGTCACCGACACCGCTGAGGTTCCGGTGCTCATTCCGCCGCAGGACCCGTCCGATAGCCAGTGGTACGAGATGTGGTCGGCCGGCGGTTGCCTGCGCCGCTGCGACGGGCAGCAGGAGAAGATCAGCAAAAGCAACTGCCTGTGCGACCCGGCGGCCCGGGACTGCAAGATGCACACCCGCCTGCGGGTGATGCTCGAAGACATCCCCGGCCTCGGCGCGTGGCGAATTGACACCGGCTCCTACTACGCCGCCGTCGAACTGCCCGGTGTGGCGGCCCTGCTGGCGATGGCGCAGGGCGCGATCCCCGGCCGCCTGGTCCTAGACCAGCGGACCGTGACCCGGCAGGTCGACGGGCAGCCGAAGACGTTCAACTTCGCCGTCCCCACCCTGCACGTAGACGAACTCACCCCGAAGCAGCTCATGTCCGGTCGAGTGCAGGAACTGGTGGCGGCCCGCAACAACGCCGCTGTGGCCGGTGACCTGCGGGTCGCTATCGCCGCGACGGTGGACTTCGGGTCGCTGATCGACGCGGCGAAGAACGTGGACGCCCTGTACGAGGTCGCCAACCAGGTCAAGGCGAGCAACGGCGGTCAGATCCCCGCTGACCTGCTGGCCACCTTGGAGGCGAGGCGGGATGCCCTCAACGGTGCAAAGCCTCCGGCCGAGGTGGTGGTTGTGCAGCCCAGCGACATCGTGTCCGCCGATGACGTGGACGTCTTGTGGTCGCAGATCCTCGCCGCGTCGCCGTGGAACACCGGCGAGGAGTTGGAGGCGAACTTCTGCAAGGTCGTCGGCCGGTCGTCGGCGGACGCCACCGCAGAGGACATGCGCCGGTTCCTGGCCGCGATCGAGCAGGCCAGCGTCGGGGCGCCGACGTGAGACGCATCGCGCGGGCGGCGGTCGAGCGTGCCGCCGCCCTGCGCTCCCCCAACCACGACACCACCCTGACGGAGGTACCCGCATGACCGAGCACGTGTACTCCACCAGCAACCCGACCATCGTCGCCGCATACCGGAAGGCCAAGGCCGACGCCGCCGAGGCTGGCAAACGCATCGCCGCCGACGTCAAGAAGTTGGGCGCCGGACCGCGGGTGTTCGTTCGCACCTCCGGCTTCTCCGGCATCACCGCGAGCCTGACCGCGATCGAGCAGCAGGGCGACCACATCCCCGAGGGATGGCGGGTCGTACGCGGCAACTTGGAGCCCCGCCGGGGAAAGCCCGGTGAGGCCGCCCGGCAGTGGCTGGCCGACCACCAGCCGGCAGACGTTCGGCACGTCATAGAGCAGCACGGGCTGCCCCGGGCCGCGTGGATTCCGCGCGGTAACGACTTCGGCTACCGGATCGTCGCCCCGAAGCTGTTCGAGCACGACGGCACCCTGTGGGCGTCCTACGCGGCGGAGCCGGGTACCTCGGACAGCGGTTTCGACACGGAGCGGTGCGCGTGGGAGACGCGGAAGCTGTCGGAGTTCTACGCCGCACGTGAGGCGATGGAGTCCGCCGAGCAGACGGCCGGGGTGCCGGCGTGATCTCCCCGGACCTGATCAAGCAGCACGAGTACGACGAACTGATCTTCGGTGGGTTCCTGTGCCTCACCTGCACCCCGGAGGCCGCCTACGACGAGGACCCGGACCTGACCGTGATGTGGCCGTGCCCGACGCTTCGGGCCGCCGGGATGACGGATGACGAGGCTACCGCCGTCATCACGGCTGACCGGGCCTCTCAGGACGCCAAGCGGGCCGCTGCCTGCATCCGCTGCACCACGACCGCCGCCGTCGGCACCTGCTGCACCTCCCACGACAAGAAGCTGTGCCACCTCTGCTACCGGCGCACCCACTTCGTGGAGGTGTGCGTGGCCGGCTGCCCGGCGTGTGCGGCCGAGGGTCTGCCGGTGCTGCTGTCCGACCTGACCACGCAGGGGGTGACGGCGTGACCGCCACGATGCCCGAGCCGCCGGACCGCGCCATGGTCGGCCTGTTCGACCCCAACGGCCGTGACCTGCCCATCGTCCTGGAGCGCGACGACACCGAAGACGCCGAGCGCGGCGAAGCTGACCACTGGTTCGCGATGGACGGCGCGTCGGTGCACACCTGGGCGCAGGTGCTGGAACTGGCGGCCGAGGAGGACCGGCAGGTGATGCGCCTGTACCGGGCCGACGACCCGGCCGTCACCGACGCGTTCAACGCCGGGGTGGAAGCCGCCGTCAAGGTCATCGAGAAGCACGCCGAGTCGGTGGATTACTACGAGGGCTCCGGCACCTGGGCAGACGCCATCGAGCAGGCGCGGAAAGCTGCGCGATGACCGCGACCGCGACCGCCGTCCGCACCTGGACGCTCCTCATCCCCGCCCCCGTCGCCCTGTGGAGCACCAACGACTCCCACAAGCAGGGACCGCGGGCCACCTCCGCCAACCGGGCAGTATGGCGTCGCGCCGGCTACGACGCCGCCGCCCTACACCGGCTGCCCAAGAACCTCACCCGCATCCGTGCATCCGTCACCTTCCACTTCCAGAACGCGCTACGCCGCGACGCCCTCAACTACTCGGAGACGGCGAAGCCCGTCATCGACGCCTTCGGACCGCCGTTCGTGCAGGCACCCACCAAGAAGCGGCCGAAGGGCGCCTCGGCTCCCGGCTGGTCTCTCATCCCGGACGACACCCCTGAGCACCTGGAGTCCTGCGCGCTGGCCATCGGCCCTCTGTGGCGGGACGTCATTGCCGGTGCGGACACCCGACGCTTGGACTCGCAGTTCGGGGGTCTGACCGTGACGATCACGGACCTGTCGGTGTCCGGTGTCTGAACTGGCCTCGCGGACTCTGACCCGCACCCGGCTGCCGTTCACCACCCGGCGCGGCGACACCGTCACGATCGCCGCCGGCTGCATCCACCTCAACGGCCGCCCGATGGTGCCGGTCGACGCCCTCGAACTGTCGGCGGCCCTCGCTCGCGCAGTGCACGAAAACGTGCACCTCAACCACACCACCCTGACCGAAGGAGCCTGACCATGGCTGACACCAGCATCGAGTGGGCCGACAAGACGTGGAACCCGCTTCTCGGATGCGAGCGCGTTTCATCCGGTTGTGACGGCTGCTACGCCATCACCACCGCCACCATCCGCGCCGGCAACCCACACCCGAAGGTCGCTGCCGCGTTCGCTGGCCTCACCGAGCGCCGCGACGGCCGCCTCGACTGGACCGGCCGCATCAACCTGCTGGACGACCGACTCACCCAGCCCCTCGGGTGGAAGAAGCCGCAGCGAATCTTCGTGAACTCGCAGAGCGATCTGTTCCACAAGGCGGTGCCGGACTACTTCATCGCCAAGGTCTTCGCGGTCATGTCCGTCGCCAGCCAGCACACCTTCCAACTCCTGACGAAGCGGCACGGGCGCATGCGCTCGCTGCTGTCCTCGCCCGCCTTCCAGCGGCTTGTCGCCGACACCGCCCCCCTGTACGCCGCCGGCAACCCCGACCTGGCGCAGGACAACGTCCTCAGCGTGTGGCCGCTGCCGAACGTGCACCTCGGCGTGTCGGTGGAAGACCAGAAGGCCGCGAACCTGCGCATCCCCGCACTGATCGACACTCCCGCCGCCGTGCGGTGGCTGTCCTGCGAACCCCTGCTCGGGCCGGTCGACCTGGACCGCACCGACAAGGACGCCCTCGTGGACGGCGGCATCTCGTGGGTGGTGGTCGGTGGAGAGTCGGGCCCCAAGGCGCGGCCCATGCACCCCGACTGGGCTCGGTCCCTCCGCGACCAGTGCATTGCGTCCGAGGTGCCGTTCTTCTTCAAGCAGACCGGGTCGGTGCTGGCAAGAGAACTCGGCATCCCCGGCAAGGGAGACGAGTGGAACCACCTCCCCGCTGAGTTCCAGATCCGCGAGACTCCGCAGGAGCTGACCCATGTCTGACCCCACCGCCCTCGCCTACCTCGCAGGCGTCGTGGACAGCGACGGATACATCACGGCGGCAGTCACCAAGTACAAGGGGCGCAAGTTCTTTGGGGCCTCTGTCGGGATTGCTGGTACGCGCCGTGAGCCACACGACCTTGCCGCGAGTCTCTTCGGCGGCAACGTTCGCATCTACTTCCCTCGGGGATCCCGACAGCACCACCGACCGCAGTTTCAGTGGCAACGGTATGGACGGAGTGCCCTTCCGATGCTTCTGGCAATTCGGCCATTCTTGCGGGTCAAATCCGAGCAGGCCGACTTGGCGATCGAGCTTGAGGAGATGGCCGACGAGGCGCGAGACATGCGGAGCCAGGACGACCCGTACCCGTGGTTCGGCCCCAACTTCGACCCCCTTGCTGCGATTGGGTGCCAGGCAGCCGACATCCGTGCACTCAATCTGCGCGGAAACGGAATGGCGGTGACCGCGTGAGCGCCCTCGCCATCGACGGTGGAAGCTCCCCCACCCGCCTCGCCGACAACCCGGACCGGACGCTCATCGAGAAGCGCATGCGCGCCCTGCTGTCCACGATCGCCTGCGAGATGTTCGACATCCCGGTGCCGGACCGCATCGACGACGACACGGTGATCCCGCAAACCCCGGCTAGTAGAGCGGCCAAGCGGTGGCGTGACGACATGTACGCCGTCCTCGGCCTCACCACCCCGACCGCCGACGTTCCTGACGCCCCGGCCGCCGACCCGACCGGCCAGCCGCGCGTCATCACCAGCATCCGCCGACCGGCCGCCGCCGAGGACGACTGGCGCGGCCGTGGCGCCTGCCGGGACCGCGACCCCGAGCGATGGTTCCCGGTCGGCACCACCGGCCCTGCACTCGTCCAGGCCGAGCAGGCCAAGGCCATCTGCCGCCGCTGCCCGGTGAAGGACGAGTGCCTGTCGTGGGCGCTCGACAACCAGAAGTTCGGGGTGGCTGGGGGCATGGACGAGGACGAGCGCCGCACCTACAAGCACAGCACCGCCACCCACACCATGCGGCTCGCCGCATGACCACCCGTACGACGGCCCGCCCCACCACCGGGGCGGGCCCCCACCCCGAGGACCACACCATGCCCAAATACGCCACCCACGACCGCATCCTCGACGCCATCAACGCCGGACGCATCAGCCGCGACCCCGCCACCTACGAGTACGTCGACTCCAACGGCCGGCTCCGCGAAATCGACCTAACCCTGTACGAGATGGCCGACCGGGGCTGGCTGACCCTCCACCTGGACGGGCGCATCGAAGTCACCGACGCCGGTAGGGCGTGGCAGGACCGGCCGCGTAAGCCCGCACCGGTGCCGGCAGCCCAGTTCTCCGACGCCGGGGCGGCGGCCTGATGCCCGACCTCGCCGAAGCCCTGGACCGGGCGCGCCGCCAACTCTTCCCCACCAGCCGCAACAAGGAGGCTGCCGCATGAAGCTGACCGTAGAGCGTGACGCTTTCGCCGAGGCCGTCACCGGCACCGCGAAGGCCCTTCCCGCCCGGCCGGGTGTGCCCATCCTCGCCGGGCTGATGCTGCGCACCACCGAGGGTGGTGTCACCGTCTCCGGCTTCGACTATGAGGTGTCGAACCAGGCACACGTCCGCGGCACCGTCGCCGAGCCGGGCGTCGTGCTGGTGTCCGGGCGCTTGCTCGCCGCCATCGTCCAGTCCCTACCGCACAAGCCGATCGACCTGACCGGCGTCGGCGCCCACCTGGAGTTGGTGTGTGGGTCCGCCCGGTTCACCCTTCCGACGATGCCGGTGGAGGACTACCCGGCCCTCCCGGACATGCCCGCCCCCGCCGGGACGGTGGACGCCGCCGCGTTCGCCGCAGCCGTCGCCCAGGTAGCCGTGGCCGCCGGCCGGGACGAAACCCTCCCGATGATGACCGGCGTCCGCATCGAGCTTTCCGGCGGCAACCTGGCCATGCTCGCCACCGACCGGTACCGCCTCGCCGTACGCGAAATGGAGTGGAACCCGGACGACCCCGACGTGAACCTCAACGCGTTGGTGCCGGCCCGGACCCTCCACGACACCGTGAAGGCCCTCGGCCCACTCGGCGGCAACATCACCCTCGCCCTCTCTCAGGGGGCGGCCGGCGAGGGCATGATCGGGTTCGCCCGGGACACCCGCCACACCACCTCCCGCCTCCTCGACGGCGCCAACTACCCGCCCGTCCGGTCCCTGTTCCCGGCGGACGCGCCCCTGTCCGCGGTTGTCCCCGTCGCCGCCCTGATTGAGGTGGTGAAGCGGGTCGCCCTGGTCGCCGAACGCACCACCCCCGTGCTGCTCACCTTCACCCCCGGCGAGGACACCCTCACCGTGGAGGCTGGCGGCACCGAGGAGGCCCGGGCCAGCGAGGCCATGGACGCCACCTTCACCGGCGAAACGCTGACCATCGGCTTCAACCCGCAGTACCTGATCGACGGACTCAACAACCTGGGTGCCGTCAACGCGCACTTCGCGTTCGTGGACGCGTTCAAGCCCGCGGTGATTACCCCAGCAAACGCGAACGGCGAGGTCATTCCCGGCTACCGGTACCTGATTATGCCGATCCGGGTGTCGCGGTGACCGCGCTCACCGTCCTACAGGGCGAACAGCGCTGCCTTGCACGACGCCACGTCGCAACATGCGACGAACACCCGGCCTACTTGGCGGGCTGCGACGGCTGCAAGACCCGCAACCGGGAGCGGGTACGCCAACGACGTAAGGCCGCCATCCTCGGCACGCACCAAGCGGGCCGGGTCCCATCGATCGGCGCCGCCCGGCGCCTCCAAGGGCTCGCGGTTCAAGGGTTCGGAGCTGTCGACCTCACACCCCGCTTCGACGTGCACCGGGAGCAGCTACGGCGCTGGCGTCGCCCCCTGCACCCGCTGATCCTGCGCCGCACCCACAACGAGATCGCAGCGCTGACCTCGCAACTCGACGGCACCAGAGGCCCGTCCCGGCGGGCCCGCAGCATCGCCCACCGTGAGGGCTGGCACCCGCTGGCCGCATGGAACGACATTGACGACCCCGACGATGTGCCCCAGGTACGCGAAGCATGCCACCGTCGGGACCCGCGACCGCTCATCCAACGGGTCCTTACCGGCCGGGCCGGTATCGATGTGCTGACCGTGAATGAGCAGACATTGCTGTGGCGACAGTGGGCCGAGCAGCGCGAGCAGCAGAGCTTCAAGGCCGGGCCCAAGAGCTTCGGCCGCCACTTCGACATCAGCACCGACCGAGCCGGACGGATCATCGCCGCCGCGCGAGCGTCAACCGACCCGAGTATTCCCAACCGAAAGGTGGCCTGACATGGCCGGAGACACCACCATCACCGTAATCGGCAATCTGACCGATGATCCCGAGCTGCGGTTCACCCCGAGCGGTAAGGCCGTCGCCAAGTTCCGCATGGCATCCACGCCCCGCTTCATGGACAAGGCGTCCGGCGAATGGAAGGACGGCGAGCCGCTGTTCCTCGCCTGCAACGTGTGGGGGCAGCCGGCCGAACACGTCGCCGAGTCGTTGCAGCGTGGCGCCCGGGTGATCGTGTCGGGCCGCCTGCGTCAGCGGTCCTACGAAACCCGCGAGGGTGAGAAGCGCACCGTCATCGAGCTTGAGGTCGACGAGATCGGCCCGTCGCTGCGCTACGCCACGGCGAAGGTGCAGAAAATGTCCCGCTCTGGCGGCGGGCAGGGTCAGGGCGGCGGGTCCGGCGGGGCCCAGGACGACCCGTGGGCGAGCGGCTCCCCGGCCCCAGCGGGCACCCGGACCGGTGGCGGCTTCGACGACACCGAACCTCCCTTCTGATCTTGCGGCGTATCTGACCTGCGGTACCGGGGTGCGGTCCGGCCAGCACGGCGGACCGCACCCCACCCCCACCCCTCGACGGAGGTGAACGCCATGAGCGCCCTCGACGACAACCCCACGCTCGTCATCGCCCTACAGGCCGCCGTGCAACTGCGCATCCTCGAACTCCGCCAACACCACCCGGCCACCCGCGACCGGCTGTGCTCGCGCTGGGCGGCCGACGCCGTTGACCCTGTCGCCTCTCGGGCTGACGCCATGCAGTACGGCGGCAAGCGGGGTGAGGCTGCGCAGGTGTTCAACGCGCTCGCCCGGGGCCTGGCCGCCGCCGCGTTCAACCCGGGCGGGGTCACCGCGTTCGGTGAGCACTGGTGCGTTGACCACGCCGCATGTGAGGCCGCCGACCGGCAGGCCGCCGACGCGCCGTCCCTGCTGGACCGCGACCCCGAACCCGACCAGCCGTCCGCCCCCACGTTCCGGGGTCGCCCCCTGGTTGACGTCACCCTGCCGGAGGTGGCGTGATGGGGCTCGCCGACGACATCACCCTCACCGAGTCTCTGCGTTTCGCGGTGCCCATCTTCCTCGCCGACCTGCTGGCCCGCCCCGAACCCAGCCGCACCCGGACCGCCCGATGGTGGGCTGCCGACGGGGCGCGTGCCGTCGGTGAGCGCGGTGACCTGTTGCAGTTCGTGCGCCCCGGCCGCACCACCACCGACCTGCGGATGGCCAACACGTTCCAGCAGTTGGCCCGCGGCTTGGCCGCCCTCGTGGTTTTGCACCCGCCCGGCGTGGACGTGGCCGGACTCCACTGGTGCCTGCAACCCGACTGCCGGCGCTGCCGGACGCCACGGCAGCCTGGCCCGACCGTGGCCGAGATCAACGCCCAACTCGAAGCGTTGGACGCCGACTACCGGCGGGTTGCAGGGCTCCCCCCATACACGCCTTCCGTGCCCTGCCCCGTCGCACCTCTGCCGACGGTGCCCGCCCCACGTCGGCCCGTCACCACCCTGCACCTGCCGGAGGTGGCCTGATGACCCTCAACGACACCAACACCACCCTCGCCCACGGCTACACCCTTGCCGACCTACACCGGCTCGCCCGCCAATCCGCCGGATCCAACCGCACCATGGCCGCCGACCAACGCGACCTGTACGACACCGCCTGGTCCGCCATCGCCGAAGCCCTCTACAGTGCCGAACACTGGCCTACCGAGCACCACCTGCTCGCCGTCGGCAAAGGCGCCATCTGGGCCCTCGTCAAAGACCACCGCACCACCTACGGGTACCGCGACCGGGAATGGGACGCCGGACTCGCCAGCGCCCCCCGGTTCTGCGCCTACTGGCTTGGCGCCCGGGTCACCGCCAGCCCCGAAGAACCCATCGTGGAACGGTTCGCGCTGCCCGCAGTCATGGCTGCCCTCAGTGAGCCGTACCGGGAGGCGATCATCGCCCTCGCCGTCCACCAAGGCAACGTAGACATCCGCGCCCGGTCCGACGCAGAGTGCTCCCACTGCGGAAACCCGTGGGCTGACCACACCGACCGGGACGCCGCCACCTGTTCCCTCGGCCTGAACCGGGCTGCGTTCAACCGGCGTTTGCATGTTGCCCGCCGCACCTGCCTGCAACTGTGGTTGGAGCACGAAACACCGCACCGGGTGGCGATGCGACACCCGGACCGCCGCAACGATGCCCGACCAGTGCAACCGTGCGGCACCCTGGCTGCGGCACTTCGGCACCGGGACCACAAGGAACCGTTGTGCGAGTTGTGCGCCCCCGTGGAGACCGCATACGACCGGGAGCGCCGCGCCCGCCGTGCTCGGCGCCGCGCCGAGCAGGTGGCGGCGTGATGACCGGCCTTGGCGACGCGAGCCTCCCCTCAGCTTGGCGCCGCCACGACGCCGGCCAACCCGAGCTCGAAGACGCCGCCCTGTTCGCCGCCGAACTCACCCGCGCCTGGCGCACCCATGAGCGGATCCGCGCCCTCGTGTGGCCACTCGCCCGTGGGGTGGACGGCACCATCCACACCCCGTGCGCCGACGCGGCGTGCGCCCACGACGGCGACGAGCCGGGGCATGCCCGGTGTTTGGCCGCCAGGGTGCTTGCGGCCCTCCACCGCGAGGGGGTGGGCGGGTGATCGGGGGCAGCACGAAAGCCCGACGCTGCGGGGGCGTCGGGCTGATGACGTGGGAGGGCTCAGGTCGCGATCAGCTCAGCATTCTTGAGGATGCCGGAACCAAGCTCGCTGACCAGAAGGTCCAGGAACTCCTCGGAGACGAACACCGCTCGGGGCTCGCCGTGCTTGAGCACCACAGTTGGCCGACCAGCGGCAGCATCGTCAACGACCTCACGGAGACGCCGACGCACGTCGGTCAGCGGCATTGCTCGGACACCCATGACCTCGGCCGGCGGCGGGGGCGGCTTCGGAAAGACCCGGCCGGGCTTGTCTTTAATGTTGCACAGCGGGCGCTCAACGATAATCGCGCACACTTCTTCCGCTTCCGCGAGGCCGCGCGTCTCGCGCCACACAACCTCGGTGAGCGACTGATCTGCCAGGTTCCACCAGGTCGAGTACAGGGCGTGCTGCCTGAAGCGAATCTCGGGAACGCTGGTGATGCCGACGTACACCAGAACTCCGGGCTCGCTGTAGAAGCGGTAGACGGCCGTGCCTTCGGTCATGCCGAGAGGGCGCGGATACTTCACGGCCATCTCCTACGCCTCGGCCGGCTTGTCGACCGAGCGGCGGCGGACCTTCTTGACTGGTCCCCGGCGCTTCCCGGGCAGGGGCGTTTCGGGGTTGTCGACCCGCCACTCGATGTACGCCTTAATGTCGGCCGACCTGCCGCCGTCGCCCACCACGTCGGCGTACGTGTTCCACAGATCCTTGTCCACCCGGACCCGACGCACGTCACTGGTCTCTTCCGCCACGAGGTCAGGGTAGGTCTGTCGGCCCATCTGTGCCAACAAACGGTCGTACGGCGCGGTCTTGTGTCTTCCTCGATCCATGCCATCATGGTACTACTTTGTAGGTCCAAGTGTAGGATCTACAGTAGGTCCACCGCCCACGGCTTGGGCACTTCGCCGACCCACCCACATCCAACGGGAGGCACCATGACCGACCACACCCTCGACCGACGCCCCGCCCACGCCAGCCAGCTCATCAGTGACGGCCTGGACACCCTCGGCTCCTACCTTCACGAGACCGGCCTGCACGCCACCAACGCCACCGTGTCTCCTACCGCACGCGGCTGGTACGACTTCTACACCGACTCGAAGATCGGCAACCTGCCGGGCATCCGCCTGGAGCTGACGCCCACCGAGTTCCTGCTGTGGTGCGAAATTCTCAACGCACCCCGCGTTGGTGTCGCCCGGCGCGCCGGACGCACAGAGTTGTCCGCCGACCTGTGCCGCGACGGCGCGAGCTGGTGGCTCACGGCCACCATCTACCAGCCGACCGGCGCCGACCGGCTTCCCGGGGCCAGCATCGCGTGGAACCGCAACGAGAACGGTCGCAAGCTCGCCGACGGCTACACCACCGTTCCCGATCTGCGGAACGCGCTCGCCACCCTCGGGTTCCGGTACGAGAACCAGAAGGGCGAGGTCGTGGCCGTCGACCCGCACGGCCCAACCACCCCGCAGATCGTCCGCTACAGCAGCGGCGGAAGTGACACCTACCCGAACTACACCGCCGTGCCGTGCACCGACTGCGGCACCAGCATCCCGGCCGGAGAGCGTCCCCCGGTGTGGACCGACGGTGCAACCACCTGCCCGGACTGCACCCACAAGCGCCGCGTCAACGCCTGAACCGGAGGAACCCCGCATGACCATCAACCCGACCTCCCTCAACGCTGACACCGCCGAGACGGTGGCGCAGACCGGGCAGCAGCACCTGATCTGGTCCAACCACCACAAGGCGTGGTGGGGTCCCAACGGCAGCGGCTACCTCAGCAATCCGGCCGACGCTGGCCGGTACGCCCTTGCCGACACCCCACAGTGGTTGGGCCGGGGCTGCGGCTGCTGCGAGGTGCCCGAGGTGCTGATTCCCGCCGAGAAGGTGAGCGGGAAGAGCACCCGATCGACTCGGGGTGTTATCGCCGCCGCGACCCGCGCGACCGTCAAGGCCGGTCGGGTGAACCGCTACTACGCCGGTGCCGAGGTGGCCCGTTGACCACTGACGCCACCGAGATCGCCGCCGTGTGGGGGGCGCTTATGCGCGCTGGCATCGGGCTCCCCGACCCAGCCGTCACTGCTGCGCAGTACGTTGACCGGCTTGCCGCACACCGCGACCAGCTTCAGCACAGGCTGGCCGCAGTCGAGCGGTACGCCGACCAGCTTCGCGCCGACGCCGGCAGCGAGTCCGAAGACGCCGTGGCTGTTGGCCTGCTCCGCGCCGCCGACGGACTAGGCGACCTGTTCGCCGTGGCGGGCGGGGCCTCGTCCGTGACCCAGTGACCACGACATCGGGTGCCGGGGTGGCGCAACTGCTGTCCGCCCCGGCGCGCACACCGCCCATCCCCGGGCTCGAACCTCTCGACACGAAAGATCAGGCACTGATGACTTGGTTCAAGGTCGACGACGGCCTCCACAAGCACCGCAAGCGAATCCGCTGCGGCCTCGACGTTGAGGGCTTTGCCGCGCTCGGCCTGTGGACCACAGCCGGATCCTGGTCGTCCGACGAACTCACCGACGGTTGGGTGCCCGACGATGTGCTCGACTACCTCGCACCGGGCATTGGCGAGCAGCTTGCCAAGCGGCTGGAGCGGGCCGCGCTGTGGAATCGCGTCACGCGTGACGGTGAGGAGGGGTGGCAGTTCCATGAGTGGACTGACCACCAGCCGACCCGTGATCAGGTGTTGGCCGAGCGGGCTGCGGCTGCCCTCCGGCAGAAGCGGGCGCGTGATCGTGCGCGGGATAGGCGGGACGAAGAAGGGCAGAACGAGTCACCGTCACGGCGTGACTCACGCGTGACTGACACCGCCACTCACGGCGAAGTCACCCCCACCGTCACGGTCCCCCCGACCCGACCCGACCCGACCCGACCTTCAGAACATCCTTCGGATGTTCTCTTCGACTCGCCGCCTTCGGCGTCGCCGTCGACCCCCAAAACGAAACAGCAGCGGAAGCCCACCGAACGAGGCACGCGCATTCCAGACGACTTCGGCATCTCCCAAGTGCTACGCAAGTGGGCGGAAGACGAGATCCCCGGCTTCGACATCGACCGCGAGTTCCTGCGCTTCCGCGACTACTGGCGAGCTCAGCCCGGCCAGAAGGGCGTGAGGACCAAATGGGATTCCGTCTTCCGCAACTGGATGCGGCGGGCGTTCGACGAGCGCGGCCCTTCACGCCCGCCCGGAAGCGCCGTCGCTACCCAGGATCGGCGCAGCAGCTACGGCAGCGGCTACCCGGACCGCAACGGCATCGCCACCCGAGACGTGAAGCCAGCCGCCGAGCCCGCCGAGGTGCGGAAGGCGCGCGGCTGGATGGACATCGAAGTGACGACGGGAGGTGAGCACCGGTGACGTTGGACGACATGCGTCGGGTGATGGCCGCTGTGGCGGTGTTCGAGTACCGGTTCGGCACCCCCAACGCGGCCGTGCTTCAGGCGTGGCATGCGGCGATCGGTGACCTGGACGCCGGGGATGCGGTGGAGGCGGTGCGCCGCTACTACGCGGTGCAGACGGATCGGATCATGCCCGGTCACATCCGCCAGGGGGTGAACGCGATCCGGGCGGAGCGGCGCCGCAACCAGCCGGCCCCGGCGCGGGAGTTGCCGTCCCGGTTCGAGGACGACATCAACCGGAAGGTGCGAATGGACGCTGGTGCGGCGACGCTGCGGCAGGTGTTGGAACCGCTGCTGGGCCACATCGCGGCGACCCGACCCGAGTTGCCGTCAGCGATGAATGAGCTGCGGGCGTTGACCTCCGCCCCCGCCGACCTGGACGACGTGGTTAAGGGCGAGGTGTGCGCGTGACCGCCACGGTGGAGGAGCGGCTGCCCCGGCAGCGGGCCTCAGACGGCGACAGCGCCCCCAGCTCGGGTCGGCAGGTGCCGCAGGACGTTCAGGCGGAACAGGCCGTCCTGGGCGGGATGCTGCTGTCGAAGGACGCGTGTGCGGGTGTCATTGAACTGCTGCACGGTGAGGACTTCTACCGGCCAGCGCACGCCACGATTTTCGACAGCATCGTGAGGCTGTACGCCGCAGGGGCCCCCGTGGATGTCGTCTCGGTCCACACGGCGCTGATGGAGTCCGGCGACTTGGCGAAGGTCGGCGGCGCCCCGTACCTGCACACCCTGATCTCGCAGGTGCCGACCGCAGCGAACGCCACCTACTACGCCCGGTCTGTCGTGGACACGGCGACGCAGCGGCGGCTGGTGGAGGCCGGCATGCGGATCGTGGAACTCGGCTACCGGGGTGGGGGCGCGCTGGGCAAGAGCATGTCGGACATTGCGACGCTCGCCCAGCAAGCCGTGTACGAGGTGACCGCCCGGGAAGCCGCCGACGACTACGCGGCCCTGGCGGACATGCTCAAGCCCACCTTGGACGAGATTGAGGCGATCGGTAACCGCGGCGGGGAGATGACCGGGGTGCCGACCGGGTTCACCGACTTGGACCGGTTGTTGAACGGGTTGAACCCGGGCCAGTTGGTTATCGTCGCGGGGAGGCCAGGGCTCGGCAAGTCAACGGCCAGCGTTGACTTCGCGCGGCACGCCGCTATCCGCGCCAAGAAGGCGTCGGCGATTTTCTCCCTGGAGATGAGCAAAGTCGAGCTGGTGATGCGGATCCTGTCCGCTGAGGCTCGTGTGCCCCTGCACGTGCTGCGGTCCGGGCAGTTGTCCGATGACGACTGGACGAAGCTGGCCCGCTGTATGGGTGACATCGCTGAGGCGCCGCTGTTCGTGGATGACACCCCGAGCATGAACATGATGCAGATCAGGTCGAAGGCGCAGCGGTTGAAGCAGCGCCACGACCTCAAGTTGATCGTCGTCGACTATCTCCAGTTGATGTCGTCGCCGAAGCGCACCGAGTCCCGGCAGCAGGAGGTCGCGGATCTGTCCCGCGGGTTGAAGTTGCTGGCGAAGGAGTTGGAGGTGCCGGTGATCGCGGTGTGTCAGTTGAACCGGGGCCCGGAGCAGCGGCAGGACAAGCGGCCCCAACTCAGCGACCTTCGCGAAAGTGGATCTTTGGAGCAAGATGCAGACATTGTGATCCTTTTGCACCGCGACGACTACTACGACAAGGAGTCGGAGCGGGCCGGGGAGGGGGACTTCATCGTCGCTAAGCACCGCAATGGGCCGACGGACACGATCACCGTTGCCGCCCAACTGCACCTGTCCCGGTTCGTTGACATGGCCATCGTCTGAGGAGGTGGACTGCCATGGAGTGTGACTACTGCGGTTGGGCGACCGGAGCCTTGGCCTTGTGGGAGGTGTCGACGGGGGCGCCTGGGGATGGGATGACCCGGTACCCGTGTGACCGGCATTTGGCGTCGGCGTACCGGCATGTCGCCGGGGTGGGCGTGCCGCTGGTGTTCGAGCACAACCGCGACCACCTGGCTCGGAGGGCTGCCGCGTGAGCGCCGGGGAGAACGCCGGCCGCCGCCTGGTGGCTGCCCTGACTGCTGCCGGGTTCGCGACCGCCAGCGTTGGGCGCGGCTACGTCCGGCTCTGCTGGCCGAACGTCACCGACTGGCGGCGAACCTTGGTCGTGCCCGTGGATGACAGTTTCGCCGACTACCAGGATTCGCTGGATGAGGTGAAGGCGGAGCTACGGGATGCGGCCCGCCGTGGTGAGGCCGCCCGCTACGCCCTGGACCTGCACCGGATGGAGGCAGCGTGACCGAGAAGTGGTACCCACACCACACCCAAACCGTCTACCAGCCCCCGACCGCTGGCCGGCTCATTGGCCGCGACCACGCCGTCTGGCAAATCCTCAAAGTCACCAACTCGGACCTCTCCGACCGGGATCGAGAAATGTGGCTCGACGCTGGCGCGCCCGACCTCGCGACCTGGAAAGGCCGGCCCTACAGCGTTGACCTGCGCTGGGTTGCCGGGGCACGGCCACCATGGAACACCGACGACGACGGACTGGACGGATGCGTCGAGATACCCGCCGGACGATCAACCTGGCACCTGTACCCCGAGTCCGGCCGGTGGCCGTCCTGCTCCTGCTGCGGCGAGCCGATGCCCTGCCGGGCCGAACTACAGGACCAGGAAGTCTCAGCCGGCCTCAACAGGGTCGAAAAGCTCGCCAGCCGTCAACCCGGATGCTGCTGGGGATGCGGGGAGCCGATCACCCGACGGCAGAAAGCGGTCGTCTACCCGGGCGACAACCTCGACCTGCCTGGCGGCATCCCCGTGGCCTTCCACGCCCGCGAATCCTGTCACGGGCAGGCATCCGCGTACGAGCTGCGGTGGATCGCACTCGACCCGCGCCGCGAACGAATCCTCACCTACCCGAAGTGCCGGGGAATCCTCATCGTGCACGCCGACGGATCATCCGAATGCCAGTCCGGACAGGATGCGATCGGCACGTACGCGCAGGGAGAGCCCGACTGTCGGGGGCATCTGACCCACGACCACGGCTCCCAGTCTGCCTGCTATGTGGGTGGCGCGTGGTTCGCGACCAAGGCCGACATGCCAGGCTGCCCACGCGGGTGCTCGAAGGGCGACGCCCACCCGGGAACGCGAACCAAGCCGCGCCCGCCGCGCCCGCAGCCGGACAGCGCCGCACTGTTCGACCCGACTCACGACGGGGGCCGGCGGTGAGCGCCCCGGTGTGGCCGCAGGTGATGGTGACCGGCCACCGCCCCCACCACCTGCCGGTCGGCGCCCCGGCGTCGGTGCGCGGCGAGCTTGACCGGATCGCCGTCAAGCTCCGCGACGGGCACGGCATGACCGCTGGCATTACCGGCATGGCGTTGGGCGCTGACCTGCTGTGGGCGGCTTCCCTCCACCGCGCCCAGGTGTCGTACATCGCGCACATTCCGTTCCCGGAGCAGCCTGACCCGTGGCGGCGTAACAACCCGCATGCCGTCACCGAGTGGGAGCGGCTACGTGGCCTCGCCGACCGTGAGGTGGTGTACGGGACGCTCGCCGGCCTCGCAGAGCGTGCCCGGAAGGGTGCGGCGGTGAAGCTGCTACACCGGCGTAACGACGGGATGCTCGCCGCGGTCGTCTCCGCCAGGGGCGCGGTGGTGGCGGTGTGGTGCCCGTCGAAGCTCAACGGCGGCACCCACTCGGCCCTACAGAAAGCGCACCGGCTCGGCCTGCCCGTCATCCACATCAATCCGGAGGCGCGCACCACGACGGTGCCCTCCCGAGCCCGCCTCTCCCATCTGCTGCACCCGACCGCCCCTGACGAGCTGCCCCCGACTGCGACAGGAGACACCCGGTGAGCACGGACACGTGGACTGACCCCCCAACCGCCGACGACTGGTACTTCGACGGCCGTGAACCTACCGAGGAGGAGTGCGGCGGCTGGCCTGACCCCACCTTGTGGGAAGGGTTCGTCATGGAGGCACCCGACGAAGCGGACCCCAGCCTCAACCTTCATCCCCGACACGCCTGAGGAGGCACCCATGCCCCACACGACCACCACCCGCTGCGACTGGTGCCGCAAGCCGAACGCCACCCACACCGAGACCGAGCACCCACTACGGCGTGACCACCCCGACTACGACGCGTTCTACGACGCCACCGACTCGGATCTCGCCGCCATGACCGCCGACGCTCTGCGTAACCACTGAGGAGGCACCCATGACCAACGCCACGCTGACCGAAGAGGCTCCGTTCCCGGGCATGCCAGCGCCGCCGGAACTGTGGGCGGTGCACGTCCAAGGCCCAGACGACATGGTTCCGTTCCTCGACAAGGCAGCAGCGGAGAAGCTGACCGAGTTTCTCAACGGTGAGGACGCCAAGGAGCGTGCCAAGGACAAGCCGTACTCGGTGTTCTACAACGCGAAGCTCATTCCGTGGCCGTACAGCCGAAACGCGTTCGCGGAGGCGCTGCGCGAGGAGACCGGGCTGTGAACCCCACCTCGCTGACCGCGGCCGACATTCTCGCCCGCCCGTGGACGGCTGTCCCCAACGACGAGATCGGCGGCTGGGCTGTCAGCACCGACGGGCGCAGCCCCGCCGACGGTGGGGTGATGGCCGCCGACATGGTGTGGTCGCAGCAGGTCGGCGAACACATCGCCGACCTCCACAACGCGCGGCTCGACCAGCCAAACCAGAACCACACACTGGGCATCGAATCGGCCGGTCCGTCCAGCCGAGGCGGCTTCGAATTCCGTCTCCGTCCAGGCATCGACCTCGCCCGAAACCTCACACAAGCCGCCAGGGCCGTTCTCGACGGCCACGGCGCGAACAACTACGTGGAGATGCGGTTCGCCGACGACAGCGGTGAGGAGTACATCGCCACCTTCCAACGGCGCGATGGGAGGACCCCCGACGAACTGCGCCGGCAGGCCGAAACCGACCGCGACACCTTCCGGGAGGTGGCCCGCCGCAACAAACGCCACGTCGCCGTCCTCACCGAACTGGTGGAGCGGGTGGAGCAGTTCGCCACCGAGCTACCCGAGGACAGCGCAAACCGGCTGCGGGGCCTGCTGAGCGCGCCCACAACGGCCGAACGCGGGTCGCCCGCACCCGAAGGCACCCCCAACCCTGCTGAGGCAAGCTGAGCCGATGACGTTGCCGCTGTTTCCGGGCGCACCCGACCCCGAACCCCGCGTCTGCCTGTGCGGGACACCCGTTCCGACAGGACCGCTCGTGCACGGGTGGGGGTCGGCGTGCGCCCGGAAGCACGGCCTACTCCCACCGGCTGTGCCCGGCCCGTCCCAATGGCAGCAGGACGGGCCGGACCTGTTCGACGCGGCCCGCTCCGACGGCAACGCGAACGACGATCAGGCATGATGCGCGGAACGTGACAGGAATGGGACGCAATGAATACACACCAGCAGTCCGCCACGGCAAATCCCAACACCACCGACGCCGAACCCGCGCCGCGCATCATGCGTGACGAGCGGTACGAGCCCCGCGTGTGCGCCGGCCCCGACTGCTCCATCCCACCCCACGTCCGCTGGCGTGTCACCACAGGTGGAACTCTGTACGGGCTGTACCGGCGCACCGGCCAAACCATCGACCTGTGCGACAGCCACGAACGGGAGGTCGTTGACCTGACCGGCGCGGACTGGGGTGACAAACCAACACCGCCACGCCTACCCAAACAGCGACCCGAAAATGGGCCATGATAGGCGGCACACCATGATCCGTAACGCGCGCTGAGCAGGTAAAATAGGGGCGGGAGGTGCCATGTGTCCACCGATCGGATAGCTCGCCGCCCCGTCAACTTCCGCGCATCTCCGACTGCCGTCGAAACCCTCGACCAACTTGCTTGCGATGAGGGAGTGCTTGACGAGCATGGCCGCCCCAACCTGGGTGGACGGCCCGCACCTGATGCGCCGAACCGTGACCGTCACCGACTGGGAAAGGCAGGAGGCGCAGTGACCATCCTGGACCGCATCGACAACGCCCTCGACGGCTGCTGCCCGTGCGGGGCGCAACCCCGCACCGGCTCTCCCTACTGCTCGCCGGACTGCGAACCTACCCACCTCGCCGCCGACACCGACACCCGCACCACAGGGCACTACGCCACCCCCATGCGCTGGCGGCCCGACCTCGTGACCGCAGCCGACGATCCGGACCTCATCCCGGTCAACGCCACCCGGACCGGCTACACCGGCCGCCACAACACCAGCGTCTTCGAGCGGGCATCCGACCCCACCGTGTGGCACCTCCGCCTAGACAACGGGCACCGCTACGTCGGCTGCGACCTTCACGGCATGGGCACACCCGACGGGATCATCAGCATCGAGCAGACCGCCCGCATCCACGACACGTGGCAGCGACTCGAACGGGAACTCGGCAACACCCGTCACCTCGAACCCGGCCGCATCCCTGCCGACTTCACGTCGGCAATAGACGCCCTGGACCGATGGGTCAGCGAGCAAATCGCCGTCAGTGTCCCCAGCGCCCCGCTGATCTGGAGACCGGTAACCGTCGCTCAGGACGCCGCGATGCAGCGGATTCTCGCCGCCACCTCGCTGTCCGTCGATCCTCAACGCATCTTCCGGGACCTCAACCTCACCTGACGGCGACGGCGGCCGGACCCTCATCCGACCGCCGCCCACCTGCCACACCCCACGCCCCCGTGGAGGTCACCGCCCAGCGTACCCACGCCGATCGGAGACCAGCCCACATGCACAACACCACCCCCACCGACAGCCGGCACTGCGTCTCCGACACCCGCTGCCGCGCCTACGACCGGCTCGCCAAACCACCGGCCGCCGCACCCGTCCACAACTGCCCCCTGTGCGCCGACTGCCTCACCGCCGCCGAACGCGACATCCGGTCGTTGGTCTACGACTACGTGGACCTGGAACAACTCCAAGCCCCGTCACTGTCGCAGGCCCTCAACATGCAGCCGGCTGGCAAGGCCGCACCGCCCATGCCGTTGAACGGCGCCGCCGAGGCCCTACAGGCGGAAATCCATCACGTCACCACACTGTGGGCAGACGAACTCCGCCGACGCCACCGACTCGCCCGAGGCCCCCGCACCATCATCGTCGGCGCCTGGCACACCACCCGAAGCAACCCACCGCCCCAGGCTCGGCGCCTACCCGGCGCGGAAGTCGCCGACGCCGTCGCCACCCTCACCCCCCGCCTCACCGACCTCGCCCGCAACCCACCCGTCACCGTCTACCCCACCGGCTGCGACGACGACCCCACCGACCTCACCGGCTGGGAAGCCGTACACCAGTTGCAACACCTCCACCAGCGGGCCCGCGGCATGCTCGGCCGCACCCACCGCACCACCCACTTACCCGGCACCTGCTCTACCTGCGGGCTAGACGAACTCCACCGCGACGACCCCCGCCACCAACACGACCCCTGCGACGTGTACTGCACCAACTGCCACACCACCTGGCCCCACACCGACTACCAGCAGTACGTCACCCAACTCGTGTGGCCCACCCGCGCCGGAGCTGCTGCGTGAACCCCGACCTCGACATCCAAGGCCGCCGGCAACCCTGGCCGATCCCCGGCGACACCGCCCTCGACCGCGCCCGCAAAATCGCCCACATGTACCGGGCGCAACTCCACGCCCTCAACCCCGACGCCTGCAACCAAGCCGACGCCACCGCCCAACAGTTCGGCGAAACCTGGGTCGTTCCCCAAACCGTCACCGTCGAAGACACCGACGCCATCACCACCAGCGAAGCCGCCCAACTCGTCCACGTATCCGAAGACGTCATCCGCCAATGGGCGTGCAACCGCCACCCCGAACACCCCGACCAGCCGCTACTACCCCGCCACGGGTGGCGCGGACGAGAACGCACCTACCTCGCCCAACACGTCCGCGACGCCGCCCTCACCATGCTGCAAACGAAACGCCGAAAGGCACAGTTGACAAGATCCTCGTGATCAGTCACAGTCACGCACGGGAGAAGTGTCTCCAAAGCCCGCTTGAGCCTCACGGTTTCGGCGGGCTTTCGGCATTCCCACCCCCTGAACGTTCCCGGCCCGGCACAGCGGGTGACCCGGGCCGGGAACCCAAGAAACCGGCGGGCGGTGATCCACCCATGGAAACCGGCCCGCCCGGCAAGCCGAAATGCAGCGGTCGCCGCACCAACGGCGAGCGATGCACCAAGTGGCCAATGAAAGGCCAAAAGGTGTGCCGCAATCACGGCGGCGCCTCACCTCAGGCGAAGGCTGCGGCTGAGGTCCGCATCCAAACCGCCGAGGCGGCGAAGGCTGTTGTCACGTTCGGTCTGCCCCGCGAAGTTGACCCACGAGACGCCCTACTCGAAGAGGTGCACCGGACGGCCGGGGCTGTGGCGTGGCTGCACGAGCAGGTGCAGGCGCTTGACCCCAACGATGTGGTGTGGGGCAAAACCGAGGAAGTCGACAAGATGGCCGGCGAGTTCCCGGGTACCGACACGAAGCGGGCCGCTGAGGTCAACGTGTGGGTGCAACTGTGGCAGCGGGAACGCCTCCACCTGGTGCGGGTGTGCAAGGAGGCGATCGGGTCGGGCCTTGAGGAAAGGCGCGTTCGTCTCGCCGAGCAGCAGGGCGCGATGCTCGCCGGAGTCATCAAGGCCATCCTCGGGGACCTGGACCTGACGCCCGAGCAGCAGACGACCGCGGCGAAGGTGGTTCCGTTCCGGCTCCGGTCGGTGGCGTCTGGGGTTGCGGCGTAGGAGGTCGGCATGTCGGCGTCCGTGTTCGCGCCGGCCCTGGACCCGTTTGAGGCTGCGGCCCGCATGTTCGAGCCAGCCCCGGTATCGCCGTATCTGACCGACCCTGTCGGGTGGGTCAACAACGAGCTGGGCGAGCACCTGTGGAGCAAGCAGCGAGACATTGCAGCCTCAGTCGTGTCGCACCGTCGGACGGCGGTTAAGTCGTGTCACAACGCCGGAAAGTCGTTTTTGGCCTCACGGATCGCGGCGTGGTGGATCGCCACCCATCCGCCGGGTGAGGCGTTCGTAGCGTCCACGGCACCCAGCTACCCGCAGGTCCACGCGATCCTGTGGGAGGAGATCCGTAAGGCAGCTCGGGCTTCCGCCCGCAAGGGCAACACCGTGCCGGGCCGGGTGTTGCAGTCCGATGAGTGGAAGCTCGACGATGGCACCCTGGTTGGGTGGGGCCGGAAGCCGGCCGACACAGATGAGCACGGCTTCCAGGGCATCCACCGCCGGTATGTGCTGGTGATCCTCGATGAGGCGTGTGGAATCCCCCGCCAGTTGTGGACCGCCGTTGAAGCGATCACCACCAACCGGGATTGCCGGATTCTCGCCATCGGCAACCCCGACGACCCGTCGACCGAGTTCGCCGACGTGTGCAAACCCGGGTCCGGGTGGAACGTCATCCGCATCTCCGCGTTCGACACCCCCAACTTCACCGATGAGCCGTTCCCGGAGAACCTGCGCCCGTTGATGCTTGACCCGGACTGGGTGGAGGACAAGAAGCGGTGGGGCGTCGACTCGCCCCGCTACATCTCGAAGGTGCTCGGCGAGTTCCCGGAGATCGGCGAAGACGTTCTCATCTCCCCCGCCGCCATCGAAGCCGCCCGCCAGCGGTCGCTCCCTGCGGAGGGCCGGGGCATCCTGGGCGTAGACGTGGCCCGGTTCGGATCCGACCGGACAGTCATCTACCTGCGTCGTGGCCCGGTCGCCCGGATGATCGGCGAGTATTCGAAGCAGCCCACAACAGAAACCACCGGTCGGGTCGTTGCGGCGAAGAAGGAGACAGGCGCGGACGAGATCCGCGTCGACGGTGTCGGCGTCGGCGCCGGGGTGGTCGACCAGCTCACCGAGCAGGGCTACGGCGTGCTGGATATGCAGGCTGGTGCTGCGGCAACGGACCGTGAACGGTTCCTGAATGCCCGCGCCGAATGGTATTGGGCGTTGAAGACCCGCTTCGAAGACGACGACATTGATCTCGACCCCGCCGACGACGACCTTGCCGCCCAGTTGGGTGCGATCAAGTACCGGTACACATCACGCGGGCAGATCCAGATCGAGTCAAAAGACGACATGCGTAAGCGTGGCATGCCGTCACCGGACCGCGCCGATGCGCTGATGTTGACCGCTACCGCGCCGGCCGGCGCTGACCTATTCCGCCGGATGCACTGGCGGTACTGGTCGTGGACGCCAAGTGATGGCGCTGGCCGGGTCGTCTCCGCCGCCGGACGGTCATGGCCGCTGGCGATGATGTGGGTGTTCGCTACCGCCCACGTCGGGATTGGTGAGGACGCGGCCACGGACTTCACGGTCGTATCCGTGTGGGGGCGAACCACCGAAGGTGCGCTGCTGTTGCTTGACCGACTACGGGAACGCGTGGGCGAGGGCAACCCGGTCGAGGTGGTCGAGCGGGCGGTCGCCGGCTGGCCGGTGGACGTGACCTTCGTGTCGAAGCATCAGTACGGGCACCTTCAACGCGCCGGGTTGATGCGCGCCGGTGTGGCTATCGCCGCGCTTGACGTCGACCAGGATCGGTTTGCGCGGGCACTTCCGGCGTCGGCTGCGGTGGCAGCTGGGCGTGTGTGGCTGCCCAGCACGGTGTCGTGGCGGGAGCAGTGGACGTCCGAGTTCCTGGCCTTCCCGAACAGCCGGCATGACGGGTCGGTGTCGACGTTGGCGTTTGCCGTGTTCGCGGCGGCCACCCGGTGGATCCCGGATCCCCCGAAGACGCAACCTGACCCCACGCGTGGCGGGTCGGGTGGCTTCACCGACTGGATGAACGAGCCGATGTAGCCGTTGCAGGGGGTGGTCTCGATGGCCGCCCTCAGCCCTCCCACTCGTTTGCAGGGCACCGTCTCCGACGGCACATACGACGCGTGGCTCGGTGAGGCCCTGGAGCAAATCCCGGCTCTCGTCTACCCCCTGTCGGTGGAGACGTACGCGGCGATGCGCCGGGATCCGCAACTGGCGGCGATCCTCGCCGGGTACACGTTGCAAATTCGGCGCGCGTCCTGGTCGGTGAACCCGGCCGGATGCCGACCGGAAGTCGCGCAGCTCGTCGCCGACGACCTCGGTCTGCCCGTCACTGGGGATGACACCCCGAAGTCTGCTCGGGTTCGTGGGGTGTCGTGGGCGGAGCACGTACGGGCGGCCCTCACCTGCCTCACCTACGGGCATGCCGGGTTCGAAATGCTGGCCGAGGTGCGGGGCGAACGTGCCCGCCTGTCGATGCTGGCGGAGCGGCCCGCGCACACCATCACCGCCATCTACGCCGACGCGCGGTCCGGCGCTTTCCAGGGTGTCACCCAGGATGTTCCGGGCCGCCTCGACGTTCCGCAAATCAAAGCGGACCGGATGGTGTGGTACTGCCACGAGCGGGAGGGCAACTCGTGGCAGGGCACCAGCCTGCTGCGCCCCGCGTACGGGCCGTGGCTGTTGAAGCGGGAACTCCAGCGGGTGCTCGCCACATCGTCGCGCCGCTTCGGCATGGGTGTGCCCACGGTGAAAGCCCTACCGGGCACCCTCCCCACCGAAACGCAGATGACGGCCGCCCTGAACTTGGCGACGTCGGCGCGGGTAGGTGATCAGGGTGGCGCCGCCGTGCCGCCCGGGTTCACGTTCGAGCTGGTGGGCATGTCCGGTTCGACGCCGGACACCCTCGGGTTCATCCGCTACCTCGACCAGCAGATGTCCCGCATGGCGTTGATGAGTCACCTCGACCTTGGCACCTCCGAGTCGGGGTCGCGGTCCCTCGGTGAGTCGTTCGTGGATGTGCTGATGATGTCGGTGCAGGCGGTCGGGGAAACCCTCGCCGACACCATCACCCGGCAGGCTGCGGCACGAATCGTCGAGTGGAACTACGGCCTCGACGAGCCGGTGCCCGCAGTGACGGTGTCGGGGATCGGTGACCGCCGGGAAATCACCGCCGAGGCGTTGGACCTGCTCCTGCGGTCCGGTGCCCTATCGGCGGATCCGGCGTTGGAGGCGCACATTCGCCGCGAGTGGCGGCTACCGGAGCGGACCGCCCCCACCCCAACCCCACCTCCTGCTCCTGCTGCGGTGAGTGCGGGCCGCCGGGCACCCCGCCGGTCCCGCAAGGAGCCTGCCCCCGGGCAGCTTGCGCTGCCGATCCTCGCCGCCGCACCAGCCCGTGACGTCACAGTGCAGGAGGAAGCCGCAGGAGTCGACCCGGCGGTGGTCCAGCAGCAGTGGCAGCAGCAGGTTGATGCGGTTGCCGCCCAATGGTCGGATGCGGCTGATCCGATGGCGGACGGGGTCAGTGCCGCCGTGGTCGCTGCCGTGGCGGCGGGCACCTTACCTGCGGTGATCGCCGCGGGCGGGTTGGCAGTCTCAGCGGCTGTGGTTGCCGGCCTTGCCGGGCTACTTGCCGCTGGCATGGTGGCGCTTGCTGCCGCGTCATCCGCCCTGGCGGCCGATGAGGCGGCACATCAGGGCGTCACCATCGACGTACCTGAGGTGGATGAGGATGCGCTGGCATCCCATGCCGCCGCTATCGCGCAGGTGATCGCCGCCGGCTACGTCAGCGGCGCCGCGCAGGTTGCCCTCGCCAACGCGGGCCCCGGGGTGGACGCCGAAACGGTCGGCCGGCTGGTACGCGACCACCTCGACGGTGTAACCGCCACCGCAGCATCAGGAGAGGCAGCCGGGCGCGGGTGGGTGGTCACCAACCTGGCGTCGGCCCTCTCGCAGGCGCAGGCCACCGGACGGATGGCCACCTTCGAAGCGTTGGAAGCCGCCGGCCACACACCACGGTATGTGGCGAGCGAAGTCAACGACCGGAACGTGTGCGCGCCGTGCGCCAGCATCGACGGCACCACCTTCCCGACCCTCGCCGACGCAAGAGCCGCCTACCCGCTCGGCCAACACATCGCCTGCCTCGGCGGCGCCCGCTGCCGAGGTTTCCTGTTCGCCGTCGTCGAGTAAGGCGGTGAACCGGTGACCGACATTCAGGTGCCCGCCCCGCCGCCGCTGGTGCGGATCCCCCGTGTGGAACTCGTCCACACCGGGTCGTGGAATGCGAAGTCAGGGCCGGTCACATTCACCGCCGATGACCTCGCCTCCGCGGTGGGCGCATTCGACTGCCCCGCCGTCCGACGCCCCGTCCTCAAGTTCGGGCATGACGGCCAGCACGGCGCCGGTGACCCGGCGATCGGCTGGGTCGACAACCTTGCGCTCGGCGCCGAAGGGCACACCCTCGTCGGCGACTTCGCGGGCATGCCCGCCTGGTTGGCCACCCAGAACGGAGACGGCACGTCGGTGTTGGCGTCCGCCTACCCGGACCGGTCCATCGAAGGCGAGTTCGACTACAAGTGCCAGCTCGGACACAACCACCCGTTCGTGGTCCACGCCGTGGCGCTCCTCGGCGTGGACCGTCCCGGCGTTGGCACTCTCCCGTCGCTGCTGGACCTGGCCGCCGTATACGGGGTGGAACTGGCCGACGGCAGTGACCCCACCGGAACAGCAGTCACCGTCACGGCGACTGACGGAAGGAGCATCATGCCGAACCCACGCCCGGCGAAGGTCGCCGCGAGCGTGTCCGTGGAGGACGTGCGGCGCGACTACTACGACAAGGCACCCTGGTCGCACTGGATCACCGAAGTGCGCCTGGACCCGCTGCAACTGATCGTCGTGGACGACGAATCCGGGCAGCGGTGGCGGGTGCCGGTGGATGTGACCGGGGAGGACACGTTCACGTTCGGCGAGCCGGTGCAGGTTCTGGTCCGGTACGTCGACAAGCCGGACATGGTGGCCGCGAGCGTCGGTCAGCCGATCGTGTACGCGTCACGCGCCGAGTCCCGGCCCGGCCGTCAGCCCGAAGCGACCACACCGACCGAGTCAAGCGCCGAACCGGTCGAGCCCACCCCCGCCGACAACCCGGCATCCCCTGTTCTCCCGGCCGCCGAGCCGGAGCCCACCCCCGACCCGAAGGAGGACCCTGTGTCCACCATGAGCGATGTCCGCTCGCGGCTCGGCCTGCCCGACGACGCGGATGAGGCTGCGGTGTCCGCCGCCGTTCTCGCCGCGATCGGCGGCCAGCCGACCGAACCCACCCCCACCCCGGAGCCGAACCCAGTCCCGGAGCCGACGCCGATCCCGGACCCGCAGCCGACTCCGGAGCCCGTCGCAGCCAGCACCACCCCCGCGCTGCCCGACGGTGTGGTCACCATCGACCGGGAAGCCCTCGCCGAGCTGCGCCGTAACGCCACGCTCGGTGCCGCCGCCCACGAACGTCAGCGGGTTGCCGACCGCGATGCCGTCATCGCCGCCGCCATGGCCGACGGGAAGTTCGCCCCCGTCCGCAAGGACCACTGGGTGAAGGCATGGGAAGCCGACCCGGAAGGCACCAAGACCACCCTCGCGGCGCTGGAACCCGGCCTCATCGTCCCCGTGCAGGCTGCGGGCACCACCGGCCCCGGTGAGCCGGACGCCGACGAACTCGGTATCGGCGAGACCGCCCTCGGAAGCTGGGCGTCGCAGCTCGGCGTGGACGCGAAGGAGCTGACCCGTGGCTAACGACTACCTGCCGAAGTTCAAGCCCGGCCAGGCCATCACCCGCACCGCCACCGCCACCATCACCGCCGGTCAGATGGTCACCGTCGCCGGTGCGGTGGCGGTCGCCGACTCCACCACCTGGCTGGGTGTGGCGTCCCGCGACGCCATCAGCGGGCAGACGTTCGGCGCGTACTGCGACGGCGTGCAGCGGCTGATCGCCTCCGCGGCGATCGCCGCCGGTGACCGCGTCAAGTGCGCGGCGGCCGGGAAGATCGCCACCCTCACTGCTGGCACGGACGCCTACGACCGGCTCGTCGGTATCGCCCTCGAAGCGGCGACTGCCGACGGTGACGTCATCGCCGTCAAGCTGGCCCGATAGGAGCCCTGACAGATGCCTAACGTGTACGCGCCGGCTGCCCCCACGGTGTCCGGCGACAACATCACCGTCAACCGGCTGGTCAACTCGCCGGTGCTGATCCAGCGGGCGCTGCGCACTCTCGCGCAGATGCGCCTGGTGGGTGACAAGATCCTGACCGGGTCGGTGGACCTCACCGGCACGGGTGCGGTCAACTATGAGGTGTCCGAGGCCATCATGGCCGCGTCGCTGGCGGAGCGCATCGATGACCTGATGGAGTACCCGCTGTCGGCGGAGCCGTCGGCGGTCAGCCAGATGGCGGCGACGGAGAACTGGGGTCTGTCGACCCTGATCTCCGACAAGCTGGTGGCCCGGAACCGGGTGGACATCGTCAACCGCAAGATGATCAAGCTGGCGAACCGGATCGCGTTCGGCTTCGACAGCCTGATCCTGTCGGCGGTCGCGTCGGCGGTTACCCAGACCAGCGCGGCCACCGCCGCGTGGAACACCACCAACGCCGACCCGTTCGCCGACATCACCCTCGGCGCGGCCGTGGTCGACTCCCTCAACCAGGGCTACGAGGTGGACACGGTGCTGGCCACCCCCACCCGGTGGGCGCGGCTCATCGCCTCCGCGAAGATCATCGAGCGCGCGCCGCGCGAATCCAACGACTCGCTGCTCCTCACCGGACGTCTCGCCCACATCGCCGGCCTCAACATCTGGAAGACCACCAACATGCCGGCCGGCGTGGACGTCATGCTCATCGACTCCCGGCAGCTCGGCTCCATCGGCTGGGAAGACCAGGGCGGCGGCTACCTCGGCACCGCCGACGGCGTCCAGTCGAAGCGCATCCGGCTCGACGAGAACGACGGCTGGAAGATCCAGGGCCGGCGCATCGGTGTTCCGATCGTTCAGGAGCCGGGCGCCGCCGTGAAGATCACGAGCACCTGAGCGGAGGCGTGACCATGACGGAGAAGATGCTGCGCGGCAAGGGGCCACTGACGATCTGGAAGGGTGCCAACGGCGGGCCCGGCGGTCACCTGTACCGGGGTGGCGTGCTCGACCCGAAGGCCGTTGACGCCGACGACCGGGAACGGCTCATCCGGGAGGGTTTCCTCGACGTGGTGGTGCGCCGCGGCGAGTCGTTCGTGCTGGCCGAGGACAGTGACACCGGAGACAAGGGCGACCCGGTGACCGTAGGTGACAACGGGGTGGTGCCCGAGTCGGAGAAGGACAACGGCACCGTCAACACCCCCGCGCAAACGGTTGCGGATCCGGAGGCGGAAACGCGCCGCGCTGCCGCCCGAACCAAGCTGCCGGCGGACGGGTCGATGCCGAAGTCCACCCACGGCCACGACGTGTGGGTGGAGTACCACGTCGCGCAGGGCGGCGACTACGACGACCTGGTGAAGCAGGACAAGGCCGACCTGGTGAAGCTCGCCCAGCAGCGGCAGCAGTAAGACCGCGTCGTCCCCGGCCGCCCGTCTCCCCCGGGCGGCCGGGGCACCCAACCACGCATGTGTCAGTGCGGGGTTTCTGATGCCCCAGAAGCTTCGCGGGCCTTCGGTCGGACCGGACTACGCCGCTTCGGCGCTCGTCGGCGGTGCCAATGTGCTGTCCACCCTCGTGGTGCAGGCGTGGGCGGTCGTGTCCGCCACCCGTGTGGATGTCACGGTCAAAGCCAGCGGTGTCCTGTCGGCGGGCGCCGCGCAGGTGCTCGTCATCGCGACGCGCCAGTAGGAGGTCCACATGTCAGACGGATGGGTGGCGCTCGCAGGAAGCCTGCAACCAGGGGTGACGACGGACCTCCGCACCTACCTCGACGGGGAGGGCGGCGAGGTGGAGATCACCACCACGGTCACCGTGGAGCAGCAGGTGACGGTGCGGGAGCGGCTGAGGTTCGGGGCGACCGCAATGCCCGGGAAACCGACCGCTGACCTGCTGGCTGCGATGCCGGGCCTGCGGTATATGCGGGACTTCGGGAAGGACGGCCCTGACGCGGACAGCCTGCCCGAGCTGCCAGCACACGGTGCAGGCAAGATGGCCACCCCAGCATCCTGTCTCATCCACGTGTCGTGGAAAGACGACGTGGAGCAACTTGCCGGATGGCTGGACGGGCTGACCCGGCCCGTGTACCTGACGTGGTGGCACGAACCGATGGGTGACATCACCCCTGCGGAGTACCGGGCGGCCGGGAAGCACATGGCGGAGATCATCGCCGGGCACCCAAACCGGCGGCTGGTGCTCGGCAACGGGCCGATCGTGACCCGCTGGTGGCTCGACCAGGGCGGCGGAAATCCAGCGGACTGGTGGTACGACGGTGCCACCTTCTACGGCGTCGACTGCTACAACGACTCCAAGGTCAAGTACCGCACCCCGGCCGAGATGTTCGGCTCAGCCGCCCGGGTCGCCCGCGACCGGGGCGTGCCGTGGCTAGTGCCCGAGTTCGGCGTCGAACGCACCACCACCGACAAGGACGGCAGCGGCCGGGCCAAGGCACTGCGCGAGCACGCCGCATGGTTGCGACAGCAGAGGGACTGCCTCGCCGTCGGCTGGTGGAACATCGGCGGCGGCATCATCGCCGGCTTGGAGCCGGAACAGTCGGTGTGGCGTGACGTGCTCGCCGGCCCGAAGTAGGAGGTGCCGGTGAACCCGACCCGAATCTGCCCGATCTGCACCCAGACCGATGACCATCCTCGCCACGTGATCGCCCTCCCCGACGGGGTGGACGTGGCCCGGCACATGGACTGCTGCGCGATGGTGACCGGATGCCCGGTGTGCACGGCGCAGATCGCCGACGCCAACGGCGCAACCGGGGATGCGCTGCGCGAGCACCTGCTGACCCTGCCGGCCGTCGACCTGACTGAGGGTGCGTGACATGGCGAACAACATCGTGCAGTCGGAATCCAACCGGCTGCTCGACGCCTCGTTCGGGACGGCCAGCTTCACCGCGCCCACAACCCCGATGAAACTGGCGCTGACCACCGCCAACGGGTCCGCGACCGCAGCCGGCACGGAGGTCACGGGCGGCTCGTACACGAGGCAAACCATGGCCATGGCTGCCGCGTCGGCCGGGTCCGCGTCCAACAGCGGCACCATCTCGTTCACGTCGATGCCCGCAGCGACAGTGGTCGGGGTGGAGGTGTACGACTCCGCCGGCTCCCCGCGCCGCACATGGTGGGGTGCCCTGACCGCGCCGAAGACGGTGGGGGCAGGCGACAGCCTCACGTTCGCCCCGTCGAGCCTGTCCGCGAGCATCCAGTAGCTCACCCGGTCAGGGGGACCGATGACGACCCTGACGAACAGCTTCGAGGGCGGCACCGCCGGGAACACGATCACGGTCGCAGGGTCAGACGGCGCGTCCGGTGATGCGTGGACCCTCACCACCTCCGGCACCGGATCAACGTGCGTTTACTCGGCGACGGGGCAGGCGCACGGCAGCCTGTGCATGCAGGTCACCACCGGCGCCACGAACACCACCGAGCGGCGCGGCTGGACGGTCAACGCTGGTGACAGCGCCGCCGACCAGTGGTTCCGGTTTTACGTCGACCCGGCCAATCTGACCGGCACGGTGTCTCCGCTGCGAGGCCAGAACGCCGGCAGCAACGCCCAGCGGTTCCGGATCCAGGTGACCGCCGCCGGCCAGGTGACCCTCCGAAACTCGGCGAACACCACCGTGTGGACAAGTAGCCCCAACCTGACCGCTGGCACCCAATGGCGCATTGAATGTCGGGTCGCCGGGTCCACGACCGGCGCCGCCAGGGTGTGGGTGTACTCCGGTGATTCGACTACTGCCGCCCAGGACTCGGGTGAGCTGAGTGGGGATTTCGGCGGCACGATCCGTGAGGTGTGGTGGGGGCAAACCGCCAACGGCACCAACATCGCCGTCAAGTTCGACGACGTTGGCTGGTCAGACACTGGTGCTCTCGGCCCGGCCAATGCCACCGCAGCGGGTGCGGCTGACCTGTCCGCCGCATCGTCGCTGGCCGCACCCGGGGTTCGGGTGGTGTCCGGTGCGGCGCCGCTGTCCGCAGCGTCTACGCTGACCGCTTCGGGTGCTGCTATTAGCCCCGCGTCTGTGATGCTGTCCGCCGCTTCGGCGCTGACTTCCGGCGCGTTCGGTGTCACCTCCGGGGCTGCTGCGCTCACCGCCGAATCGGGTCTCTCCGCGACTCCGACCAGGATGACCGCTGGTGCGGCTGCCCTCACCGCCACGGCAACGGTCTCCGCCACCACATCCCGAACCGCCCCGGCTGGCGCTCCGTTGACTGCGGTGTCCGTTCTGACCGGCGATGGGACTGGGGTTGCGAACACGCAGGTCACGCTGACCGCCGATACCGCTCTGGCCATCGGCGGGACTCACACGGTCGCCGCTGAGGCGGTGTTGTCCGCAACCGCCTCGTTCACAGCGGGTACCACCTACACCCACGCCGCGAGTGCTGTTCTGGCGGCTTCCAGCTCGCTGACCGCTGCCGCCGCCACGGAGCAGCCCAAGCCGGCGCGCGGGCGGCTGCGGTTTCCGTCGACCAGCAGTGTCCACACTCCCCCACGGTCGGAGGTGAGAGTGCTGTGACCGCGCGCACCTACTGGCAGGGGCAGCAGTTCGTCACCGAGTGGACGCTGCGCGAGCTCGCCGGCCAGCCTGTTACGGATGCGACGGTGTCCGGTGAGGTGACTCGCCCCGACGGTTCGACCGCCGCCATGACGGTTACCGCCGACGGCGGGTTGTACCTAGCCGTGCACCTCGCTGACGCCCCAGGCACCCACAGTTACCGACTGTCGGCCACCGGCACCGCCCAAGACGCGGTTGAGGGCCAGTTCGTGGTGGGCCGCGAGCTGATGAGCCTGCCTTCGATCACCCTGGACCCGACCGGCGACATCGGCATGATCCGGCTGCTGATCACCGATGTGGATGAGACAACACCCCTGTTCGAGGACGCGCAGCTCGACGCTCTACTCCGCGCGGAGGCCGGCAACGTCAAACGCGGGTCAGCAGCAGCCTTAGAGATCATCGCTACCAGCGAGACCTTGATCGGGAAGAAGATCGCCACCCAGGATCTGTCTACCGATGCGCCGGCCGTGGCCAGGGAGCTAATGAACCGGGCGAAGGCGTTGCGAGACCAGGCCGCCGCCGAGCAGCAGGACGGCGGTACTGCCCCGGCGCAAGGCTTGCTACCGCTGTACTCGTTCCCTACGCCGGCTAGCTGGGGCGACTCATATCTGTAGGGAGTGCCGTGCCGCTGCCCAATTATCGGCTCATCCACCCACGTTTCGAACAGCATCACCGGCCGGTGTCTGAGGCGGCGATGACCGTGTCCGGTCGGCTGCTGCGACCGTCCGAGACCGGTGTGCGCAACCCAGAGACCGGCAAGACCACCTTTCCCGCCCCAGCGCTCATCTACGTAGGGCGGGCGAGGGTCCGCGCCAACAGCGGTGCCCAGTCGGTGCAGGCTGACCGGATCGTGGCCGTCGGTGGCTACCTACTGATCCTGCCCGCAGACAGTCCGGTGCCGCATGTACGGGATGTGTGGGAGACCGACGAGTGTGACGGTGACCCGTCGCTGGTGGGTGCCCGCCTGCGGGTGGTGAACGTGCCCCGCAACGGCCTCTCTTGGCAGCGCAACGTGGGCTGTGACATCGAGGAACCCATCAACCGCCGGGGGTGACCTGTGGTTGACATCTGGGTTGACGGTGTTCTGGAGTTTGCGCCGATCGAAGCGAAGCTCCGCACCGCCTCCGGGCGGGTGGGGGCAAAGGGCGCGCAGGTGGTGCGGCGCACCACCGAGGAAGGTGCACGGATCGCCCAGCAGTTGGCGGCCGTGGATACCGGGTTTATGCGGGGCTCGGTAACGACGTCGTTCACGGGTGATGGCCGGTCCGGGGTGGTGGAAGGCGAGTACGGACCCGAAGCTTCGTACGCGAAGTTCATCGAGGGCGGCACGAGCCGCATGGCGCCGCAGCCGTTTGTGGGCCCGTCCGCTGACGCCATCACACCCGGTTTCCTCGCCGCCGCTGAGGCGATCTCCGACCCGTTCGACTAGATCGGGGGTGGCCGGTGCCCCTGCCCTCGATCGAACCGTCCGTCGATCACGCGCAGGCCGTCGCGGCGATGCTCCGCACTGGCACCGCCTTTCAGGTGCATGAGGGCGACGTCAACATCCCCGACGACGAGCTCACCTGGCCGCACTACGTGGTGTGGGGTGCTGCCGGCAATCCGAGCGTGGTGCGTCTCGCCGGGGACGGCGGGGAGGTGTGGACCCGCACCCAAATCACCTGCGTCGGACTGTCCCCCCTCGACGTGCTCGGGGCCGCCGACCGCGCCCGCCGGGTGCTGCACCGCAAACGGCCCACCATCACCGGCCGCCGCTGCGGGGACATCGAGCAGGACCCCGGTAGCCCTGGCCCGCCCGCCGTGGATCCGAACGTCAAGAGCCCGGACGGCAGGCGCATCTACTTCACGCCGATCTTCTTCACCCTGCACAGCTCACCAATCCGAAGCACGACCTGAGAGGACCAATAATGGCTGACGACCGCCTCGGCGGCCGGCGGGCCCCACGCGACACCAGCGGCAGGGTGCCGTTTGTGTGGGTGAAGGACGCCGACACCGGTCACCGCTACGACGTGCCGCAGACCGCCGTACGCGACGGCATGACGCCCGTCCCGGACTACCCGCTGAACTGGGGGCGCCGCGCCCGTCCGCCGAAGTACCGCACCGACCTCGCCGGCAGCGACACCCCGCCGAAGGGTGACGGCACCGCCGGCATGGGCCAGGGCGACACCCCCGAGCCGTCCACGCCGACCGGCGCTGACACGACGACCGCCACCAGCAGCAAGGGGGGCAAGCGATGACGATGCCCATCGCGGTCACGACGAACGGGACGATGCTGGCGCTGTGGGTGCCCGCCATCGCCAACACCGCCGCACCGAAGGTCACCGAATTGAACGCGGGCACGGTCCTCGACCTGTCCTGCTACCTGTCCGGCGACGGCCTGACCACGGAAACGTCGGAGAACACGGTCGACGACCCTCGCCTGTGCTCCAAGCAGATCTTCGAGTCGCGGGGTGACTTCACGGATACCCTAGGAATCACCTACGTGTTCAACCCGGAGTCCCCGGACGACGACGAGGCGCGTATCGCGTTGGCCCCGGGCACGCAGGGCAACATCGTGCTTCGGTGGGCGGTGGATTCGGAGGCGGCTGTCGCAATCGCCGACCTGGTGGACGTGTACCCGGTGGAAATGGGCATTCAGCGGAAGAACACCCCGGGCCGCAACGGCGTCCACAAGATCACGCAGAAGCCGTTCGTGATCGGTGCCGTGCGGCGTGACGTGGCCGTCGTCGCTGGCGCATAACCAGCCCCAATCTTCGCGGGCCGCACCTACCTCGGGTGCGGCCCGCTCCCATCACCACACCTATCGCTGGGGAGCGCCCTCCCATGACCTTTGACTTCGACTCGATCCTCGACCAGGCGACCCTCGCCGAAACCACCGTCCCCCTCTGCCTCAACGGCCGGCTGCGCGCCGAGTACGACCGGGTGACGGCCACCATCGACGAACGCGCCGCCCAGGCTGACGCCGCCAGCCTGCCCGGGGATGACCGGCTGGCGTCGAAGGGGCCCGCCCCGGACCCGCAGCAGGCCGAGCTGGACCGGCTGATCGAGGAGATGCGCCGCTACACCGTGGAGTTCACGCTGCGGGCGTTGCCGAAGCCGGAGTGGACCGACCTGTTCGCCAAGCACCCACCACGCGTCGACAAGGTGACGGGTAAGCGTGAGCCGAAGGACATGATCGGCGTCAACTACGACTCGTTCTTCCCTGCTCTCGTCAAGGAGTCGATCGTGTCGCCGGAGCTGACCGGCGACCGGTGGGTGAAGCTGTACGCGAAGCTGTCGGACGCCCAGTTCAACAAGCTCGCCAATGAGGCGTGGAACATCAACCAGATTGACGGTGATATCCCTTTCTTGCTGGTCAGCTCGCCGAGTCTCCGGAGCTCCGCCGGAAGCTGACCACCGCCCACGGCCTAGGCGTGAGCCTCAAACGGTTCGACGGGTGGGAGCCGCGCGAGGCCACCGAGGTAACCGCGTGGGATGAGCAGGGCCGTCCCGTCCGGTGGGTGACGTCTCGTGAGGTGGAGTGGGATGCGCGGGAGCGGTCGTGGATGCTCGCCCTGGACCTGTACGAGGGCACCCTGTGCCGCAAGTGCGGGCAGCCTCTCGCCGAGTGCACTGACCCGGACAACGACCCGGACAACCCTGACGCCGCCCACCAGTACGTGGCCGAGACACCCACCGAGTGTTTCTCATGCAAAACGCTGGTGCGTAGTGAGGAAAAGTGGTCGAAGAACGACCCTGATCAGGCCCCGTACATGATCCATACAGTGGTGCGGGTCGCTAAGCCACCTCGGCGCAAGAGGAGGGGGCGGCAGTGACGGACCGGACTGTGTCTGTGCGCCTGCGGATGCTCGTCAAGGACTACACATCCGGGGCGTCCGAGGGTGAGCGGGCCACCGAACGGCTACGGAAGTCACAGGAACGGCTGAGCGGATCGTCCCGCAAAGCCGGCCAGGACATGTCGAAAGCCGCCGCCGAGTTCGAGGAATTCGGCAAGCGGGTCGGTAAGGTCACCGCTCTCACTGCTGCCGGGGCCACCGCTGCTGGTGGGGCACTGCAATACATCGCCCCCGCCGCTGTGGCCGCTGGTGCTGCCGCAGGCACGCTGCCCGGCATCCTCGGCGGGGTCGCGGCGACGATGGGCACCGTCAAAGTCGCTTCCATCGGCCTCAGTGACGCTCTCGGCGACCTGTTCGAAACCGATGACCCGTTCGGTCAGCTCAGCCCGTCCGCGAAGGCCCTCATGCAGGAGGTGGGGCGGCTCAAGCCGCAACTGGTCGGGTTGCAGCAGTCCCTCCAGGACACGGCGTACGCGTCGGCGGCAGGCAACCTTGACCGGCTCGCCACCGACACCCTGCCAACGGTCAGCAGGCAGGCGCAGATCCTCGCCCACGACTGGTCGCTGGCGATGACGGCGATCACCGACGCGGCCACCGATCCGATGATCCTCGGCGGGTTCCAGCAGATCACCGCCACGGCGGATCGGATCTTCGACCAACTGATCGTGCGGGTGCAGCCGGTGGCGCGGGCCCTGTCGTCGGCGGCGGTGGCCGCTGACCCGCTGGTGCGGGTGATCGGTGACCGGCTCGCTGGCGCCATCGACTCGATGACGTCGGGTATCGCCCGCGCCCGCGCCAACGGAGACCTGTCCGAGTTCTTTCGATCGGGGGCCGAGTCGGCGGGCGCGCTGCTGTCAATTGCCGGGGACCTGACGTCAATCATCGGCCAGGTCATCGGCGAGGTGAACCGGCAGAACACTGCGATCGTCGGCACGGCACGTGCGCTGGACGCGTACATGGCGTCCGGTCGGGCCGGCGAGGATATCGCCGGGATCGTCGACACGCTCACCACCGCATACGAGGGCATGGCGCAGGTACTCGGCCCTCTCGGGTCGATCGCCCGGGATGCCCTCGCCGACCCGGCGACCCGCGACGGCCTGGCAACGATGTTCGACATCCTCGCCGCCGGGTCCGCCGCCCTGCGGACGGTTTTCGACCTGTTCCAGGCCCTCCCGGACCCGGTGCAGTCCGTGGTGATCGCGGCCATCGCGTTGGGCGCGGTGGCGCAGAAGACCACGGTCGCCGTGGCCGCAATGGGTGTTGCCGCGCAGGGCGCCGCGGTGAAGATGACGGCGATGGGCCCTGCCGGGGCGACTGCGGCGAAGGGCATGACGGCGTTCGCGGCGGGTGCCGGTAAGGCTGTCACCGCGCTGGTCGCGTTGCAGTTGGCGGGCGTGGTGTTCGACCAGTTCACCGATCCGATCGCCGACGTGGACCGACTGACCAAGTCGATTGAGCGGTTCGCCGCGACAGGCAAGGTATCCGGCGAGTTCGCCCGCGTGTTCGGCGATGACCTTGAAGGGTTGAGCCTGTCGGCGGAAACCGCCGGTGACAAGTGGTTCCCCAACTTGGGCCGGTCGATCGAGTCGTTGATGCCGCCCGCGAAGTCGTTGAACGAGCTGATCTACGGCGACAGTTTCACCGGCGGCAAGGAACGGATCGAAGCCCTGGATGCGGCGATCAGCCAGTACGCGAAGAACACCGACGACACACGTGGTGTGACCGCAGCATGGAACCGGGTGTTGTCTGAGTCGGGGTTGAACGCCGACGAGCTGGTGAAGTTGCTGCCCCGGACTGTGGGCGAGATGGAGCGGCTTGGCGCGGCAGCACACGGCGGGGCCGGGTCGATGGCGGCGTTGGAGGCTCGGGCGAAGACCCTCCACGAGGGTCTGCAGGGGGCGGTTACCTCCGGGCGCGACCTGATTGACGTGTTCAACGAGCTCAACGGTGCGGCGATCGGCAGCGCGGAGGCGCAGATCAAGGCTGAGGAAGGCATCGACCGGCTGTCTGAGGCGCTGGACAAAAACGGTCGGGCGTTGAACAAGCAGGGCACAGACTTTGACATCGCCAACGCGAAGGGCCGCGAGAACAAGCAGCTCACCCTCGACATGATTCAGGTCGCAGCGGAGGCGGCGCAGAAGAAGTACGAGGAAACCAACAGCGTCGACCAGGCAGCCGGGGTGTACGACAAGTACATCGGGGCGCTGCGGGAAACCCTCAAAGCGGGTGGTCTCACGGAGGGGCAGATCGACGCCCTGATCGAGAAGTACGGAATGATGCCGCCCGCGTTGGAAACGCGGATCAGCGCCCCGGGTGCCACGGACGCCGCCAATCAGGTGGGCGGGGTGCTGTACCAGATCCGCCAGTTGCCGAACGGCAAGATAGTGATCATTGGGGCGCGGACGGCGCAGGCGATGGCGGACATGCGGGCCGCGAAGGCAGTTCTACAGTCATTCCGGGACCGGCACTTCACTATCACCGGGTCGGTGCGGTGGACCAGCAGCGGTGACCTCAAGGTGCCGGGCGGCACCCTGGTCAGGCGGTGGGGTGGCGTTGACCGGCCGGTGGCGATGGCTGCGGGCGGGATGATGCAAGCCGGTATCTACCCGGCGTCGAACCCTCCGCTGGTGAAGTTCGCGGAGCCGGAGACCGGTGGTGAGGCGTACATCCCCCGCAAGGGCGACCGGCAGCGGAACCTGTCGATCCTGTCGGAGGCCGCAGAATGGTCGAACGCCAAGGTCGTACCGATGGCGGCCGGTGGTGTCATGGCTGGCGGGATGGTCGCCGCGGCGTCCGGGCTGGTGGCGTACGGGGCCGCGTCGTCGAGTAGCGGGCCAGTTGCGGGTACTCGGATGGAGTCGGTTGAGGCGTACATCCAGGCCCGAGATGCCATCCAACGGCTGAACGAGTCGTTGAAGGAGAACGGCCGCAGCTTCTCCCTGTCGACGAAAAATGGCCGGGAGAACTACTCGGCGGTGATCGCCTCGGTGAAGGCGGCGCAGGACGCGGCGGAAGCGAAGTACGCGGAGACCGGCAGCGTGAATCAGGCCAACGCCGCCTACGACGCGCATATCGCCAAGCTCCGGGCCACATTGAAGCAGCAGAAGGTCAGCGCGGCAACCATCAGCTCGCTGATCAAAACCCTGTCGCAGCGGCCCACCTACGATGTGCCGGCGAAAACGCCGATCGGGTCGGAGAAGAACATCGCGGCGGCGCAGGCTGTGATCTCGGCGGAGGGCTCGCTGGCCAGCCTCACGGATCTGTTCTCCCTGAACAAGCCGGTGTTCGACGTGAAAGACGAGGTCGGTCGGGACAACCTGACGGCGTTGTTCCGGTTCCTCAAGGACGCGCAGGACGCCGCGCAGGCCGTGTTGGAGCAGACCGGCAACAAGTCGAAGGCGACAGGTGTCTACGACTCGTACGTGACCCAACTGCGGCAGATCCTCACCGGGTCGGGGTTGTCGAAGCCGGCGATCGACTCGCTGATCAACCAGTACGGGAAGATTGTGCTCACCCCCAACGCGCAGGGCGGGGTGTACTTGCCGCCCCAGACGGGGCTACTCGCCCTGTCCGAGGGTGGCCTGTTCAACTCCGCGCAAACCCTGTACGGGTTCGCGGAGCGGGGCACCGGCGGTGAGCTGTTCCTGCCCCGGCTGGGCTCGCGGCGGCGGGGTGAGGAGCTGCTGTCAATCGGCGCCGGCTGGTACGGGGGCCGGTATGTGAGCGGCGGCCAGGGCAAGGGCATGTCGACGCAGGTCACCAACAACCTGACCGTCCATTCGCAGGGCGGTCCGATGTCGCTGTCGGACCTGTCGGCGGCGATGAGGCAGATGGACGCCAGGGCGCGCGTCGGACGCAAGGGCTAACACGGTGACGGGTGGGGGTGGGCGGTGCCGCTGATCATTGGGGGAATCACCCCCGCCCCGCCGGTGGAGCCACCCCCTCCACGGCCATTGCCGGTACCAGCCCCCCGGTTCGACCCGGGCGAGTATGTGCCGACGTGGTTCGACCCGGACGGGGTGGAGTGGCCGTTGAACCCGCCCGGCCGGGAAAGGTTCACGCTGAACGCGGTCACCGGCTACGGACTGACGCCGGTGAGCATTCAGACCCGGCCGGATCCGCGCGGCGGCGTTCAGGTCATGGGGATCCGTGACCAAGCCCGCGTGTTGACGTGGCCTGTGCGGGTGCGTGCCCGCACCCACTTGGAGTTCCTGGCACTGTGGCGGGCGCTGGGTGAGTCGTTCGCATTGACGAAACGGAAAGGCCCCGGCCTGTTCCGGCTCACACGACCCGACGGGTCCGCGCGGGAGGTGCTGGCCTACTACCAGGCGGGCTGGGAGGGCGAGCCCGGCCAAGGGCAGACGGAGGACACCCCCGCCCTGTCACTGCTGTGCCCGGACGGGGCGTGGCGAGACTCGCAGCCCATCACGTTGACCCGCGCCTACGGGGAGTCCGTCGACTACCTGCTGCCGTTTCCCAATATCAGCAGCGGTGACGTACTAGGGGCCACCCAGATGACCAACCCCGGAACGGTCGAGGCGTGGCCGTCGTGGACGGTGACGGGTCCCGCGTCGCAGATCGTGGCCACCAACCACACGCTAGGCCGAACCTTCACGCTGAACTATGGCCTTTCCGCTGGTCAAACGCTGACGATCACTACCCGGCCCGGTCGTGTACTCGGCCCCACAGGGCAAATGCTCGGCGGCGCGTTGCAGCGCCCTGGGTCCACGCTGTGGCGGCTGGAACCCGGCGTCAACGACCTCGAATTCGCGGTCAGCGGCAGCGGGCCGGGCACCACGATCGCGCTCACCTTCTGGCCCCGCTACAACATCGCATAGGAGGGACATGGGTGTCTTCGGCCCCGCCCCCACGCCAGCGGAATACACGATTTGGGTCACCGACCACAACCTGAACGTGATATCCCAGCAGATCGACGACTGGGCGTCCCTATCGGTGACGTTACGGTTCAACGAGGTCAGCTCCGGCGAGTTCACCGTCCCCGCCTACCCAGACGTGGTGCAGGCGGTACGCACACCCAAAGCGCGGGCCGCCATCGAACGCAACGGGATCATCCTGCTGGCGGGCCCCATCGAGTACACGGGCGCCCTGGACTGGCAGGCCGAGAAGCACGGCTACGACGGGGTCGGGGACCTCACCGTCCGGTTCGCCGACGACCTCGCTCTCATCGCCGGACGGCTCACCTACCCGAACCCGGCACTCGCCGCTACCGCGCAGGACGTGGCGAAGTGGACTGCCACCGGCACGCCGGAGGTGTTGGGTCGCGCGTTGGTCAACAACAACGCTGGGCCTGCGGCTCTGCCTGTCCGACGGATCCCCCGGCTGACGCTGGGGCCTACCACGGGAATCACCGGGTCTGTCACCTGGTCGACCCGCTTCCAGGCAGTCACCGATGATCTGCGCGGCATCGTCAACCTTGCAGGCGGCCGGATTGGCTGCCGCACTCAGCAGGTCGGCAACACGATCGAGTTTCAGATGTACCAGCCGGTGGACCTGACTGCCGGTATCTGGTTCTCCCGATCGATGGGCAACGTCGTGTCGATCAAACACGAACCTGAGGCGCCCAAGGCGACGGTCGCGGTCTGCGGCGGCAAGGACGCTGGCGTCAACCGGGTGATCGTGGAACGCGGCGACCCGGGCGACTGGTGGCGGCTGGAGACGTTCGTTGATGCGGCGGGCGCGGACAACCTCACCGAGCTCCAAGCGGCGGGGGACGACGAGCTTGCCGGTGTTGGTGAGGTGCAGCGCCTCGCTGTGGTTGCCGCTGACATTGACGGCCAGCGTTTCGGAACGGACTACAACCTCGGTGACCTGGTGGCCGTGGAGGCGTACCCCGGGCTGCCGGACGTGCCGGATGTTATCTCCGCCGTCGAGATCGAAGCCGACCCTGAGGACGGCGAGACGATCCGCCCCGTGATCGGGGTCGGGTCCGCGCAAATGCTCAACCCCGCCGCCGCGTTGCAGCGCGACATTCTCCGCAAGCTCGCACGCCGCGGTGCCACCGTCGAATATCCGCTCTAGCCCTTGAGGGGAGGCGTCGTGGCCGGCTACGCCTTCCCCACCACCGCCTACAACAGTCGTGCCGTCACGCCTCGCGAGTACGAGGATCTGATGCATCCGATGGGCCCGGACGGGCTCATCGGGGATCCCACCCTGCCGCCTCTGGTGTACGCGGATTCGTCGCTGCTCGGCGTGAAGATCCGCGCAGACCGTGCTGCGCTCATGCGGGGGCTGCGCTGGGAATCTGGGGACACCGAAGTCAGTGTGCCCCTGGACGCCAACACCACCCCGGGAACCAGCCGCAAAGACCTCGTCGTGCTGCGGATGACCCGCAACCCGTGGAACATCTCCCCCGCAGTGGTCAAGGGCGTCGAGGTGACGACACCCACCACCCCGCCACCGACCTACGGAACCAACACCGCCACAGGTGTTTGGGAACTGCCTTTGGCTGAGGTAACCGTTCCCTACAACGACACGGTCACTGACTTTGCGCAGTGCACGCCGAAGGCTTGGTACATCGGCTCTGACGGGCAAATCCGCTGCACAACGGACACCTTGCCACCCCACGAAGCAGGACGGGTCATCTGGTTGCATCCCGGGAACCGCTACCAAGTGTCAAACGGCACCCGGTGGTTGACGGCGGTGGAGGACTCGGGGCTGACGGCGGTCAGCTTGTTGTCCGGCTACGCGGCTGGCGAGAACGTGGTGCAACGGGTTAACGGCATATGTGTGCTGAACGTGAAGGTGATGCGGACCAACGGCACGATACCGGCCGGCGCGAATACCCGCGTCGGGCAACTTCCCGCCGGGTTCATCCCCACCTTCCCGGTGCAAAGCGCAGCCCTGTGGTGGTCGGCTGCCCAGGTGGTTGGGCTGCGTGTGGATCCCGACGGTTACCTGTACGTCGTCTGCCCGGCCGGGGTGTCTGTCGGCCAAAACCGCACGGTGGATGGATCACTGACCTGGATTGCGGCCTGAGAGGAACACTGAATGACTCGGTACTGGGCTGCGGGTGGACCGTCCGATTACACCATCGTCACCGGCGACACTGCCACCATCGGTGTCCCACCGAACGACAAGACTGGCAAGGCGGTGGTCACCCTCGGCGGTGTCGAGGTGAAGTGGTGGAACACCGAAACCGGCGGAATGCAGTACACGGATCTGAGGGACAGCACTGGGGCGGCCGTGTCGTCGGTGCTGTCGTCCGACGGCTCCGATGGGCGCGGGCTGGGGCAGATCCAGCGGGTCCAATACCCAGACGGCATCACCGGGGCGTGGGCGTCTGCCGACGGTGGGCCCCGTGTGTGGATGACTGCGGACGTCGGCGACGAGACGGTGAGGACGGCCGCGGCTTTGTCGGCGCACGCCTCGGCGTTGAACCCGCACAGCACCGGCCTCGCCAACCTGTCCGACGTGTCGGTGGGCGCGATCGGCACCCGCACTGATGGGACGGTGGTGGGCTGGTCGGATGGCCAGTTCACGCTGCTCGCCCCGTCGCAGGTGTCAGGTGCGCTGCTGCTCAACCCGCCAAAGGTTGGGGGGGCATACGTCGGGCAGACCGCTGCGCCGCCCGACCCGACGCAGGGCCAGAACGGCAACCCCTGGCTGCGCATTCAGCAGCCGTACTCGTCCGGGGACAACAACCCGGACACGATTCAGATCTTCTCCACCACGGCGGGTGGTCAGGCGGTCAAGACGTTCTGGCCCAACGGCAACGGTGAAGCGCGCGGTGCTCCGTCGACCAGCAACCGGGTTGGCGGCCGGTGGTTCGAGGCGTACGAGTCGCTGGGTGGCCCGAGTACCGGCCGATTTTTCGAACTATCGACCAACCCCGTGGTAGCCGCGAACCGGGAGCCCTTGCTGGGCGCGTACGGCACCGGCCACTCCACCCAACCCGGGTGGATCGTCGCCACCCGCGTTCTCGCCGGCCTGCTCGGTGTGCGGGCCGGCGGCAGCTACAACTCCCTGACCGCAATCAACTGGCGCGGGCAGCGCCCCACCACCGGGGCCCCCACCTCCGGTACGTGGACCACCGGGGATGTGGTTCTGGACTCGGCGGGCGCCGTGTTCCTGTGCACTGCGGGCGGCACCCCGGGCACGTGGACCACCGGCAGCGCAGGCGGCACCGCATCCCCCACCTCGTTTGTCAACCTCACCCCCGGAACCGGCATGTCGTTGGGTGGTAAGGCGGCGGCGTCCCGCTTGGATCGGGGCGGCGACAACGGCAGGTTGCGGGGCACCCTGACCGCGACCGGATCGGTCACTTCCGGTGCGGTGCTCGCCACGATCCCCACCACCACCCACCGGCCCCTGGCTTTGGCGACCACGATCGCCCGGTACACGGGCGGCGGCACACAGCTACAGGTCGCCGCGAACGGTGAAATCACCGCCGGCAACAGCCTCACCTCTGGGCAAAGCGTGTGGCTGGACTCCATCACCTGGGACATGACCGCATAGGAGGAGACGCCCGTGGGTGCACAGAACAGGCTCGACTGGATCTCCCGCGGTTCCCCGTTCCGGCTGATGCAGCCCGCGCGGGACCTGCGGGATGGGCTGCGGCGGCACGGCTACACCGTGTACGACATCGGCAACCGCAGTCACCTGGAGCACAACCCGCCCGAGGACCACACCCCCTATTCGGCGACCGGCTACCCGGGTCGCGCCCAGTACGGGGTGGGCTACGCGGTCGACATCATGCCCCCGCCGTCGGGGGCCCGGTCGAAGGTCGACGGGCTGCCGCTGCCCAGCCTGCAACAGCTCGGGGCGCAACTGCTCGCCGACCGCAACGCGCGGGTCACTGGCATCCAGTGGCTGAAGTACATGAACTGGGAGCCGGAGCGGAACGGCGCCGGCCCCTGCTATCAGGAGTTGTGGAAGCCGACCTACTCGCGGCGTACCTCCACCGACCGGGGTCACATCCACCTGTCCGGGCTGACCGGGCACGAGACCAGCAGCACTGCCGCCGGCTACGACCCGGTGGCCCGCATCCGAGGAGAGGACGAGATGGCGAACTTCACCGACACGCACGCGAGGGTCCTCGACCAGTTGGCCGCCGTGCTGCCGACGCTGGCCGCGCAGAGCGCCTACACCGATGGCCGGATCGAGGCCATCGCCAGCGGCCGTCCCACCGTCCGCGCGGACCTCAAGGGCGGCGGGCAGGCTGTCTGGCTTGTGCAGATGCTGCGGAGCCTGCCCGCGCTGCTCGGCTCGGAGGGCACGAGCAGCGCGGAGTTGGCCGCCGCGCTCGCCGCTCTGCCGGACCCGGTCGACGTCGACGAGCCGGCAATCATCGCCGGGGTGCTCGCTGGCCTGTCACCGCAGCGGCTCGCCGAGGCGCTGCGGGCGGCCGGGCTGACCCCGGAGGCCATCGCCGCGGCGGTGCCGGCGGACATGGCCCGGCAGGTGGTCGATGAGCTGACCGCCCGGCTCAACGCCGGCCCCGCCGCGCAGTCCTGATGGGGCGGGCGGTGTGGCGGTTGCGGCGTCGGGTCGGTAAGCGCGGCACCGCGTTGCTGGTCTTCGCTGGCCTCGACATCGCCTACGCGCTGCGCCTCGCTACCGCCCGACCTGACGGGCAAACCATCTACGCCTGGCTCGCCGACCCGCTGCCGCTGTGGCCGTGGGCGGCGTTGTGGGCCGCCGTCGCTGTCGTCTGCACCCTGGGGTCGGTGCGGGCATTCGACAGGGCGGCGTTCACCGCAGCCATAGGCATCAAAGTCCTCTGGTGCTCCCTGTACCTGTCCGGTTGGGCTCTCGGCGCTGTCCAAGACGGCTGGGCGCAGGCGGCGATCTGGGGTGCGTTCGCACTGGTCGTGTGGCTGGTGGCGGGCTGGCCGGAGCCGATCACCAGACAAGGACACCCAGCATGGACCCCACCGTCGGAATGATCCTCGTGGCAGCCGCATCTGGCGGCGTCGACTGGACGCCCGTCATCGTCGGCTTGATCTCCGGCGGTGCGGTGGTTGCCGCCGCCGTCGTCACCAACCGGGTTGCCGGCCGGGCGTCGAAGACGAACGCCATGTTGCAGTGGGCGGCGCAGTTGCAGGCCAGTGAGCAGGCGGCCCGCCGGGAGGCCCGGGAGTCTGATGACCGGGCTGAGCGGATCCGGGATGAGGCCGACGCTGACGTGGCCCGCCTGCGGTCTCAGGTCAGCGAACTGGAGGATCGTTTGCAACAGATGACCAGCGCGGTTACCCGGTTCACGGACACGTTGACGTCGGTGCAGGTGGAGGTGTGGCGGCCAGAGCCGGACATGCGGGCGCTACGAGAGTTGGTGGGCCGTCCGCACGGTCCCGGGGTCAATGGTCGGAGGGTGTGACGCCGGGCACCCGTACCCAGTTGCCGCCGCTGCGTTGCCACCCTTCGCCGATCGGTTTGCCATCGGCTCCGTAAGCCGCTGGCACTTCGGTCCATTCGCCATCTGCGGTTAGCCGGCCAATTTCCTGCTGGGCGCGTTCCTGGCTGCGGTAGGCGCGGGAGCCGATGGTGACGTCGGTGTGTTCGACGAGCCACCGGCCGTCGGCGAGCTGGCCGAGGGTGACGTGACGGCTGGCCCAGTGGGCGGTGTGTCCGTGCTGCCAGCGGCGGTGCCGGCGGATGCCGTGAAGCAGCCACGGTTCGACTCGTTCGCCCTCTTCGCCCGCCACACAGTTCAGCGTAGGTCGGGCTGCCCTTGAATCTCCGCCCCGGCCGCTCAGGTTTCGGGGCGTTTCCTTGAATCTTCGAGCCCCATGGAGGGGTCATGGACTCTGTTGTTCTTCCCGAGCTGCCTACCTACCTGTTCGCCCCCAACCTGGCGGGTGTGCTGTCGCTGGCGCTCACGTTCCTGCTGCCCCTGGTCGCCGCCCTGTTCATGCGCACGTCGTGGTCGGCTTTCCGTAAGGGTCTCGTCCTGTTCGCGGTCGCCGCAGTGAAGACGTTCCTGGAGGCGTGGCTGGTCGCCTCTACGGCGAACGTCGGGTTCAACTTCGGCGAGGCCGGCTACGCGGTGCTGGTGAACTTCGGCCTGGCGGTCGTCTTCTACGTCGGGCTCCTCAAGGACACCCGGGCGCAGCAGGCAGCGATCTCCGGCGGTGTTGTGCGTGACCGGGTGATCGACGGCACCGCCACCCAGCGAATCGCCTGACCTCACCACCTCAGGCTGGCACCCAGTCTCGCTCCCCAGCGCCGGGTGCCCACCGGGCCGCCTCGTCCATTCCTGCCCCGCCAGAACGCGGGCCGGATGGGCGGGGCGGCCCTCTTCGTCGTTGTGCCCTGGAGACGAGCAGAAAGTGAGGTGGATGTTGTGTGGGATTGGGTTACGGCTGCCGTGGCGGCGTGCGGTCGGCGCGCTCCGGCGCAGGTGGAGGCGGCGCGGGATGAGCGGCGCCGGGCGCTGCTGATGATGGCTGAGGTGTGGGTGTCCGGAGGTGACGGGCGTCTGCCAGCGGGGAGCGAATCTACTGGTGGGGTGGGTCCGGTCAGGACCGGGCCATGATCCCGAGTACGAGGGCAGCCAGGATCAGCAGCGGCGATGCGTAGCCGGCGACCATCAGGATCCGCTCCCCGGTTGGGCGTGGCTCCAGGTACTCGTCCGGCCCCAAGACGTTAGGCCAGCCGTTGCGGTACTCCACCCGATGCCCGTCCGGTACGTCGACCTGCACGGTGGGGCGGGTCATGACGGAGATGAGGGTGTGGATGCCGTAGATGGGCAGCCACCAGCCGAGGGTGACGGCGGACATGAAGATGTGGGCGGCGTGCCAGGTGCGGCCGAGGCTGCCGGTTTTGAGTGTGAGGGTTTGCACCGGGAGCACCGTAGCGGCGGTGTCCGCCCGGGAGTGTCCGGGAGGCGACAGCGGTCCCGGTTGGCTCTCCCCGCGGTGCCCGCCGGTGACGTCCCGGCCGGTGCCGACCATCCTCGACGCGCCCCCGCTGGCTCCGGCCGGCGGGGGCGTCTCGTCGTCTTCAGCGGCCGATCACGCGTCTCGGTCACCGTTCGGCGTTCTGACGCTGGGAGTGTCGGGCAAGAGCCCGTGGGCGATCAGCCATCCTCGGGCGTCCGCCCACGGACGGCAGCGGTGCGGCACGTCGCAGATGGGGCAGCGTCCGTTGCGGAGTGTGTGGGCGGCGAGTGCGTCCCAAGAGGCGGTCGCCTGCTCGGGGGTGGGGCCGCTCACCGAAAGCCGGCCAGGTTGGCGCGGATGGCTTCCACCAGGACTTGCGCCTCCCAGCACCAGCCGGCGGCGCAGTCAGGTTGGCCGAGGGCGCACATGTGGCCGCGCACCCACACGTAGCCGCCGATGGCCTCGGTGAACACGGCAACAGTCCACACGTGCACGTCCAGGTCGGCGGGGTTGGGCCGCCACTCGTGGCGGAGCAGTTGGAGGCGGGTGCCGGGTGGCACGTCCAGGTTGACGGCGCTCATCGGCGGCGCTCCCATCGGTGCGAGCGGTTACGGGGGTGCCGTCCGGTGGAACCTGCGGCGAAGCCGTGGTCGGCGTCAAGCCAACGCGGATCGCCTTCGTCGGCGGGCACCTCAACGGCGGGCGGCGGCGGGTCTTCGTACCGGCCGCGTGGGGTGTTGCTGAACCACCGGTATCCCATCGCACGCCCCCGACAGTTTCGGGGCGTGGTGGCCTTGGGGCTGGGGTCCCGTCGGCCACCACACCTGCGTCGGCTGCGGAAAGCCGCGACCTCCGGTCTGCGACCCGCCGCGCCATTCCCGCCGGGCGCTTGTCCCGACATGTCAAGGGTGGTCGATGAGCTGCGGCAATGGCGTCCCAAAGCGTCCGCGAACTGTCCGCGACCCTGCATCTAACCGATGGCGGCCAGCACTGTCCGGTATTCGGTCGCCCACTGGGCGTTCTGCTGCTCGGCGGGCAGCCCGCCGAGGCCGGCACGCAGGTGGTCGGCGGCGCTCACATGGTCGCCGAGTGCCCGGTACACCAAGCCGAGACCCATGCGAGAGAACGTGGGTGACAGCCAGTAGGCGGTTGCCGGTGGGGTTTCCGACTCGGCGGCTGTGGTCAGGTCACTGGCCTCGCCGAGCAGGCGCACGGCGGTGGTGCGGTCGCCGAGCAGCGCGAACCCGTGTGCGGCCTGCACGGCGTCACCCACCCGCTGGAGCATGGTTGCGCCGGGCGTGTGGTAGGCGGCGAGGAAGTGACGGACGATGCCGCGCGGGTTGCCCCGCTGCCGGGCTAGGTAGCCGCGAAAGTTGGCTGCCTGCGCGGCGAGGGGCCCGTGGTTGATGGCGTCGGCCTGGTCGGCGGCTTCGACGAGCAGCCGGGTTGCCTCGGTGTCGTTCCGTGCCTCAGCGTGCAGCCAGCCGAGGAACTGGGTCCACTCGGCGGCGACCTCGTGGACGTCGGCTGCGTGGGGTCCTCGGGCTTGCTGGGCGACGGTGTGGATGGTGCGCCACTGCCGGGCGGCTGACGGCAGCATCATCGGGGCGGGAAGGGTGTCGTCGAGGCGACGCTGCATGGCCAAGTCGTCGGCGAGTAGCCGCACTGCGGCGGCGTCGAGGCGGGCAGGGTTGGCGATGATGTGGGCGAGCCGCTGGTCGTCGTCGGGGGTGCCCACTGGCGGCATGTCGGCTACGAGGGCGGCGAGGGTGCCGCCTGCCTGTAGGGCATCGTCGAGTTGCTGTGCGACCGCCCCGGTGGGTCTGGTGCGTCCGGTTTCCAGATCATGCAGGTAGCTTTTGCCGTGGTGCACGAGGCGGGCGAGGTCGCGCAGTGACATGCCGCAGCTGGTGCGTAGGCGGGTGAGCTGGGCGGCGAATCGCGGGTCTGCGATGGCGCGGATTCGGGCTGGCATCGGACGCTCCCAGGTCGCGGTCCGGGGGTGACCGTTGACTGTTATAGCTGACGGTCGCCCCTGTCGACGTTATGGCGGTCAGGCGTTTAGGTGCTTCACGGCGGCGACCAGTAGTGGCCGGTGCGCCTCGTACAGCGTCCCGCCGGCTGCCGTCACCGCCTGGTCGAGCTGGTCGACGTCGCCGAACGGCCACCACCGGGCTTCCAGCGCGTCATCGTCGCCGACGGCGGGCACCTCGGCGGGCAGCCGGAACAGGGCGGCGGTGGTCGTGATCCACGCCTCATCCGTGTTGCGCGGGTCGGCCACGTAGGCGCGGGTCAGGATCTCCGGCACCACCTGCCGTAGGTCCACCCCGGTTTCCTCCCGCAGCTCCCGCACCAGCGCGGCGGGCGCGGTCTCACCCGGATCGACCTTGCCGCCGGGGATCGCCCACTGGCGGCAGTCGGAGCGGAGGATCAACAGCACCCGCCGGTCCGGTCCGGTGCCGGCGACCACGATCGGGTCGGCGGCTTGGTTCTCCCCCCACCTGGGCAGGTCGCGTCCGACACGGCCGGTGCGCTCGACCGGGTTCACCGGGCGCCCGTCGACCACCTCGAACGGGGCGATCGCCGCAGCCTGCCGTGCAGGCCAGTTGGCAATGGTGGCCGGGTCCAGGGTGGTGTCCCGCACCCATCCCTCCGCGAGGCTCGCCGCGATGCCCTCGGCGCGCAACTCGGGCGGGGTGACGTCAACGGGCCGGTAGTCAGTTACTTCAATGGTCATGCGCGTCTCCTCACGCTGGTTCCTGCGGTGGCGGGCAGGGGCAGGTGGTCGCCGGTGGCGACCCCCGCCCACGATTCGGTGCCGGCCCTGCGCACCCGGCACACGAGCATGTCCGGGTTGAAAGGCTGGCCGGACAGCATCAGGTTGTAGACGTGCACGGTGAGACGTTCGACGGCGATCTCATCGGCTGCCGCGTACAGGCGGGTGTGCTGCACCCCGGCGTCGACCACCACGTCTCGGGGGCCGGTGCGGCAGATGACCCACTGCCACGGCGGCTGGTTGACGGTCACCGGCGTCGCCTCGACGTACGGCGCCGCCTCTTCGGACGGCGGATGCGGGCACTCCCCCACCACATGGCCGCGCCGAGAATCGTGGCGGCAACAGCGGCGTTGCGGGGCGCATCCCAGCCCTGCCACACGTCCGCCCCAGCCAGCCAGCAGCCGGCGAACAGGGCCACCCACGTCAGGGCGCGGGCCGCCCAGCGGAGCCGGGCGCGCACCACATGCCGGGGCAGGTGCCTGCGGATCCGGACCGCGCCCGGGTTGTTGCCGTTGTGTTGGAGGTTCCAGACGGGGCGCTCGTGGATAATCGCCGCCCGCTCCGCTGCGAGGACGTCATCTTCGGTCGCCCACACACGGTCGTCGCGTTCCCAGCAGGCCACATCGGGCGCCCACCGTTTGCCGTCCATGTGTTCCGCCCAGCGGGCAACGGCGGTGCGGCCGGTAACACCGATGTACAGGAGTTGCTGCCAACCGCCCAGCAGCCACGTGGTGAAACGCGCCCACCGCCCGGATTCGCGGGGCAGGTCACCCCACGCCCGGTACAGGCGCCAGTGTTCGGGTGGGGCCCAGGACGCCGGCCGGGACGTGACGCGCGGTCCCAGCCGGCGGATCTGAGAGGTGGTCACCGCTCCTCTTCCAAGTCGACAATGACCGGCGCCGCGTTGTAGCGGTCAACCCGGCGGATCCCCGAGTCGGTGAACTGGTGGTTGACGTCCACCACGCGGGCCCGTATCCGGCCGCGTAGCCCGTGCTCGATGGTCACCGCCGCGCCGACGGCAGGGACAGCGCCGCAGCGGGCTTCCCCGGCGTCGTTGCCGTCGATGCGGAAGTGCAACACGACCATCACGTTGGTCTCCTCAGTTCGCGTTCTCGGGGGTGTAGTAGCGGCCCTTTGTCCCGGCCGGCTGGACAATGCGCCGGTTCTGGAGTGCCTTCTTCAACGCGGGGTACATGGAGCTGCGGGCCTTCCACGCGGTCTTTTCCTTGACCATGCGGGCGAGGATGTCGCCGGGCATGGCCCCCCGCTTTCCGCAGTCAGCGATGATTTGGATCATCGCTTCGTACCGGTTGATGCCGTCGTCTTCCTCCGCGTCGACCGTCTCGTAGTCCGGTTCAAGGGCGGTGCTGGACTCAAACGAGTCGACGATCTTCGCCCACTCCGCCGCCCACGGGTCTTCCTTCGGCGGCTCCGGCTTGCTGCGGGGGAAGAAACGGGACTCCTGCTGCCTACCTTCGGCGCTGGTCGGGATGGCGGACACGGGGGCGGGGCTCTGCTGGGCGGGCACACGCTGCGTCGGCACGCTGGGCGCCTGCGGCACTCCCTCGGTGTACAGGTGTCCCGCTCGGTCTTCGGACCAGCGGTCGGTGTAGCCGGCCTGGCCGTCGCCGAGGCTGCGCACGGCGGCATCTACGGCGGCCTGGCCGTGTGTGTCCAGCGGCGCCGGATAGTTGGCGTGCAGTTCGGCGGCCCGGTAGATGACGGCCTGCTCGTCGTCGTCGCCCATGAAGAACGACTTGCCGGGGGCGATGCGCCCACCGTCGCCATCCTGGATGAGTACCGCCCCGCGGGTGGCCTTGTCCTTGAGCTTGTTGAGCATGCGGGCGGCGACGCCGTTGCCTTCGAACACGGACCGGGCGTCCTGAGGGGTGGTGACACCCAGTCCGATGCGCAGCTCGCACTGGGACTTGAGGTCGCCGTTACCGATCATGGTGACGGTGGAACGTTGGGTGGCGAGGACGAAGTCAACGGCTTCGGACCGGCCGAGTTGGATGCAACCGGTGAGGATGCCCGCCAGGGTGTTCGACGTTTCCCCTTGCCCTTCCTTGGCGGACTTGGGGCCGGAGCGCATGCCGACCAGGGCGGCGATCTCGTCGCAGATGACGATGACCGCAGGTAGGTCTCGCGTCGGTTTGATCTTTGATCCGCCGATGCCGGACTGGCCTCGCTGGTCGATGAGAGCGCGGGCGCCCGTGAGCATGCGGTGGGCTTCGATGCGGTCGGTGGCCACCCAGTCGAGGACGGGCCGATCGACCTTCTCCTCTAGCCACGGACGCAGCCACGGCTTGACCGCCCGACCTCCCTTGAGGTCGATCATCCAGATGACCACGTCGGTGCAGCGGGACAACTGGTGAATCATGACGTTGAGGAGGTTCGTCTTGCCGCGGCCCCGGACCCCGACGATGAGGGCGGCGATCTCGCGCAGCTTGAGGTGGATCGGCTCCCCGTCGGAGTATTTGCCGATCGTGAACGCGTTGTTGATCGACAGGGGGGTGTGCTCGTCGGGCATGTGGATGAGCTGCGACAGGACGTCCTCTACGTCGAAGTGCACCCACACCTCTCGGGCCAGCGCCCGACCGTTGTTGTCGGTGGCCCGCTCGAAGGTGATCGCCCCTTCGGACAGGCCGGTGGCGATCTCAAGGCGTTCCGTTTTCCCGGTCAGCCCCGGGAACGTGATCTTCCCGTCGTCGGGGAGGCGCATCAGGATTGAGAACCCGCACCGGGTGGGGATACGGTCACGGTAGGTGAGGTTCGCGGCGCCGACGCGGGCGAACAGTGCCTCCCACTTCGCCGCCTCAGGGTTCGTTGTGGCATGTGGGATGTCTGTGGTGGTCTGCGCGGTGGCCGGCTGCGGCTTTGCCCGCCTGGCCCTGTAGTTCGCCTCCCACTCCAACTGGGAGGCGCGCATCGACGGGTAGGCGGCCGTTGACAGGGCCAACCCCGCGCCGGCCGCCAGCCCGGTCCACATGTTGTACGGCGACGACCAGGCGACCGCCGCCAGGTAGCCGCCAGCGGTCAGCCCGGCGAGGGAAAAGTAGGCGCGGGCCGCATCGCAGAACCGCTCCCCGGCGGTGGCGGCGAGGCCGGCAGCGCCACCGATGATCGGCAGCGCCACCGACGCGGCTCCCCGCAAAAGCCAATGCTGGTCGTCACCGAACTCGGTGACGTGCAGAACTTCGGCTGCGGCAAACGCCACACCCGTCCCGAACAGGGGGTGCAGCACGGCCCGGTCCCGCCAAGGGCGCCCGAGCCACGTGAGCCGCTGCACCTTCGTCGGCTGCTTCGTCATCGCTGCACTCCCCTGCCCGCTCATACGACGTTCAGTTGCTTCTCGTTCGGCCGCGGGTTCTCGTGCCGGCCGATGTCGGCGGCGTTGCCGTCACGCCACGACTCGTAAAGCTCGTTGCCGGCCTCACCCATGGCGTTGAGGCCAGTCGCGACCTCGTGCAGGTACTCGGGGGCGGTCTCCAATGGCGTTTCGTCACGGAACCTGTGGCCCAGTGCGGCGACTTCGTCGCCGATCTGCTCGAACATCTCCTGCCACGAGCCGAAGAACTGCTCGTACTCCTCGTAGGCGCCCTCGTCCGGGGGCTGCCACCCGCCGATCGCCTCGCGGAACGCGTCTACGACGGCCTGGTGGGCGGGGTGCATCGGGGCTCCACTCATGGTGTTTCTCCTGTTCGATCTGGGTGTTGCCACCGCGGGCGCTTTGCCGACGGGGGCGGGTACGGCCATGACCGGTCGGGGTCGCCGGCCGGGTCTCGCTACGGCCGGGGCATCGCTGTCCCGCTCGTCGTCGTGGTGGTCGGGGCGCGGCTCCCGCTTCATGGCGGCTCGGGCAGTGCGAGCGATGGTGGGGGCACCGAGCCAGCCGGGGATCCGGACGATCAGGGAGCGGACCAGGGCACCGATATGCGCCATCGTTGCCAGGAACAGGGAGCCCCAGTTCATGGCGTGAACCTTGGCCGCCCATCGGCCTGCACGGGACCGGACGATCCGCGTCCACACCGCCGAGACGGCGCGGCGGCTACGACGCCCAGCCCAACGTCCAACCCAGCGGAACCCGTCGGCGCATCGCCGCAGCGGACGTCTGCCGGCGGCGAGAGTCGTCCGCCACAGCAGGCGGCGCGTCTTGCGCAGTCGCCTACGAACTGCCTTACGCCGTTTGGCGATCCACTTCCGGCGACCGGCTGCTTTCTTGTCGCGGCGCTCCCACCGTTTCGTCCTGCCGTTGGCGGCTCGGGTGGCACGCTGCTGGCGAAGGTTCTCCCGCCGGCTGGCGCGGGCCGCCCGCCATCCGCGCAGCCCCGTCATGCCGGCGGCGTTGACCGTGGAACGGTGCCGCTCGGCACGACGCCCACGGCCGGGCAGGATTGACGACAGCAGCCGCCGGGGGGCGCTGGAAGGGCGGAGTCCCACATGTCGGCGCCCGTTGCCGCGGCGGGCCTGTGCCGCCTGGCGGGGCTGACTGCCGGTGAGGCGACGCATCGCCGCCCCGATCCGCCCTGCGGCGCGGCTGGTCGGTCGGGCACCGCCGCGCGCGGGGTGGATACCGGTCGCTGCCCGGCCGCCGGTGGACGGCTTGGCGCTCTTACGGGTGGAAGACCGGCCCGTCAGCCCGAGACTCGCGGCGGCACGCCGCAGCCCCAGCGGCTTTCCGCCCAGGCCAGCTTTACCTGCCCGCCGGCTGCCGCCCTGACTGGCGGTCGATGCGCGGCCGGCGGCTGAACGGTGGGTGCCTGTTCGTGCGGGCCTCGGGGTACGCCCGGCTCGAATGCCGTTCATGCCGCCGCCCCGACTGTTCGGGGTCGCCGCTTGACGCAGACGGCCGTGCGCCGATCCTGCCGAAGCGCGTGCTCCTGAGGGCCGCCATTGACCGGTCTTTACCCGGCGCCGGAAGTCCGCCACCCCCACGGCGGCGGCTGGGGCGGTGACCGCAGCGACGGCAGCGGTGGCTGCCACCCCGGCAAGGCCGAACGCAGAAAACACGCCCAGGCCAAGGATCACCAAGCCGAGAGCGCTGCCACCGACAACCATGCCAAGGGGCGACCCGCTGTCCGGGTGGTCTTCGACGGCAGGTAGGGGGCCGTCCCAGGCGGCGGTGGACAGTTCGGGGTCCGGCAGGTCCACGTCGGGTAGCCCCTGCCACGGCCGGGCGGCCGTATCGAACGCATCGTCGAGGGTGTCGTCGGTGGCGACGGTGGTGTCCATTCGGTGTCCTCCTTCCGGTGGGTTGTCGGTGTCGCCTGTCGGGCCGACAAGCGACGTGACTACTACTGTCTTTCGCGTTTCCGCAGGTCAACGGCTTGTTTTGTTGGCCTTGTCGGGGCCGACATGCGACATGCCGACAACCTGACGGGATCAGGTGGGGTGCTTGCGGCACCACTCGACGACGGCCATGGCGAGGAGCGCCCCGGCCGCCCCGGCGCATAGGCCTGCCTGCTCGTTGCGTCCGGCGTAGTAGGAGGCGGCGGCGAGCAATGCGACGGCGAACGACACGATGGTGAGGGCGGTGGACAGGCGCAGGGCGGGCATCATCTGCACGCTGCTGGCTGGCTTGGTGGGCTGGGCGGTGGTGATGACGGCGACCGCGGTGCGGGTGCGCCGGGCGGGCAGGTTCTCAACGGTCATCGGTGGCCTCCTGGTCGGGTCGGGTTTTGCGAGGTCGGGCTAGGCACCGACTGCGACGGGCTGGTCGGCCGACTGGTCGGCTCCGGCGAGGTACGCCTTGAACGCCGGGTCGGCGCGGTCGAACGACCACCGGAGGTCGCCGCGGACGGTCGCCAGTCGGAGGTCGGTCGTGGTGCCGTACCGACTGCGAATGGTCGCGGCGTTGCGGAGCGCGGCCGGGGTGAACGTCGGTCGGTCGGCATCGGTCGGCTGGGCCACTCGCACGGTCGGTGCCGCGGTCGGCGCGGGCGCTACCGGGGAGCGGTCGGTTGCGGGTTGGGCGGCCACCGGTCGGGTGGCCACCGGTCGGGTGGCGGTGGTCGGCTGGGCCGGGACGGTCGGTCGGGTCGGCTTCGCGATGGTCGGGGCGACTGCGGTCAGAGCCGGGGCGGAAAGGTCGGTCGGCGCGACGACAGTCGGGGTCCGGTCGGTCGGGAGGGTGGCGGCCTGGTCGATTCGGTCGGCCTGGTCGGTCGGGTCGATGGGCGGCCAGATCGCCGGCTTCCCGGCGGCGACGTACAGACGTCGGTCTTCCACCGCAGCGACCGGCGACGGGATGCGGTACTTCACGGCGTGCCGCAGCGCCTTCGGGGTTTCGACCGGGGTGAGGATCCAGGCGAGGGCGGCAAACTTGGGTGCCTGCGTGTCGACGCGGCCGGCGGCGTGAAGTTCACGGCGGCGCTGCCAACGGGCGGTGCGCGACCAGATGTAGACGCCGAAGGCGCACATGACTGCCACCCCGAAGGCGGGGAAGGCGTCATCGCCCAGCTCAGTGCGTCCCTGCGCCTTGGCGGCGTGGTCCGCGTTCCAGTAGATGAGCCCGGCGATGAGGGCGATGTAGACGCCGATGCCGGCGCGTAGGGCGATGGTGGAGTCGCCGGCCACGAGGGTCTTTTCGTACAGCCTGGACAGCTTCCACAGGCCGCCTTCGAGGGCGCACGCGGCCAGCAGGGCGATGACGGGGTGCGCGTCGATGACGTCGCCGGTGAACACCTGCATGGTGTAGGCGCCGGAGACGACGAGCGGGGCGGCGAGGGGCAGCGCGCCGAAGGTGCGGTCGGCCCACACCCCGAGCCAGGTGAGCCAGGCCGGGATGGGGGCGATGTCCTGGTCGGTCGGTGCGGTGGTGGTCGGTTGGTGGTCGGTGGGGCGGCGGGCCGCGAGGGCGGTCGCCTTGGCTGCCTGGTCGGTGGCCTTGTTCTGCCGGTCGGTCGCCTTGTCGGTGCGGTTCTTGCGCCACCGGCTGAGTCGGTTGGTCGGCTGCTCGGTGTCGGTCGGGTTGGTGGTGTCGGTCGGGGCGACGGTCGGTCGGGTCGGCATCGTCGCCTCCTTCGGGTCGGTCGGTCGGATCAGTCGCCCGAGCCAGGTGTTGCGGTCGGTCGGGGTGTCGGTCGGTGCGGGGCGGTCGGTGGTCGGTTGGTGGTCGGTGACCGACTTGCGCTCGGGTGCGGCCGGTCGGAGTGCCGGTCGGTCGGTCGTGGTGGTCGGTCGGTCGGTCATGCCGGACAGTGTGCCACGAGTGCAACCAATGCAACAAGCGCAACCAACACGATTGCGGGTTCAGTCGGTCGGTTGGTTGCGCCAAGACCCACTACAGGCGTGCACTGGTTGCACTGCGGGCTACCATCACCGCAACTTCCACCACCAACACGAGGGCAGGTCACATGGGCGGACACGACCCCGCCGACGTGGAGCGTCGGCTGCGCGCAGGCGAGTGGGTGAGCACCACCGCTCTCGCCGCCGTGTTCGACCGCGACCGAACCACCGTGTACCGGTGGGTGGCCAAGAGGAAGCTGATCAAGTCGCGCATGTCCCCCGGCGGCGGCGAGCTGGAGGTCGATCCGGCCGACGCCCTGCGGGTGCTGGAGGACTGGCGCAACGGAAAGCCGCCCACGAAAGCCGCCGAAAGCTAGCCAGGGCCCGCCCTGCTGGTTGAGTCCGCTCATGCCTGCCAGCGTCATCCGGCCAGCAGCCCGTCGGAATGCCACCCGCACACCAGCCGCACGCCGTTGATCAGCGGTTGCCCATACGCTGGTGGGTGGCTGGCAATGCGGTGAGCACCCGAGGGCGGCAACCATGACCATCACTGAGGCACCGAACCGGCTCCGGCATCTGCGGGAGTCCCGGTCGTTGACGCAGCGGGAAATCGCCGACCGGTTGGGTGCGGCGGTCACTGAGGCGCATGTGTCTCGGTGGGAGCGGGGCGAGGTGGTCCCGGTTCCGAGGTATCGGCGGCGGCTGGCTGAGGTGTTCGGGGTGACCGTGCAGGAGCTCGGCATCACTTCGTCCGTACCAGCGCCGCGTCCCCGTGTCCGGTCGAGCGCAGAGGACTACATGAGCGACGTTGAGCAGGACCCCCGGGTGGTCGCATCCCAGGACGAGTGGCGCCGCACCCGGCAGCTACTCAACGGCCGCCGTCACGAGCTGGCGCAGACCGCGGCCGGGTTGTACCCGGGGGTGACGTTGGCGGGGACGGGGCTGATCGCCGGGCCGGGGTGGATTCCCGACGCGCCCGTCGACCTGGCGGACATCAGCCTGGTCGAGGTGCCGGACGCCCCCGAGCCCGCCCTGGACGGCACGGAGCGGGAAGCCGCCCGGGTGCTGCCCGACCAGACGCTCACCCGCACGTACCCGAGGTACACGGCGGCGGTGCGGGACCTGGCCCGGCCGCGCCTGTTCGAGGACCGGGTGTCATGGCGGTTGCTCAACGTCGACTGGTCCGGCGGGCGGGGGGCGATGGCGTTCGGGGACACCACCTACTTCTCCGCGGTGGACGTGTTCGAGCCGACCGCGCACGAGTTGGCGTACGTGGCCTTGGACGGGGATGGGCAGCCGGCGGCGCACCCGCACATGCGGGACCTGCCGTACCGGCGGCTGATCGGCTCGCCGTTCGACTTCTCCCGCCGTCCGGTGATGCCCGCCATCTCCACGCTGACGATCCGCAAGGACGCCGACCGGGCCGAGTTCCTGATGCACCGGCGTGACCCGCGGGCCGTTGCGGCGGCGGGCGGCATGTTGCAGGTGATCCCCAGCGGCATCTTCCAGCCGTCGTCGATCCTGCCTGCGGCCCGTGCCTTGGACTTCGACCTGTGGCGAAACGTGCAGCGCGAGTTCTCCGAGGAGCTGCTGGGGATGCCGGAGTGCGACGGCCACGGGCGTCCTGTGGACTACGGCAGCGGCCCGTTCGCAGTGCTCGACGAGGCGCGGGCCGACGGCCGGCTGCGGGTGTCCTGCCTTGGGGTGGCGTTGGACGCGCTCACCTTGGTTGGGGAGATCCTGACGGTGCTGGTGGTCGACGCCCCGGTGTTCGACCAGCTCGCGGCGGACTTCGTGGACCGCAACGATGAGGGCCAGGTGGTCGCCGAGCGGTTCGCGTTCACGGAGGCCGGGGTGCGAGGGCTGCTGGACTCGGGGCGCGTCGCACCAGCCGGGGCTGGTTGTCTGGAACTAGCTTGGCGATGGCGCAGGCAACTGCTGTCTGCGTGAAGTCGAGGCTGGGAGAAGTCCTGTGAGTGTGCGCGGTGCCATCTATGACGAGATCGACGGGTTCAATGGGCGGCAGGAAAAGGCCGGACAGCCGTTGACGATCGACCAGCAGTTGAAGCTCATAGAGATCAAGACCCTGCTGTCGATATCGGTGGAGCTGTCGAATCTTCGCGAGGCCATCATCTCGGTTACCGAGGACCGAGGGTGAGCGAGACTATGGAGCCGCCGGAGACGCACCCCGCATACCGGGTGGAGGTCGACCCAGGTGCCGGGCCGATGGTGGAATTCCAGGCTGTGCCGTTCGGAGACCAGGACTGCGACACCCCTCACGTCAACATGACGTTCCGCATGACCGAGAAGGACCGCGAGCTGGTGTTCTCGTGTCGCTCGCTGCTGTCGGACGCGGAGATGGGGGCGATGTCGACGCCTTGACGCAGGCTCGGGAGGATGCACGCCAGCAGGCGGCACTGTTCGACTGGTCTCCGCCGGAGGGCTAAGCCCGTTTTCGCTGGTGGATAGGCTATTCGGCTGGCGGGGATAGCCTATCCACGACGAGCCGCCCGACCGCCGCGCAGCGGGTACCGTCGCCTCCATGGACGTGTTGCTGCGTGGTGGCCCCGGTGACGGCCAGGTGGTGGCCGGCGGCGGGGAGACCGTGGTGTGGCGGGCCTGCCTGTACGAGCGGACCGGTGACGTGGATGTGCGCCGTGGTGGGCAGGTGCGCGTGTACGAGCATCGGGCGGACTGCTGCGAACGGTACGGGCGCGGTGCTGAGGACCGGTGCGAGTAGCCCGGACGTGAGGAAGCCGCCCCACCCTGGCGTTGCTCGGGGTGGGGCGGCTTTGTCGTACTGGTGTGGCTACCCCCGGCGGACGTGATCGTCGCCGAGACGATCCACCAGCGGTCGTGCCAGGCCGGTCCACTGCTCCCGGCTGATGCCGTACAGGCTGGCGATACTCTCCGCCACCTCGCCAGCGTCGTCGTGCGAGTCCGGCAGTTGGGGTTCCCACCATGCCCGGTTCTGGATCCAACTGACGCGGGACCATCGGCGGCGGGGGCTGTCGTTGAGGATGGTGAGGATGTCGCAGCGGGTCAGGTCGGCTTTGACCTGGGGGAAGCGGGTGGCAAGGGGGAAGTTCCGCCAGGCATGGTTGAAGGCGAGTTCGAGTTCGAGTTTCCGGCTGGTGAGTCCGGTGACGGCGAGGTCGAGGCAGCCGACGGCGAGTCCGTCGCCGATGACGGTGTACTGGTCGGCTTTGGTGAGCTTCCCGGTCAATGCTGTTCCTTCGGGTTGGTCTTGACGCGGACGGTGCCGCCGGCTTCTTCGATGAGCCGGCCACTCGCGGCGTGTCAGTCCTTGCTCAGGTCAACGATCACGCCCTGGTCGGCGCAGGCCGTCTGCAACCCGGCCATGTGCGTGCCCATCGGCCCGATGAACGCCAACCCGGCCATCTCCTGCCCCTTCGGCAGCTTCGACATCTGCCACACCACGTCGATGAGGGCGGTGCCGTGCTTCCGAATGTCGTCGTGGCGGGAGTCCTCGAACAGGGCCCGCGCCGCCCGGTATTCCTTCTCGGTGAGCTTGTCGTCGCCGTTGTCGCTGTCCTTGGCGCTGCCGTCCATCTTCTTGCCGTCGCGGATGGCCTTGCAGACGGCGACGCCGCTGTCTTCTTTGATGTAGCCGTCCCACACGACGTAGCCGATGGTGCCGAGGGCGAGGACACCGACGGTCGCTGCGGCGGCGGCGATGAGCGGCTTGCGGTTGGGCTTGGGCGGGGTGGTGGTGAACCCGTTGGGCTGCGGCGGGTAGGGCTGGCCTGCGGGGTCAACCCACGTCTGCGGCTGAGGTGCCGGGTTGGTGGGGGTGTGGTCGGGCTGCTGGGGAGGGTAGGTCAACGAGATCTCCTAGCTTGGGTGCGGCTTGGTCGATGGTGGTGGTTGGGGTGGCTTTGGTCGGGCTGGTTGTCGGGTAGGTGACTGCGGGTGTGGCCGGATGGGTGCCGGCCAGCGTTGGGCGGTGCCGGGCCGGCGCCAGTTAGCTCTCCCCAGCGGCCAAGGTGGCAGCCTGTACCCGGCAGCCGGCGGCGTCCGCCTCCACCTTGGCCGCCTCGGCACCCTTCCGGGCGGCCTCGGCGAGCAGATACTGCTGGTCGGCGCGCAGCTGGGCCGCCCACCGGTCCTTGTGGTCGGCTTCCTTCAGCAGGTGCCGGGCCTTGATCTCGTCCATGTCAGCCACGGCTGCCCGCCCGGGGGAGACGCCTACGGACGAGCTGCCCGAACACCTCCGACCGTGCAGTGTCGTCGCCGAACACACCCTGCAACGGGTCACCGTGCTTGACGCCCACCTCCCCCGGGTCGTCGACAGGGTCGGCGCCGGGGAGGGCGATGCCCAAGGATGCCCAGCCGCTGCGGTAGCGGAAGTAGAAGATGTGGCCGGTGGTGAGGGTGCCTTCCCACTGTTCGGGGCAGGTGCCGCAGGTGCGCTGCTGGGTGGCGACGAGCGGATGGTTGAGCGCCATGTCAGCTTCCCTCCCGCCATGCGATGGCGAGCACCTGGTCGGCGGCGGCCAGGAACCTGTCCCGCTCCCCCACCCCGTCCGGCTTCCCGCCGCCGACACCCCACGCCGCGTCGGTGAGCTTGTCCCACACCTGCGCGTCGCGGCCGTCGGCCACCCACATGTGTCGGGCGACGTCCTCGCGGATCTGCTGCCGGTCCGGGCCGTAGTCGAACGCGACCACGCGCTCAGTGCACACGCCGTCGCGGTTGTACGCCCGGATGACGAGCTGGTCGTCGCGTGCCGGGCCGTCGCCGGGCAGACCGCCGGTGATGGTCACCTCGGTCATGTCCCGGCGCCGCTCATCCCACCGGTCGCCGACGTGCTTGCCGGCGTGGAACCTCTTCCACTCCTCCGCCTCAGTCACGTTCTCCGCCGCGTAGGCGGCGAACCCGAACCCGGCAAGCAGACCCGGCTTGAGTCGGACGTCGAGGCCCTTCCCCTGATCGCTGGACCACGGGCGGACCTGCTCGACGGTGAGTCCGGCGGTGACCTTCGGCGGGTCGTTGACGTACGTGAACCGGTCGGTGAGGGTGATGCGCCGGCCGTGGGCGAGGAGGTTGCGAACCCGCTCGGTGATGTGGCCGGCGGTGTCGAGGGCGACCATGGCGTGCAGGTGCCGCTGGGTGAGGATCCGGTCGGCGGTGACGGTCATCGGGGCTCCTTTCCGGTGATGACGGCGAGCAGCGCGTCGGCACGCCGCAGGTACGGCTTCTGGTTGACGTGCTGCGGCAGGTCCCATTCGCGGGGTGCCCACTCGTCGGTGCGCTCGGACAGGAACAGGTGCCGCGCGAGGCGCTGGCGGGCGTCCCGGTTGATGCTGGCGGCGTCGTCGTAGGCGGCCTGCACCAGCCTTCCCGCGTGGGCGGCGAGCTCCCGCTTCATCAGCCCGACGGGCGCGCACAGTTCGCCGAACGGGGACGGGAGGGCTTTCTCCACGATCGCGTCGACCGCACTGCCGATCCGGGCGGGGGTGATGGGCAGGGTGACGTCGGTCGGGTCAGCCACGGCCGGTCTCCACGATCTCGAAGCGGTCGGCGTCGGGCACACCGGAGACGCACGGCTTGGTCTCAGGGTCGGCGGTGAACTGCTCGCGGGCGTACTGCTCGGCGAGGTTGCTGCGTAGCCCAGCGGGCAGCAATCGGATGGCCTGGTCGACGCTGGCGTGGGGGTGGCTGACCCCCAGGCGGTGGAGGTAGTCGGTGACCTGTTTTCGGGTGTCGTCCCGGTAGATGTCGGCGGGGTTGGGGTGGGGGCATCCGACGATGCGGACCACGTGGACGGGGCACGCGGGGTTGGCGTTGAAGTCCACGGCGTTCTCCTGTCTGCGGTCAGCGGTGGTAGGTGGCGGCGGCGGCGTCGAGGTGGTCGGCCACCTCAGCGGTCACGTCCTGGTCGCGGTGGGCGTACTCCCACTCCCACACGCCGACGTGCAGGGTGTCCCGCCAGTAGTCGTTGATGCGCATGAGGACCGCCATCCAGGCACGTCCGGTGGCGTCCGTGTCAGCGGCGACCCGCAGCGCCCCGTAGATGGACAAGGGCGCGTTGGCCGGAAGGTTGTGTGTGCTCTCGTTGCGCCGGTCGTGTCCACGGTCGCGGATGATCTGGGCGGCGGCGGTCAGGTGGCGGGTGATCGGGTCGGTGTCGACGGTCATCGGTGTCTCCCTCGGACTGCCAGGGCGGGGTTGTGGTCGCCGGTCCGGGTTACGACTCCCGGTCAGTAGCCGCTTCGCCACCAGCGCCGTGACGCGCGGGTGGCCACCGCCCCCAGGGTGGTGAGCCGGTAGCAGCCGTCACGGTCCGGGTCTACCTCCACCAGCTTGTTGGCGACCAGCCAGTTGCGGGTGCGGGTGTCGTTGATGCGGCCCAGCGTGTGGTTGTCCCACAGCTCGTGCAGGGCGGTGGCCCGCTTCTCGGTGAGGGGCGGCAGCGACGCCGGGGTGGTGTTGATGACGCGGCAGGTGATGGTGAGGTCGTTGAGGCTGGCGAGTTTGAGGTGGGTGCCGTAGTTGTCGGTGACGGTCCACATGCCGTGGAGGTGGGTGAGGGTGCCGGTGTAGGTGACGACGGGCTGGGTGGCGATGGTGCGCGGCATGGGGTTCACCTTCTCGTCGGTGGTGGGGTGGCCCCGCTCCCCAGGGGAGCTTCTGGGAGCCCGCAGTCTTGCCGGTGCTGGTTGGGGCTGTGACCCCTCAGCCGGCCGATCCCTCACGGGAGCGGGGCCACGCTCTGGTGTTGTGGTCACCACCGAAGTGGCTATCCACATAGTACCGCCCCCGTGGATTAATGGCTAGCCACATGGCAGACTTTCCCCATGACAGACACCAAGCCCGGCGACAGACACCGCAACAAGCCCATGGGCATTCGACCCGACGACGACCTGCAAGAACGCACCAAAAAGACCCTCGACACCAACGGCTGGACCATGACCGAGTTCGTGTCCGCCTGCATGGATCTCGTCAACCGCAACCCGGCAGCCATGCTCACGCGCCTCGCCGAGTTCAAGCCGCCACGGGTACGCGGACGACCCCCGAAGACGAAGACCTAAGGCATCAGCTCCGCCGCCTGGCAGGCCGGACACGCATCCCCCACCCACCCGCACTCAACGGCGCCCTTCAACGCGTCCACCATGCCCGCCGAGTGCACCGCCATGCCCGCCTCGTCCAGCCACCACTCGCCGCACCCCGAGCATGTCAGCAGCACGCAGTACCCGTCGGCCCGTCGAATCACCGGCGGGCCGTCCACCTGCGCCCCCGCCGCCGCCTCCTCAGCGGCGATCACCGCGGCGAGCGCGACCGCCCTGCCGTGGCAGGCGCCGCAGCCCACCCAGTCGCCCTCGACGAGGATCACCCAGCAGGGCTGCGGCGCAGGCACGAACGGCATCGGTCAGTCCTACTGCCCGAGCGGCACGTCGGTCCAGGCGGCGGTGAGCGGGGTGCCATCCCGCCACAGCTGGTAGACGCCGCCGCCGACGGCCTCCACGTACCAGCCGCGCCCGTAGCCGGTGACGTGCACGACGACGGGCTCACGGCGGGCGAGGGCGGCACGGTGCTGGTCGGCCCGGTCGGCGTAGGCAGTGCCGGCGGTCGACGGGATGACCCGGCGGTGGATGCGGACGGGTGCGGTGTTGAGCAGCGGCGGGGTCATCGGATCTCCCTGGTGGGGCAGTTCTGCGGGCATGGGCTGGTGTCGCGGTCGGTGAAGCACACACAGGTGGGCGCGTGGGCCGTGTACTCGACCGGCCGGCGGCAGGCGGTGCGGGGGCGGCCGTAGGTGGCCACCCCCGCGATCTGCTGGCCCGCGGTCACCGGTGCGCCCTGTCCATGTGGATTTGCGCTTCCTGCAAGACGTCTGCGAGTTGGTCGTCGCGGTCGGGGTCAGTGGCCCAGTCCCCCGCCTCACATGCTGCGGTGATCACACCGTCGTCAGTTTCGGCCACCTCCGCGAACACGGTGCGGAGGTCGTTGGACACCAGCAGCCGGCTCACCGGTCACCGCCTGCCGTCTGATTCGTGTCCGGATCGAACCGGCCGCTGACCATCCCCAGCAGCACCGTCGCCACCCCGAGGGCGACGGCCGCGTACACGGCGCGCGTCACCCACTCGGCGGAGACAGCGATACCGACCGCGCATGTGATCAAGGCTGCGGTGGTGCCGATCGCGGCGAGCCGGGCGAGGTGCGCGAACCCGACGTGGATGAGCTTGCCGAACTCCCGTTCGTCATCGGCGCCGGTCACCGGCCCGCCTTCCCCTGCCGGCCTTTGACTGCCTTCCGGGCGTCGGCGACTGCCGGGTGCTGGTCGAGCTGCTGCCGCAGCCTCTGGGCCTCGGCGCGGTCGGCGGCACTTCCGGTGGTGGCGGCATCCTCCTGTGCCTGCTGCCACGCGCTGTGATCCTGTGCGAAACTCGCCATGGTCGGCCTCCTTCGGGGGTTGGCTCCCGCCGTCGGGCTGGTAACCCGCGGTTGGGGTGATCTCGTGGTTGAGGTCGGGCGGGGCGCGGAATGCTTGTCAGAGGGCTGTCCGCGCCCCGCCGCTCGCTACCTGCTGGTCTTGGTGGTCCTCTCAATCGCCTGCCACCGGGTCTTGCCGGACAGGTCACCGGCCCCCCGGATCGCCTGGCCGACCTGCGTGGCCTGCTGCTCGGTGCTGCTGCTGTTCTTCGCCATGGATGGCTCCTCTCGTATCGGGCTGCTGGTCAGCCGGTGGTGGCCGACCCCACGCGCCGCCGGTGATGGTGTTCGGGCCAGCGGCCATGGGGCTGGTCACACCAGGCGGTCCACACCCACCGCGGCAGCCACCGCCGCACCGGCGGCAATCCCCGCAGTCGACGCGGCGACCGCTATACGCATCCGGCGGTACTTGCGGTACACCGACCACGACGTGCCCGCCAGCCGCGATGCCTGCTGCTCGTGGTCCTCCCGCACCCGTTTGACGACCTCGCCGGGGCTGGCGGCTGCGGCGTAGGCCACGAACCCCCACTGGCCGGACAGGTTGGGCATGAACGCGGTGAGAGCGGTGAGCGTCGACAGCACCAGCGGCAGCAGTGTGCCCGCCGCGACGGCGGTGGCCGCCCATCCGGGGGCCTGGGTGATCGCCGCACCAGCCAGGCCCGCGACCCCAAAGTTGAGGGCCAACAGGACGCTTGCTTTGTTGTCGACGCGCTGGTGGTGGGCGTCGACCCGCTCACATGCCTGGTCGAGGATGCTGCCCGTTTCGGCGGTCACTGCGGGTCGCCGGTGAGGTGGTCGAGCAGCACCTTGGCCAGGGAGGTTGGGAGCTGCCCGCGCTGGATGGCAGCAAGCTGCGCGTACTGGGCGGCGATCCGCTCCCGGCCCTGAATCAGGAGGATGCGGTAGGAGCGGTTCTCCTGCTCGTTCGCCTCGGCGGCTTTGGCGAGCAGGTCGCCCGCCTTGGCGAGGTAGTCGGTTTCCCCTGCCGGAACCTTGGTGGTGGTGTCGCTGTTGTAGCCGTACATCAGGCTGCCTTCCGGTTGGTGATCGACGGCCAGGTGGGGTGGCCCATGCAGGAGGGAAGCCCGCACATCCCGCAGGTGATGGCCTGCATAAAGCTCACGACGGTCATCGCTGCGACACCCGGCCCGAAACGGTTGACGCATCCAGCGCCACCCGAGCCCCCGTGATCCGTACGTCTCCCGACACGGTCCGCACCTGGAGTGACGACTCCTGAACGGCGGTGACCCGCACATCCCCGGACACCGCACGCACCTGCCCGCTGCCTGCGAACGCCGCGACCGTCGTGTCCCCCGACGTGGTGGATACGTCCAGAGAAGCCACTCCGTCGAGGTTGACGTCACCCGACACGGCGCGGATCTGCGCCCGCGTGAGCGGTCCGGTGGCGTCGATGTCAGCGGACGTGGTGTCGGCGGCGAGCGACGACCCGACGGGAAGCCGAGCCTCGATCACGATCGGGCTGCCGCCGACGAGGACACCTCCCCCACCGCCGACGTGGACGCCGTTGACGATGATGTCCCGGCCGCTGACGACCGCGCCGACGACGGTGCCGTACACGTTCCCGCCGACCTGGGTGACGGTGATGCCGCCGCCGCTGCGGAACACGTTGGTCTGCACGCCGCCGCTCTGCATGACGACACCTCCGCCGCCGCTGTTCCGCACCTCGGCGGTGATCCGGTCGCCTTGGTCGTTGATGGTCGCGTTGTTGACGGCGTCGGCGGACGGGCCGGTGGTGTCGGCGGTGGAGATGGTGATCTCGGCGTGGGTGCGGTTCTCGACGGTGACTCGGATGTTGCCGGCGGTGACTCGGGCGTCGAGGGTGATCGGTCCGGCCTGCCGGGCGGTGTGCTGCCTGCTGGTCATGGTGTCTCTTCCTGTTGGCGGGGTCGGTGGTCGCCTGTGGTGACCCTGCTCGGGCCGGGGTTGCGGGGTCCGGCCCGGCAGGCTCACGTACAGACGGTCAGCAGTCGCAGCCGAGGATGTGGGCAACTACCCGCAGGTCGTGGCGGGTGGCCCCGATCTGGTCGGCGATCTTCGGCAGCAGCACGGCGTGGTCGGTACTGCCGAGGCTCCCGTGCACGGTGACCGCGTCGTACAGGGCGGCCTGGTCGTGGGTGAGGGTGAGCGGCAAGACCCGGCGCAGCACCCACCGGATCCGGGCGGCAACACGGCGGCCCATCAGCGGTTGCCCCACGACTCGTTGATGGCCTGCCGGCGGGTGTTGCTGCGGCCGGTGCGAACCCGGACGGTGCGCTGCCCGTCGCCTAGCTCGATGGTGCGGACGCGGGTCTCGCGGGAGGTGTAACCGATGGTCACGCTGGCAGTCATGGCAATGCTCCTAAAGCGGGATGAAAAGGGTGCGCTTGGGTGTGCCGGGCCCCGCCCCCTCGACGGGGCCCGGCAGGGGTGTGGCTACTTGGAGTTGCGGCGCTTGCTGTCGGCGCTGGTCAGGCCGGCGCGGATCCGCTCGGCCTCGGCGAGGTTCCGGTCGTCGGCGGCCCGCTGGTTGCGGTCCCGCTGCGCGTTGATGGAGCGAACGTCGGCGGTCACCGGGACACCGTCCGGGCGATCCGGTCGGTGCGGGCCTCGTACCGCTGCTGATTGACCGGGGCCCCGGAGGTAAGGGCCTGGTCGAAACGCCGGGCGGCCGACTGGAGTGCGGCGGCCTGCGCCACCACCTCCGTGCGGGCGTAACGACTCGGCCCGTTCACCGCAGCACCTCCGTGGCGGTGACCTGACCGTCCCGCACCTCGAAGGCGTGCCGGGAGGCGTAGTCGTCCGGGTTGCCGCGCCGCAGCACCACCTCCCCGAGGGTGGTCAACCGCACCGGGTGCACGCCGGGTGTGCCGACGGGGGCAGCCCGGTAGGCGAGGCTCCGATCGATCGCCACCACGACCAGCAGTCGCAGCTCCCCCACCTCGGCCAGGTCGAGGCCGTCGGGCAGGACAATCGACTCGTGCTGGTCGGCTGACACACCACCAGCGGCGATCAGGTGCAGTGCGGTGGCCTGCGTTGCGTCTACCACCGACGGCTCCTGCTCTTGTCGGCCAACATCTGCGCGGCGGCGGCGTCGGTGTCCTTGGTTGGCGGCTTCGCGGCCCAGTCGTAGGGCGGCAGCGGCTTGTCGTCGGTGCGGTCCTTCCCGGCCATCAGTACAACCGCCCGTTCCGCTGCCCCGAGAACGTCGCCGCCCGGCCCATCAACCGGTACACCCGGTCCAGGTCCCCGGCCGAGAAGAACCCGGGCCGGGTGATACGCAGGTAGGCGCGCTCCGAACCTGGCTTGCACCTATCCCCGTCGGCTTCATCGGCTCGTTCGACGGTGACATCTGCCTCGATGTTTGCGGTGGCGATGGTGCCGAACAGGTGCCTGTGGATAACGGACCCGTCGGGGCTGGTGGTGCAGCGGTCCCGCTGGCACCAGTCGGGGTGGGTGATCTCCGCGCGGGTGGTCTTCTCGTCGGCCATCACGCACCCCGCCTACGGTCGGCGTTGATGCGGTCGGCCAGCACCTGGGCGAGCATGAGCGCCCGCGCCAAACTGGACGTCGACCCGTACGCGCCTTCCACACCGGTCACGTCGATGACCGCCCGGCCCTCGATGACACTCCCGTCGGGGGCCTGCTGGACGCGCTGGGTGACCTGCACCCGCCAGGACGCCCCGTCGTGCAGATCCTCGCCCTCCCAGGTGCGGGAGTAGTGGTCGATAACCCCGGGGTCGGGGTGCTGGCAGGCACCGTCGCACCAGTTCGGCTCGTCGGGCATGAAAAGGGCGGTTGCGATCGTCGGGGCGGTCATCGGGCCGTCTCCGTCCAGGCGCATACCTGCCGGTTGATGGCCTGCCACGTTTTGACGGTGACCATGTCCGTGTCGAACCGGACCGGCTGGCCGTCCATCGTGTGGGTGAGAGTCGGCCACATGGCACCCGGCTTGAGGGTGGCGGTGATGGTCAGGGTGCGGCCGTCGCGGGTGCGGAACTCGGCGGACTCGCTGGTGATCGTCGCCATCACGCCACCGCCTTCACAGCGGCCATGCCCTGCTTGTTGAGCCGGATCGCGGTGACCTTCTGCCCCGACCGGGTCAGGATCTCCGCGTAGCCCTTGCGGGCGATCGACTGGAGCGACAGCCACCCGACGCCGTTGCCGGCGCGGACGATGCCGTTGGTGTGGCCGGCGACGATCCGGCACTGCGGGGCGCTGAGCGGCTTCTGCTCGACACCGGAGCGGGACCGGGCGACCTGCGGCTGCCGGCCGGCGGGCACCGTGTCGGCCAGGTTGCGGCGGACGTGCTCGACCAACTCGGCGACCCGGGCGGTGTCGGCGGCCGACTCCAACCGGTCGAGCAGGTTGTTGATGTGCTCGACCCGGTTGCGGGACGGCAGGTCGTGGCGGCGCTGCACCTCGTGCAGGTCCCGGGTCAGCGCGTCGGTGAGGGCCTCCCGAACGCCCTCCGGGCTGACACCCTGCTCGCCGCCCTCGGCGATGGTGCGGAAGGCGAGGCTGGCGGTGGCGCGGTCCGGGCTGCTGAAGCACAGCTCGGGGACGGGGTTGGGGCCGAGCATCACGTGGATGCTGTGGCCGCCGTCGACGGTGATCTGTGCGGTGATGGTGTACCGGCCTGCGGTCGTGACGACCTGCTCGCCGGGCACGCTGATGACAGCGTTGGACATCTCGGGCTACCTCCCGATCGGGGCCCCGTTGGCGTTGGCGCGCTTCCCGGTGCCGTCTTGCTGATGACCTAACCGTAGGGCCACCCGACTTGCGTGTCAAGTATTCTAGGCATACGATCATAGGCGAAGTTGCGAACGACAGTAGGCAACCCAGACCATGAGGAGGTGACCAACTTGCAAGACGTGATCGACGCGTGGAACGACATCGCCCGAGCTGAGGAGCGGTATCGCGAAACGCTGCGCGCCGCCATCGCCGACGGGGTGCCGCAGGTGGCGATCTCCAAGGCCATCGAACGCACCCGCGAAATGCTGCGCCGCGACGCCATGACCGACGAACAGCGCAAGGCGTTCAACAAGGCCGAAGCCGAACGGCTACGCAAGCGGCGAGTCGGGGACACCCACAACTAGGTCGGGGCCGGGAGGCGCGCCAACGCCTGAACCCCAGCCCCTAACGGAGAGGTAGCTCCGCTACATGCAAAGTACCTGGCGTACTGGTGTGCGATCCCGGGAGGTGTCGCCCCGTGAGCGCTGACACGCCTTCCGACGACACCGCCCGGCCCGACTGGGTTGGCCAGCGCGCCATCGCATGGGTGATCGACGACGCCCCCGTGCCTGCCGACCTAGCGTGGACGCTCATCGTCATCGCCCGCCGCTGCGGCAAAGACGGCAAGGGGTCACGGCAGAACACCAAGACCATCGCCGCGAAGGCCGGCAAGTCGGTCAAGCAGGCGCAACGCGAGATCGTCCGTCTCCGCGAACTCGGCCTGATCGTCTTGGGTGACCAGTCCCTCGTTGCTCACCTTCCGCCGGGTCAGCGCCCAACGGTCTACGACGTGCCGCTGCACCTGAAAGGCCCGAAGCCCCAGAAGGAATCGCGGAACAAGAGCGGACTACGCAAAGGCGAGGATTCCGACACTCCCCCCATAGATGGGACCCCTCCCTTGGAAGGGACCCCCACCTTGGAAGGGGGGACTACCCCTCCCTTGGAAGGGGAGTCGACTCCTCCCTTGGAAGGGAGCCAGAAGAAGCCTTTGAATGATCCTTTGAACAACCCTTCTTCTCTCTCTGCTCGTACGCCGGTTCCACCTCCGCGCGACCCCGCCGACGACCGAGAGAGAGACGACTCGACTTCGTCAGCAGACCCGAAACCCAACCACGACCTACGCCACCAGCTCGTCATCAAGCACGGCTCCCCCGCCCACCTCGCCGAACAGGTCGTCCAGGTCATCGAAGCCGAGAACCCCGGCATCAGGGGCCTCGGCTGGTGGACGTCTCTCGACGAGCGGAACCATCTCGCCCACCACGTTCAGCAGGCGCTCGCCGCCCTGGCTGCCTGCACCAACTGCGCTGGCAAGGGCGAGGTGTGGTCGGAGATGTACAGCACCACGGTCCGCTGTGGCTCCTGCCCTCGCCCCACCGTCGCCCGCGACTACCAGGGCCACAGCAGCGAACGAGGGCTCGCCAAACGGGTCAACGTCCCCGAGGGCACTCACATGGCCGGCTGGGCGCGGCGCAAGTCCGCCGAAGCCGAGAAGGCCGCCGGCTGGCTGACACTCGACACCGGCCAAGAAGATCCCTGGAACGCCGAGCAGCCCGCCATCCTCGACCACGAACCGGAGCCCACCCGATGACCGATCCCACGCCCATCGAAACCCGGTACGCCGGCTGCCGCTTCCGGTCCCGCCTCGAAGCGCGGACCGCCGTCTTCTTCGACCACCTACGCATCGAATGGCTGTACGAACCGGAAGGCTACGAAATCGGCCCCGCCGACCGGCGACGCCGCTACCTGCCCGACTTCTACCTCCCCCAAGCGTCCACCTGGATTGAGGTAAAGGGGTCACCCGACGCAGTCGACTGCAACCTGCTCGCCGACGCGGCCAGCAAAGAGCACGGCCTCCCCCTGACGTTGAGCAGCCGCGAGGGCTGGCCGACCCTACTCCCTCGCATCGTCGTTTTCGGCCCCATCCCCGACCGTCCCCTGTTCCACCAAGGCATCACCCTCATCGACGGCCGTTGGACGGCATGGCAGCAAATGTTGGTCATCTGCGACTCCGGCGACCCCGAGCACTCGCACCACTTCACCGGCATCGGCAATGTCCTTCTGATCCAACGAGGACGAGGGCGCGAACCGAAACACCCGTCGAACCCACTGGGCATGAGCGGCTACGGCTTTCCCTGCCCTGACATCCACGGCGCGTACACCGCTGCCCGTTCGGCCCGGTTCGAGCACGGCGAGCAAGGCTGACCGCAGTATGGCGATGAACCACCTACTCACCCCCGTGGAGGCAACCCGATGACCACCCCCAGCGGCACACTCACCTTCGCAAGCGTGCCAGCCGCCCTCGACACCAACCGGCCGGAAGGCCAAGAGTGGCGGCATCTCGTTGAAGGCGCGGCCCTCGCCATCGTGCTGACCGGCGGCACCGACCTGCTCACCGCTGCTGTCGGTGACCTCCACCCAGCCCACTTCAACGGCGACCACCGGACCATCTGCGAAACCTTCATCCGCATGCACCACGAAGGCGCCGACCTCACCGCCGCCGCTGTCAGATCCCGACTGGCCGGGAGTGTCAACGACGAGCTCCTGCGCGATGTGCTCACCACTCACGAGCGCATGGCGGCACGGCTGCGTCCCGACGAGCCCATCTGGTTGCAGCGGGAGAACCTGAACAGCTTTCTGTACGAGCTGCGACGCGAGGAGACGGTCCTCTACTTCTGGTACGACGCCGCAGGCGTCCTGCTGTACATCGGCATCACTCGGGACCTGGCAGTGCGTCAAACCAACCACGCGAAGCGATCGTCGTGGAGCGTGTTCGCGCGACGGTGTGAGGTGGAACCGTTCCCGTCACGCCGAGAGGCGGAGGTCGCGGAGAAGGCCGCGATCGAGCAGCACCGCCCGCTGTTCAACCGCCAGCACAACGACACCCCGGAGGCTCGTGCCCGGCTGGTGGCGTACCTGATCGAGCATGGCCGCGTGGACCTGCTCGCCCCCGCCGTCTCACGCGGCTGACCCCACCCTTGCGAAGGAGATCACCATGACGGACACCGACAACCAGATCGTTGCCCTCACCGACGACAACACCACCTACTACCTGCTGCCCGCCCGGCCATTCGGTGTCACCTACACGCGCGCCGACACCACCTGGACCACCGCCGACGGGAACACCCTCACCCCCACCCGAACCAGCCCGAACCGCATAGGCGGCGGCTGGCATCAAGCACCCGGACGGGTACAGGACATCACCGTCACCCAGCCCGGCCCGCCCCGCAAGACCGGCTACCGGCTGGACGACCCGGACATGGAGTCGGTGAAACTCCCGGCGACCCTGCCCGCCGACGGGTTGGCGGCGCTCGACTTGGACGACGACACCGCCACCGCGCTTTACCGTGCCGTTTACGTGGACGGGCCGCCGGTCACCCGCCTGTTCCCCGACGACGACATGATCGTGGTCGACGACGCCGCGCCCGCACCCGACGACGGGCTGCGGTGGGTGCCGAACCTGCGCGACGAACTCCGCCGGCATCCGGCGGTGCACCACCTGTTCCCCGGCCACCTGGAAGGGTTCCGGCAGGCCGTTGCGGACGCCGCCGGACGCCTCCCGGTGGTGGGTTCCCGGTATCTCGACGGGGCCCGCGTCGATCGGGAACGGCCGACGGTGGTGCGGGTGTCCACGGAGGTGCCGTACGAGCCGCACCACACCCGGTTCGTGCACGACACGGGCCGCAGCGGGCAGAAGTTGAGGCGCGGCCGGGAGGTGGTGGAAACAAAGCGCCTTGAGGTGTCGGTGCAGGTGCCGGATGTGATTGCCGGTCGGACTCGGGCCGACGCGAAGGCCCGCTGGGATGCCGAGTTGGCGGCAGTCCTGGACACGATCACGGAGGCGTTGACGCCGGCCCCGTGCTGGCATTGCCAGGGCACGGGTGTGGTTGCCCGTAAGAACGCCGCCGCGCCCGCCGTTTCGCGCGGCTGACCCCGACCCCTCGAAGGAGACCACCATGACCGACACGCTGACCTCGCTTACCGGGTGGGCCGTCTGCAACACCCCCGGCTGCCCGCTCGAAGACTCCAACACCCCGGCCGATGACGACATGACCGGCACCGCCGTCGCGCACGGCGTCGAACACATCAACATGTCCGACCACTGGTGGACCCGCACCGATGCCGCCCCCGGCCTGGCCGACAACAACCGGTTGGTGCTGGCCGCTGCCGCGTGGCTGGTTCGTGAGGACGGCCGCGACGACTGCATCGGCACCACAGACCCCCATTGGTTGGGCAGCCAGCTTCGGGCGTCGGACCTGCTGCGCGCCATCGACCAAGCGGCGACCCAGTGACCGCCTCCCCGACCGTCGCCGACGCGGGCGCCCTCGCCGGCCCGAACGCCACCCGCCACAGCCACCCCCGCCCCGCCGTCACGCGCGGCTGACCGCCGAATTGACAGATCATCTATCAACCGGAGGAACCATGACCGACACGTCCAGCGTCATCGCAGTCTCCAACCGATTCACCCAAGCCTCCGCCGGGCAGCCCGACAACGGCCGCGACTGGGTGAGGCTCCGCACCGGCTCCGGCCGCCAGTACGAAGGCCACCGCTCCCCGGACTGCCCCGGTGACGGGGTGCGCGGGCACCAGCACGACATTCGCTGCGTCGAGCAGCCCGAGGGCTGACCCGTGGCCGAACCCCACCTGGACCAACCCGGCGACATTCGCTGGTTCAAGAACGAGCACCCCCTGCCGGTGCTCGGCCCCTGCCCGCACACCGACTGCCAGCACCTCGGCCAAGGCGTCATCGCGTGGGGGCCGTCGTACGAGCGCTACGAGCTGGTTGAGTGCGGCATCGCCGACGACACCACCGGCTGCGCCGCCCAGTGCCGCTCCTGGGTCGACGGTCAGGGGCGTGTCACCACCGCCTGGCTGCACGTTGACACATCCCCCGCCGCCGTACGCGGCTAACCCACCGACACCACGGAGGCACACCGATGAACGACCACGATGAGGCGCATCTGTTCGACGGCCGCGATGAAACCGAAGACGACTACCGGAGGTACCTGATGGACACGACCTGCGACGCCGCCCAGGACGCCCTGCGCGGATACGCCAGCATCACCGTCCTCGGTGCCGCCGCCGACTGCGACGTGCGCATCCACACCGACCCGCACGTGTCACCCCGTCACGCCCGCATCACCACCGATGACGACGGGGGGTTGTGGGTGGAAGACCTCGGGTCGGTGCACGGCACCTGGCTGGAGATGACCGCCACCGGCGGCACCGGGAAGATGCGGGTGCCGTCGAACGGGCCCCGGCGGATGCTGGCCGGGGACACGGTGTGGTTGGGCGAACGGACCGCGGTCCCGTGGACGGGAGACCGCCCGTGAATCCCGCCGCCGAGCCGACCAATCCGAGGTGATCCCATGGCCGACCTGCCCCCCACAATCCCTGCCCCTCACAGCGACGACGAGGTGATGGCACTCATGGACGTCATGGCCGACGCCCGGATACGCGGCATCGGATCCGCGAGCTGGTCCATGGCCCTCGCCATCCTGAACGCAGGCTACCGCCGCACGATCGTCTCCCCAACCGGCGAACCGGTCTGCCAGCACTGCCACCCGGCCCCGCCCACGTTCGGGTGCCGGGAACGCAGGCACGTCATCACACCCAACTGAGCGTCCGCCGCGGTGGCCGCAGCGTTACCCCTCGCCCGCACCCTCACCGCCGCCGAGCGCGGCTGACCTCGGAGGACACATGGACCACTACGACACCATCCCCGTCCACTACGACGGCGGCCCGCTCCACGGTGACACCAACGACCAGGACTACACGGCCGACGACCTGCGACACGGGCTCACCTTCGACTACCCCACCCGTGGCCTCGGACGCGGTGGTGTCGGTGCCGACGACACCGTCGAGCGGTACGTGTTGGAGCGCCGCGCTCACGGGTGGGTGTTCGTGCACACCGGCCAGTACGTGCAGCCTGTGGAGGATCAGGCGTTCGAAGCGACGGTCGTCGGCGGCCCGGAACACGGCACAGTCGTCTACCTGCTCGGCACGGCCCGCCGGTGGGTGGGGCAGCGCATGGACCATGCGTCGCGCGGTTGCGTGCTCCACCACGTCGGCGCGGATCCGGCCGCTGGGTGGGAGTTGCGCTACGGCCCCACCACAACCCCTGCCGCCGAGCGCGGCTAACCGGACGGAGACACGATCATGCCCCTACCCGTGCACGTGGAAGAAGAGCTCGAAGCGCACCTGCGTCCCATCCGTACGACGCAGCCCGGCATCAGCGTTGAGGAAGCCGCCGAACTGCTGCCCGAACACCTGCGGCAACCACTGTGGGATCGGGCTGCCGACCGCTATCTGGCCGCACGGCTGGCCGAACTCGGCGAGGACACCCCCGCATGACCGCCCCCAACCTGATGGCCGTGGTGTGGACGGCGATCGTCGTCGACCAGTGGGGCGAAGTGTGGCCGGCATCCGGGTCCTTGCCCGCCCACCACCACCGCATCATGGTGGTTCGCGCGCTACTCACAGACGGACGCGTCGAAGACATCCAATACCAGCAGGTGCTGTACGAGGCGCAGGGATGGAAGGATCCGGCGGTGGAGTGGGCGGAAGCGCAAGCCGTCGCGGCGGCCCTCACCAAGGTTCAGCAGCCCACCCCCGACCTGCGGGTGGTGCGTGCCGAGGTGGCGGAGGACATCGGCGACGCGATCCTTACCCACTTTCCCACCGACAACCGCACGGCCGTGCAGGCTGCCCGGATCGCCCGGCATCACGCCACCGCCTACGACGACCCGGAGACCAGCCGATGACTGGCCGCGCCCGGAGTGGTGCGGCGTCTTTGCGGCGCCGCACCACCCCCCGAGCCGACCGCCGCCAACCCAACGCACCCGGTGTGCCCCGACTGCGGGCACCACACCTCCGCGTGGGTTGGCAGCGGATGCACCGTTCTGCGCCCCGCCAACGACGCCGAGGTTGCTGCCGGCCTGCCGTGGCTGTTGGAGTGCGGGCACGACTGCACCATCACCCTGTACGGGGAGTCGATGCGCGACCACCTCGCCCGCGCGTTCCGCACCACCAGCAACCACCCACTGACACGACCTGCGGACGGAGACCCCTCCTAATGGACCCCAACACCACCGATCAGTTCACCGCCGAGCTCAGTGAGTTCGCGGCGCTCCTACGCGCCCGCATTGCCGTCGCAGATGACGACACCAACCCCCCGGGAAGCAGCCCAGCGGAACTGGCCTGGCATGCCGTATACGGGAGCATCCCCATCGACAGCACCGACCCGACCGAGGTGGCCAGTGAGGCGGGGAAGATTCTGTACCGCAAGCTGATGGTGGCGTGCCTGTTCGCGGGCAGGCTGGCGTCCGAGCTTGCAGGGCAGACGGGTAGGACGGCGCTGGATGTGGTTGATGAGCTGGAACTGCGTCTGGTCAAAGCGGGTACCGACCCCGACTGCCCGGTGTGCGAGGACTTTCCGGGGGCCGGTCACTACTGCGCAGCCTGCGGCAGGCAGGGGTGATTGACCGCGGCCGGCATCACGGGCAGGTGGTCGACGCGCTTGCCCGCCTCGACGGCACTGTGGTGTCCGCGGTGGCGCTCCTGACTGGACTCGCACCCGCCGAGATAGTTGCGCTCGGTGGGGTGACGGAACCAGCCCAGCCGCCCGCCAGGATCGACGCACAGCCCAGGATCGTCCGCCCCGCACCCCCAGCTCGCCCCGACTCCTCTAAGGCGATCTGAGCGGGCCACCCACCACGAAAGGACCCCAATGGACGACACCCGCCCGAACGAACCCGTCCGCGCCCTCGTGATCGCCGGCTGCGGGCACTGGTGGCGCGGAACCCGACCCGCCACCGTCAATCGTCCCGGGTCAGCCGCGCGTTTGCACCCAATGCCGCCCCGACCACCCGGCGGCGGTCGGCACCTCACCGCAAGGACTCGCGATGGTGCCCGTCATCTACCTGCCCAACCCGGGACGTGAGGCGCGGCCGTGGCTGGCCCGCTGATCGACCTGCACCAGCCGGCAACCAGCAGGTGCGGGTGAACACGAACCGGCGCGCTGGCGCATAGGCCGGCTGTCCCCACCCGCGAACGGAGGCCACCCCCGATGCCCACCCCGCACATCTACCGCCCCCTGCAACCCGACCGGCTGCGCCTGCGGGTGCCCTACGAAGGAGGCTCCAACCGGCGGTGGATCCACGCCACCCTTGGTGCCCGCATCCAACCCATCTACGACAAGCCCACCGGCCAGTGGCTGATCGCCCGCAACCACTTCGCAAAACTCGTCGGCCACCTACTCGACCGGTTCGGCCAGGTGGACGTGACCGTCGAGTTCTCCACCACCGAACGCTGCGACGACCGCTGCCAGACGGCGGAAGGCGACGACTGTCAATGCTCCTGCCTCGGCGAGCACCACGGCGGAGGCATCTGGCACGGCGGCTGGATCCAGGTCGGCGACACAACACTGGTGCGCCCCGGCGTGGAAGTGCGACACATGCGGCTCACCGCCTGACGATCATTGACGGGCGGCCACTAGCACACAAACCAGCAGGTCACAGCCAGTGACCGCCCGTTTCGTACCCTGCCGGACCGTCGTCCCCGGCACTAGAATGACCTTATGCCCGCCGCCGCTTCCGCCCACGACATCGCCGCCGAACTTCGCCGCCGGCTGCCCGGCCTCGGCACGAAGAAGCTGCACAAGCTGCTCTACTACTGCCAGGGCCACCACCTCGCCACCTTCGACCGGCCGCTGTTCGCCGAGACGATCTCCGCGTGGGACATGGGCCCCGTCGTCGGCGTGCTGTGGCGGCAGGAGAAAGACGGCGACATCCCGGCCGCGTCTGACCGTCTAGGCGAGGCCGAGCTGAATACGATCGGCTACGTGATCTCCCGCTACGGCAACCTGACGGGCAACGACCTTGAACGTCTCACCCACAACGAGACGCCGTGGCAGCTCGCCGACTCCAGCCGCTCCCCCGGCGGACGTGTCCCCATCCGCCACGAATGGATCAAGGGCTACTTCCGGACCGAGGGCGCCGCCGTGGATGGCCCTGTTCTCGACACCGCCCAAGTCCGTGACTGGCTGTACGAAACCACCGCCCACCACCAGACGGGCCCAGCCGACAGCGTCGACTCGCTGCGGGCGAGGCTCACCGCCGGTGTCTGACCCCCACCTCTGGCAGCTTCGCGGCTTCGAACAGCACCTCGACATATGGATCGCCACCGAACAGCCCGACCAGGATTTGATCAACCTGGTGACGGCGTGGGTGCTGTCCCGCTTCGAAGATCCCTACCAGGGTGTGCGCCGCGAGCTGGGCTTCGACAACCTGTGGTGGGGGCACATCCCCCTGTCGTTGCGTGACGGCACGGTGGTGGTGTGCTCGTACTTCGTGCACGAGCAGGACCGTGCGTTGAAGTGCAACAGCATCGCCCCCCTGTCCCTGCCGACCTGACAGCCCGGACGGCAACGCCCGTCACTGCTGTATCGGCGCTGCTGCGGACAGGTGTAGCGTGCGCTGTGACCGCCCCATCGGGGGGCGGGCAGAGCAACACCCCTATCGGAGGGAGCAGCCCGTGGCGTTGAGCAGGTTGGCGCAGCAGTTCGCCGACGAGATCCGCCAACACGACTGGTCAGACGCCCCGCACCGGGCTGACCGGGCCGGACACGACCGGGACGATGACATCCGTAACCGGCGCACCGTGGCCCAGTTGGAACCGGTAGAAACCAACCGGATCCGCATGAACGTAATGTGGGTGACCGCCCAGGTGCTCGCCTACAACGACCCCAACCTTGACGTGTACGAGTTCGCCGAGGCGTGCGGTGTTGACACCCGCACCCCCACCGGCCGCCCCCGCACCGGGGCGATCACCGCCGGCCTGCGGACCTTACTCAGTGGCGGATACGCCCGCCCCGGCACCAGAAACGAGCCGTGATCGTGATGGCGAAACCAATGCCCAATCAGCAGGTGCTCGACGTGATGGTGGCGCTGTTCTGGGCCGCCGAGCACCCCGACTACACCAACCTCACCCGCTACGGGCGTGACCCCATGCCCGGGGGACAGTCACCGGCGGGGGTGAAAGCCACCCACATGAGCGGGTCCACATTAATGTTGTGGGCTGCTGCTGAACCGCGCGACGCCAAACCGGTAGGCATGGACGAATCGATGCTGACGTGCATGCCCGGCCGCACGCTGCGCCTCGCCCACCTGCTGCTCGACGCGGCCCGCCCCGAGCAGTTCGTGTCGTGGCAGTTGTGCGCCGCGCCCGGTGTCGGGTGGCCGACAACGGGGGAAAGCCCGTCGGCGATCCGTATCGCCGGCCGCGACGGGTCGATAGCTTATCTGCGGGCTACCGCGGCGTCCGGGCCCCGAGGTGGTGCAGCCGAACCGAAGACCGATCCGTGCCCGGACTATCAAATCCCCCAGGGGGTGCTGGAGTGCCACCACGGTCAAAGTGCGGCACCTGCGGAGCCCCTGTCGGTGTGATGCCTGGGCAGCCGTGCCCAATGCATTAGCCGCAGGGCAGCAGGGCGACGTGTCCGGGAAGTAACCAACCGACCGTCGACATGTAGCGAGATAGCAGCCCCAACCGCCCAGGTGGTTGGGGCTGCTACGCGAAGAGGGGAAGGCCGTTGATGGTGCTGACGGTGCCTGCCGACGAGTTCGCCACCACCGCGTTTTGGCGGCGCCTCACCGCGGCAGCGTCCGGGCACGGCCACGACGGGCATGAGGTGATGCTCGTCGGCCAGGTCAACCCGACGGACGTGTACGAACTGCGGTGTGTGCGCTGCGACCGACCGGTCGTCGCCATCCGCGTGCAGCGGTGACGACGGCGCAATCAGGCAGGAACACCCACACGGGCGGCAAACTGCCGAAGCCCCGGTAGCGCGGGCCCCGACTCCAGTAAATCCACGGCGAGGCGCTGCGCCCACGGCCGGTACCGCACCTCCTGCGGTGCTGCCACCTCCGCCGCCTGCAACGCCTCCCACGCCTCGTCGCGCCGGCCACGCCCCCACCATGCCAGCGCCGTGTCCTCCCAGCAGCGGGCTTGCCGTTCCGCCGTTGGCAGCAACCCCACCCGCACCCGGCGTGCGTGGTCGACGGCCTGCCCGTAGTCGCCGAGCGCCCTGGCGATCCCCGACCGGTACAGCTCCAGCTCGTTGGCCCCGAACCCGTCCCCGCCCCCGGCGGCAGCCAGCACGCCCCCAGCCTCGGCGGCGTACGTCCACGCCTCGTCACGGCGGTCCGCGACCGCCGCCGTGTACGCCGCCGTCGCCAGCAGCGACGCGTACAGGCTGGCGTCGCCGGCCCCCGCGAGGTTAGTGTCCGCATGCAGGCGAGCCGCTGCGTCCACCACCACCCGCTGCGCCTGGTCCCGCTGCCCGGCCCGCCGCAGCAGCACCGCCGCCGTCCGATCCGCCGAGGCCACCGCGCGCGGGTCACCGGAACGCCTGGCCGCCTGCGCCGCCCGGTCAGCAGTCACCCACGCGACCCCCTGCTCGTGCAGCTTGATCGCCAGCCGCGCGGCCAGCCCGTAGGCCCCCGCGAGCAGGACATCGTATTCGGCCCGCTCGGCAGGTCCCGCGAAGCTCCGGGCCGCCTCACCAGCACCCAGCAAGCCGGGTAGCCGTCGGGCCAGCTGCTGATACCGCACCGCCGCGAAGTCCTCGCGTGCTCTCGCCAGTGAGGTTCGCAGCTCGGCGAGATTACCCGGGGCGGCCTTGTCGGAGGGGAACAGTGCGGCGGTCAATTCGTCGAGTGTCCCGCCGCCGAGGGTGATGTTGCCGGCGACGGCCGACGCTCCCGCCAGGACTGTTCGTCGTCGCATGTCGCCGTCCTCCTCGATGGGATTGCCGTCGCCGGCAACCGTAGCGAGCAGTGAGCCCTGCGCGCCTAACGCCGCGTCGAACGCACGGATCGTTTCCAGTGGTGCCCGCTTGCGTCCGGCGGCGACCTCCCACACGTACTGACGGCTGTACGAGCATGCCCGCGCCAACGCCGGCACGGACATGCCGCGCCGCTTTAGCAGCACCCGCAGCAGTGCCCGGAACTCCGCAGCGGCCACCACAACCCCCCGATGATCACGGTGCGTGTCTGCTGACCGTCAACCGACGGTCACCTCCTACCGATCGTGGGCTGCGAATACGACGCTGGGAAGCAGAACCGCCGCAGACGGTTACTCACATTCCGTGAGAAGCCGCAAACCTCACCCCGGGAGGCGACCCGTGACCGACCTCGACACCCGCACCGACACCCGCACCGACGCCCGCACCCTCATCAGCCCCGCCCTGTTCGGCACCCTCACCCGCCGGATCACCGCAGACCACCCGCACCTGCCCGACGGCATGCCTGACCGGATCATGGGGCAGGCGTTGGCGTTCCTGGTCGCGTGCGCCACCACCACCCGCCCGCTCGGCCCGTCCCGGCTGGTCGACATCGGCTGGCACACGTTCATCCTCCACACCGCCGACTACGCCGACTTCTGCCAGCGTGTCGCCGGCCGGTTCATCCATCACCAGCCGGAACCGACCGAAGATGAGCAGCCGTCCGGGCCGGAGCCGATCGGCGGTCCCGTATCCGAGGCAATCGGGGCGGTCCGCGCCGCCGGCTACCGCATTGACCCCGCCCTGTGGGGTTCCGCCGCCGACTGCACCCAATGCCACGCCGGCTGCACCGACTCGCCGACGGGCAACTGACACCCACCGCCGAAACGGGCGTCCGGGGCGCGGCACACGTCGCGTCCCGGACGCCGCCCGTGGTAGACCGTGCTGGTGCACACCCGCTGGGATGACCTGCCCGACACCGCCCGCCGCGCCGTGGTCGCGCACACCGGCGCCGTCGGGCAAGTGATCCCCGCCGGGGCCGGGGCGACGTGCTCGTTCGCCGCCACCCTGCACACCGGCAGCGACCTCGTGTTCTGCAAGGGGCTCCCGGTCACCGATCGGTTGGCGTGGACGTTGCGCAACGAGATCCGCGTCAACCCGCACCTGCCCGGCATCGCACCGGCCCTCCGGTGGCAGGTTGAGCAGGACGGCTGGCTGCTCGCCGGGTTCGAGCATGTCGTCGGCCGGCACGCCGACCTGCGGCCCGGATCCCCCGACCTGCCGGCGGTGGCCGCCGTGCTCGCCGGCCTGGCCGCAGCCCCACCACCTGCATTCCCGGTGCGCCCGTTCGCCGCCCGCTGGGAACACCTCATCGACCCCGCCCACGTTGACGGCCGGACGCTCGCCCATACCGACATGAGCCGCCGCAACTGGCTGGTCAACCCCGGTGGGGCGCGGCTGGTCGACTGGGCCACCCCCGCCCTCGGCCCGGCCTGGCTCGACACCGCGTTCACCGCGGTCCGACTGATCCGGTACGGGCACACCCCGGCCGCCGCCGAGCAGTGGGCGGCGCAGATCCCCGTATGGTCGACCGCCCCCGACGGGTCGCTGTCCGCGTTCGCCGCCACACTGGCCCGCGTATGGCAGCGGCAGCAGGACCGGTCGCCGGCCGCCCACCGGCCGCCGCTGATCGGCGCCGCCCGCGCGTGGTGCCGGCACCGGGCCGGGCGTGCCGCCGCACTGGTGGCCGGCTGACCGCAGCAGCGTGAAGCCTCGGACCTGGGTGAGGTGCCGGGGCTTCCGCGTGTTCAGGGTCAGGCCCGCCGCCACCGCTTCCGGTCATCCGTGGCGGTGGTGGTGCACACCATCGGCACACCCTTCTTGCTCACTCCCCGCGCGCCCTGCGTCGAGCAGAATGCCCCCGGATGCACGCCCTGCTGCACGCTGGGCGTGGTCCGTTTCGGCTTGGGTGCTGGTTCTGGCTTGGCCGTGGTCCGCTTCGGGGTGGGCTTCGGGCTGGCGCTGCGCTTCGGTGCCGCCGTCGTCTTTTCCGGCGTAGGGCTGACTGTGGGCGGCGGGCTGGTGGTCGCCGCCGAAGTCGTGGCGGGAGGGTCAACGAGCCGGTGCGCGCTCACCGACGGGCGGGCTGAGGTGGGTGCGGGGGTGTCGTCGTCGCCGAACACGCCGACGACCCCGCCGCAGCAGAGCAGGACAACAAGGGCTATGCCAGCGCCCAGAAGCGCGCTCGGATTCTTCTTCGGCTTGGTCACTCAGTGGAGTGTGGTGGCCGCCGACGGGTTGCCGCAGTAGCCGATCGGCTCGGCGCGGTGTCAGGTAGACGACTTGCGGGGGCGGCCCTTCTTCGGTGGCGGCCGGAAGTCCTTGAGCCGGTCGAGCATTGCGTCTGGGTTCCGGGTTAGCAGCACCATGCAGGCAACCAGGAAGTCGTTCAGCGTCCAGTCGTCTCGCCCGGCCAGCACCCTCTGAGCTTCCGTCTTCACCTCGTCTGGTGGGCGGAAGGTGGTTTTGTCTCGCTGGTGTCTGTCGGGCACTCAATCAGTCTCGCATGTGGGGTGCCCACTTAGGCGGGGGCGGGGTAAACTAGATGTGGACACCCCACTTTCTGGCACGAGCGAGGCGACATGCGTTACACCGACAACAAAGGCCGCGCACGGACGCTGACCCCTGTTCAGGCCCTCTACCTCTCCACCGCTCACACCCGTCACCAGATCGACGCGGGCTGGGGTGGCTTGTCGTCCACCCTGACGGTCCGGCTGCTCCGCGAACGCGGCCTCATTACCCTCGACGACCTGCTCTACAAGCCGTGGCGGATAACCGGCCTTACCAAGCTCGGCGGGGAATTGCTCGCCCGGTGGAATGAGCGCAACGCGTGACCCGCCAGCCCTTTGCTCACCAGGACGCCTCCGGTGCCGCCGGGGCCCGCCTCGCAGTGTTCGTTGGCGGCGTCTTCACCGAGTACGTCAACACCGCCACCGACCCCTACGGCTACGACGCCATCGCCCGAGTCCTGTCCGGGATCGCCCCAACCTCGCACCGGGTGGAGGCGCTGCTGACGTGCGGCAACCACCCGACCGTGGCGGCCGTCGACTGCCTCGCCTGCGACCCGGTGGAGGACTGACCATGGCCCGCCTCAAGCCCGGCGACCGCGTGTACCACCGAGGCCGCGACGAACACGGAACCTACGAAGCCCGCACCAACGACTCGACCGCCTACCTCGTGACCTTCGAGGGTAGCCCGGAGGCGGAGCGGGTGTCCGCGCACCTGGTCGAGCCTGCCGCGAAGCAGAAGCCAACCACCAACTGACGAACGGAGCCGCCCATGCCTGCCCTGCCGTCCGCCCCACCCCGGCCCGTTCCCACCTTCGAAGCAGCCAAGGCTGCCGCGAAGGCCGCAGCCGACACCCACCGCCGTAAGAGCGACGGCCACGAGCTGTGGGAGGGGTCCGTGTCGTGGCTGTGCGACGACTGCGACGCCATGTACCCCGCCACCGTCCGCAACACCAACTGACGAACGGAGCCCACATGACTGACATCAACGCCCGCATCCACAGCGGCGACCTGCCCACCTGGGAGCAGATGAGCGACCTCGACAAGGGAGCCGCCCTGCTCCACGACCACAAGCGCGACTACGAGGGCGTTGAGTACGCCGTCGAGAACTACCCTGCTCGCTACTTCACCGACCCGCGCCTCACGGCACTCGACAGCGAGGACGCGTCCGAGCACGCCGCCGCCGTGTGCGGGGAGGACGTGGTCGACCGGATCGGCAGGGACGAACACGAGCGCCTGTACGACCTGGCCCTCGACCACGAGCGAAGCAAGCAGGTCTGAGCGGTGTACGGCGGGGCCGGGCCCAGCACCCCCGGCCCCAGCCGCAACCACTCACACCACCCCCACCCGATCGGACACCCGCATGGGCACCTGGACCGTCATCACCCGCCTCGACCAGTACGGCCACCACGACCACATCGGCGCCGTCCCCGGCTACGCCAACGCCTACGGCGACAGCATCCACACCACCGCTGTTACCGCCGACACCGCCGATGACGCCATCGGCCAAGCGCGAGAGGCGTTCCGCACCGTCGGCCCCAACCAGATCCTTGCCAACACCAACACGCCGCCCCCGGCCGACCAGTGGACTGTCGTCGGCCTCGCTGACAACGGCGGGTGCGCCAGCTGCCGCGTGACCGCCGTCATCGAGGGGGAACACGAGGCGCAGGGGCACCGCGACTCGATGCTGTCCCACCGGTGGACGCGGGTGGTGGACGCCCCCACCGCCGAGGAGGCGGTCAGCGCCGGCTACCTGGCCGCTGCCGCCGTTTACGACGCCACCTGGAACTGACCCGAAGGAGACCGCCATGCCCCGCTACCTGATTCCGCCGCTACTCATACTCGCCGTGTTCGGCCTGATGGCCCTCCCCCGAATGTTCGTGCGCGCCCCCCGACGTCGGCGCCGGTGACCGCCCACCGGGTGACGGAACTCCGCTGCAACGGCTACGGCTGCGCCATCACCGCGCTGGGACGCCGGATCCGTGCCGAGGTGAAGCGGATCTACCTCGCTGGCCGCGCCGACGCCGGGGCGGGTCGGGCGGAGGCGAGCCCGTGACGCTCGCCGAGGCGACCGAGCCCGACGTGCGAGAGGTCATCGGCCGCCACGGCGGCTACCTCCAACGGGGCGCAGACGGCTGGCACCGGCTCAACCGGGCGTACGTGCCCACCGGGCCGCCGATGACGTGGGAGCAAGCCCAAGCCCTGTACGGCCCTCTCACCCTCCCACCGCAGCCAGCCCCGGAAGGGTCAATCCTGCGACCCGAGGTGGCCCAGGCGCTCATCGACATCGCCGACGGGGTGGTCTACCGGCAAGGCCGGTCAGCGGTGAATGCCCGCACCGGCCTGCGCTGCACGCAGGCCGTCAACCGGGTGGTCGACGGTGGGGTGGGTGCTCTCGGCGAGCCCGACGCTCAGGGCGTCCGATGGTACGAGCTGACCGAGGCGGCGCGGGAACTCGCAGTACGTCTGCGCGATCGGAAGCAGCCATGACTGGCCTGGCCTCGGTCGACCGAGCGCCCGCTGGCTGCGGCGGCCCCCACACGCATCCATTGATCGACGTATAGTCGACCCGCGCCCGAATGGTCCCCCCAGACTGCGGGCGTCCAGTGTCCGGCCCGCACCTCCCCCCGTGGGTGCGGGCCGAACCATGATCAGCGTCGATGTGTTCGGACATGGCTGGCCGCCACCGTCCACAGTGGGCGCGCAGAATCGCGACGTGGTCTACCCGGAGCCGCGATCCTCGACTCAGCTCGCCGCGCTCCTCCGCAATCAAATCCTCGCAGGTCAACTCCCCGCCGGATCCCGGTTTCCGTCCGACCGGTGGCTGTGCGAAACCCACGATGTCGGTCGCAGCATGGTGCGGGCCGCCATAGCGATCCTCCGCACCGAGGGCTTGGTGGTGACGAGGCAGGGTCAAACTACGAGGGTGCGCGGGATTCACCCGAAACGGCCGGTCGACATGACCGGCGTGGTGTGGGTGGAAACCCGAATGCCGACCGCACCGGAGCGCGAGTCCATGCCAGACAGTCCGGATGAGGGTGTGCCGGTGCTGGTGGTGTGGCGGGCGGGAGTCGATAAGCCAGTCCTGCTGCCAGGTGATCGGTGGGTCATTCCAGGCCCCGCCGGTCGGGGCTCGGACAGTTAGCGGGCGGAGCGCTCCCACCAATGCGGGTAATTCCCGTTTTTGCGCTATCTGCTTGTCCGCATACGTGAAGCTTGCTTCGCGTATTGGGTAAGGCCAGGATCGACTACTCAACCGGCCAACATCAACTACTCACCGCCACGCCGGTGACGGTCCCGCTAACGGGACACCCCAGCCTGCCCGCACGCAGGCACCCATGGCCGATCGGCCACACCACCCACCACCAACGCCCGGAGACCACCACCGCCCACCCGATACTCCACCCCGAAACAATCCACGAACGTCAACCAACGTCAGCACCGCACGAGACTCCGGGGGGGACCACTCGTGACCAAAAGAACTGCGAGCACCACCCGCACACAGCTCCTACTCCTCGGCGCCACCGCACTCGCCGGCCTCGCCCTCGCGCTCGCCGACGCCAACCCGGCCCGCGCCGACACCAGCAACCCGTCCGACACCGCCACCACCGCAGCCGTCACCGACGACGCCACGCCCGCCGCCGAGCCGCGCAGCAGCAAAACCGCCGAGCCGACCAAGCCGACCAAGCCGGCGCGGCCCATCCGGGACCTAGTCGAGCACACCGTCGCCGGCACCGTCGGAGAGGTCGTCGCCACCGTCCAGCTCGTCACCGACATCGTGGACGACGCCACCCACGACCTGCCTGTAGTCGGTCCCGTCGTCAACACCGTCACCGACCTCACCGACGCAGTCCTCGACACCACCCTGCCCGCCACGGCGCCTGCCATCCCGGCCGCCGAGCCAACCCCCACCCCAAGCACCCCACACCGGCCCGCCGACAGCGTGACCACCCCGCCAACCGCAGGCACCCCCAAACCCGGCGCCAACCCTCGCCGCCCAGCGGCCACCCACCCCACCGCAGGCACCACCCGCCGGGGGCAGCAGCACCCCACCCAGGCCAGCACCAAACCGGCCGCCCGCGCCGCCGTGACCGTGGCCGCGAACGCCACCACCGCCAACCACGACCAGCCGCACCACCCGCAGCCCTTCGACTGCGACGGTTTTCTCGGCAGCGCCGACAGCGGCACCACCCCCAGCGGCGGACACCCCCACGCGGTCACCACCAGCGGCTGGCAACCGGCCCTCGCCGCCGCCGGCACCTCACGCGAGCGAGAACAAACCGGCGTCGGGCGAACCCACCCCCCAGCACCCCCGACAGGCTGATCCCGGTCGCCTCCCGGCACCCACACCAGCCCTCACGGCCGGTGGGTGCAACCGCCGCACGCCTACAGACAGGCCCTGCGGCGGGGAGACGCCAGGCGTCTCCGATCCCTCCCCAGCACCACGATCGGAGCACCACCACATGCGCAACCCCAAGATCGACGAAGATAGCCAGGAACTAACCTGCATCACCCAGCGGCACAAGGACATGCTCGACCTCAAAGCGAAGCGGCAGAAGCCCGGCCACATGCCCTACGGCGTCATGGCCATCCTCCTCGGAGGTGCCGCCGTCGGCGTATGGGGATTCATCCTCCGCGACGCCTACGCCGGTCCACCTGAGCCAGCATCCCGCGACTACCTGGCGTTCCTCTCGTTCGCCATCGTCCTCGCCGGCTGCGCCGCAGCCGCCACCTTCACCTGGTTGATCACCAGGGTGATGCAGCGTCAAGCTGGCGAACTGGACGTGCTCAACCAATACGAGGCCGAGCAGCGAGACAAGCGCGCCGAGCAGCGGGCCAACCGCATCGTCAACGCCACGATCGCCCGCCTCACCGCAGAGGGTCGGCGCGACTACATCAAGGCCGTCGCCGACCAGTTCAAGGCCGAAACCGCGAGCATCCTCAACAGCGGGGGGACCGCCACCAACGTCACCCCGTTACGGTCGCGGCCCGGTCAACGCAGCAGCTGACCGGGCCGGGCGCGGCGGGTCAAACGCCCCGCATCACGTCGATGCGGTCATAGGCCCGCCGCGCCCGAGCCGCTTTCGCGCTCGCCCCGTAGTGCCGCAGCATCTGCGGTGAGTCCCAGCCGTTCAACTCCATCAGGTCACCCTCGGCACCGCCCTCATCCAGCCAGTTGTGGGAGAACGTGTGCCGGAACAGGTGCGGGTGGATGTTCAGGCCGAGGCGTTCCCCGCGGCGTTCGATGACCTGGCGGATCCCTGACGGTGTCATCGGCATGCGGCGGCGCACCCCGAACCACAGGGCGTCGAAGTCCTTCGACGCCGCATGTTCAGCCCGCTTACGTAGATACCGGTCCAAGGCGAGGGCACACTTGGCGTCGAACTTGACGGTCCGGGTCTTGTTGCCCTTCCCGGTCACCACGGCGGTGCGGTTCCGCACGTCCACGTCGGGGACCCGCAGGTGCGTGATCTCCGACAGCCGGCAGCCGGTGGACGCGAAGAGACGCAGCAGGGCCGCGTCGCGCCGCGATTCGAAGTCCCTACCGCCCTCGGCGTCCTTCACCAGCGCCCGCAGATCCTCTTTGCTGATCACGTCGGGGGTCTTCTCCCCGATCTTCGGGGGCGGCGGGGGCTTGAACGTCTTGAACGGGTTCGGTAGCTCCTCCTCTTCCGACAGCCACTTGAAGAAGGCTTGCAGGCCGCGGGCGATGTTGTTGCGGTAGCCCTGCTTGTAGTCAAGCTTCTGCATCTGGATGAAGAACGCCCGCAAGTGGTCCCGGTCGACGTCTTCCCACTTGCGTGCGGCGCCGCTCTTGATGGCCCAGCCGGCGAACCATGTGGCGGCGTCGGTGTAGATCCGCATGGTGTTGTCGGACAGCTCGGCGACTTGGAGCGCCAGCCGGAACGAGTTGATGTACGGCTGCATCGGACCCAGGTTGGCGGGGAGTTCACCGCGTTTGCTGGCCATGGCCGTCACCTCCAGACAGCACTCGCGTGCCGTTCGTCTGCTGCCGATTCGGGGGGTCGGAGCGGCGGTGCGGCCCGGTTCGGTGGTGCTGGCTGCGGTGGGGGTTGCGGTGGGCCATTTCCGCGCTCCGAGGGCTTCTCAGGAAGGAGTCGGAAGGCGTTGTTTCGACGATCGGTGAACTAAGTAAGCGAGTCCTGTCCGAACGATTAAGCTCTTTGAAGTTGTGACCCTCCACCGATGTCTCCGCAGGTGAAGGGGTGTTTGTGGGCGCGGCAGGTTTCGAACCTGCGACCCCTCGCTTGTAAGGCGAGTGCTCTCCCACTGAGCTACGCGCCCCGAACGCCCGCACGGCGGGCCGGAGTCCGGCAAGCCTACCCTGCCGGCCCCGGCCCGACGCGCCGGTGTGCCTGGGTGGGGTCAGGCGGCGACGGCCTCGGCGAGGGCCTTGCGCCAGCCCTGCTGGTCGCGCGCCTCGCCCGGCATGTTCATCTCGGCGAACCGGACGACGCCGGCCTTGTCGATCACGAAGGTGCCCCGGTTGGCGATCCCGGCGACGTCGTTGAACACGCCGTACGCCTGGGCCACCGCGCCGTGCGGCCAGAAGTCGGCCAGCAGCGGGAACTGGTAGCCCTCCTTGTCGGCCCAGATCTTGTGGCTGTAGACCGAGTCCACGCTGACGGTGAGCACCTGCACGTCGTCGTTGACGTACTCGTTGAGGTTGTCCCGCACCTCGCAGAGCTCGCCCTGGCAGATGCCGGTGAAGGCGAGCGGGTAGAAGACCAGCAGCACGGTGCGGCTGCCACGGAAGTCCGACAGCCGGACCTCCTGGTTGTTCTGGTCCTTGAGCACGAAGTCCGGCGCGTCTGCGCCAACCTCGATCGGCATGCAAGCTCCTCAGGTCGAGTCAGGGTCACACCAGCCTGCCACCACGCCCGGCGGCCGGGGCTGCCGGGTGTGGTGGCGGAGGGCTGCTGCCCGGTCTTGCCCCGGGCGGGGCCGCTGCTACTTCTTGGCCTTCGCACCCCGGCGCAGCACCAGGCGGGCGCCGCTCCAGTCCCGGCCGGCGTTGACCGTGGAGGTCTGCTGGAGGCCAGCGGTGGGCGCGGACTCCGCGACCTCGCTCGGCTCGACGTGACCCTCCCGCCCGGCCTTGGGCGTCAGCAGCCACACGACGCCGTTGTCGGCCAGCGGGCCGAGGGCGTCAACGAGGAGTTCGAAGAGATCACCGTCACTGTCGCGGTACCACACCAGCACCGCGTCGACCACCTCATCGGTGTCCTCGTCGACCAACTCTCCACAGCGGTCGGTCAGGGCGTCTCGGAGATCCTGGTCGACGTCTTCGTCGTACCCCATCTCCATGACGACCATCCCCGGCTCGATCCCGAACCGGTCCGCCAGGCTGCGTACCCCGTCGGCGGCCTGACCAGCGGTCGCGCTCACTGTCGCGTGCCTCCTCATCTCGTCCCTGCTCGCGGCATCGTTGCGATGCCGTCAGGCAGAGTCCACACACTCGTGGCTCCCCGCGCAAGTGGCGCACCGGGTGGATCGGAATTTACCGTGCCAGCAGCGTACGGGCACCCTGGGTGATGGCCTCCTCGGACACCAGTACCTGGCGCGCTGCCGGACCTAATGGTACAAACGAGTCAATTGCCGCCACCCGCAGCGCCGCTCCGACGTACCCCCCGTCCACCAGCGCCGCGAGCACCCCCTCCCCGACCCCGCCGGACCGGCGCGTCTCGTCCACGACCAGCACCCGGCCGGTCGCGGAGGCCTCCCGGACGATGTCCGCGACCGGCAGCGGCGCGATCCAGCGCAGATCCACCACCCGGGTGCCGACCCCCTCGTCGGCGAGGGCGGCGGCCGCGCGCAACGACATCCGCACCCCGTTACCGAAGGTGATGATGGTGACGTCCTCGGCCGAGCCCACGCCGTAGACCCGGGCCCGCCCGACCGGGGCGTGTCCGGCCGCCCACGCCTCCGGCTCCGGATAGTCGGCCAGCCACTCGCCGTCGTCCTTGGCGTACAGGTCACGGGTGTGGTACAGCGCGATCGGCTCGACGAAGACGCACACGCTGCCGTCCACCGTCGCGCTCGCCAGGCAGGCGCGCAGCATCGGCGCGGCGTCGTCCGGGCGGGCCGGCACGGCGATCACCAGGCCCGGCACGTCGCGGAGCACGGCGAGGGAGTTGTCGTTGTGGAAGTGCCCGCCGAAGCCCTCCTGGTACGCCAGCCCGGCCACCCGGACCACCATCGGGTTACGGAACGCGCCCGAGGAGAAGAACCGCATGGTGGCCGCCTCGCCGCGGAGCTGGTCCTCGGCGTTGTGCAGGTACGCCAGGTACTGGATCTCCGGCACCGGCAGCAGCCCGGCCAGCCCGGCGCCCAGCCCGAGCCCGAGGATCGAGGTCTCGTCGAGCAGCGTGTCGAAGACCCGGGCCGCGCCGAACCGGTCGCGCAGCCCCTTGGTCACCCCGTACACCCCGCCCTTGGCGGCGATGTCCTCGCCGAAGACGACCATCCCGGGGTGGTCGAGCATGCCGTCGGCGAGGGCGGCGTTGATGCTCTGGGCCAGGGTGAGCGGGCCGGCCGACTCGGGCAGCCGACCGCTGAACGCCTCGGCCCGGGCGACCGCGCCGGGCCCGGCGGCCCGAATCGCCGCGTCGGCCACCGCGCGGGCCACCCGGGCTGGCCGCCGGGGCGCGATCTCGGCGACCACCTCGGCCGCGGAGGCGAGTTTCGGCTCGCCGAGCACCTCCTCGGCGATCCGGCGTACCTCCCAGCCGCGCTCGTCGTAGCGGGTCAGCAACTCGTCGGCGGTAGCCACGCCGGCGGAGACCAGCAGCCGCGCGGTGGCCAGCAGCGGGTCCCGCGCCAGGTCCGCGGCCAGTTCCCCGGGGCGGCGGTACGCGGCCTCCGCGTCGGCCCCGGCGTGCCCAATCAGGCGCACGGTGGACAGGTGCAGCACGGCCGGCCGCCGGTGGCGGCGCACCCAGCCGGCCGCCTCCACCGCTGCCTCGTACGACTGCACCGGGTCGGTCCCGTCGGCGGCGAAGTAGCGGATGCCCGGCTTGGCCCGCAGCGTCGCCTCCACCCAGCCCCTGGGCGAGCGGACGCTGATGCCGAGGCCGTTGTCCTCGCAGACGAAGAGCACCGGGATGCGCAGCCCGGTGTGGTCGTACCAGCCCGCGGTGTTGAACGCGGCGGTGGCGCTGGCGTGGTTGACCGAGGCGTCACCGAACGAGCAGACCACGATGGCGTCCGGCGGCCAGGGCGAGCGGGGTGGCTGCCCGACGTCGCCGACCGGGGCCGCCCCGGCCGGCCGCCCGGCCGGGTCACGCCGGCGCAGCCGCTCCAGGGCCAGGCCCGCGCCGACCGCCCGGGGCAGGTGCGAGGCGATGGTGGAGGTGGTCGGGACGACGGCGAGGTCGGCCCGGCCGAAGACCTTGTGCCGGCCACCGGCGATCGGCTCCCGGGCGGAGGCGACCATGCCGCGCAGCACGTCCCGGGCCGCTTCGGCGTACGCGTCCTCCGGGTCGGTCTCCCCGGCCGGGCCGGCACCCTCGGCGGCGTCTTCCCCCGCCACGGCGTCGACCGGCGGGCCGGCCGGGCCGGCCGGGCCGTTCGGGCGGACCGCGCCGGCCGGGCTGGTCGGACCGGCCGGGCTGGTCAGGCCGGCGTCGGGGCCCTCGGCGTCGGCGTCTGCGGCATCCGTGGCTGCGGCATCGGTGTCGTCGGCGGCGGGGTCTGGGGCGGCAGCGGCGGCGTCGGGGGCTGGGTCGGTGTCTGGGCGGCGAGGGCCTGCGTGGTCGTCCGCGCCACCCTCGTCGGCGTTCCCGGCCGGGTCGGGGAAGGCCGGCTCGGGGAAGGCGGTCCGGCCGACGGCCAGGGCGGCCCGGAGGCAGTAGAACGCGCCCGAGCGGTAGTGCAGCAGGGCGGGGTCACCGGGACGCAGCGCGGCGGCGACCGCCGCGTTGCCCTCGTGGCCGGCCGACCCGATGGTGTAGAAACCCTCGCCGAAGCTGCGCAGCCACCGCCCGGCGAGGTCGAGTTGCCGGCTGGTGACCTGGGCGTCGAAGAGGTCCAGCAGTTGCGCCCCGGTCAGCGCCGTGCCGTCGCGGACGGGCTCGGCCGGGTCACGTCGCCGAGGCGCGGCAGCCAGCCCGGCGAGGGCCTCCCGGAACCGGTCGTCGAGATCTTGCGGGGTGGTCACGTCGGACAGCATTACCGACTCGACGCCCGCTCGCCCACTCAGACACGATTCGCCCGGCGCGGCTCAGTCCTCCGCGCACCGCTGCGGGCAGCCGCCGTCGGAGACCTTCCACACCAGCTCGCGCAGGGTGGCCAGCTCGGCGTCGGTGAGCCCGGAGAGCAGTCGGGAGTCTGACATCACCCGTTCGACGTGGCCGCGCATCCGCCGGCCTGCCTCGGTGACCGCCAGCGTCTTCAGCCGGCGGTCCGTCGGGTCGGCCCGGCGCTCCACCAGCCCCGCCTGCTCCAGCTTGTCGACCAGGGTGGTGACGTTCGACCGGTCACAGCCGAGCTGCTCGGCCAGGTCGCGGGCCGGCTGCGGGCGGTCCGGGTCGAGCTGGTGCAGCGCCCGGGCGGCGGCCGGGGTCAGCCCCAGCCCGGCCACCTCGGCGTCCTGATGGTGCCGCACGGCCGCCGCGACGTGCAGGAGCCGGCGCACGGTGTCCCCGGCGAGGCCGGAGCGGTCGCCCGCGTCGGGCCCGCTGCCGGGAGGGACGGGCTGCGGCATGGGCGTCATCGTACGTCCGGCCTGCCGAGGGGGGACCGTCCCGCCCTGAGCCGGGTGCCGATGGGCGGGCGGGGCCCGCCCCCGGGTCAGCCCGGCAGGAACGAGAGACGGACCTTGCGGGTGGGGTTGTCGCCGTTCGTGTCGACCAGGCAGATGGACTGCCAGGTGCCCAGCGCGAGCCGCCCGTCGACCACCGGCAGGGTCGCGTACGGCGGGACGAAGGCGGGCAGGACGTGGTCCCGCCCGTGCCCCTGCGAGCCGTGCCGGTGCCGCCAGCGGTCGTCGGTGGGCAGCAGGTCGTCCAGCGCCCGCAGCAGGTCGTCGTCGGAGCCCGAGCCGGTCTCGATCACGGCCAGGCCGGCGGTGGCGTGCGGCACGAAGACGTGCAGCAGGCCGTCGCCCTGGCCCGAGACGAACTGTTCCGCCTCGGCGGTGATGTCCCGGACGGTCGGCCGGGACCCGGTCTGGACGGTGATCACCTCGGTGCGCATACGGCGCATTCTGCCCGAGGCACGGCGTGCCCGCCGGCAGCCGCCGCGACGGCGGTCACCAACTTCCGCCGCCCCCGCTCTCGCCGCCGCCCGACCAGCCGCCGGAGTCCCCGCCGCGCCGGCGACCCGCCCGCTCGAACAGCACCAGGCCCGCCGCCAGCAGGGCCAGGCCGAACACCCCGGGCCGGGCCGCGTCGAGTTCCCCACCGGCGAGCCCGATCAGCGCCAGCAGGAGGACGAGCCCACCGACCAGTACGACTGCGCCGGCCAACCCCCGCAGCATCGTCATGGCCCGACGGTAGAGGGCGCGGGCAACCCGCCCGCCACGCCGGACGGGGCGGGACGGTCCGGGTGAGCGCGGCGGCCTCGATACTCCGCCGAGGCCTCGGACGGAGCGGGCCGACCCGAAATTACCGACGGGTACCTGTGTCCAGCGTCGCGTCTAGGGGAGGCAGACGTGACGATCACCGTCAGGAGGAGGCAGGATGGCATCTAGAGACCTGTCCCACACACAACCGAGGGAACGCCTGTGGCCACGGAACGCAAGCGCCCGGTGATCACCGCCGGTCTGCCGAGCCAGCTTCCGGACATCGACCCCGAAGAGACCGGCGAATGGATCGAGTCACTCGACGGAGTGATCGACGAGCGCGGAACCAAGCGCGCCCGGTACGTCATGCTGCGTCTGCTGGAGCGCGCGCGCGAGCGTCAGGTCGGGGTGCCGTCGCTGACCACCACCGACTACATCAACACCATCCCGCCGGAGCACGAGCCGTGGTTCCCGGGTGACGAGCACATCGAGCGGCGGATCCGGGCGTACATCCGGTGGAACGCGGCGATGCTGGTGCACCGCGCGCAGCGCCCCGAGATCGGCGTCGGCGGGCACATCTCCACCTTTGCCAGCTCGGCGTCGCTCTACGAGGTGGGCTTCAACCACTTCTTCCGGGGCAAGGACCACCCGGGCGGCGGCGACCACATCTTCTACCAGGGCCATGCCTCCCCCGGCATGTACGCGCGCGCGTACCTGGAGGGACGGCTCAGCGAGCACCAGCTCGACGGGTTCCGCCAGGAGCTGTCCCACCCGGGCGGCGGGCTGCCGTCGTACCCGCACCCGCGGCTGATGCCGGACTTCTGGGAGTTCCCGACGGTCTCCATGGGTCTCGGCCCGATGAACGCGATCTACCAGGCCCGGTTCAACCGGTACCTGCAACACCGGGGCATCAAGGACACCTCGCAGCAGCACGTCTGGGCGTTCCTCGGCGACGGCGAGATGGACGAGGTCGAGTCGCTCGGCGCGATCGGCGTGGCCGCCCGCGAGGAGCTGGACAACCTCACCTTCGTGATCAACTGCAACCTCCAGCGGCTCGACGGGCCGGTCCGGGGCAACGGCAAGATCATGCAGGAGCTGGAGGCGTTCTTCCGGGGCGCCGGCTGGAACGTCATCAAGGTCGTCTGGGGCCGCGAGTGGGACCCGCTGCTCGCCGCCGACACCGACGGCGCGCTGGTCAACCTGATGAACACCACGCCCGACGGCGACTACCAGACCTACAAGGCGGAGTCCGGGGCGTACGTGCGGGAGCACTTCTTCGGCCGTGACCAGCGGACCCGCAAGATGGTCGAGGGGTTCACCGACGACGAGATCTGGAACCTCAAGCGGGGCGGCCACGACTACCGCAAGCTCTACGCGGCCTACAAGGCGGCGACGGAGCACACCGGCCAGCCGACGGTGATCCTGGCCAAGACGATCAAGGGCTGGACGCTCGGCTCGCACTTCGAGGGCCGCAACGCCACCCACCAGATGAAGAAGCTGACGCTGGACGACCTGAAGCTCTTCCGCGACCGGCTCTACCTGGACATCTCGGACAAGACGCTGGAGGAGAACCCCTACCTCCCGCCGTACTACCAGCCGGGCGAGAAGTCTGACGAGATCGCGTACCTGAAGGAACGGCGGCAGCAGCTCGGCGGTTACCTGCCGTCGCGGCGGACCGCCGGCAAGGCGCTGGCGATCCCGGGCAGCGAGCGGTTCGCCGACGTCAAGCGCGGCTCCGGCAAGCAGAAGGTGGCCACCACGATGGCCTTCGTCCGTCTGCTCAAGGACGTGATGAAGGACAAGGAGTTCGGCAAGCGCTGGGTGCCGATCATCCCGGACGAGGCCCGCACCTTCGGCATGGACTCGCTCTTCCCGACGCAGAAGATCTACTCGCCGCACGGCCAGCGGTACACCTCGGTCGACCGGGAGCTGTTCCTGTCGTACAAGGAGTCGACGACCGGGCAGATCCTGCACGAGGGCATCAACGAGGCCGGCTCGGTGGCCTCGTTCACCGCCGCCGGCACCTCGTACGCCACCCACGGCGAGCCGATGATCCCGCTGTACATCTTCTACTCGATGTTCGGCTTCCAGCGCACCGGCGACGGCTTCTGGGCGGCGGCCGACCAGATGGCGCGGGGCTTCGTGCTCGGCGCGACCGCCGGGCGGACCACGCTCAACGGCGAGGGCCTCCAGCACGAGGACGGCCACTCGCTGCTGCTCGCCGCCACCAACCCGGCGGTGGTCGCCTACGACGCGGCGTTCGCGTTCGAGCTGGCGCACATCGTGGAGAACGGCCTGCACCGGATGTACGGGGAGCAGCCGGAGAACATCTTCTACTACCTGACCATCTACAACGAGCCGATCCACCAGCCGGCGGAGCCGGCGGACGTGGACGTGGAGGGCCTACTCAAGGGCATCTACCGCTACTCCCCCGCCCCGCAGGTCGACGGCCCGAAGGCCAACATCCTGGCCTCCGGCACGGGCATGCAGTGGGCGCTCAAGGCCCAGCAGCTGCTCGCCCAGGACTGGGGGGTGGCCGCCGACGTGTGGTCGGTGACCTCCTGGGCCGAGCTGCGCCGCGACGCGGTGCAGTGCGAGGAGCACAACCTGCTCAACCCGGGCGCGGAGCAGCGGGTGCCGTACATCCAGCAGAAGCTGGCCGACGCCGACGGCCCGAAGGTCGCGGTCAGCGACTGGATGCGCGCGGTGCCGGACCTGATCGCCCGCTGGGTACCGGGCGACTACACCTCGCTCGGCACGGACGGGTTCGGCATGTCGGACACCCGGCACGCGCTGCGCCGGCACTTCCACGTCGACGCCGAGTCGGTGGCGGTCGCGACGCTGCGGCAGCTCGCGCTGCGCGGCGTGGTGCCGGCCACCGTCCCGGCCGAGGCGGCCAAGAAGTACGCGATCGAGGACGTGAACGCCGCCCCGGTCGGCGAGACCGGCGGCGACAGCTAGGACTCCGGAACGGAAGGGCCCGGCGCGGTGGTCACCGCGCCGGGCCCTTCGTCTTCCCCACCCCGGACAGGGCGATGGTCCGGCATCCCTGGCGGGGACGCCGGACCATCTCCATCGCGGGTGACGCCGGGACGGACCCGAGTCAGCCGACGGCGGCCAGATCGGTGAGCCGGGCCAGCGAGTCCTCCAGGTCGGCGCCGACCCGACGCAACCCGAGCCGGAGCAGGGCGGCCTTGACCGGGCCGGCCGGCCAGCGTACGACGATGAGCCGCACGACGGTCCCGCCCTCCTCCTCGTCTCCGGTGAGCTGGACGTAGATCTCGGTCCGGGCCTCGGCCCGGGCCCCGGCGCCCTTGGCACGCTCCCGCCAGCCGATCAGGTTCGGCTCCTGGTAGGCGATCACCTCGGCCTCGTGCGCCGACCCGCGCCCGGCCTGGACCAGCTGCCGGCGACCGAAGCCCTCCCCCGAGAGCACCTCGGCCGCACGGACCCCCGCCAGCCAGGCCGGTAACTGCTCGGCCCGCTGGACGACTTCCCAGACCGCTTCCACCGGCGCCGCCACGTGCGTACTGCGTTCCACGAGGATCATTTTCGTTCTTTCCCCCACTGAGGACATCCGCGATATTCCGCACTCTATGCATGAAAACGGACTTACTAGGACTTCTTCGGAAAAGACACGCCGAAAACCCTTGCGCGCCGATCGCCGGCCGCCTATGGCGCGATCGACGGTCGGGGGCCTAGAGTCCGAACACGTTTCGCGTTTCGCGGCGTCCTGCGGGTCGCGCTCCCGGCGTCCCCGCGGACCCGCGAACGCCGTCGGTTCTCGACCCGCCTGGAGGGTGCATGACCACCGAGCCGCTGCCCGAGTTCCCGGCCGGATTCCGCTGGGGCGTCGCCACCGCCGCCTACCAGATCGAGGGTGCGACGACCGCCGCCGGACGCGGGCCGTCCATCTGGGACACCTTCGCGCACACGCCGGGGCTGGTCGCCGACGGCAGCACCGGCGACGTCGCCTGCGACCACTGGCACCGGACCGGTGAGGACGTCGCGCTGATGGCCGGGCTCGGCGTGTCGGCGTACCGGTTCTCGGTCGCCTGGCCCCGGGTCCAGCCCGGCGGCACCGGCCCGGCCAACGCCGCCGGCCTGGACTTCTACGACCGGCTCGTCGACGACCTCGCCGCCGCCGGCATCGACCCGGTCGCCACCCTTTACCACTGGGACCTGCCGCAGCCGCTGGAGGACGCGGGCGGCTGGCTGAACCGGGACACCGCCGCCCGGTTCGCGGAGTACGCCGACCTGGTGGCCGCCCGGCTCGGCGACCGGGTCAAGCTGTGGATCACCCTCAACGAGCCGTTCGTGCAGATGAGCCTCGGCTACGGCACCGGCCAGCACGCCCCCGGCCGGACGCTGCTGTTCGACGCGTTCCCGGTGGCCCACCACCAGCTCCTCGGGCACGGCCTGGCCGTCGCCGCGCTACGCGCCCACACCACGAGCCCGGTGGCCATCACCAACAACTACTCGCCCGTGCGGGTGGCCGGCGACACCGACGCCGACCGGGCCGCCGCCGACGCGTACGACGCGCTGCACAACCGGCTGTTCACCGACCCGCTGCTCGGCCTCGGCTACCCCGACGTCCCGGGGGCCGACACGGGGGCCGTCCGCGACGGAGACCTCGCGGTGATCGCCGCACCGATCGACGTGCTCGGCGTCAACTACTACAACCCGACCGGCGTACGGGCCCCCGACGCGGACTCGCCGCTGCCGTTCGAGCTGGTGGAGCTGACCGGGTACCCGCGCACCGCGTTCGACTGGCCGGTCGTGCCCGAGGGGCTGCGCGAGCTGCTCACCGGCCTGCGCGACCGGTACGGCGACCGGCTGCCGCCGATCCAGGTCACCGAGAGCGGCTGCGCCTACGACGACGCGCCGGACGCCGACGGCCGGGTCCACGACCCGGAGCGGATCACCTACCTGGACGGACACCTGCGCGCCGTGCGGGCGGCGATCGACGACGGCGTGGACGTGACCGGGTACTTCGTCTGGTCGCTGCTGGACAACTGGGAGTGGGCGGAGGGCTTCACCAAGCGCTTCGGCCTGGTACATGTCGACTTCGCCACCGGAGCCCGCACGCCCAAGTCGTCGTACGCCTGGTTCCGCGACGCCGTCACCCAGCCGGCGGGCCCCGCGACACCGAGCGCGGAGTAGGGCCGTGACCACCGTCGACCCGCTGCCGGCCGCACTGCCGGCGGCGCTCGCCGAGCCGATCGCGCCGGTGCGGCGGGGCTGGATCGCGCTGATCTTCGCGGCGAACCTCGGGGTGTGGATGGCCTTCTTCACCCCCATCCAGGTGCTGCTGCCCCAGCAGATCGAGCGGATCGCGCCGGGCAACAAGGAGGCCATGTTCGCCGTGGTCACCGGCCTCGGCGCGCTCGCCGCCGTGCTGGCCAACCCGCTCGCCGGGGCGCTGTCGGACCGGACCTGCCTGCGGCTGCGCGGCCGTGAGCTGGGCCGCCGGCACGTCTGGACGGCCGGCGGCGCGGTCCTCGGGGCGCTCGCCCTGGTGCTGCTGGCCCGGCAGAACACGATCGCCGGGGTGGCGGTGGGCTGGGTGGCCGCCCAGGTCTGCTTCAACGCGATGCTGGCCAGCCTCACCGCCGGCATCCCGGACCGGGTGCCGGTGGTGCAGCGCGGTGGCGTCTCCGGCTGGATCGGCATCCCGCAGTCGCTCGGCCTGGTGCTCGGCGCGGTGCTGGTGACCGCCCTGGTGACCGGCAACGCCGCCGGGTACGCCGCAGTCGCGCTGGCCGTGCTGCTGCTGTCGCTGCCGTTCGCGCTGCTCACCGCCGACGACCCGCTGCCCCGGGAGCACCGCCCGGCGCTGCGGCTGCGCACGCTGCTCGCCTCGATGTGGATCAGCCCGCGCCGGCACCCCGACTTCGCCTGGGCCTGGATCACCCGGTTCCTGGTCCAGCTCGGCAACGCGCTGGGCACCCTGTACCTGCTGTACTTCCTCACCGACGGGGTGCGCCACCCCGATCCCGAGGGCGGGCTGCTGATCCTGATCCTGCTCTACACCCTCGGGATGATCCTCACCGCCGTGGTCGCCGGCCGGCTGTCCGACCGGTCCGGGCGACGGAAGGTCTTCGTGATCGCCTCGGGCCTGGTGATGGCGGTGGCCGCGACGCTGCTGGCCGTCGCCCCGGTCTGGTCGATGGCCATGGTCGCCGCGCTGCTGCTCGGCGCGGGCTACGGCGTCTACCTGTCCGTCGACGCGGCGCTGATCACCGAGGTGCTGCCGACGGCCACCGACCGGGCCAAGGACCTCGGGGTGATCAACATCGCCAACTCCGCGCCGCAGGTGCTCGGCCCGGCGCTGTCCGCCCCGCTCGTGGTGCACCTGGGCGGCTACCCCACCCTGTACGCGGCCACCGCGGCGGTCACCCTGCTCGGCAGCGTCCTGGTGGTCAAGATCCGCTCGGTGGCCTGACCCGTCGGGAGGGGGTGGCCCGGCCCCCCTCGCGAAAGCCGCTGGCCAATCGCCGTAGGCTGGGGGACGTGACGGTACGTGTACGCTTCGCCCCTTCCCCGACCGGTATGTTCCACGTCGGCGGTGCCCGCTCGGCCCTGCAGAACTGGATCTACGCCAAGCAGCAGGGCGGGGTGTTCGTGCTCCGCATCGAGGACACCGACGCGGCCCGCAACAAGCCGGAGTGGACCGAGGGCATCCTCTCGGCGCTGGACTGGATCGGCATCGCCCGGGGCAGCTACGAGGGCCCACACTTCCAGTCTTCGTACGCCGGGGAGCACCGCGCCGCCGCCCAGCGCCTGTTCGAGGCCGGCCGGGCGTACTACTGCGACTGCACCCGCGACGCCGTGCAGGCCCGCACCGGCTCCCAGTACCAGGGCTACGACGGCTTCTGCCGCGACCGGGGGCTGGAACCGGGCGAGGGTCGGGCGCTGCGCTTCCGGACCCCCGACTCCGGCGAGACCGTGGTGGTCGACCTGATCCGCGGCGAGCCGACCTTCGAGAACAAGCTGATCGAGGACTTCGTCATCGCCCGGGGCGACGGCTCGCCGGTGTTCCTGCTGGCCAACGTCGTCGACGACATGACCATGGGGATCACCCACGTGATCCGGGCCGAGGAGCACCTGCCCAACACCCCGAAGCAGCAGCTTCTCTGGGACGCCCTCGGGGTCACCCCACCGATCTGGGCGCACGTGCCGGTGGTGGTCAACGAGAAGCGGCAGAAGCTGTCCAAGCGGCGGGACAAGGTCGCCCTGGAGGCGTTCCGGGACGAGGGCTACCTCGCCGACGCGATGCGCAACTACCTGATGCTGCTGGGCTGGGCGCCGTCCGGCGACCGGGAGATCGTGCCCTGGTCGGTGATCGAGGAGGAGTTCCGGCTGGAGGAGGTCAACCCCTCCCCCGCGTTCTTCGACGAGAAGAAGCTGCGCGCGTTCAACGGCGACTACATCCGGGCGCTGCCGGTGGACGAGTTCGTCGCGGCCTGCCAGCCGTGGCTGACCGGCACCGACACCATCGCCCCGCCGCCGTGGCAGCCGGAGGAGTTCGACGCGGACGCGTTCGACGCGGTCGCCCCCCTGGCCCAGACCCGGATCGCCGTGCTCAGCGAGATCGTGCCGAACGTCGACTTCCTCTTCCTGGCCTCACCGCTGATCGACGAGGCGGCCTGGGCCAAGGCGATGAAGGAGGGCGCGGCCGAGCTGCTGGACGCGGCGGTGGTCGCGTTCGAGGCGCTCCAGGCGTGGGACGCCGACTCGCTGAAGGCGACGCTCGAGGCGGTCGGCGCGGAGCGTGGACTCAAGCTCGGCAAGGCTCAGGCACCGGTCCGGGTCGCGGTCACCGGCCGCACCGTGGGCCTGCCGCTGTTCGAGTCGCTGGAGGTCCTCGGCCGCGAGCGCTCCCTCACCCGGCTGCGCGCCGCGCGTCTCCGCCTGCCCTGACCTGACATGCGAAGGGGCCCGCCGGTGACCCGGCGGGCCCCTTCGCCGTCAGCGCCCGGGCGTGCCCGGGGCAAGGCCCCTTCGCCGTCAGCGCCCGGGCGCACGCCAGCTCAAGGGCGGGGCGTGCGGCGGATCAGGGGCGGGGCGCGCGGCGGCGCAGCAGGAGGCCGGCGGCGAGGGCCGCGAGGACGACGAGCCCGCCGAGCGCCCACAGCCAGCCGGCACCGCCGCCGTCGTCGTCGTCGTCGGAGCGTTCGGCGGCGGCCGGGGCAGCCGCCGGCGGGCTCGTCGTGGCAGGCGGTGACGACGGCGCGGCCGTCGGGGCGGCGCTCGCTGTCGGGGGCGACGACGGGGGCTGGGCCGGGGTGCCGGTGGTGAGGGTGAACCGCACCTCGCCCTTGACCGGGTGGCCGTCGCCCGAGGCGACCTGGTACCCGACGACGTAGAGGCCGGCGGCGCCAGGCGCGAACGGGACGCTCACCCGGCTTCCGGAGAAGGTGGGCTCGCCCCCGAGCGCGGCCACGTTGTCCGGACCGGTAACTGTGATCTTCGTCGTACCCGGGTCCGGCTTCGCCAGGAAGCGAAGCTCGATCCGGGCCGGCGCGGCGGCCACCCGCGCGCCGTTCTCCGGGTTGCTGCCGGTCAGCGAATTGTGCGCCGAAGCCGGCGCCGCCGGGAACGCCAGCGACACACCGAGCGCCACGCCGAGAACCACTACCCAGGTACGCGCCACACGTGGGAACGTGCCCCCCATGAACCCCTCCGGAAAGGTACTATCCGCCCGCTAATCAACGGCTGATGATTAGTCGGCCCAGGATCGCAGATAGTTCCAATTCCCGATCCAGTAGCTGCAACTGATCGACGTTCCGCACAGTCTTAGAGGTGGGCACCCGCCCAGGGGGCAGGGTCACCGCCGTCGACCGACCAGCGCGTGACCCGCAGTGAAGCCATCCAAATCGAAACGGGGCGAGGAGGCGGCGATGGTCCGACAGGTGAGGCGGCTGATCGCGTTGGCCGCAGGGGCGCTGCTGGCGGCGGTCCTCACGGGACCGGCCCACGCGGGCGGTCCGGCGCAGACCGCCGGCCCGGCGCGGGTCGCGGTGCCGGCCGCCCCGAAACCGCAGCCGGCCGGCGTGGACATCACCGGCGACCGGCTCCCCGAGCCGCTGCGGCTGCGGGCCGCCACCCACCCCGCCGCGGTGCTCGCGGTCATCGACCAGGTGAGCTGGCTGGGTCGCACCGGCTCGCCCTCCGGCCCGGCCGCGAAGAACCTCGGCCCGAAGTACACGGTCGTGGTGTTCGCCGGGGAGATCGCCACCCAGACGTACGACCTGTATCCGCTGGCCAAGGGCGGTCCGCGGGTGTACCGGCCGGCGAAGCAGCCGGGCCCGTCCCCCAAGGCGAAGGCCGGCTGGTTCCTCGGCCGGCTGAACATGTCGGAGAGCCTGCGCACGGCCGGGGTGCCGCTGGAGCGGCAGCTCGACACGGTCGGCGGGGGCGGCGTCGGCGGCGGCGAGCGGGTGAACCCGGACGAGTCGCTGAACCCGGGCCGGGACCTCGACGAGACCCTCGGCGAGTTGCAGCGGCTGCTGCTGCTCAACGTCGGGGTGATGCTGGTGATCACCCTCGGGCTGGCCGGGATCGCGCTGCTGATCCGCCGCCGCACCCGCTGAGCCGCACCGCTGAGCCGCACCGCCGAGCCGCCTGAGCTGCCCGAGCGCTACCCGGCCGGGCGGTCGGCGGGTCAGACCTCCAGGACCACCTTGCCCCGGACGTGCCCCTGCTCGACCAGTCGCTGCGCCTCGGCGGCCTGGTCCAGCGGAAACGTCCGTGCCACATGGACGGTGAGCCGGCCGGCGTCGACCAGCCCGGCCAGGACGCTCAGGTCCGTCGTGGACGGCCTGACGAACAGGTAGCTGCCGCCGAGGCGGGTGACGTGTTCGGGGTCGGCGGTGGAGACCAGCCGGGCGGGGCGGGTCAGCAGCTCGGCCGAGACGTCCAGCGCCGCCCCGCCGAACAGGTCCAGGGCCACGTCCACCCCGTCGGGCGCGACCGCGCGGACCCGGTCGAGCAGCCCGTCGCCGTAGCTGACCGGCTCCGCGCCGAGCGACCGGACGAAATCGTGGTTGGCCTCGCCGGCCGTGCCGATCACCTTGCCGGCGCCGAGCGCCCGGGCGATCTGGACGGCGAGGTGCCCGACCCCGCCGGCCGCGCCGTGCACCAGCACGGTGTCCCCCGCCCCGGTACGGGTGAGCTGGAGCGCCTGGTACGCGGTGAGCCCGGCCAGCGGCAACCCGGCCGCCTCGGCCCAGGACGCGCGGACCGGCTTGTCCGCCACCGTCCGCTCCGGGGCCGGCACCAGCTCCGCGTACGTGCCGTGCTGGAGGTCGTCGCGGCGGACGTACCCGATCACCTCGTCGCCCACGGCGAACCCGGCCACCGCCGGGCCCACCGCGGCCACGACGCCGGCCGCATCCCAGCCGGGCACCAGCGGGAAATGGGCGGGGATGGCCGCAGCGAGGTGCCCCTCGCGGATCTTCCCGTCGACCGGGTTGACGCCGGCCGCGCGCACCCGCACCAGCACCGTGTCCGGCCCGACCGGCGGGTCGGGCAACTCCCGCACGGCGAGCCGGTCGGCGGGGCCGTACGCGTCGATCGCGATCGCCTTCACCCTGTTCACGCTAGCCGCTGCGGGGTCACCGCGGGGCTGGCACGGGTGGGCTCGCGGACCCGCGCCACGGGGCGGGGTTGGCGGCGGGCCGTCAGGCCGCTGTCAGCACCAGCGGCGCGGCGGGCGCTCCCGGCGGACCGCCCGGTGCCGGGGGCGGACCGGGCCGTGCCGGTGCGCGCCGGCCCAGCCGGGCAGGTCGCTGCAGCAGGCCGCCGCGCGGCCCAGCTCGTCGGCGAGTGGCTCGGGGGTGCGCTGGCGGGGCACCGGCGCGTCGTCCTCGACCCGCTCGGCGGCCCGGCCGGAGGTCGGCTCGACGGGGTGGACCGGGCCGGTGAGCCGGCGGTGGTGCTCGGCCGCCGGCTGGGGGTCGTGGTGGCCCGGCCGGCGGGTCTCCCCCTGGGCGCAGCCGTACTCGGCCTCCCCGTGCGCCATCCCCGGTCTCCTCATGCTCGCCGTCGCGCCTGGCCGGTCGTGGCCCGCGTGCCCTGTCACCGTACTGGGGCGGGCCGACGAGTCGTGCGGCGCGTACCCCACCTCAATGCTTGGGGCGACGCGGGAAGATCGTCTCCCAGACCGGGAAGGCGACCAGCCAGATCCCGATGGCGAGGGTGAGTTTCTGGATCCAGTTCCACAGCTCACGGGTGCGTTCGGCGTCGTCCACGTAGAGGATCGCGGCACCGAGCAGCGCGCAGGCGACGGCCCAGCCGAGCAGCCCCTTGCCCCACTCCCGCCACTCGTAACGGGTGCGCGCCCAGCCGTGCCGGGGCGGCCGGACCGGGGGCGGGCCGCCGGCGAACCGATGGGCGAAGCGCTGGTCGGCCCAGCGGATCATCGAGTGTCCGAAGGCCACCGAGAAGCCCAGGTAGGCGGCGGCCAGGCCGTGCGTGACGTCCGCGGTGGCGCCGCGCCGCAGGTCCAGCGCGGTCGCCGCGAGCAGCACCAGGTCGACCAGGGGTACGCAGATCAGCAGCGCCGCGCCGAGGCGCGGCCGACGCAGCGGGTAGCGGGCCACCAGCCCCGCCGCGAGCACCACCCAGAACCCGATCTCGCACCCGATGATGACCGCGACCAGCACGCCGACCTCCCCGTTCGTCGGGGTCCAGCATGTCGCCCGTCGCGGGCCCCGGCGTCGGCGCGGACGGTGAGATCCGGGTCCGCCGAAGGACGTACCCGGTCGGGCGCGTAGGGGCCGCCAGGCGGCCGGGGCGACGCCGGGCACCTGCGCCTGGCCGCCGTCATGACCCCGGTGTACGGCTGAGCCGTACCTCCTTCGGCGGACCACGGCCTCGTGCCGTGGGCGGAGCCGGGGCGGCGGCGGGTGTGGTGGGATCGGGCCATGCGACCGCCACCCTGGCTCGGCTCCGGGACCCTTGGCCGGGATCTGGCGCTGGCCGGCGCCTCCCTGGCGGGCGGGCTGGCGCTGCTCAGCCTCGGCATGCACCTGGCGATCACCCCGCGCACCGACGTGCCGACGGCGGCCTTCCTGCCGTCGCTGCTGGCCGTGTCGGTGGCGGTCGGCCTGCGCCGGGTGGCCACCCGCACCGGCCTGGCCCTCGGCACGGTGGCGCTGGTCGTCGACGTCGCCCTCGGCACCACCCTCGGCACCGCGCTGATCTACACCCAGGTGGTCTACGACTCCTGCGTGTACGGCCCGCCCCGGCTGTGGCGGTGGCTGTTGCGGGTCGCCGTGGCGCTCAGCCTGCTCGCCGCCGGCGCCGGGACGCTGCTGACCGGTGACTGGCGTGGGGTGGCGCTCGCCGTGCCGGTGGTGCTGGTCGCGGTCCTGCCGGTGCTGACCGGCATCAGCGTGCGGCAGTACCGGGACCAGGCCGCGGCGGAGCGGGCCCGGGCCGAGCAGACCGCCCGGCTCACCGAGCTGGACCGGCGGGAGGCGGTCCGCGCCGAACGGTCGCGGATGGCCCGGGAGCTGCACGACGTGGTGGCCAACCACCTCAGCGCGGTGGCCATCCACGCCACCGCCGCGCTCTCCGTGCCGGGGCTGGACCGGGCGCAGGTGAACTCGGCGCTGCGGGTCATCCGGGAGAGCAGCGTGCAGGGCATGGCGGAGATGCGCCAGCTCATCGGGCTGCTGCGGGAGCCGACGGCGGGGGCGGCCGAGGAGGCGACCCGGGTCCGCCTCGACGAGCTGGACCGGCTGGTGGACCGGATGCGGGCCGCCGGGCTGGCGGTGCGGGCCGAGGTGACCGGCGGGCCGCGTCCGCTGCCGGTGGGGGTGGACCTGGCGGCGTACCGGATCGTGCAGGAGTCGTTGACCAACGCGCTGAAGCACGGCGCGGGCGAGGCGGAGCTGATCGTGACGTACCGGCCGGCGGAGGTGGTGGTGACCGTGGCGAACCCGGTCCAGGCGGGCGGCGGCGGGCTGGCCGGGGCGGGCGCCGGCCTGATCGGGATGCGCGAGCGCGCGGTGCTGCTGGGCGGCGAGTTCGCCGCCGGCCCGGCCGACGGGCGCTGGCGGGTGCGGGCGGCGCTGCCCACCGGGGAGCCGACGTGAGCGGCCCGGGCGCGACGGGCCCCGGCCGCGGAGGCAACGCCGTGAGCGGCCCGGGGGTCGCCGGCCCCGGCCAAGAGGGCAACGCCGTGAGCGGCCCGGACGTCGCCGGCCCCGGCCGAGGGGGCGACGGCGCGGACGGTCCGGTGCGGGTGGTCCTCGCCGACGACCAGGCGGCGGTGCGGTCCGGGCTGGCGCTGATCCTGGCCGGCACGCCGGGGATCGCGGTGGTCGGCGAGGCCGCCGACGGGGAGGAGGCGGTGCGGCTCTGCGCCGAGCTGCGCCCCGACGTCGCCGTGCTGGACGTGCGGATGCCCCGCCTGGACGGCATCTCCGCCACCCGGGAGATCGTCGCCGGCCGGCTCGCCGACGTGCTGGTGCTGACCACCTTCGACCTCGACGAGTACGTGTTCGGCGCGCTGCGGGCCGGGGCGGCCGGCTTCCTGCTGAAGGACACCGACGCGGGCACTCTGGTCGCCGCCGTCCGGACGGTGGCCCGGGGTGAGGGATTCATCGCCCCGGCGGTGACCCGGCGGCTGATCAGCGCGTTCGCGGCCACCGCTCCGGGGGCGTCTGCCGCCGTCCGGGAGGCGGTGGCCGGCCTGACCGCCCGGGAGCGGGACGTGCTGGCCTGCCTCGGGCTGGGCCTGTCCAACCAGCAGCTCGCCGACCGGCTGGCGATGGCGGAGAGCACCGCCAAGACCCACGTCAGCCGGATCCTGGCCAAGCTCGACCTGCGCAGCCGCGTCCAGGCCGCGATCCTGGCGCAGGAGCTGGCCCTGCCGGCCCCGCCGCCGAGGGGGTGAGCGCCCGCGCCACCGGTGCCGTTGACCGGGGCCCCCGGCCTTCTGAGAGGCTGGGGGGGTGAGCGAGCCGGGCGGGATCGAGCTGTCGGCCACGCTGCGCCGGATCGAGCGGGCGGCGGGGGCGCTGGCCACCGCCAGCGTGGCCCGGATGGACGAGACGCTGCCCTGGTTCCGGGCGCTCCCGGCCGACCAGCGCTCCTGGGTGATGCTGGTGGCCCAGGCCGGTGCCCGGTCGCTGGTGCAGTGGCTGCGTGAGGGCGGCGGCTCGGCCGACAGCACCCAGGAGGTCTCCGACGAGGTCTTCGCCACCGCGCCGCAGGCGCTGGCCCGCTCGATCAGCCTCCAGCAGACGGTGGCACTGGTCAAGGTGACCATCGAGGTGGTGGAGGAGCAGGTCGGCGCCCTGGCCGCCGAGGGCGAGGAGCAGCGGCTGCGGGAGGCGGTGCTGCGGTTCTCCCGGGAGATCGCCTTCGCCGCCGCCCGGGCGTACGCGCGGGCCGCCGAGTCGCGCGGCTCCTGGGACGCGCGGTTGCAGGCCCTGCTGGTGGACGCCCTGCTGCGCGGGGACTCCCCGGACGTGCTGGCCAGCCGCGCCGCCGCGCTGGGCTGGTCGGACGCCCCGCCGGTCGCGGTCGCGGTGGGCCGCTCCCCCGGCGGCGAGGTGGCCGCCGTGCTGCACACCGCGTACCGGCTGGCCCGGCGGATCGGGGTGGAGATGATCGGCGGGGTGCACGGCGACCGGCTGGTGATCGTGCTCGGCGGGGCGGCCGACCCGCTTTCCGCCGCCGGGACGCTGCTGCCCGCGTTCGGTGCCGGCCCGGTGGTGGTGGGCCCGGCGGTGCCGAGCCTGGACGAGGCGACGGACTCGGCCCGCGCCGCGCTGGCCGGGTTCCGGGCTGCCCCGGCCTGGCCCACCGCGCCGCGCCCGGTGCCGGCGGCCGACCTGCTGCCCGAGCGGGCCCTGGCCGGCGACGCCGAGGCCCGCCGTCTGCTGCGCCACGACGTGTACGCGCTACTGGCCCGCGCCAGCGGCGAGCTGTTGGACACCCTGGACGCGTTCTTCGCCGCCGGCGGGACGCTGGAGAGCGCCGCCCGGGCGCTGTTCGTGCACCCCAACACGGTGCGCTACCGGCTGCGGCGGATCGCCGAGGTGACCGGGTTCTCGCCGCTGGTCCCCCGGGACGCGTTCGCCCTCCAGGTGGCCCTGACCGTGGGCCGGCTCGACCCGGTGGTGCCCCTGCTCGCAAATCAGCCGGTAAGCGCCACGAGCCGGCAAAAGTCCACATAACGACTATCACCGTTGCCGATCTTTGTAGGGTTCCTCCAAAGGTTCTAGTGCGGTTTGGTGTCGGTCAGTAGCACCGTGACCGGCGAGTATCCGGAAGAGTCATATCCGTGCTCGCCGTACTCTCACCCGGACAGGGTTCCCAGAAACCCGGCTTCCTGACACCCTGGCTCGACCTGACCGGCGCCGAGGCACGGCTGCGGTGGTGGTCGGTGCTGGCCGGCGTCGACCTGGTCCACCTCGGTACGGCGGCCGACGCCGACGAGATCAAGGACACCGCCCGCACCCAGCCGCTGCTGGTCGCCGCGGCGCTGCTCGCGGCCGAGCACCTGCCGATGCACGACGTCGCACTCACGGTCGGGCACAGCGTCGGCGAGCTGGGCGCGGCGGCGCTCGCCGGGGTCTTCCCCGCCGAGACCGCGATCACCCTCGCCGGGGTGCGCGGCCGGGAGATGGCAGCGGCGTGCGCGCTGGAGCCGACGGGCATGGCCGCGGTGCTGGGCGGGGACACCGAGGAGGTGCTCGCCGCCCTCGACAGGCACGGGCTGGAGCCGGCCAACCGCAACAGCGCCGGGCAGATCGTCGCCGCCGGCTCGCTCGACGGGCTGGACAAGCTCGCCGCCGAGCCGCCCGCGAAGGCCCGGGTGGTCCGGCTGAAGGTGGCCGGCGCGTTCCACACCCCGTACATGGCGCCGGCGGAGGCCGCTCTGGGCGCGGTGGCCGCCGGGATCACCCCGGCCGACCCGGCCCGGATCCTGCTGTCCGACCTCGACGGCGCGGCGGTCAACCACGGCCGGGAGATGGTGCAGCGGCTGGTCCGCCAGGTCACCTCGCCGGTGCGCTGGGACCTGTGCATGCGCACCCTCGCCGACCTCGGCGTCACCGGGGTGATCGAGCTGCCGCCGGCCGGCACCCTCGCCGGCCTGGTCAAGCGGGAGCTCAAGGAGTCGGGCCTGCCCGAGATCGTCACCCTGAACACGCCGGCCGACCTGCCGGCCGCACGGGACCTGATCGCCCGGCACGGGACGGCCCCGGGCCACAGGCCGACCAGGCAGTTCCGGGTCGTCGTGTCCTCCGCGGCGGGCACCTTCGAGCCCGCCGCAGGGCTGGCCGAGGGCGAGTCGCTGCGCACCGGTCAGGTGATCGGGCACGTCGCCACCCGGCAGGGCCAGGTCGAGGTGACCGCGCACGACAGCGGCGCACTCACCGAGTGGCTCGCCCACCACGCCGACCCGGTCGCGCCGGGCCAACCGCTCGCCCGGATCGGGGGTCAACACTGATGACCGGCAGCCGGATTCTCGCGCTGGGGCACTACCAGCCGTCCCGGGTCGTCACCAACGACGACCTCGCCCAGTTCGTCGAGACCAACGACGAGTGGATCCGGGACCGGGTCGGCATCGCCAGCCGGCGGATCGCCGGCGACGAGACGGTGGCCGACATGGCGGCGGCCGCCGCCGACAAGGCCCTGGCGAACTCCGGGCTCACCGCCGCCGACATCGACCTCGTCGTGGTGGCCACCTGCACCTCGATCGACCGCAGCCCGAACGTGGCCTGCCGGGTCGCCGCGAAGCTCGGCATCACCGCGCCGGGCGCGTTCGACCTCAACACCGCGTGCTCGGGCTTCGCCTACGCGCTGGGCACCGTCGACCACGCGATCCGGGCCGGGGCGTCGCGGAACGCGATCGTCATCGGGGCGGAGAAGCTGTCCGACTTCACCGACTGGACCGACCGCTCCACCTGCATCATCTTCGCCGACGGCGCCGGCGCCGCGGTGGTCACCGCCACGGCCGAGGGCGAGCCGGCCGGGGTGGGCCCGGTGGTCTGGGGCTCGGTCCCGGACAAGGGCGACGCGGTACGCATCGAGGGCTGGCGGCCGTACGTCAAGCAGGAGGGCCAGACGGTGTTCCGCTGGGCCACCACCGAACTGGCCCCGCTGGCCCTGCGGGCCTGCGAGCGGGCCGGGGTCGCCCCGTCGGAGCTGGCCGCGTTCGTGCCGCACCAGGCCAACACCCGGATCATCGACGGCATCGCCAAGCGGCTCGGCATCCCCAACGCGATCATCGCGAAGGACCTCATCGAGTCGGGCAACACCTCGGCGGCGAGCGTGCCGCTGGCGCTGTCCAAGCTCGTCGAGCGCCGGGAGGTGCCTTCCGGCGCCCCGGTCCTGCTCTTCGGCTTCGGCGGCGGCCTGACCTACGCCGGTCAGGTCGTCCGCTGCCCCTGACGTCCGGCCCCTCCCGGGGCCGTTCGCACGCCGCCGGCACGCGCCGCGCAGCGAGTCCAACCATCGAGAGGAACGCACCAACCATGACCCGTGACGAGATCACCGCCGGCCTCGCCGAGATCCTCGAAGAGGTTGCCGGGGTGAACCCGGACGACGTGGCCGAGGGCAAGTCCTTCACCGACGACCTCGACGTCGACTCGCTCTCCATGGTGGAGGTCGTGGTCGCCGCCGAGGAGAAGTTCGGCGTCAAGATCCCCGACAACGAGGTGCAGAACCTGAAGACCGTAGGCGACGCCGTCAGCTTCATCGAGGCGCAGGCCTGATCATGGCTCGCTCCGACGTCGTCGTCACCGGGCTCGGCGCGACCACCCCGCTGGGCGGGGACGTCGCGTCGACCTGGGACGCCATGCTCGCCGGCCGCTCCGGGGTGGGTCCGCTCACCCAGGAGTGGGCCGCGCAACTTCCGGTCCGGATCGCCGCGCAGCTCGCCGTCGACCCGTCCGAGGTGCTGGACCGGGTCAAGCTGCGCCGGCTCGACCGCTCCGAGGCAATCGCGATCATCGCGGCCAGGCAGGCCTGGGCGGACGCGGGCCTGGCCGACTCCGGGTTGGACCCGGAGCGGCTGGCGGTCAGCGTCGGCTCGGGCATCGGCGGGGCCACCACCCTGCTCGCCCAGGACGACATCCTGGAGGCGTCCGGCCCTCGACGGGTGTCCCCGCACACCATCCCGATGCTGATGCCCAACGGTCCCGCCGCCTGGGTCGGGTTGGAGCTGGGCGCGAAGGCCGGGGTGCACACGGTGGCCAGCGCCTGCGCCACCGGCGCGGAGGCCATCTCGCTCGGTCTGGACATCATCCGCTCCGGCCGGGCCGACGTGGTGATGGCCGGCGGCACCGAGGCGGTCATCCACCCGCTGCCGATCGCCGGGTTCGCCTCGATGCGGGCGATGTCCACCCGCAACGACGAGCCCGAGCGGGCCTCCCGGCCGTGGGACACCGGGCGGGACGGCTTCGTCCTCGGCGAGGGCGCGGGCGTGCTGGTCCTGGAGCGGGCCGAGCATGCCGCCGCCCGGGGCGCCCGGGTGTACGCGCGGCTGGCCGGCTCCGGGATCACCTCCGACGCGTACGACATCGTGCAGCCGCACGCGGAGGGCGAGGGCGCGATCCGGGCGATCGCGAAGGCGGTCGCGGACGCCGGCGTCGCGAAGAGTGACATCGTGCATGTCAACGCGCACGCCACCTCGACGCCGGTCGGGGACATGCTGGAGATCGGGGCGCTGCGCGCAGCGCTCGGCGATCATCCGGTGCTCACCGCCACCAAGTCCATGACCGGCCACCTGCTCGGTGCGGCCGGCGCGTTGGAGTCGATCGCCACCATCCTGGCCATCCGCGACGGTGTCATCCCCCCGACGATCAACCTGGACGACCCGGAAGCCGGCCTCGATCTGGACGTGGTCGCCCACAAGGCACGGCACATGGAGATCCCCGCCGCGCTGAACAACGCGTTCGGCTTCGGCGGGCACAACGTGGCTCTCGTCTTCACCCGGCCCTGAGTCTCCAGGGCCTGAAGGCGGATCTGTCCGGACGACGCGGCCGGCATCGAGGCGGGGCACGACCTGACCGCGACGATGCCGGCCGCGTCGTCCTGCCCGGCCTGGGCCAGGAGCGGGACGGCGTGGTCCGGCCCGGGTCCGCCGAGGCGCAGACGGTGCGGGGGTGCCAGAAATGGGCTGGTGCCGTTGGTTCAGCGGAGCCGGTCGAGCGCGGCCTGCAGGAACGTGTCTCGGCGTTCATTCAGTATCGCGGCAGTCAGGTCGTGCCTGGCCTGGTCGTGGATGACGGGGGTGAACACGGCAAGGTCCCCCGGCTGGTTGAGCGCCGCGACTGCGTCCCAGTAGGCGAGGTTCTCAGCCTGCTTACCGCTGGCCTCCTCCCATCCGGCGAGGACCGGCTCGGCCGCTTGCTGCCCGAACATCAGCACCGCATCCAGGCGCAGCGAACACAGGTCGATGCCGTGATGGCCCACGCCGGCCATGTCCCAGTCGAGCAGACCGCAAAGCCTGTCACCGTCCCACATCATGTTTCCCTGCCAGAGGTCGCCATGCACGAGTGCCGTCTTGCCCTCTGGCACCGGCCACCTCGCAATCAGGGCGTCCGCGGCTGCCAACAACGGTGTGGTGTGGTTGGTTCCCAGCCGCCGTTCTCCCGCGAAGTCGCTGGCCGGGATCGGGCGGGTGCGCGTCGGCAGCTCTGGTGACGGCTCCGCGGTGATGGCGTGCAGGGCTGCGGCCGCCGCGCCCATGGCACGCAGCCGTTCCGGGGTGGGCTCGATCGGGATCGCGCTGCGCCCCCGCACGACGGTCTCCAACACCGCCCGCGTCCCGGCAGAACTGCCGGTGGCATCAAACCCGAGAATCCGCGGTGCCGGGATGCGCCGTTCGTCGGCCAATCGCAGCGCGGCGATCTCGGTGGCCAAGCCGCCGCAATCGTCGGGCCGCGCAGTCTTCAGTACCGCCTCGATCGTCCTACCCTCGTGCTCGATCTGCAGGGACCAGGGGTTGCCACCTTCCCGCAGTCCCTTCGCCGCCACGACCGACGCGCCATGGCCTATGAGGCCGGCCGCCCAAGCGAGCACGACCTCGGCCGGCTTCCTCGACGCCGTCACGTCCGGAGCCTATGTGGTCACCAGCGGGAGTGCGGGACGGAATCCTGCTGCCACCGGGTCAGGCTCGGTTGCGGGGGTGCTGCCGCGCGGCGCGTTCGTTGCCCCGGCGGTAGTTGCCGGTCCACCGGGCCATCACCAGTTGCGGGTCGCCGTCGACCTCGGCGAGGAACTCCGCCGCCCGGCCGCCCCGCAGCGTGCCGGCCACCCGTCCGTGGTGCGTGATCACCACCGACCCGTCCGCTCGCTGGGCGTACGCGAAACCCTGTGCTTCTCCCATGCCCGGCACGCTCTCACCCCGCCCTCACCCCCCGCACCCGATTTAGCCCGGACGCCGCGACAGATCTTGGTAGGAAACGGCCCCTCCAGGGGCCGAAATCTTCCGTAATCTGTCGCGGCGCGGCGCGGGCGGGCGGGAGGGAGGGGAGCGGCTAGTCGGGGCTTGTCTCGGCGAGGATTCCGGTGCCCTGGCCGAGCTCGATGAGGTAGCCGTCAGGGTCGCGCAAATAGCACCGGATCTCCACGCCGTGGTCCTTCGGCTCGGTGAGGAACTGTCCGCCGCGCGAGCGCCACAGCTCGTAGACGGCGTGCACGTCGGTCACCCGGACGTTGAGCGCGCTGTGGAGCAGGTTCGGGTCCGTCGGCGCCTGAGCGAGGACGGTCGGCTTGTCGTCGGTCGGGCCGCCCTCGTCGTTGATCACGAGGTAGCTGTTGTGCAGCCGGAGGATGGCGGGCTGGCGCTCCCGTACCACCGTCGCGCCGAGCACCGTCCGGTAGAACTCACGCGAGCGCTCCACGTCCCGCACGATCAACAGGTGGGTGAGCACCATGCCGTGTTCCGGCTGGAAGTAGTCCGGGGCCTCGTTCGTCACTGCCGCCTCCCTCGGGATGGCCCGTCGGGTACCCGCATGCGGCCACGGCACACCTGCAACGCCTGGTCACGCCCGTCAACGGACAGCTTTGAGGAGACTCGGCAGGCGGCCAGGACCCGCCGCCTGCCGGACCAGGTGCCCCACCGAATCAGGCGCCCTACCGGGCGGGGGTGCGGAGACCGGTGACGAAGGTCCGCCAGGCGGAGGGGGCGAAGGTGAGGGTGCCGGCGTCGCGGGCCTTGGAGTCGCGGACCAGCACGACACCGGGCAGGTTGTCGGCGACCTCGACGCAATTGCCGCCGTTGGTGTTGCTGCGGGTGGCGGTGCGCCAGCGGGGGTGGGGGGTGCTCACAGCTCGTTCACCTGCTTCAGAATCAGGTCTCTGGACTGGTCGCGGGGCAGGGCGACCGCACGCACAGCTTCCCACGCCCGCTCCAGCGCGGAAACCTGCTTCGGGTCGGCGACCACCCGCCCCTCCAACTGGTCCTCCAGGAAGGCCAGATGCTCGCCGCCGGCCGCCTCGGCGAGGGTGAACGCGCCGGACTGGCCGATGTAGGGGCCCGCGCCGTACGGCACGACGTGCACCAGCACCCGGGTCCGCAGACCGACCTCGGCGAGGTGCAGGAGCTGCTCCTTCATCGCGGTCGGGTCGCCCCGGCGCAGCGCCGCCTCGTCGATCACGAACGTGGTCAGCGGCGGCTCGGGGCGGTCGAGCAGCGCCTGGCGTTCCAGCCGGAAGGCGACGTGCTCGTCCACCTTGTCGGGCACGAGCAGGCCGCTGGCGAGGGCAGCGCGGGCGTACGCCTCGGTCTGCAACAGCCCCGGGATGATGACCGGCTCGAAGCAACGCAGCGAGGTGGCCTCCCGCTCCACCTCCGCCCACGGCCGGAACCAGCGGGGCTGGGCGTCCCGGCGGGCCTCGGCGGCCATCCGGCCAATCAGCTCCCCGGTCTCCAGCAGCTCGTCGAGCCGGCGGGCGGTGTCCGGGTGCGGGATGCGCCGCCCCGTCTCGAACATCGCGATCAGCGAGCCGGAGACGTGCACCGCCTCACCGGTCTGGTCCTGGGTCAGTTTCCGCTTGCCCCGCGCGTGCTTCATGACCAGGGCGAGATACGCGCTCACTCCTCACTCCCCCTCACTATTGGTGGGTCGACGGTCACGCTGAGCGCCGTACCCCTGGTGATCCTCCTTTCTGGGGGCGGCCGAGTCCAGGGTGGAAGCACGCGATCCGGCCGGTGGAGGCGACGCCCGGCGACCGGATCCGCGCGGGGCCGCCCCGCTTCCCCCTTGCGGGGCGGCCCCTCCCCCGACCGGCGAGGAGGCGACAGACGTGGGACATCACCGACGCAGCAGGGGACGCGGCCGACCTGGGCGGCACTGCGCCTGCCGGGCCTGCCAACTCATCCGCGCAGACCGGAGCAGCCCCGCGCCAGCACGAGCGGACCAGGGCGACACGGCCCCGCCGCACACGGACCAGGGCGACACGGCCCCGCCGCACACGGACCAGGGCGACACGGCCCCGCCGCGCGCGGACCGGGACGACGGGGTTCCACCCCGCGCGGACCGGAGCGACGCCGGCCCGCTCCGGACAGAGCGGGCACCCGGCGGCCCGGGGCACCCGGCGCGGGGGCTGGTCCCGGCCGCCGTCGTCCTGGGCTTCGACCCGCTCAGTGGCGGCGTCGCGGGGTGGGGCGGGCCGCCGGCACACCCCCGGGCCGCCGCCGGCCCGCCGACAGTTCCGGCCGTACGCCGATGACCGACACCCGGCCGCACCCGCCGCTGCGCCCGCTGTGGCTGTGCCGGGTGTGCCTGGCCCCGTGGCCCTGCCCACCGGCCCGGGACGCCCTGCTGGTCGCGTACGCCGGGGACCGGGTCGGCCTGTGCCTGTTCCTGGCCTGGCAGATGTTCGACGCCGACGCCGACCTGCGGGCGCTGCACCCGGCCGACCCGCCGCCGCCCACCGAGCTGTTCCGCCGGTTCCTGCGATGGACACGCCGCCCGACCCCGGGGGCTTCCACCCAACCGGGCCGGGCGGACAGGCCGGGCTGAGCGGACCGGCGGTTCCGGGTGCGGTTGTTGCGGCCCTGGCCACAACAACCGCACCCGGAGGGCACCGCCCCGCGAGCGGGGTCAGTGGGAAGCCGGGACCGCCTCGCGGGCCAGGACGACCGCGCCGAGCAGCGCGGCGTCGTCGGCGAAGCCGGAGAGCACCACGTCCGGCCGGTACGGCAGCACGGCGGCCAGCCGCTCGACCAGCAGGCCGCGGATCAGCTCACTGCCGGCCACCCCGCCCACCAGCACCACCCGCTGCGGGTCGAGCAGCAGGCAGCAGGTGACCAGGTGGCGGGCCAGCTCGTCGACCCGGGCCGTCAGCGCGTCCCGGGCCGGGCCGGGACGCTCGGCGGCGGCGGCCAGCCCGACGGCCGTCCCCGGAACCCCGAGTTCGTCGGCGAGCCGGTCCAGCGCCCGGCCGGAGAAGTCCAGCTCCAGCATGGTGCCGGGCCACGGGCCGCCCGCCACGGCGTACCCGATCTCGCCGGCCGCGCCGTGGTGCCCGGCCAGCACCGACCCGCGCACGGTGAGCGCCGCCGCGACCCCGGTGCCGAGGCCGACGACCAGGCCGGGGTCGGCGTCGCGGAGCGCGCCGAAGCGCAGCTCGGCGAGGGCGGCGGCGTTCAGGTCGTTGTCGACCGCCACCGCCGGCACACCGAACCGGTCGCGGACCGCATCGGCCAGCCGGAGCCGGTCCCAGCCGGGCACGTTCGGGGCCAGATCTATGCCGTCGGGCCGGACCACCCCGGGCGAGGCGATCCCGGCCGCCGCGACCGGGCCGCCGACCTCCCCCACCAGCTTCGCGGCCAGGTCCAGCGCGCGGTCCAGGGCCTGCGGGGCACCCTGTTCGGCGTGCGTCGGCACGCGCTCGCAGGCCAGCAGCCGGCCCTCGCCGTCGGCCACCCCGACGGCCATCTTGGTGCCGCCGAAGTCGATGCCGAGCAGCACGGGCGCGTCACCGGCCACCGGCGCGGGCTGGGCGACCCGCCCGGCCAGCCGCACGCTCACAGTTCAGTCCCCTCGATCGGGTCCGCGACGCCCGCGCTCATCGGGCCGCTCGCTCGGCGGCCACGGCGTCCAGCGCCTCGTCGGCCCGGGCCAGCCGGTCCCGCACGGCGGCCAGCCGGCCGGCCACGGTGTCGAAGGTGCCGCGCAGCACGGTCACCTGGGCCCGGACGGCGTACGCGCCGGGGCCGTCGACCTGGGCCCGGTCGAGCACCAACTCGGGGCGGACGGCGGCGGCGATCAGGTCGCCGATCGCGTCGTCGTCGAGCCGGTCGGTGATCTGATCGGCCGCCGCCCGGACGCCCTCGGGGGTCCAGGTGTCCGGCGCACCGCCCCGGACCAGCCGGCCGACCACCGAGTGGGCGGCCCGGAACGGCACCCCGTGCCGGGTCAGCGCGTCCGCGGCGGCCGTGGTGGTGGCCCCGGAGGCGACGATCTCCTCCCGCGACGGCGGCTCCAGCGGCTCGATCTCGGCGAGGAAGCCGCCGAGCAGGGCGAAGAACCGATCGGTACGGTCGTTGCTGTCCCACAGCCGCACCTGCACGTCGGTGGTGGCGTTGTTGGAGTCCTCCCACCAGGCCGCGCCCACGTTGTTGAGCACGCTCGCGGCGTCGGCGGCGGTGGCCCCGGCCATCGACACCAGGTGCTCCAGCACCACCGGGTTGCGCTTCTGCGGCATGATGCTGCTGCCCTGGGTGAAGTCGCCCGGGGTGGTCACCCAGCGCCAGGTCAGCCAGTCCATCAGGGTGCGGGCCAGCCGCGCCCCGGTGGCCAGGGCCTGCGCGTTGAGGGTGCCGACCCGGACCAGGTGGTCGGCGCCGGCCACCGCCTCGTACGAGTTGGTGACCAGGCCGCCGAAGCCGAGCAGTTCGGCCACCCGGGCGGGGGCGATGTCCAGGTCGGTGCCGGCGAACGCGCAGGAGCCCAGCGGCGAGGTGTTCAGCTGGTCGATCAGGTCGGCGTACGCGACGGCCTCGCCGGCCAGGGCCTCGGCGTACCCGGCGAGGGCGTGACCGATGGTGGTCGGCTGGGCCGGGCGGCGGTGGGTGTAGCCGGTGATGACCACGTCGGCGTACCGGTCGGCGGAGGCCAGGGCGGTGGCCCCGGCGGCGAGCACCCGGTCGAGCACCCCGAGGAGTTGGTCGCGCAGCAGCATCCGGAACACCCCGGCGTCGAGGTCGTTGCGGCTGCGCGCCATCTGCACGTCCAGCTCGGACGTGGGAATGCCGCACGCCTCGGCGATCCGCTTCTCCATGAGGTAGTACGTGTCCTCGAAGCTGCCGTCGAAGGCGGGCGCGGGGCCCGTGTCGGTGCGCAACTCCGCCAGCCCGCGCAGCAGCCGGGCGCCCCGCGCGGCGGGGATCAGCCCCTGCTCGGTCAGCATGACCACGTGCGCCTGGCTGGCCCGCACCATCGCCGGGTAGAGGTACCCGACGTGGTGGTCGTATGTCGGCCGCAGGTGGTGCCGCTGGTAGGTGGTCAGCGCGGGTGTGCTCATCAGGAGTCTCTGCTTCCTTCCAGGCCGGGTGCGGCGCTGTTCGCCGCGCCCGGACGTCAGCCGGTCTACTCGTGCACGCCGAGCAGGCGCTCGGCGTTCCCGGCGAAGATCGCGCCCAGGTGGTCGTCGGGCAGGCCCAGCTCCCGGCAGATCCGGAGCTGGTCGTCGAGGTAGCGGGTGACGTACCCGCGCGGGAACCACGACGAGTCGCTGCCGTACACGATCCGGTGCGGGCCGATGGTCTCGTAGCAGCGCCGGAACAGCTCCTCCAGCGTGAGCTTGTACGGCATCCAGCGCACCCACTGATTGGAACCCGACGTGTCGACGTGGATGTTCGGGCAGCCCCAGGCGGCGAAGAGCAGGTCCTGCACGTGCTGGACGCCGAAGTGCGGCACCACCACGGCCAGCTCGGGGAAGCGGCGGGCCATCCGGGCCAGCTCGTCCGGGCCGCCGTACCGGCCGTGGGACAGGCCGCCGGCGCTGCCGTAGTGCCCGATGTGGATCAGCACCGGCACGCCGAGCCGCTGGGCGGTGGACCAGAGCGGGTCCAGGTCGGCGTGGTCGAGGGGCCCGCGCAGCAGCGGGGCGAACAGTTTCAGCCCGCGCAGGCCGCGCTCGGTCACCGCGCGGTCCAGCTCGCCGGCCGCGTCGGGGCCGTACGGGTCGTGGTGGGCGAAGCCGAGCAGCAGGTCCGGGTGCCGGTCGACGACGTCGGCGACGGTGTCGTTGCCGCCGCCGGTGACGAAGACGGCCCGGCGGATGTTCACCCGGCGCAGCTCCCCGGCCCACCGGTCCGCCTCGTCCTGCCAGCGCTCGGCCGGGGGCTCCGGGTCCGGGAAGGCCCAGGCCTGCCGCCACTGCCGGGCGTACGGGGCGGAGCCGGCGGCCCGGACGGCCCGCTCGTGCTCCCCGCCGGGGTGCATCCCGGCGGCGTGCTCACACGCCTGGATGGTCGAGTCCGCACCGATGCGGAAGTGCAGGTGGAAGTCGACGATGTCGAGTCCCCGGTCGACGGTCACGATGCCCCCTCGGTCGGTTCGTCCTCGGTCGGTTCGCGGGCCGGCGACGGCGCGGGGTCACCGGCCGGGTCCGGCAGCGGGTCGGCGGTGGGCGGGGCGGGCGGCGGGGCGGCCACCCAGGCGGCGACGACCTCGCGCAGCCGCGTCCCGGCCAGCTCCCGCACCCGCCGGCCGGCGGGCTCGTCGGCCAGCGAGATGTGCCCGGACCAGCCCTGCCACGGGTCGGGCCGGGACTCCACCAGCACGTACGGGTGGGTCACCGGCAGCTTCGGCTTCGGCGGCAGGTCGTCGACCGCGCCGAGCCGGACCGCGCCGGGGTCGAACCCGAGCACCCCGGAGGTCTCGTACGCCCCGCCGTGCCCGCGCGAGACCAGCGGGCCGTACAGCTCGGTGGTCTCGGCGGGGGTGACGAGCTGGAACCAGTTGACCAGCAGCAGGCTGGCGGTGCGCCGCCCGGAGACCCACTCCATCGCGGCCCGGACGGTGGACATGTTGGCGTCGTGCCCGTTGACGATGAGCAGCCGGGGGAAGCCCGCCGCGACGATGCCCTCGATCACGTCGGCCAGGTAGCCGACCGCGATCTCGGGCCGGATCGCCACGGTGCCGGGCCAGGGCCGGGTCTGGCCGGGGCAGGCGGCGTACGGCACGGCGGGGAAGAGCACCCCGCGCGGGCCCGCCGCCGGCCGGTCCTCGGCCGGGGTCGCGGCCTCGTCCGGGGTCCCGCCGCCGGACGAGGCCGCGTCGACTCCGGCCGCCGGGGCGGGGCCGGTCGCGCCGGAGCGGGTCGCGCTCTCGGCGGCGAAGCCCTCGGCGAGGATCAGGTCGGTGCCCAGCGGCAGGTGCGGGCCGTGCCACTCGACCGCGCCGACGGGCAGCACCGCGAAGTCCGCCGCCCCGGCGACCGCCGCCAACTCTCCGCCGGGGACCCGGGCGACCGGGACCAGCCCGCCGTGGGCGAGCCAGGCGGCCACGTGGTCGCCGCCGGGGGTCACGTCCGTCACGCCGTCCACTTCGCCGCCTCCCGGCTGGACCGCCGGCCGCCTTCCAGCCGGCCGGAGACCACCATCACCACGAAGATCAGAACCACCTGGAGCATGCCGTACGCGGCGGCGGTGCCGACCTCGAACGAGTACATCCGGTTGTTGATCTCCACCGAGATCGGCGCGGTGTCCGAGGTGTAGATGAGCACCGAGGCGACGAACTCGCCGACGCCGTGCACGAAGGCGAGCAGCGAGCCGGCCAGCACGCCCGGCAGCATCAGCCGCAGGGTGACCGTGCCGAACGCCCGCCACCAGGACGCGCCGAGGTTGCGGGCGGCCTCCTCCAGTGACGGGTCGAGCTGCGCCAGGGCGGCCGAGCTGGACCGGAACACCAGCGGCAGGAACCGCACGAAGTACGCCAGCGGCATGATCCAGAAGGTGCCGATCAGCACCTGGCCGAAGCTGAACGCGTTGCCGGTGCTGAACGCCGAGATCAGGTTGATCGCCACCACCGTGCCGGGCAGCGCCCAGGCCAGCATGACCGCCACGTCCAGCAGCCCCCGGCCACGGAAGTTCAGCCGGCGCACCGCGTACGCGATGAGCACGCCGACCACGACGCAGGCGACGGTCGCGATCAGGCTCATCTGGAGCGAGTTCAGGATCGGCTGGAACGCCCGGGGCTCGGAGAAGATCGTGACGAAGTTCTGCATGGTGTACTGCGCCGGGATCACCTCGGTGGTCCACGAGCCGTCCTCGGAGAACGCCACCAGGGCGATGGTCGCCACCGGGGCCAGCAGCACGGCCGTGGCCAGCAGCGACGCGGTCAGGGCGAGCCACTTGCCCAACGGGTTGGTGATCTCGCGCCGGTGCGCGGCGACGCCCTTGGACTGGGAGCGGTAGCTGCGCCGCCCCTCGTACCAGCGCATGCCGAGCAGGAACAGCACCGAGACGACGCCGAGCACGGAGGCGTACGTGGAGGCCATCGGCAGGTCGCCGTTGGTGCGGTTGATGTAGATCTGCATGGTCATCGTCTGGTCCACCCCGAACAGCAGCGGGGCGGTGTACGACGCCAGCGAGGTCATGAACACCAGCAGCGACGCGGAGACCAGCGCCGGGGTGAGCATCGGCAGCAGCACCGTGCGCCAGACCCGGACCCGGCCGGCCCCCAGGTTGTACGCCGCCTCCTCCACCGACGGGTCCATCCCGCCGAGCGCCGCCGAGGCGGACAGGTAGAAGTACGGGTACATGGTGAACGTGTGCACCACCAGCACCCCGGCGATGCCGCTGAACGGCAGCACCGGGTTCTCCGCGCCGAAGAGCTGCTGGAGGCCGCGCGGCAGGATGCCGGTCTCGCTGTAGAGGAGCTGGAAGGAGATCGCCCCGATCAGCGGCGGCAGGGCCGCCGGCACCAGGATGATCGCCTCGATCAGCTTGCGCCCGGGGAACGAGAAGCGCTTGAGCAGGAACGCCATCGCCACGCCGACGATCCCGCAGAGCAGCACGCTGGCCGCGGAGATGATCAGTGAGGTGAACAGGGAGGACCGGGCCACCCCGTCGCTGGTGAGGAAGCTGCCGTAGTTCTCCACCCCGTCCACGCCGACGCTCTCGGCGAAGGTGGCGAACATCGGCTGCACCACGTACCCGAACAGCACCAGCGCGAGCGGGAAGACCAGCACGTACGGGAACCAGCGGGAGCCGGTGCCACCGGCGAACCGGGCGGCGAGCCGGCGGCGCGGGCCCGGCGGCGGCGTCGGGTCCTTCGTCACCGGAGCGACGGTGGCCGGGGTGGGGGTCGCGGGGATGGTGCTCACGGGCGCACCACCCACATCCGCTCGCGGTTGAGCAGCAGCCCGACCTGGTCGCCGACGGCGATCCCGGTGGGCACCTCGACGGCCGCCACCTGCACCTGCTCACCGGCGGTGTCGACGACCAGGTTGGTGGCCATGCCGGTGAACTCCAGGTCGACGATCCGGCCGGGCAGCGCCCCCGGGTCGGTGGTCGAGGTGAGGCCGATGTGCTCGGGGCGCACGGACACCAGGGCGGTCTCCCCCTGGCTCAGGCCGTGGTCGGCCGGCGCGGGGACGACGATCTCCCCGCCGCCGGGCAGCCCCACCGTGAGGGTCTCCGCCGTGGCGCCGAGCACCGGCAGGGTGAGCACGTTGCTGCGGCCGATGAACCGGGCCACGAAGCTGGTGGCCGGGCGGTGGTAGATCTCCTGCGGGGCGCCGATCTGCTGCACCCGGCCGGACTGCATGACCGCGATCCGGTCCGACATGGCCATCGCCTCGGCCTGGTCGTGGGTGACGTAGATGCCGGTGGTGCCGGCTTCCTTCTGGATCCGGCGGATCTCCGTCCGGGTCTCCTCGCGCAGCTTGGCGTCGAGGTTGGACAGCGGCTCGTCCAACAGCAGGGTCTTCGGCCGGATGACCAGGGCGCGGGCCAGCGCCACCCGCTGCTGCTGGCCGCCGGACAGCTCGTCGATGCGCCGGTCGCCGTACCCGGCGAGGTGCACCTGGCCGAGTGCCTCCTCGACCCGCCGCCTCGACTCGGCCCGGTTGACCTTGCGGATCTTCAGCCCGTACGCGACGTTCTGCGCGACGCTCATGTGCGGGAAGAGCGCGTAGTTCTGGAACACCATGCCGGTGTCGCGCTTGTTCGGCGGGCGCCGGGTGACGTCCTCCGTGCCGAACCGGATCCGGCCCGAGGTGGGGAAGTAGAACCCGGCCACCATGCGCAGGGTGGTGGTCTTGCCGCAGCCGCTCGGACCGAGCAGGGTGAAGAACTCCCCGGCGGCGATGGTGATGTCGACGTCGTCCACGGCTGCGGTGTCGCCGCCGCGCGCGAAGCGCTTGCTCACCGACTCCAGCGTGACATCGATCATGATGCCTTTCTCCTTCTGCGGTACCGGACCGGGGTCGGTCGTGTGACGGGTGGGCGGTGGACCGGAGGACGGGCACCTGACGCCTCCGGCGGGAAGGGCTCCCCTCCGCACACCGTCCGGGCGCCCCGTGAACGGGCGACGCCGGGGGCGGGAACCTCCCCGCCCCCGGCGTCTGCTGGTCAGCCCTTGTTCTTGATCTGGCTGTTCCAGTGGTTGATCCACTCGGTCTCGTTCTTGCCGATCACGTCCCAGTTGACGTCCAGCGGCTTGAGGTTGAGCTGGGCCAGCCACTCCGGCTTCTCGGCGATGTCCACGGCCGGGATCTGGAAGTAGTCCTTGGCCAGGTCGGCGCGGAGCTTGTCGTCGAAGAGGAACTCCATGAACTTCTGCGCGCCGGTGGTGTTGCCGCCCTTGACCGTGGCGATGCCGTCGACCAGCACCGGGGCGCCGGAGGCCGGCATCACGTAGCCGAACGGCATGTTCGACTGGTTGGCCTGGAGCAGGACGTCCTGGAGGTTCCAGGCGCTGAGCGTGCCCTGCTGGCGGGAGAGCTTGAGGTACAGGTCGGCCGGGTTGGCCGCGTACGAGCCGGTGTTGGCGTCGAGCTTCTTCAGCCAGTCGTAGCCGGGCTGCGGGTTGCTGCCGTCCGGGGACTGCCGCATGATCATCGCGGAGTAGATCGACCGCATGGTGCCGGACGCGGCCACGTCCCGAATGATGATCTTGTCCTTCCACTCCGGCTTCAGCAGGTCGTCCCAGTCCTTCGGGGCCTGCTCCGGGGTGAGCGCCTTGTTGTTGTACATGATGACCTCGGGCAGCAGGATCTCCCCGAACCAGCGGCCCTCGGCGTCCTTGTACTTGGCGTCCATCTTGCTGGCGAACGCCGGCTGCCAGCCGGTCAGCAGGTCCTCGGACGCGCCGGCGGAGAGCCCCTGCTGGGTGCCGCCCCACCAGACGTCGGCCTGCGGGTTGGCCTTCTCCGCCCGGACCCGCTCCAGGATCTCCTGCGCGCCCAGGTTGAGGATCTCGACCTTGCCCTTGTACTCGGGGTACTTCGCCGTGAACTGGTCCACGACGAAGGTCGAGACCTTCTTGTCGCGGGCCGTGTAGATGGTGAGCTTCTCGGCGCTCGCGCCGCCGGACGCGCCACCAGCCGCGTCGTCGTCACCGCCGCCACCACAGGCGGTGCCGGCGGCGAGGACGGTGGCGAGCGCACCGGCGAGGAGAAGACGACGTCTCATGGGGTACCTCCGAGGGGAATAAGGGGAAACTCGTGGGTCAGGGACTGGAGAGCAGGATCGGCAGGCCGGCCGCGGCGGCGGAGAGCGCGTAGCTGACCGCGCCGTGCAGCACGGCCCGGTCACCGAGCACCGCACGGCGGACCTCGGTGACGCTCGGCGCGGCGGCGTCGACCAGCGACTGGATCCGGTCGACGGCCTGGTCGTCGAGCTGGGCGGCGGCCCCGCTGAGCAGCACCCGACCGGGGTCGATGACGCAGACGCAGGAGACGATCAGCCGGGACCAGGCGGTCAGCACCTCGTCCAGGTACGCGGCGGCCCGCTCGTCGGCGCCGGCCAGCGCGACCAGGGCGGCCACCGGCGCGTCCGGCCGACGCCCGGGGGCCAGGGCCACCACCCGTTCGGCGATGGCGTTCTCCGACCAGCGGGCCTCGAACGGGCCGATACCGTCGTGGCCCCGGTCGGCCGGGTCCAACGGCAGGAATCCGACCTCGCCGGCGGCCCCGCCCGCGCCCCGGCGGACCTGGCCGTCGAGCACCAGGCCGGCGCCGATGCCGTCGGCGACGTGCAGCAGCAGCAGGTCGGCGACGTCGCTGCCGGCACCGGCCGCGTGCTCGCCGGCCGCCATCAGGTTGACGTCGTTGTCCACCACCACCGGCACCCCGAGGTGCCGCTGCACCGACTCCCCTATCGGCCGGCCCTCGACGAGGCCGACCGAGGGGGCCAGCCGGACCGCCCCGCCGGAGGAGACGCCGGGCGCGGCGATGGCCACCCCGCGCAGCGCCGGCAGGCCGTCGCCGGCCAGCTCGGGGACCGAGCGGCAGATGGTGTCGATGATGTCGCCGGTCAGCCGGACGGCCCGGTGGGCGACCACGGTGCCGTCACTGTCGGCGATCTCGCAGCTGATCCGGGACGGCTCCAGCGAGACGGCGGCGACCAGTTCGGCGCGCGGGTTGAACTCCAGCATCGCCCGGGGGCGGCCGGAGCGGGACGCCCCGGGCCCCCGCTCGATGAGGTACCCCTCGGCGATCAGCTCGCGCACGAGCGGGGTGAGCGTGGCGGGACTCAAGCCGGTGAGCTCGGTCAGCTCGGCGCGCGAGAGCAGCCGAACCTGGCGGGCGGTGGAGATCACGGACAACCGCTTGATCTCCTTCGACCGCTCCCGGCTCACCGGGCTCGTTGGTGGCGTCACCACGTCAGTCACACTTCCTTCCTACGGCGAACGAACTATGGAGTCAAGTAACGAAACCGTCTCGGGTTTCGGCGAACCCCTCCGCGAGCAGGGGAAACGTCCCCCTTTGGCACTGCAGTCGGGTTGGGCGCATGCGGCCACGCAGGCACTGATGGGGGCAGTTCGGACGCACTTTCTTTCTTTCGCAAAGAAAGAAAGACCTTGCAAAGCATTGACTGGCCGCCGCGCCGGTCCTTAGCGTCACCGGGCGAAGGCCTTCCAGTGTGTACGGACCACCGTGCCGCTGCTGTACCCGGTGACCCTGCGCCCGTCGGCGCCCACCGTCCCGTCCTCCACTCGCCGTCCGATCACGACACCCGCGTCGACGCCCCGCGTCCGACGACGGTGGTCGCTGCCCGGACCTCGTAGTTCCGGAAGGATCTGCATGCGAATCAAGGCGTTCCTGCTACCCACGGCGCTCGCCCTGGCCCTGTCCGGGGTGCCCACCGCCGCTCTCGCCTCCCCCGCCGCCGCCGACGCCGTCGACCTCGACGTTCTCTTCGTCAGCGCCCACCCCGACGACGAGGCGGGCAGCCTCGCCACCCTCGGCCAGTGGAAGGAGCGCTACGGCGCCAAGGCCGGCGTCGTCACCATCACCCGGGGCGAGGGCGGCGGCAACGCCGTCGGCCTCGAGGAGGGCCCGCCGCTCGGCATCATCCGGGAGCGCGAGGAGCGCACCGCGATCGGCAAGGCCGGCGTGAAGAACCTCTACAACCTCGACCGCGTCGACTTCTGGTACACCGCCTCCGCCCCGCTGTCCGAGCAGATCTGGGGGCACGACGACACCCTGGCGCAGATCGTCCGGGTGATCCGGCAGACCCGGCCCGAGATCATCATGACGATGAACCCGTCGCCGACCCCGGGCAACCACGGCAACCACCAGCAGGCCGCCCGGTTCGCCGCCGAGGCGTTCCAGGCCGCCGCCGACCCGGCCGCGTTCCCCGAGCAGATCAGCAAGGAGAAGCTGAAGCCGTTCCGGGCGGCGAAGTTCATGCGCTCCGGGGGCACCGGCACCTCGGCCGCCGGGCCGCAGTGCGCCACCAGCTTCGTACCCACCGTGCCGACCGACCAGGTCTTCGGCGTCTGGGAGGGCACCCAGAGCACCACCGGCAAGACCTGGGCCGCGATCGAGGTCGACGCCCGCCGGGAGTACGTCACCCAGGGCTGGGCCAACAGCGCCGACGCCTCCACCGACCCGACCAAGATCCGCTGCGACTTCTACACCCTGATCGACAGCCGCGTCCCGTACGACCCGGCGGACACCTCCCCCGAGGCGATCCTGCGCGGCTCCGTGCTGCCGAACACGGCCGGCGGCCTGCCCAAGGGCTCCGAGCTGTACCTCACCACCGACCGGTTCGACCTCGCCCCCGGCGAGACCGTCAAGGTCACCGCGCACGTGCGAGCGCCCCGGGACCGGGCACTGGCCGCGCCGCGGATCGACCTGCGGCTGCCGCAGGGCTGGACCGCCAAGGGCTCCGGGGCGCTGAACAACGCCGTACCGGCCGGCAAGGAGCGGACCAGGACGTTCACCGTCACCGTGCCGGCGAACGCCGACACCAGCCAGCAGCAGCTCATCGGCGCGACCCTGACCACCCGCCAGGGCGTCGGCCGCACCGACCGGGCCGTCCGGGTCGTCGCCGACGTGCGCGGCACCCTGGAGCCGCTGGAGGAGGTCGGGGTGTTCCGGCAGTGGGCCAGCGAGGGCGGATACCCGCAGCTCGACACCCTGATCAAGCCGGTGCTCACCGTCGGCTCCGGCAAGAGCCGGCCGGTCCGGATCGACCTGCGCAACCACGGCGAGGCCGCCCAGAGCGGCACCGTCACCCTCGGCCTGCCCGCCGGCTTCACCGCCGACGCCACGACGAAGAGCTACACCGACCTGGCCCCCGGCGCGACCGGGGCGGTCACCTTCACCGTCACCGCCGACGCCAGCCTGCCGACCGCCAACGAGGGCGGCACGGGCGGCGACTACGGCATCACCATCACCACCACCAGCAACGCCGGGAGTGCCGTGGAGACCGGCGCCCTGGAGGTCATGCCGACCACCACGGTGCCGCAGGCCGGCCATGACCACGCCGTCGACGGCGTGGCCTCCCCCGGCGAGTACCCCGGCGAGGAGCTGGACTTCTCCCGCATCTGGGAGGGGCAGGCCACCACCCCGCAGGACGCCTCGGCAAAGGGCCGCATCGCCTGGACCGCCGACGCGCTGAAGGTGTACGTGCAGGTCACCGACGACGTGCTCGGCACGAAGGTCGTCCCGGAGGACTGCAAGCGGCAGCGCCGCACCGACAGCGTGGAGATCATCGTCGACCCGAAGGGGAACTCGGCGGACACCTCCACCGTGTTCAAGGCCGGCATCTTCCCGATCACCGACGACCCGGCCAACGGCAACCCGCCGTGCTGGCAGCGCGACGCCGACAACCGGCAGGGACCGGGCGCCACCACCGCGCCGGGGATGACCGTGGTCAGCAAGGTCACCAGCCCGTACGCGGGCTACACCATCGAGACGAGCATCCCGTTCGCGGTGCTGCCCGACGCGGTGGACCCGGCCCGGATGGGCTTCAACGTGCTGGTCTACGACTCGGACACCCAGGACCTCAGCTCCCAGTCCCGGCTGGGCTGGTCCACCTTCACCGGCGTCCGGGCCGACCCGTACCGCTACGGCCTGGCCACCCTGCCCGGCTACACGCCGGCGCAGCAGCAGCCCAGCGCCCCGGTGTTCCCGGACACCTCCGCCCGCAGCGTGCACAGCCCGCAGACCATCGCCCAGTCGGCGGTGGACGGGGTGGCCCCGGCCTCCGTGGCCAAGCTGCCCGAGAAGGCGCTGCGGCTGACCGACCAGCGCCGGGTGGCCGGCGGGGTGCTGGTCACCCTGCGGGCCGACCGGACCGGTACGGCGTACCTGTACGCCTGGAACGGCACCACCGCACTCGGTGACAAGAAGGTCGAACTGACCGCCGGCCGCGCGGTGACCGTCGTGGTCCCGGTCGCCTCGGGCCGGCCCAGCGCCCTGCTGGCCGCGTTCGAGTCGAACGGCTCGGCCCTGGCCAGCAAGCTCCCCCTGAGCTGACGTACCAACCGGGGCCTGTCGGCGACGCATCCGCGTCGCCGACAGGCCCCGCGCCTTGCGCCCCACCCCGCCCTACGCCCCGGCCCTACGCCCCGCCCTACGCCCCCGCGCAAATTCTCGGAAAGAGTGGCCTTTCGGCGCTTCATGACCACGAATTCCCAGAATTTGCGCGGCCTGGGGGGCGGGGGGCGGGGGGCGGAGGTCCGCCAGGGGGGCGGCCTGGGGGCGGTGGAGGCGCGCGATCCGGATGCCGCGCCCCTCGGGTCAGTTGCCGCAGGCCGTGGCGGGCAGACCGGAGACCGGCACCGGGGATCGCCCGGCCGGGCGGGCCTTGCCGGCGAGCACGCTCGCCAGCGCGGTCATCGATGCCCGGCCGGAGGAGTACGTGGCCAGCAGCGTCGGCGACTTCGCCTTCGCCAGCAGGTACGGGGTGTCCATCGCCACGGTCACCGCGGCGTCGGCGCTGAGGTCGGCCGAGCCGTCGCCGTACCCGACGAGGTGCACCCTCGTGCCGCCGCTCGGGACCACCTTCACCCCGGCGGCGGTGAGCGCCTCGGTCAGCAGGGCCCGGGTCTTCTCCCGCCCCCCGGAGGAGGTGACGGTGACCGGGCCGCGCACCCCGGTCGCGCAGGAGCCGCGCAGCACGGTCACCGCGCCGGCCGCCAGCGCGTCCGCGGCCTGCCGGTGCGCGGGGCTGTTCAGCGTGGACATCGCCGGGGCGGGCGTGTCGGCCAGGGTGAACTTCATGGTCAGCACCCGGGTGACCGCCTCGACCAGCCGGTCCCGGGGCAGCGAGCCGTCGCGCAGCGCGGCGAGCAGCCCGTCGTACGCCTGGGTGACGTTCGGGGGCATCAGGATCAGGTCGTTGCCGGCCTTGAGCGCCCGCACCGCCGCCTCCCCCGGCGCCCAGCGCTTGGCCGGGGGCATGTTCATCCCGTCGGTGACCACGACGCCCTTGAACCCGAGCTGACCGCGCAGCACGTCGGTGAGGACCTTGCGCGAGAAGGTGGCCGGGGTGCCGGGGTCGATGGCGGTGACGTCGAGGTGGGCGGACATCACCGCGAGTGCACCGGCGTCGATCCCGGCGGTGAACGGCGGGAACGCGGTGCCGTCGAGCACCTTGCGGCTCTGCGGGATCACCGGGACGTCCTTGTGCGAGTCGGTGGCGCTCAGGCCGTGCCCGGGGAAGTGCTTGACGCTGGCCGCCACCCCGGCGCTCTGCAACCCCCTGACCGCGCCGGCGACCTGCGCCGAGGCCCGCTTCGGGTCTGCGCCGAAGGACCGTGAGCCGATCACCGTGCTGCGGGTGACCAGCACGTCGGCGACCGGGGCGAAGTCCATGTTGATCCCCATCGCGGCCAGCTCGGCGCCGGCGGCCCGCCACGCCGCCTCGGTCAGCGCCGGGTCGCCGGCCGCCCCGGCGGCCATCGGGCTGGGCAGCAGGGTCACGCCGTCGGTGATCCGGGTGACGATGCCGTGCTCCTGGTCGGTGCCGACCAGGAAGGGCGCGGCGGCGGTGGGGAGCTTTCCGGCTGCCTCGCGCAGGCCGGTGGTCAGCTCGTGAACCTGCTTCGGGCTGTCGACGTTGGTGGTGGCCTGGTTGCCGGCGGTCGGGTCGTCGGCGCTGAAGCCGACCAGGATCAGCCCGCCCAGCCGGTACTTCGCGACCATCTCCGCCGGGGTGGCCACCCCCGCGAGGGACCGGTTGCCGGCGGCGGAGCCGTCCGAGACCTTCGTCGCCGAGCTGCCGTACGCGTACGGCATCAGCACCTGGCCGACCAGGTCCTCGTCGGCGAGGGTGCCGACCAGGGCGGCGGCCCGGGCGGCCGGGTCGGCGGCGGCGGGCGGGCCACCGGACGCGGTCGGTTCCGCCCCGGCCGTGCTGGCCGACGGCGTGGGACGGGGCCGGTCCGGCTCCCCCGAGCATCCGGTAACGAGCACAGCGGTCAGGGCGGCGAGCGCGACGCCGGCACGTCGCGGGGTAATCGACACGCGGACCATCCCACCAGTTCACCCGTTATCAGGGCAACTTGACCTGGTCAAACATCACCCTGGTCGGGCGCGCGTGGGGCCGGCGCCACCCCCACCGGACGCGCGGCGGGCGCGGGTCAGCCGACCCGGGTGAGCAGGGTCACCGGCGCGCCGTCGCCGGCGTACCGGTAAGGCTCGAGCTCGGCGTCCCACGCGGTGCCGAGCGCCTTGTCGAGGGCGTGCGCCAGGGCCTCCGGGGCACGGGCTGCGGCCATGATGGCGCGCAGCCGGTCCTCGCCCAGCTGGATGTCGCCGGCCGCGCCGACGGCGGCCCGGAACAGTCCCCGGCCCGGGACGTACATGAAGCGCTCGCCGTCGACGCCCGCGCTCGGTTCCTCGGTCACCTCGAAACGGATCATGGGCCACTGCCGGAGGGCAGCAGCCAGCTCGGCGCCCGTCCCCGGGCGACCGGTCCACCCGCACTCGGCGCGACGGGCGCCGGGGTCGACGGGCTGAGCCGTCCACTGCAGGTTGACCGGCGCGGCAAGGACGCGCGCGATCGCCCACTCGACGTGCGAGCACACGGCGAGCGGGGTCGAGTGGACGTATACGACGCCACGCGTTGGCACGGTGACCTCCCGGAGAGCGAGGTGCGTCTTCCCCTACGACCTCGACCACCCGAGTGGCTGTTGCAACACATGATGACTGCTGTGGCGGATGGTGCGCCAGTGAATCGGGGAATTCGCCGGAACAGGCGCTCGGATCCACCCCGGCCCGGGCTGGCCGGAGCGGCCGTCCCGGGTCGGCGGCGAGCGGTCCGACCCGGCGGAATGCCGGGCCGGCGTCCGTGGTTGTGCCCTTCGGACAGGCACGGTGACCAGCCAGGCATCGCGGTCGTGTAAAGTTCTCTCGGCGGCTTGTGCCGCGCACAACTTCGGCGGACCGAGGCTCATTCCGAGCGTCACCCGTCACAGCCCCCGGACGTTACCGTCCTCCCGTACGTCTCAAGGAGTACCTCCGTGGCGAGCAACACCTCTAAGACCGCGCGCGCGTCAGTCCGGGCCGGCCAGGCAGGCCAGGGTGGCGCCCTCAGCGTGCTGGGCGAGTTCAAGTACGTCATCCCGCTCAACGGCGGCAAGCACGCCTACGTGCGCAACCTGACCAACGGCAAGACCGCGCACCTGCGCACCGACTCCGAGGCCTTCGTCGAGGAGATCCGGGTGCTGGCCGCCGCCGGCCACGCCGCCAAGATCCGGGCCGAGCTGAACAACCTCGCGGCCACCCACCCGGACCACGGCTGGGACGCCACCGAGAAGCGCCTCGCCGAGGCCGGCGTCTTCGGCGGCTGAGCCCGCCCACCGCGACACCAGGAACCGCCCGTCGGGTCTACCCGGCGGGCGGTTCGTCGTCTCCGCCTCCGCTCACGGCAGGCAGTCACCTCCCGTCCACGGCAGGCGTCACCTCCCACCCACCGCAGCCGGCCGGCTGACCTCCTTCCCCTGGGAGGGTTGGCGTGGTGTCATGACGGGTAGCCGGTGTTACCGCCGGGTCACCCGATGGTGAAATTCTCGCGGCGGCCCGAGGGGAGGCGGCGATGCCAAAGCAGACCGAGGTACGGCTCGCCGACGACGTGCGGCTGCACGTCGAGGTGTCCGGGCCGGCGGACGCCGAGGTCACCGCGCTCCTGCTGCACGGCTGGACGCTGGACGGGCGGAGCTGGCACCGGCAACTCGCCGAGGTCCGCGAGCGGTTCGGCGGCCGGGTCCGGGTGGTGACCTACGACGCCCGGGGACACGGCCGGTCGAGCTGCATGGCGCTGCGCACCGCCACCCTCGCCCAGCTCGGCGACGACCTGGTCGCCGTGCTCGACGCGGTGGCCCCGACCGGGCCCGTGGTGCTGGTCGGGCACTCGATGGGCGGCATGACGATCATGGAGTACGCACACCGCCACCCCCGGCACTTCGCAGCCCGCACGGCCGGGCTGGTCTTCGTCTCGACCACGGCCGAGGGGCACACCCACACCGCCTACGGCCTCTCCCCGCGCATCGCCCGGCTGATCCGGCTGGCCGAGACCGCCGGAGCCGGGGTGCTGGCCCGCTGCGGCGCGTGGCGCCCGCCCCGGGCGCTGCTGCGGGCCCTGCGGCCCAGCATCCGCTGGATGCTCTTCGGCGACCGCTGCGACCCCACCGACATCCGGCTGGTCACCTCGGCGGTGGCCCGCGCCTCGCTGCGCTCGATCGGCGGCTTCCGGGCCTCGATCGGGACGCAGCACCGGCTGGACACCCTCGCCGCGCTGGCCCGCCTCCCGGCGGCGGCGCTGGTCGGCGACCGGGACCGGCTCACCCCGCCGCCGTGCGCCGAGTCGATCGCGGCGGCGCTGCCGGCGACCGAGCTGACCGTCTGTCCGGGCGCCGGGCACATGCTGATGATGGAGCGGCCGGGCCAGGTGAACGCCGCCGTGGCCGGCGTGCTGCACCGGGTCCTGGCGGGCGCGCCGCACACGGCTTCCCCGGCCTGACCGGAGCCGCGCCACAGGGGTGAGCGGCGGTCCGGGACGTGGGCTGGATCGCGGCGGCGGCATGGCCCCGCGTCCCGGTCGGCCGGTGGCCGTACCCTCTCCGGTTAGCCCGAGGCGCGGCCCGCGCCCCGGCGCGGCCGTCCGCCGCCGTCTGCGAGGAGCTGCGCGTGACCGACCGGACCACCCTGGAGCAGGAGATCGCCGTCGAGCAGCGGCATCTCGACCGGGTGTACGCCCGCCTCAGCGAACTGCGCCGCTCAGCCGCTCAGGCCGAGAAGGACGGCTACCAACTGGCCCGGGTGGGCAACTTCGGCGCGCTGGTCGAGCGGGACGCGATGGTCTTCCACGCCGCCCAGCGCCGGCACCGGCTCGACGCCGAACACGAGGGGCTGGTCTTCGGCCGGCTGGACCTGCGCGACCGGCAGGTGCTGCACGTCGGACGGCTCGGGGTGCGCGGCGAGGACGCGGAGACCCTGGTGGTGGACTGGCGGGCCCCGGCCGCCGCCGCGTTCTACCAGGCCACCCCGGCGCAGCCGCTGGGCGTGGTGCGGCGGCGCACCATCGGGTCCTCGGCCGAGCGGGTGACCCGGATCGAGGACGACCTGCTGGACCCGGCGGCTGCCCCACCGGACATGGCGGTGGTGGGCGACGGGGCGCTGCTGGCCACCCTGTCCCGGGCCACCGGCCGGGGCATGCGCGACATCATCGCCACCATCCAGCGGGAGCAGGACGAGGCGATCCGCTCCCCCGGCTCCGGGGTGACGATCGTCTCCGGCGGCCCGGGGACGGGCAAGACGGCGGTCGCCCTGCACCGGGCGGCGTACCTGCTGTACTCCGATCGCAGCCGGTACGCCGGCGGCGGCATCCTGGTGGTCGGCCCGTCGGCGGTATTCGTGGAGTACATCGCCTCGGTGCTGCCGTCGCTGGGCGAGGAGACCGCGACGCTGCACTCGCTCGGCTCACTGTTTCCGGGGATGGACGCGACCCGCACCGACCCGCCCGAGGTGGCCGCGGTGAAGGGATCGCTGCGGATGCGGCGGGTGCTTGAGCAGGCTGCGCGGGACGCGGTGCCTGGCGGGCCGGGCGAGCTGCGCCTGCTCTACCGGGGCGCCCTGCTCCGGCTGGACCGCCGGGAGCTGGACGGCATCCGGGACCGGGCGCTGTCCCGGGGGGCCCGCCGCAACGAGGCGCGCCGGGCCGGCTTCGACGGCGTGTTCGCCGCGCTGTGGGCCCAGGCCCGGCGGATGAACGTCGGGCGGCTGCCGGAGCAGCGCGCGTTCGAGGACGAGATCGCCGAGCGGTCCGAGTTCCGCGAGTTCCTCAAGGCGTGGTGGCCCCGGCTGCACCCCCGGCACGTGCTGGGCTGGCTGGCCCGCCCGGACCGGCTGCGCCGGTACGCCGGGGGGATCCTGTCCCGGGCGGAGATCGGTCTGCTCACCGAGGCCTACCGGACGCTGGACGCCGAGGGGCTCACGATCGCCGACATCGCCCTGCTGGACGAGTTGGACGCGCTGCTGGGCAAGCCGATGCAGCCGAAGCGGGCCAAGCGGGACCCGTTCCAGCTCGCCGGGGGCGTGCGGGAGCTGAGCACGCAGGCCGACCGGCAGCGGGCGGCCCGGGAGGCGGCCCGGCAGCGTCCGGAGGACTACCGCGACTACGCGCACGTGGTGGTCGACGAGGCGCAGGACGTCTCCCCGATGCAGTGGCGGATGGTCGGCCGGCGCGGCCGGCTGGCGTCCTGGACGGTGGTGGGCGACCCGGCGCAGACCGCGTGGACGGGCGCGGAGGAGGAGCTGACCCGGGCCCGGGACCAGGCGCTGGGCCGGCGGCGCCGGCACCAGTTCGAGCTGACCACCAACTACCGCAACTCGGCGGAGATCTTCGCGGTGGCGGCGGCGGAGATCCGCCGGCTCTACCCGGACCTCAGGCTGCCCAGCGCGGTGCGGTCCACCGGCGTGGAGCCGGTCGTGCTGACCGTGCCGCCGGCCGAGCTGGAACGGGCCACCGTCGCGGCGGTCGCCGCGCTGCTCCGCGACGTGGAGGGGACGGTCGGAGTGATCACGCCGGTGCCGCGCCGGGACGAGGTCGCCGGCTGGCTCGCCGGCCTGGCCGCGCCGCGCCTACAGGTGGTGACCAGTCTCCAGGCCAAGGGCATGGAGTACGACGGGGTCGCGCTGGTCGCCCCGGCCGAGATCCGGGCCGATCCGGGCTCCGGCGTGCGGACGCTGTACGTGGCGCTGTCCCGGGCCACCCAGCGGCTGACCACGATCGATCCGACCGGCTGACCGGCCGGCACCCACGTCCCCGGTCGGACGCCCGACTTTTACTTGCATACATAGCGATGTGAGCATACATTAAATCGGGTTCGGATCGGGGACGGAGGGTGTTGGCGTGGGCGCAGGTCATGACCACCACGGCGCGGTGGCGAACGCCGCAGACCGCCACTCAGGGCGACTCTGGGCGGCCTTCGGGCTGCTCGCCACCCTGATGATCGTCGAGGCGGTGGCCGCGTTCGGCACCGGCTCGCTGGCGCTGCTCTCCGACGCCGGGCACATGTTCACCGACGTGCTCGGCATCGGCATGGCGCTGGCCGCGATCACCGCCACCCGGCGGGCCACCGCCGACCCTCAGCGCACCTTCGGGCTCTACCGGCTGGAGGTGCTCGCCGCGCTCGGCAACGCCGTCCTACTCAGCGGCGTCGCGGTCTACGTCCTCGTCGAGGCGGTCCGCCGGTTCGGCGACCCGCCCGAGGTGACCGTCGGCCCGATGCTCGTGGTGGCGACGCTGGGCCTGCTCGCCAACGTCGCCGCGTTCGCCCTGCTGCGCAGTGGGGCGAAGGAGAGCATCAACATGCGTGGGGCGTACCTGGAGGTGCTGGGCGACCTGCTCGGGTCGGTCGGGGTGATCGGCGCCGCGGCGCTGATCGCCGTCACCGACTGGTGGTGGGCGGACCCACTGGTGGCCGTCGCGATCGGCGTGTTCATCCTGCCCCGCACCTGGCGGCTCGGGCGGGCCGCGGTGCGCATCCTGGTGCAGGCCGCGCCGGAACACCTCCAGGTGACCGCGGTGCACGACCGGCTGGCGGCGGTGCCCGGCGTGGTCGAGGTGCACGACCTGCACGTCTGGACGCTGACCTCCGGCATGGAGGTCGCCTCGGCCCACCTGACCATGGCGCCGGACGCCGAGGTGGGCGCGGTGCTGACCGCGGCCCGCACCGCCCTGCACGAGGACTTCCACATCGAGCACGCCACGTTGCAGGTGGAGCCCGGGGCGTCGGCGGGCCCCTGCGGGCCGACCGGCTGGTGATACCCACACCCATCAATTAAGTGGTGTATTGTGCCTGCATGCCGGTTTTGACAGTATTGGCCCACGCACCGTCCGCCACGGAGACAGCGGGGGTCTCATCCGCACCGGTAAGCTCTCATCCGGCCTCCGCCGGGCGGCGCCCTCCGGCGCCTGCGGTGGCCGCCGCCTAATCGCCTCCTGGCGAGCCGGGGAACCATGTTCGTGGGGTGCATCCGCCTGAGTGGTAGGGATCTTCCGTCCCGAACCCGTCAGCTAACCCGGTCGGCGACTGACGGAAGGACATACGTATGCCAGTAGTGGCACCTGTACGAAGGACCGCCGCCCGGATGGCGGCGATGCTGGTGCTGACGCTCGCCGTCGGCCTCGGGTTCGGGCCGGTGGCCCCGGCCGGCGCGGCCCCACCCACCGGCCTGCGCGCCCCCACGCCCGGCCAGGACGAGGAGGGCGGCACCCCCGCCCTGCGCGCCCAACTCGAAGCGGCCAGCAAGGGCTACCTGGACGCCAAGAGAGCCCTGGCCAGCTCGGTCAAGCGGCAGCAGCAGCTCGGCAGCCAGCTCAAGACGGTCGAGGCGGAGCTGACCGTACGCGGCGCCAAGGTCGACGAGATCGCCGGCGTGGCGTACAAGTCGGGCCGGCTCAGCCCGGTGTCCGCGCTGCTCAACAGCACCAACCCCGCAGGCTTCCTGGACCGGGTCGCCGCGCTGGACGCGGTCGCCACCAACGAGGACCGGGCGCTGCGCGACCTGCTGGAGACCCGGGACCAGGCCGCCAAGACCCGGCTGGCCCTCGACGGGGAGATCCGCGAGCAGCGCAAGCAGGTCACCGTGATGGCCAAGCGCAAGGATCAGGCCGAGCAGGCCCTGACCGTGGCCAACGAGAAGGCCAGCACCAGCGCCAGCGGCGACGGGGCCAACCGGGGCACCTCCAGCGCGAACGCCACCCCGGCGAAGCGCAACTCCGACGGGTCCTGGCCGTCGGAGTCGTGCAGCGTGAACGACCCGACCCCGGCCAACGGCTGCATCACCCCACGGACGCTGCACGCGCTCCAGCAGGCCAAGTCGGCCGGCTTCACCCGGTACGTCTCCTGCCACCGGCCCAGCGGCTCCGGCGAGCATCCCAAGGGACGGGCGTGCGACTTCGCCGCCCAGAAGGGCGGCTTCGGCGGGGTGGCCTCCGGCGGGGACCGCACCTACGGCAACAACCTGGCGGCGTACTACATCCGCAACGCGGACAACCTCGCCGTGCTGTACGTGATCTGGTTCAGGCAGATCTGGCTGCCCAGCAGCGGCTGGAAGTCGTACAGCGGGGGCAACGGGGACCCGTCCAGTGACCACACCAACCACGTGCACCTGTCGGTGTACTGACCGCGCGGCGTGTGGCCCCCGCCGTCCGGGGGCCACACGCACAAGCCGTGGGCCCGGCCGCGCCGCTCAGGCCGGCTGGGCCGGGCCGTCCCCGGCGCGGTCCAGCACCTCTCCCAACCTCCGGGCCAGCCCGAGATGCGCCGACCGGGCCTGCCGGAAGGCGTACCGGAACAGCGGCGCCGGGGCGGCAAGGGTGATCTCCACGTCGATCCGGACCACCCCGCCCGGCTCGTCACGCAGCCGGGTGCGGTTGCGCACGGTGGTGGCCGGCCGCTGCCGGGCCACCGTGACGATCTCGTCGTCGGTGGCGACCAGCACGTCCGCCTGGTACGTCACCGGGAAGCGCAGCGGCCCGGCGGCGAGCCGGTCGGTGATGGCATAACTGACCCGGGCGCCCGGCCGGGGCGGCAGCCGGCGCACCCGCGTGATCAGCGGATGCAGCTCGCCCTGCCGGGCCGGGTCGCCGAGCAGCGCCACCGCCTCGGCCCGCGGGCAGCGGGCCTGAACCGAATACTGGAAGGTGTCTCGCCGAAGCACGTCCCGATCGTCCCCCACCCGACCCCCGGAGGGAAGGACCACCGCCCCGGCCACGGTGAACCGGCCCATAGGTGACCGGCCCATAGGTGACCGGCCCACGGTGAACCGCCCCGGGGGGGCACCCGGCGCGGACGGCCGTCAGGCGCCGGGCAGCACCTCGGGGGTGGCAGCGCCGGCACCCGCGTAGTAGGGCTCCGGAGCGCCGAACAGGCCGAGCAGCCCGGTCACCCAGAGCTGCCGGTGCACGAACCGGCTCGGCTCGGTGACGACCAGCTTCACGCTGCTGACCTCGGCGGTCTGGAAACCAGCCACCATCGCGCTGATACCGACGGAGTCGATGAAGGTGACGAGGCGCATGTTGAGCTCGATGCGGGCGGGACGCCCCTTGGCGAGCACCTCTGCGATGGCTTCGCGCACCTCGTACGCGGTGTCGACGTCGATTTCGCCGCGCGGGACGATCTCGATGACACCACCCGACAGTACCGATTTCACGATCGACAGGCTCACGCGAGCACCTCCACTCGCCCGTTCACGGGCGCCTCATCAGTACGCGGGCCGCGACCGAGAGTATTCCTCCGATGGCCTCGGTCGCCACCCCTCGGGATGAGCAATTCATGGATCAGGGCACAGCGGGCCGGCCCTTATCCGGACTTTTCACGTCCTGCTCAGCGGACGATCGACCCGGAGCCGACGTCGCCGACCCAGGGTAACGGTGACCCCCGACCTTCGCGCGCACATTGTGCGCCGGGCGCGCCCCGCCCCGCCCACAGCGGACCGGGTGAGAGAGCTCACCGCCGCCGTTGCCCGCCCCGCCTACGCTCGGTGGCGCCCGTCACCCGTACCACGGAAGGACCACTCATGATCCGGAGACTGGCCGGCCTCGCCGGCGTCGGCGCACTGCTCGCTCTCATGCTGGCCTGCGGCTTCGGCGGCGCGGGTGACGACGACGATGACGACGACGGCGACGACTTCGCCCGTGGCGCTGCCGTGGTGTCCGTCCGCTGACCGCCGCCGGACGGACCGCCGCCGGACGGGCCGGGTTTGCGGCCGGATCCGGCGGGGCACTGCCCGAGTGGGCGGACGGGCCCGCCGGACCATGCCGGTGGGCGGGGCGCCCGAGCCCTGCCCTAGCCGAAAAGCCGAAGTGGCCGCAAGCTTCGGCACCCCGAGGAGGTAAGAACGATGTTCGGAACCGATCTGCTGGAACGCCGCAGCAAGCCCGAGCGAATCGCGGACCAGGCGTGGCAGCACCTGGTCTCCGCCGTCAGCTCCGCCGGGGACAACGTCCGGGACACCGCCCGTTCGGCCCGCCGCAACGGTTCGGGCCTCGCCGACGATGCCGGTGACCTGGTCGGCTCCGCGGCCGAGACGGCCCGCCGCCGGGCGTTGCTGGCCTTCGACGCGCTCGCCGGCCGCCGCCCGGCCCTGCCCTGGACGCTGCTGATCGGCGCCGCGCTGGTCGGCGCGGCGGTCGGCTGGGCCGCGGGGTCGGCCGCGCGGGCCGCCGGCGGCCGGGGCGGCCGGGACGCCGACGACATCGAGTTCGTCGACGTCGACCGGCCCGACTCCCCCGTCGGCCTCGAAGGCTGACCCGACCGGCCCCGGCGGCGCGGCGATGATCTCCCGCCGCGCCGCCGGGCCGGCTGACCGGTTACGGGAGCCGGTCCGGTCGGGGCCCGGACGCCGGGCCGTGCCGGTGGCTAGCGGGCGAGGGTGGCGGTGCAGCTCAGCACCGGCACCGAGTTCGCCCCGGTGAAGCTGCCGAGGAAGCCGAAGCTGGTGCTGGCGCCGGTGCCGAGGGCACCGTTCCAGCCGGCGTCCCGCACCACGACCTGGGCGCCGGTCTGGGTGAACGAGCCGCCCCAGAGCTGGGTGAGCCGCTGCCCGTCGGCGTAGTTCCACGCCACCGACCAGGCGCTGCTCGGTGACCCGGTGTTCCTGACGGTCACCTCACCCTGGAAGCCGCCCGACCAGGAGCCGGTCACCTTGTACGTCGCCGTGCAGCCGCCGGCCGGGGCCGGCGTGGTCGGCGACGGCGGGGGCGTCGTCGGCGGGGGCGTCGTGGGTGCCGGGGTGGTCGGCGCGGGCGTGGTCGGCGACGGGCTGGGCGTGCCGCCGAGCCGGTCGGCTACGAGGATGCCCCGGCCGTTTGTGCCCAGGTAGACCCGGCCGTAGATCCGGGGGTCGCCGGTCAGCGCCTCGCCCGCGTTGCCGTACCGGTGCTTGTCGTCGTTGATCCGGACCCAGCTCACGCCGGCGTTGTCGGACCGGAACACGCCGTGCTGGCCGTCGACCGTGCCGAAGGTGAACAACGCCGGGTACGTCTGCCCGGGGGCCGCCTTGCCGAAGCCGACGTTCACCGCCGACGACACGTTGGCGAGCTTGGTGAAGGTGGCGCCGGAGTCGGTGGAGCGCCACAGGCCACCCTCGCCGGCCAGCCAGATGTCGCCCTCCCTGCCGGGCAGTGCCTTGAACTTCACATTCCCCGTGGTCGGCAGGCCGGTCGCGGCCGACGCGGCGAAGCTGGCCCCGCCGTTGGTGCTCACGTAGAACCTGCCGCCGCCGAAGCCGTAGAACTTGTTCTTGTTGACCCGGTCGGACTCGACCACCGCGTTGGCCGGAATGCCGGTCGCCGGGGCCCACGAGGTGCCGAAGCCGACCGAGCGGACCACGGCCTGACCGGCGTCGCCGGGCGCCCAGACGAACTGGCTGCCGTCGGCGGACGCGGCCACCGTGCCGCCGCTGTTGATTCCGGACGGCTCGCCGCCCTGGAACCAGTTTCCCCCGCCGTCGGTGGAGAACGCGACGTGGCTGTCGCCCGGCCGGTCCGCGTCGGCGAAGTTGCCGGCCCGCACCAGCACCGACGGGTTGGTCTCGGCGTAGTCGAGGCTGGTGGTGCTGGTGAAGTTCGGCTGGGTGAACATCATCGGCGGCACGGCCGCGAGGTCGGTGTGCCGGAAGCCGCCGATGTCCCCGAGCGCACTGACCAGCGGCGCCCCGGACGGCGGGCTGACCAGGTCGAGCACGGCGGTCTCCTCCAGCCCCTTGACCATCGGCTTGATGGTGAGCTGGCCGCCGGTGTCCCACCTGGTCAGGTCGGTGCTGCCGTAGATGGTCGCGCCGGTGCCGTACAGGAAGCGGTTGGAGTCGAACGGGTCGATCTCCACCGACTCGTTCATCCAGCCCAGCTTCGGGGTCTCCTCCGGCGGGGACGGGTTGCTGCCGAAGGTCAGCCACGGCACGGAGCTGACGTCCATCGTGTACTTCTTGGTCTTGTTCGGGTAGCTGCCCCAGTCCCAGATCCGGGTCCAGGTCGCGCCCCCGTCGGTGCTGCGCCAGAAGATGGCGTCCGGCCACCAGGAGATCTGGGTGGCCACCATGAGGGTGTTCGGCTTCTGCCGGTCGATGGTCAGCCCGGAGTAGCCGAAGTACGCATCGGTGCTCGACGACGGGATCGGGCTGATCCGCGTCCACGCGCCGGTGGCCCGGTTGAACTTCCACACGTCGCCCTTGGCCCCGTCGTACGGGCCGCCGGTGTCGCTGGTGGCGATGTAGAGGTAGCCCCCGACCGGGTCCACCACGCCCTTGTGGGCAAGGTACCCGGTGGGCTGGCCGGCGATCCGCTCCCAGGTCGTGCCGCCGTTGGTGCTGCGGTAGACCGGGTTCTCCTTGTCCGCCACGCCGACATAGACGGTCTGGGTGGCGGTGCCGGCCGTGCCGGTGCTCTTGTCGAAGCTGACCCAGGTCAGGCCCTGGTTCTGGCTCTGGTAGCCGCTGCTGTCGTTCGGGTCGGCCCGGTAGTTGCCGACGTTGGGAAAGTTCGCCACCTTGGCCCAGGTCGCCCCGTAGTCGGTGCTGCGCCACAGGCCGTTGCCGCCCTCGGCGCCGTAGTACAGGATGCTGTTCCTGTTCGGGTCGACCGCCAGCCGCTCGCCCATCCCCCGGCCGGGCATGTTGCCGCCGTTCTTGAACGGCAGCGCGGTGACCTGCCAGGTGGCGCCCTTGTCCGTCGAGCGCAGGATCGCGCCGTTGTTCGGGTCCCAGTCGTTGGTGTACATGCCGACGGCGGCGTACACCCGGCTGGTCTGCACCGGGTCGGTGGCCAGGCTGACCACGCCGTTGTATCCCCACTTGTCGGCGTCGACCCAGTCGAGCAGCGGCGTCCAGGACTGGCTGGCCTGCTCCCAGCGGTACGCGCCGCCGATGTCGGTGCGGGCGTAGATCAGGTTCTTCTCGGTCTGGTTGAAAACGATGCCGGGGACGAAGCCGCCGCCGTCGATCCGGACGTTCTTCCAGGAGTACGGCTCCGCCGCTGCGGCGGCGGCCGGGGCGGACGGGGCGACGGTGAACTGAACGGCCACGACTGCCGTGGCGGCGGCCAGCACGGTGGTGACCGCGCCGACGAGACCTCTCCGCATCTGCGGTTCCTCTCGGGATGCCCGTGGGGGTGGGGTACGAGCACGACGCGCGGCGGTCGACGGACGGCCGCGCCCTGGCGCGTCGAGGTGGGGGGAGCGGCCCAGGCTCCCCACCGGCATGCGTGGCTCCCGCTGCCGAGGAAGGAATTCACAGTAGCCTCTCCCCCGACCAGTTTGGAAGCGCTCCCACAACGTCGGTGGACCGGCGCGGGCCACGCCCTGCCCGGGGCGGGGTCGCGGAGCGCGGTGGCGGCTCAGCCCGGGCCGCCCACCGCGTCGGCGGCTCAGTCGAGGTGGTAGACGAGCCCGTCGCCGACGGTCTCCCGCCGGATGCCCAGCCCGTCCACCGGCCGGGCCGCCGCGTCGGCCCACGGCGTGCCGGCCGCGTACGCCGGCAGCAGCACCACCGTGCGCACCCCGAGCCCTCGCAGGTACGCCACCGACGTCGCGTCGGGGAAACCCCCGCTCGCCGCCCGGATCTGCTGCTGGCCCGCCGGGGTGAACGAGGCCAGCCCGTTGACCACCTTCGGGAAGCCGTCGGTGGACCAGAGCATCACGTGGAACTCCCGGATGCCGTCGCTGGGTAGCACCAGCGCCGGCCCGCGCAGCCCGTGCAGCGCCGCCGGCTGCACCGGGGCGGGCACGTGTGGGGTGCGGTTGACCCCCTCGGCGAGCACCAGCAGCATCGGGAGCACCAGCACCGCCTGCCCCCAGCGCCGCCACCGGCTGCCGGGCGACCCCGGCTCCGGGTCCGGCTCACGGACGGTCAGCGCCCCGGCGGCCAGGACGCCCAGCAGCAGCGTCGTCCAGAGCACCAGCCGACCCGGGGTGCGCACGCCGTCCCAGCCGGGCACGTGCTCCACCAGGGTGACATAGCCGGGGTCGCCGTCGCCGAACAGCGTGGTGCCGGCGGCCAGCGCCGCGCTGACCAGCACCCCGGCGGCCAGCGCCAGCCGGTGCCGCAACCGCCACGCCGAGACGAACAGCCCGGCGGAGGCGAGCCCGATCAGCACCATCCCGGGCAGCAGGGTCATCTCCCCGGCGAAACTCAGGGTGGCTCGGGCGGCGATGTGCCGCTCCCCCCACAGCCAGGACTCCGGCGGCGCGGTGAGGAAGCCGCGCAGCGGTGGGGAGAACATCGCGATCTGTTCGACCGTACGCCGGCCGGACGGGTGCCGGGCCACCACCTCGAAGTAGGGCGAGGCCATCAGCAGGGTCACCCCGGCGAAGAAGGCGCCGCCGGCCAGGTCCGCCACCAGCAGCCGGCGCGGGAACGCCGGCCGGGCCCGCCGCCACCACGACCAGCCGTACCCGCCGGCCGCGCCGAGGCAGAGCAGCCCCAGCGCGTACGCGAAGGGCAGGCCGATGCCGAAGCCGAGGCTGACCTGCCAGGCGGCGACCAGCCAGCCGGCCCCCGCCCAGCCCGGCCGGGCCCGGTCCGGCCGGTACCCGTGCCGCAGCGACCAGCCGTGCCCCCGAGCGAGCATGGCCAGCGCCAGCGCGATCCCGCCGATGCTGAGCACGTGCAGGTGCCCGGCCTGGGCCAGCTTCCACGGCGCGTACGCGAAGGACGCCCCGGCCACCGCGGCGCCCGCCCAGCCCGCGCCGAGCTGCCGGGACAGCGCGTACGCCCCGACGAAGGCCAGCGCGTGCACCAGCATGTACAGCAGGTTGTAGCGGACCACGGCGGCGACCGGCCCGTGCCCGATCATCCCGAACGGGGCGTAGCCGAGCAGTGTGTCGGAGTATGCGTAGGTGTACGGCTCCGGCCAGAACGTGTTCGAGTGCCAGACGTGCACCGGGTCGGTGAGCAGGGCGTGTCCGCCCCACGCGACCTGCCACGCCTGGAGCGTCGGGTCGCCGGTGTCCTGCGGGATGGTGCCGGCCAGGTCGCGCAGCGTCGGCCAGGTCAGCACGGCGGCGAGCAGCAGCGAGCCGAGCACCGCGAGGGTCCACTCGTGCCGGGCCAGCAGGCCCAGCCGGGCGGCCGCCGCCCGGCCCCGCCCGGGGCCCCACCGCCCGGGGGCGGCGACCGGAGCCGCCACGCGAACCTCACCCATCGCTCACTCCCCGCCGCCGACAGTCACGCCGCCCACAGATGGTGCCGGACTCGGCGGGTCCTTGTCGACGCCCGGCCGCCTCCCGCCGCCCCGGGACCGGCCGTGCGCGGCCCTCCCTCACCCGACCGGGGTGGGTCCGGTTCACCCGCTCCGGCGGCAGGATCGGCCCCGGCGGGCCCACGCGCGCCGCCGACCGTTCGTCGACATTCGGGAGGATGCAGCGATGGCCACCGCGACGACCACCCGCACCGACCAGGACATCCAGTCCGACGTGCTGGACGAGCTGACCTGGGAGCCGCGGGTCCAGCCGCACGAGATCGGCGTGACCGTCACCGGGGGCGTGGTCACCCTGACCGGCTGGGTGGACAGCTACGCGAAGAAGTGGGTGGCGGAACGCGCCGCCCACCGGGTGGCCAGGGTCCGGGCGGTCGCCAACGACCTCACCGTCCGGCTGCCCGGCTCGGCGGAGCGCACCGACACCGAGCTGGCCACGGCCGTCGGGCGGGCGCTGGAGTGGGACGCGTTCGTGCCGGTCGAGCGGATGGAGGTCACCGTCGCCGACGGGTGGGTCACCCTGCACGGCGAGGTGGAGTGGGAGTACCAACGCCGGGCCACCGAACGCGTCGTCGGCCGGCTGACCGGCGTACGCGGGCTGAGCAACGGGGTCACCGTGCGGCCGGCGGTCCGGCCGGACACCGGCGACCTCACCGAACGGATCATCGACGCGCTGACCCGCGCCGCGGCGGTCGACGGCGAGCAGGTCACCGTGCGGGTGCACGGCGACGCCGTGCTGCTGGAGGGCACGGTGCACTCGGTGCCGGAGCGCGAGGCGGTGGAGCGGACGGTCTGGTCGGCGCCCGGCGTCCACGAGGTGCGCAACCGCCTCACGGTGGTGACCCGATGACCACACCGTTGCAGGTCACCGCCCGGCTCCGGGTACCGGTGACCGGGACCGACCACGCCCGGGGGCCGGCGGACGCCCCGGTGACCCTCGTCGAGTACGGCGACTTCCAGTGCGGACACTGCGGCGCGGTGCACTCGAACCTCGCCGAGCTGCTGCGCCAGCGGGCCGACGTGGTCCGGCTGGTCCACCGGCACTTCCCGATCGCCAACATCCATCCGTACGCCGAGAGCGCCGCCGAGGTCGCCGAGGCGGCCGGGCGACGGGACCGGTTCTGGGAGATGCACGACTGGCTGTACGAGCACCAGGACCAGCTCGACCCGGTGCACCTGGCGCTCGGCGTGGCGCAGCTCGGCCTGCCCGCCGACGAGGTGGGCGGCGAGGTGGAGCGGCACGCCCACGCCGACCGGGTCCGCCGGGACTTCGTCGGGGGCATCCGCAGCGGGGTGAACGGCACCCCGACCCTGTTCCTCAACGACGTCCGGTACGAGGGCGGGCACGCCCTGCCCGAGCTGCTCGCCGCCGTGGACCAGGCCGCCACCGCCTGACCGGGGACCCGCCGTGGCTTCAGGCGGCGCCGCTTGCCGGTCCCCCGTGGCGGCCCCGGGCCCGGTCAGGGCCTTGTCGGCGTCAGGTGGGTGCGTTCCCCGTCGTGGTCGAGGATGCACAGGATCTCGGCCGCACCGCCGTGTGCGCCGAACGCGTGCGGCACCATCGTGGAGAACTCCGCCGCCTGACCGGCCTCGACCAGGATGGTCCGCTCGCCGAGGCGTAGCACCACCGTGCCGGAGAGCACGGTGAACCAGTCCCGGCCGGGATGCACCCGCCCCTCGTCGGGGACCGACCGGGTGATCCGCATCTTGGCGACCGTCACGCCGTGCGGTGCGCCCTCGCGGGACAGCAGCCAGGTGGTGACGCCGCCTGCCTCGTCGCGGTGGGGGCGGATCACCACGTCGTCGTCGGCGCCCGACTCCACCAGGTGGTCGAGCGTGGTGCCCAGCGCCCGGGCGATCGGCGTCAACTGGTCCAGGGCGATCCGCCGGTGGCCGGTCTCGATCCGGCTCAGCGTCGACGGGCTCAGAAAACAGCGGGCTGCCAGGTCGTCGAGCGACCAGCCGCGCGCCACCCGCAGCCCCCGGATCCGCTGCCGAACGAGGGCGTCCAACTCACCGTCTTGCGTCATAAGCAAGATACTATGCTGCTGCCGCAAGAAGCGCGTACCGTCGTCGGCATGGCACATTCCCAGCTGGGCGAAATGCTCGACCTCGACGCCGACGTACTGCACGAGTTCCACCGCGAGGTGATCGCCTGGGCCGGCTCACTGGTCCCCGACCGGCCACGCATCATCGACGTGGGTGCCGGCACGGGCACCGGCGCCCTCGCGTTGGCCCGACACCTGCCGGACGCCGAGGTCATCGCGGTGGACCTCTCCGACGAGATGCTCGAGCACCTGCGGCACAAGGCCCGGGCGTCCGGCGTCGCGGACCGGATCCGCACCGTGCAGGCCGACCTGGACCAGCCGTGGCCGGACCTCGGGCCCGCAGACCTGGTGTGGGCGTCGGCCTCCCTGCACCACATGGCCGACCCCGTTCGTACCCTCACCCAGGCCCTCGCGGCGCTGCGCCCCGGCGGCATCCTCGTGGCCACCGAGCTGGACTCGCTCCCCCGGTTCCTGCCCGACGACGCCGGTGCCGCGCTGGAGGAACGCGGCAACGCCGGCATCGCCGAGATCCGCGCCGAGGCGGGAATGCACATGGGCCAGGACTGGACGGCCCACCTCACGGCGGCCGGCTTCACCGTCGAGGCGCAGCGGCACTTCGACATCGCCCTGCGAGCACCCCTGCCCCCGGCCACCGGCCGCTACGCCCAGCTCTGCCTGGAGCGCCTGCGGCACGGTCTCGACGGCCGGCTCAGTGCCGACGACCTGGCAGCCCTCGACACGCTCGCGGCCGGCGTCCTCGACCGCGACGACCTCATCGTCCGGGCGACCCGGACGGTATGGCTGGCTCGGCGTCGGTAGCAACCCGCAGCCCCGAACCTACGCCTCGCGGGGCCCACGACGCCGGGCCCCGCGAGGCTCAGATCAGGTGCAGCTCCCGGGCCCGGCGGACGGCCTCCCGGCGGCGGGTGGCGTCCAGCTTGCGGTAGATGTTGCGCACGTGCGTCTTGACCGTGTTGACCGACAGCGACAGCTCACCGGCGATCTCCACGTTGGACAGGATGCTCTGCAGGTACCGCAGGACGGTCAGCTCCCGCTCGGTGAGCGGCTCCTCCAGCGCCCGCCCCGACGCCGGGTCCGGCCGATCGGTCGGCTCCTGGGCGCGGACCAGGTCGCTGACCGTCGGCCAGTGCGCCGTGCCGGAGTCCAGGTGCGCGGCGAGCAGGTCCCGCGCCCCCGGCTCGGCCCGGGTGAAGACCCGTCGGTACCCGTCCGGTTCGGCCAGCGACAGCGCCCGCTCCAGCAGCCGCCCGGCCCGCCGCTCGTCGCCCGCCCGCCCGGCCAGCACCGCGTCGAGCAGCGCCGCGTCGAGGCGTACGGGCAGCGGCCAGGCGGCGGCGTCGGGGCCATCCCAGTCCGGCAGGGCGTACCCGGCGGCCCGCGCGTCCCCGGCGCGCAGCTCGACCCGGGCCAGCGCCACCGCCACCGCCGGCGCGGGCCCGTCCGGGTGGCGCAGCCCGTCGGCGAACAGCTCCCGGGCGGTTCCCAGGTCGCCGTGGGCGGCCCGCAGCCCCGCCTCGGCGGCCAGCAGCCAGCCGGCGAGCTCCCGCGCCCCGGCCGCCCTTTCCCCCGCCCCGCCGAGGCGGTCCCGCGTCGCCGCGAGCAGACGCAGGCCGGCGGCCGGGTCACCCCGGTCGTTCAGCAGCTCCGCCCGGCACAGCGCGGCGAGCGCCGCGACCGGCGGCTCCCCGGCGTCACCGAGCCCACCGGGGGTGCCGAGGCCACCGGGGTCGCGGAGGCCACCGGGGGTGCCGGGAGCGCGGGGTTCGCCAGGGGCGCCCGGGGCGTCGCTCCCGGTGGCCGGGGCGGCCAGCGCCAGGTGCGCCGCCGCCTCGTCGGGCAGGTCCCGGTGCAGCGCCACCAGGGCCAGCGCCAGGTGGCCGTGGGCGCAGTCGACCCGGCAGGACCAGCCCTGGCAGGCCGGCAGGGCCAACGCCTCCCGGGCCGTCCGCTCGGCCGCCCGCAGCTCGCCGAGGGCCGCGTGCAGCAGCGCCGACCGGCTCGCGCAGAGCAGCTCGGTGCGGGGCCGGCCGCCCTCCCGGGCCGCCGCCAGCGCCGGCCCGAACTCGGCCGCCGCGCCGCGCAGGTCGCCCTCGGCGAGCGCGGCCAGGCCGAGCGCCGCGCCGGCCGTCGCCCGCACGTCGGCGTCGTCGGCCGCGCCGGTGCGCGGGTCGTCCGCCGACCCACCGGGGGTACGCGTGGCGAGCAGCCGGTGCGCCGCCCGGCGTACCTCGTCGTGGTCGCCGGCCAGCCGGGCCAGGGTGACCTCCAGCGCGGTGGCCAGCCGGCGGAACCGGTCCCGGCGCGGCACGGGCAGCGACCGGGCGTGAGCGGCGGCCCGGTGGAGCTGCGCGGCGGCGGCCGGATCGCCGGCGTGGGCCCGCTCGGCGGCGGCGGCGAGCCCCAGCTCCGGGTCCCGCCGGACCGCCTCCTCCGGCGGCGCGGCCGGCGGCGGCCCGCCCGCGCCCTCGCGGTCGTACGGGACCAGCTCCGGCCAGTGGGTGACCAGCACCTCGGTGGCCCGGTCCCAGTGGCCGGCGGCGAGGTCGTGCCGCAGCGCCTCGGCGGGGCGCCCGTGCCCGGCGTACCAACCGGCCGCCCGCAGGTGCAGGTCGCGCAGCTCCTCGGCGGGCAGCCCGGCCAGCTCGGCCCGGAGCAGGTCGGCCAGCAACGGGTGGCAGCGGTACCAGGGCGGCCGGTTGTCGTCGCGACGCACGAATCCCCCGGTCGCGGCCAGCGCGGCGAGCACCGGCTCGGCGCCGGGGCGGCCGGTCAGCGCGTCGACCAGGTCGGCGCGGAACGCGTCGGCCACCGCGCCCCGGCGCAGGCAGTCCCGGGCCGCCCCGTCGAGCGGGTCGAGCACCTCCTCGCGCAGGTAGCCGGCGACGTCCGGCTGGTCCCCGCCGAACTGCTCCAGCCAGCGCACCGGGTCCGGCCGGTCCCGCACGGCCAGCGCGGCAAGCCGCAGCCCGGCCGCCCAGCCGGCGGTGCGCTCCCGCAGCCGAGGCACCACCGCCGCCGGCAGGTACACGCCGTGCGCGGTGAGCAGGTCCGCCACCTCGTCGTCGGTGAAGGCCAGCTCGTCGGGGCCGACGGTGGTCAGTTCCCCGGCCAGGCGCAGTCGGTGCAGGCCCGGCGGCAGGTCGGTGCGCGCCCCGACCAGCAGGCGCAGCCGCTGTCCCGCGTGGCGGAGCAAGAACTCCAGCCCGGTCAGCGCCGCCGGGTCGGCGATCCGGTGCAGGTCGTCCAGGACGAGTAGCACCGGGCTCTCCCGGGCGGCGAGCGCGGCGGCCAGCAGTTCGAGCTGGTCCGGGCGGGGCGGCGCGTCGGCCGGGGGCGGGGCGGGCGGGGGCGGCTGAGCCGGGTCGGGCCGCCCGTCGGGGGCGCTGCCCAGCGCCGCCGCCAGGTACGACCAGAGCCGCGCGCCCGTGTCGCCGGCCTCGACCGTCACCCACGCCGGGGCCGGCTCGACCGTGCGGGCCCAGGAGCCGAGCAGGGTGGTCTTTCCCCAGCCGGCCGGGCCGGAGACCAGGGTGACCGGGCCGGCCGTGCCCTCGTCCAGCCGGCGCAGCAGCCGGGGCCGGACCAGCACCGGCTCGGCCAGCGGGGCGGGGGCCAGCCGGGACGCCAACAGCGGCGGCGGTCCGCCCGCCCCGGCGCTCCCGGCGGCGGGACCCGGGACCGCGGCCCCGTCGTAGGCCCCCGGCCCCGCACTCGTGGCGGCGGGACCCGGGACCGCGGCCCCGTCGTGGGTCCCCGGCTCGGCGCTCGTGGCGGCCACGACCGTGGCGTCCCAGTCCTGCTGCGGCATCCGGCCCCACCCCCACGGACGCGTCCACTTCCCCAGGTCGTGCGGCGGGCGGTTACCCGGCCCCGGCCGGTTCACCCCTTCGGGGGGAACCCGCTTCACCCGGCCTGCGGCCACCGTGGGGGCACGCGGGGGCCGGCCGCTTGTCCGCCGGCCCGGTTTCGCAGCAGCTCGAAGGCGGGCGACCGGATGCCCGCCGGACGACGAGGGGTGGGTGGGACGGATGGGACGCGGGACGCGGGGGGCGCGGGCGGTGGCCCGTACCGCCGGGGCGGCGACGGCCGGCGCGGTGGCGGCGGCGCGGGCGCTGCGCGGACCCGGGCGGGCGGACCGGTCCCGCCCGACGGGCCCCGGCGGCCGGGAGGACCGCTGGCAGGTGGTGACCGTCGACCGGCCGCCGGAGCGGGTGCTGCCGGGCGGCCGACGACCCGAACCGCTGCGCCGCCTCGGCGACGGGGTGGAGGTGACGCTACGCCCGGCGCCCGGCGGGCGGGGCACCGAACTGGCCGCCCGCCCGGCCGGCGGCGGCCCGCTCACCGGGCCGGCCGCCCACCTGGTCGGGGACGACCCCGGGCTGCTGATCCGGGAGACCCTGCGGCAGGTCAAGCAGCTCGCCGAGACCGGTGAGCTGCTTCGCCCGGACCGCTCCCCGCTGGACGGCCCGGCGCCAACTGCCGGGCCGGGCCGCCCCCCGTTCGACGGCCCGGCGCCAACTGCCGGGCCGTGCCGCCCTCCGTTCGACGGCCCGCGCGACGGGTCGGCGCGCGGATGAGGGCGCTCTGCTGGCTCGGCGCGGACGGCCTCGGGATGCTCGAGGTACCCGACCCGGAGCTGCGCAACTCCGCCGACGCGATCGTCCGGGTGCGGCGCAGCGCCACCTGCGGGGCGGACCTGCCGCTGCTCGGCGGCCGGGGGCCGGGCCTCGCCGTCGGCGACGTGCTCGGGCACGAGTTCCTCGGCGACGTGGTCGAGGTGGGCCCCGGGGTGCGCCGGCACCGGGTCGGCGACCGGGTGGTGGTCTGCGCCGTCGTGGCCTGCGGGAGCTGCTGGTACTGCCGGCAGGGCCTTTACGCCTGCTGCGACAACGGCAGCACCGGGGCGGCCGTGGCCGAACAGGCGTGGGGGCAGCCCACCGGCGGCTGCTACGGCCAGCCCCGCTCGGCCGGGGGCTTCGCCGGCAGCCACGCCGAGTACGTCCGGGTGCCGTACGCCGACGTCGGGGCGTTCGCCGTGCCCGACCCGGTGGACGACGACCGGGCGGTCTTCGCGTCCGACGCGGTGCCGACCGGCTGGCTCGGCGCCGAGCTGGGCGAGGTGCGCCCCGGCGACGTGGTGGCGGTCTGGGGGGCCGGGGCGGTGGGCCAGATGACCGCGCAGGCCGCCCTGTTGCGCGGCGCGGCCCGGGTGGTGGTGATCGACCGGTACCCCGACCGGCTGCGATCGGCCGAGCGGCACGTCGGCGCGGAGACCCTCGACTACCGGGCCACCGACGTCGCGGCCGAACTGCGCGAGCGCAGCGGCGGGCGGGGCCCGGACGTCTGCGTGGAGGCGGTCGGGATGGCCTGGGATGGCACGGGGCCCCGGTCGCTGGCCGACCTGTTCGCCGCCGCCGGGCGGGCCGGCGCGGTCCCGGACCGGCCGATCGCGGTCCGCGAGGCGGTGCACGCCTGCCGCAAGGGCGGCACGGTCGTCGTGCTCGGCACGTTCACCGGGTTCGTCGACACGTTTCCGCTCGGCGCGATGATGCACAAGGGGCTGACCGTGCGCAGCTCCCGGCAGCACGGGCAGCGGTGGATCCCGATGCTGCTGGACCGGATGGCCCGTGGCGAGATCGACACCGGTCACCTGGCCACCCACCGCCTTCCCCTGGAACAGGGCGCGCACGGCTACGACCTGTTCCGCGAGCGCGCCGACGGCTGCCTGCGCGCGGTCTTCACGCCCTGAGCCGTTCCGTTCCCTGAGCCGTCCTCGGAGCCCGGCCGTTCTCGGACGGCATTCTCGGGGCCGTTCTCGGGGGCCGTTCTCGGGGGCCGTTCTCGGGGGCCGGGCGGGGTATCGGCCCGGGTGGGACACTCGCAGGATGCGTGAGGACCGGGCGTACGACGTCGTTCTGTTCGGGGCCACCGGGTTCACCGGGGGGCTCACCGCCGAGTACCTCGCCCGGCACGCGCCGGACGGGCTGCGCTGGGCGCTCGCCGGGCGCAACCCGGCGAAGCTGGCGGCCGTCCGGGACCGGCTGGCCGGCATCGACCCGGCGCTGGCCGGGCTGCCGCTGCTCACCGCCGACGTCACCGACCCGGAGTCGCTGCGCCGGGTCGCCGGCAGCGCCCGGGTGGTGGCCAGCACGGTCGGGCCGTACGTGCACCACGGCGAGCCGCTGGTCGCCGCCTGCGCCGCGGCCGGCACCGACTACCTCGACATCACCGGCGAGCCGGAGTTCGTCGACACGATGTACGTGCGCCACCACGCCGAGGCGGTGCGCACCGGGGCCCGGCTGGTGCACGCCTGCGGCTTCGACTCCGTCCCGCACGACCTGGGCGTCTGGTTCACCGTCAAGCAACTCCCGGCGGACGCTCCGATCACCGTGGACGGGTTCGTCCGGGCCGGCGGGAGGTTCTCCGCCGGGACGTACCACTCGGCGCTGACCGCGTTCTCACGTACCGCCGAGGCGAGCCGGGCGGCGCGGGAGCGCCGGGCCGTCGAGCCCCGGCCGGAGGGCCGCCGGGTCCGGGCGGTGCCCGGGAAGGTGGGCCGGTCGAAGGAGCTGGGCACCTGGGCCGTGCCGCTGCCGACCATCGACCCGCAGGTGGTCCGCCGGTCGGCGGCGGCCCGCCCGGAGTACGGCCCAGACTTCCGCTACCGGCACTTCGCCGCCGTGAAGCGGCTGCCGACGATCGTGCTCGGCGCGGCCGGGCTGGGCGGCCTCGTCGGGCTGGTCAAGCTCCCGCCGACCCGGCGCTGGCTGCTCGGCCGGCTCGCCTCCGGGCAGGGGCCGAGCCCGCAGCAGCGGGCGAAGTCCTGGTTCCGGGTGCGGTTCCTCGGCTCGGGCGGCGGCCGGCGGGTGCTCACCGAGGTCTCCGGCGGCGACCCCGGGTACGACGAGACCGCGAAGATGCTCGGCGAGTCCGCGCTCTGCCTGGCCCTGGACGAGGGCCTGCCGGCCACCTCCGGCCAGGTGACCCCGGTGACCGCGATGGGCGACGCCCTGCTGGACCGGTTGACGCGGGCGGGGATGACGTTCCGGGTCCTGGACGCGCCCCGCTGAACGTCAGCCCGGCTCGTCGCCGGGCGGCGGGTTGTACGTGTGGGCCCGCTGCTGGCCGGAGAGGGCACCGATGGCGTCCATGATCTGGTCGGTCACCCGGCGACGGGCCGGGGCGGAGCCGGCGTTCCCCCGGTGTGCGGGGAACTCCAGCACCGGGCCGAACCGGACCACCGGCCGGGCGGCGCCGGGCAGCAGGGCCGCCGCCGATCCCAGCCGGGCCGTGCCGGCCACCGCCACCGGCACCACGGGGGCACCGGAGGCCATCGCCAGCCAGGCCACCCCGGTGCGACCCCGGTGCAGCCGGCCGTCCCGCGAGCGGGTGCCCTCCGGGTAGATGCCGAAGGCGCCGCCCGCCTCCAGCAGCGCGAGGGCGGCATCGAGCGAGGACTGGAACTCGCGGTTGACGCCCCGCCGCACGGGGATGGCCCCGAGGCCCGCGAAGAACTGGCGGCGCAGCAGCCCGCCGGCGCCGTGGCCCTCGAAGTACTCCGCCTTGGCCAGGAACGACACCGGGCGGGGCGCGGACAGGGGGATGAGCACACTGTCCTGGAAGGACAGGTGGTTGCTGGCCAGGATGACCGGACCGGTGGCGGGCACGTGCGACGCCCCGTCGATGCGGGGGTGCCAGGCCAGCCGCATCAGCGGTCGCAGCACGGTGCGGACGGTGGCGGCGGCTCGGGGCAAGGCACTCTCCTGGAGTGAGGGGTCCCCCGCACTATAGCGACCGAACGTTCGGATGTTATTGCCTGCGCGCGTCGCTACACTCTCCCGATGAGTCCCCGTTCGTCCCTTGCCGACGCCGCCCGCACGCGCGCCGCCATCCTGGCGCACGGCGCCGCGGTCGCCTCGGTCGAGGGCCTCGCCGGGCTGACCATCGGCCGGCTCGCCGCCGACCTCGGCATGAGCAAGTCCGGGCTGCTCGGCCCGTTCGGCAACAAGGAGACCCTGCAACTCCAGGTGGTCGAGGCCGCCGCCGACGTGTTCTGGCGGGAGATCTGGGAACCGGTCGCGGACCGGCCGGCCGGGCTGCCGAGACTCGCCGCCGTCTGCGGCAGTTGGGTACGCCACCTCGCCCGTCCCGTCTTCCCCGGCGGGTGCTTCTTCATCGCCGCCGCCAGCGAGTTCGACGACCGGCCGGGCCCGGTCCGCGACCTCGTCCTCGGGTACGCCGACCGCTGGCACCGCGAGCTGCGGGGGCAGGCCCTGCGGGCCGTCGCCGACGGGGACCTGCCCGCCGGCACCGACCCGGAGCAGCTGGTCTTCGAGCTGACCGGGCTGGCGCTGGCCCTGCACCAGGCGCTGCGGCTGCGCCAGGACGCGGGCGCGGTGCCACGCGCCTGTCAGGGCATGGGGCGGCTGCTCGGCGTTCCGGTCCGGCCCCTGGCTTGACCCTCGACCAGGTTGAGGCAACAGGATCCTCGGTGTGGAGAGCGAACTGCGCAGCATCGGTGAGCTGGCCCGGGCCAGCGGGCTGACGATCAGCGCCCTGCGGTTCTACGACCGCTCCGGGGTGCTGGTGCCGGCCCTGGTCGACCCGGTGACCGGCTACCGCTGGTACGCCGACGACCAGGTTGCCCCGGCCCGCCTGGTGGCGGGGCTGCGCCGGGTCGGGATGCCGCTGGCGGAGATCGCCGCCGCGGTACGGCACCGTGCCGAGCCGGCCGTACTGGGCCGGCTGCTCGACGCGCACCTGCGGCGGTTGGAGGACGGTCTCGCCGACGCCCGCCGCGAGCTCTCCCGCGTCCGCGCCCTGATCGACCCCGAGGAGAACCAGATGACCACCCGTCTCGCCCTGTCCCGCGTCGACCTCGCCGCCGCGATCGACGCCGTCCGTTTCGCCGTGGGCGCCGACCCCGAGCTGCCGATGCTGTCGGCGGTCCTGTTCGAGGCGGACAACGACGGCGTACGCCTCGTCGCCACCGACCGGTTCCGGCTGGCGGTGTCCCGGGTTCCCGGCCGGGTCGACGGGCCCGGAGCGCGGGCGCTCGCCCCGGTGGCCCTCGTGGACCGGATCCGCGCGCTGCTCGACACCGACGCCCCCGAGGCGCTGCTGCGGCTGGACGGGGCGACCGTCTCCGTCGCCGTCGCCGACGCCGAGGTCTCCGACACGGTCCTGCCGTACGACTCCCCGGACTACCGGCGGCTGCTGCGCGGGCACGTCGCGCCCGCGTACCGGATCGAGGTGGACGTGCCGGCGCTGCGCGCGGCGCTCGCGGGCGCGACGCCGGCCCTGGTCCGGCACGAGGGCGTCGACGTACCCGTGACGGTGCTCGGCCTGGACGACGCGGGCGGGCTGCGGGTCCTCGACGGCGAGGCGCCCGCCGACCCGGGCGCGGTGCGGGTCGGGGTCAACGGGCGGTACCTGCTCGACGCCCTCGACGCGGGCGACCGGGGCCAGCTCGTGCTGGAGCTGGACGGGCCGATCGCCCCGCTGGCCGTGCGCCGGCCCGACGACGCCGACGCGTTCTCGATCCTGATGCCGATCCGCCTGTGACCGCCTGGCCACCGATCCGCCTGACCGCCGCCCTGACGCCGATCCGCCTGGCCGGCATGGTGCCGATCCGCCTGACCGCACGGGTGCCGATCCGCCGGTGACTGCCCGCCGGGGCCGCCGACCCGCGCGGCCCCGGCGGGCGGTCACAGGGCCGGGCCGGTGGTACGGGGCGGCGACGGTAACATCTGTGGGTTCCACCTGACCCCCGGACGGAGGCGTACGGAGCAGCATGCTCGACATGGAGTTGATCCGGAAGGATCGCGAGGCGGTGGCGACCGCGCTGGCGAAGCGACTGGATCCCGCCGAGGTCAACCGGGCGCTGGACGACATCCAGCGGCTCGACCAGGAACGTCGCGCCCTCATCACGGAGATCGACGCCGAGCGGCAGCGCCGCAAGGCCGACGCCCGGGCGTACGCGGCGGCGAAGCGGGCCGGCACCACGCCGGAGAGCACCGCCCCGGAGGCGGAGCGCAAGCAGCTCGCCGAGCTGGAGTCCCAGCTCGACGAGGTGCAGTCCCGGCTGCGCGACCGGATGAGCGAGCTGCCCAACCTGCCCGCCGACGACGTGGTCGCCGGCGGCAAGGAGGCCAACCGGGTCGTCAAGACCTTCGGCGAGCCGCCGGCCATCGAGAAGGTCCGCGACCACGTCGAGCTGTCCCGGTCGCTGGGCCTGGTCGACTACGAGCGGGGCGTCAAGCTCGGCGGCTCCGGCTTCTGGATCTACACCGGTCAGGGCGCGCGGCTGGAGTGGGCGCTGATCAACTGGTTCATCGACCGGCACGTCGCGGCAGGGTACGAGTTCCTCCTCCCGCCGCACCTGCTGCTGGACAGCGTCGGGTTCGCCGCCGGGCAGTTCCCCAAGTTCTACGACGACGTCTACCACCTGGACCGGGAGTCCGCCCCGCGCGGGCAGTTCCTGCTGCCCACGGCGGAGACGGCGCTGCTGGGCACGTATCAGGACGAGATCCTGGACACGACGAAGCTGCCGCTGAAGACCTTCGCGTACACCCCCTGCTACCGGCGTGAGTCGGCCGGGTCGCACTCGGACGAGCGGGGCACCGTGCGTGGCCACCAGTTCAACAAGGTGGAGATCTTCCAGTTCACCCTGCCGGAGCAGGCGAACGCGGCGCTGGAGGAGATGCTCGCCCACGCGGAGAGCCTCGTGGAGGGGCTGGGCCTGCACTACCAGCGCAGCCTGCTGTCGGCCGGCGACGCCAGCGCGGGAATGAAGAAGACCCTCGACATCGAGGTGTGGATGCCGAGCACCGGAAAGTACAAGGAGGTGTCGTCGGTCTCCTGGGCCGGCGACTACCAGGCCCGTCGGGCGGCGATCCGGTACCGGGAGCCGGGCGGCAAGCAGACCCGGTTCGTGCACACCCTCAACGGCTCGGCGCTGGCCACCAGCCGGCTGTTCCCGGCGATCCTGGAGCAGTTCCAGCAGCCCGACGGCTCGGTGCTGGTGCCAGAGGTGCTCCGCGACCGGGTGGGCACCGACCGCCTGACGCCCCTCCGCTGACCACTGCGACAGAAGGCGGGGGCCGAGTGGCCCCCGCCTTCTGTCGCCGGCACCCGGCCCGGCGGGAGGGTCGCCGGTTCCCGGCGGCCCCCACCCCGCCCCCACCCCCACCCCCGCCCCCGCCCCCGCCGATCTTGCACTTGGGGCCCACCAAAAGGGCGTGATGGGGCATTTGCCGGGGCCGCAACTGCAAGATCGCGAGGCTCAGGAGTGCCACGGGCCGGCCGGCCAGCCAGGGCGGTGACTGCGTGGGCACGTCGCTCGTCCACCCGGGTCGGTCCGGCGGCGCTCTGGCCGGCGGAGGCTTGCGAGACCGCGCCTTCCTTCGGGAGCAGGCGGCGGGAGAGGCTGGCGCTGCGACGCCCCGGCTTCCGACCAGTCCAGCGAGGTTCGCTACTCGGCCCTGACCAACCGCAGGCCAATTCCCGCTCCCCGATCGAGCATGGAGCGTCGGGGCCAACGCTTTACACAATGACGCATGTCCATGCATTGACAGCCCTTGCAACACGCTTGTAATCTCTCCGCAAATTTCAGCTCGGCTTGCCTTATTGCGTCAGTCGAGCCCTCACCCGCCGCAGCATCACCACGGTTCCCCCCGACCTCCGTCAGGAGTTCCGATGCATCGACGTAGCCGCCGCTCGGCGGTCCTCGCCCTCGGCGTGATCGCCAGCCTGCTCGTCCCGACCGTTGTGGCGGCGCCCCCGGCCGCCGCGGCCCCGTCCGGCAGCAAGAAGGTCATCGCCAACCTGTTCGAGTGGAACTGGCCCTCGGTGGCCAGCGAGTGCACGAACGTCCTCGGCCCGAAGGGGTACGGCTACGTCCAGGTCTCCCCGCCCCAGGAACACGTCCGGGGCAACCAATGGTGGGTGGCGTACCAGCCGGTCAGCTACCGCATCGAGTCGCGCAAGGGCACCCGGGCGCAGTTCCAGTCCATGGTGAACACCTGCCACGCCGCCGGGGTGAAGGTGATCGTGGACGCCGTCGTCAACCACATGTCCGGGCAGGACGCCGGCGGAACCGGCTGGGCCGGCTCGTCGTACGGCCACTACGACTACCCGGGGATCTACCAGACGCAGGACTTCCACCACTGTGGGCGCAACGGCGGCGACGACCTCGCCAACTACAACGACCGGTACGAGGTGCAGAACTGCGAGCTGGTCAACCTGTCGGACCTGAAAACCGAGTCGGACTACGTCCGGTCGAAGCTCGCCGGATACCTGAACGACCTGCTCTCCCTCGGCGTGGACGGGTTCCGGCTGGATGCGAGCAAGCACATGCCGGCCGCCGACATCGCCGCCATCAAGGGCAGGCTCTCCCGCTCGACGTACCTCGTGCAGGAGGTCATCCACGGCGCGGGTGAGCCGATCCAGCCGCCGGAGTACACCGGCAACGGCGACGTGCACGAGTTCCGCTACGGCAAGGACCTCGCCCGGGTGTTCCGCAGCGAGAAGCTGGCGTACCTGAAGAACTTCGGCGAGGGGTGGGGCCACCTGCCGGGCGGCGCGGCGGCGGTCTTCGTGGACAACCACGACACCCAGCGCGAGGGTGGCGTGCTGACCTACCGCGACGGCGGGATCTACGCGCTGGCCAACGCCTTCATGCTGGCCTGGCCGTACGGCTCGCCGACGGTGATGTCCAGTTACACCTTCAGCAACCGGGAGGTCGGCCCACCCTCGGACGGCGGCAACAAGACCTTGAACACCACCTGCTACTCCGGCTGGGAGTGCGAGCACCGCTGGCGGGTGGTGGCCAACATGGTCGCGTTCAACAACGCCGCCCAGGGCGCGGGCGTCGCCAACTGGTACGACAACGGCAACAACCACATCGCGTTCAGCCGCAGCGGCAAGGGCTACCTGACGGTCAACGACGAGGACGGCGCGATCAACGGGCGCTCCTACTACGCCGGGCTGCCCGCCGGCCGGTACTGCGACGTCATCCACGGCGACTTCTCGGGCGGGGCGTGCAGTGGCCCGGTGATCACCGTGGACGCGGGCGGCTGGTTCGCCGCGAACATCCCGGCCCACGACGCGGTCGCCATCCATGTCGGCGCCAAGCTGAGCTGAGCTGAAGGGAGGGCCCTCTCCGGGCGCATTTCGCACAGGAGGGGGCCCCGCCCTAGGCAGGTGGTTACAGTGCATCTGTGCTGTTTGCCCGATTTACCTCGCGGTGGGTGCTCGGCTGGCTGGCCGTCGCGCTCGGCGTACCGCTGCTGCTGGCCACCGCGCTGCTCGTCGGCCGGGTCCTGACCCCCGACCCGGCCCGCCCCGCGCCCCCGCCCGCCGCCGCCCCCACCGGAGACGCCGCGCCCAGCGACACCGCCGTCCCTACCGACGAGCCGGTCCCGGCGGCGGCCCCCGCACCCGCCACCCTGCCGGTCGTCGACTACGACCCGGCGCCCACCGGCTTCCCGGCCGACCCCCACCCGTTGGACGCCACCCCGCTCACCGAGGGGTTGCGGCCGAGCCGGAACGTCGCCGCCTACGACGCGCCCGGCGGCCGGCCGCTGGCCTTCCTCGCCCCCACCATCAACGGCGTCAAGCTGACCGTGCCGATCGTCGAGCGCCGGACCGGCTGGACGGCGGTGCTGCTGCCCTCGGCCAACCGGCGGCTCGCCTGGCTCCCACCCGGCGACGACCGCGCCGTCGTGCCGCTGCGCGACCAGATCGTGGTGGAGCGCCGGCAGCACCGGCTCACCTGGTACCGGGACGGCCGAACGATGAAGTCGTGGCCGGTCAGCCTCGGCATGCCGGGCCAGTCAACCCCGCTCGGCCGCACCTTCGTCCTCGGCCGCACCCCGCCGCCCGAGGCCGTGTACGGCGGCGTGGACGTCTACGCCCTCGGCGCGGTCCCCGACGACCCGGACGCCGTCCCGGCCGGGCTGCGCGGCGCGCACATCGGCGTGCACAGCTGGCACAACGACGACACCCTCGGCGAGAACGTCACCAACGGCTGCATCCGGCTGACCCGCAGCGCTCAGCGCCAACTCCTCGCCGAGGTCCCGCCCGGCACCGGCGTACTGGTGGTCGACGCCCTGCCCGCCCCACCCCCGGCCGCCTGACACCACCGGGCCTCAGCAGGCAGCCCGCCCACTCTGATATCACCAGCGAAAGAAATTGATATCATCCGAGGGTGTCCGCGACGAGAGGCAGGCCCATGTCCCGAACCATCCTTGACGTCGACGACGAACTGCTCAGCGAGGCGGCGAAGATCTTCGGCACAACCACCAAGAAGGCCACCGTCAACGCGGCTCTGAAGGCTGCGGTCGACCGGGAGAAGCGCCGGGAGTTCGCCGACTGGCTCAAGAGCGGCGGCCTGCCCGACCTGACGGGGCCGGTCTCCGGCAAACGGGACGCCGCGTGAGTCGTGAGCTCTACCTGCTCGACAAGTCCGCGCTGGCCCGCTGGCCCAAGCCGGCCGTCGCGCCGGTCCTCGACGAGTTGTCCGACCGCGGGCTGCTGGCGGTCTGCGGCGCGATCGAGATCGAGGTGATTCAGAGCGCCCGGACCGCGAAGGACGCCCAGCGCACCCGCTGGCTGCTCGGTGGCTTCCACTGGCTCGCGATGCCCGACGATATCTGGGACCGGGCGATCGAAGTCCAGGTGCAGGCGCTGCACAAGGGCAATCACCGGGCTTTGTCCATGGCCGATCTGCTGATCGCTGCCACAGCGGAACGCCACGGCGCCGCGGTGCTGCACTACGACGGCGACTACGACATGATCACCGCGATTACCGGGCAGCCCACCGCCTGGGTGGTCCCGGCCGGCACCGCAGACTGACCCCGTCACCTCAGCCGGCCAACCGAGCCAGGCCGCGCTCACCGCAGCCTCGGCCGGCGGGAGCACCCGCCGTCGTGGTCGGGCCGGAGCAGGCAGCGCCGGCCGCCGGACAGGATCCGGTCGCAGAAGACCCTGTGGCGTACGTTCTGGTCGTCCTCGGCCGAGACGGTGGTCCCGCCCGCTTCGGTCTGCGGCAGGACGTGGGTCCAGTGCGCCACCACCCGGGCGAGCCGTTGGGCGGAGAGCAGGTCGTTGGCGACCACCGGCAGGTGGATGACGAAGCGCTCGTTCATCGGTCCCACTCCCGCTCGTTGCGGGCGTTCGCCTGCCCGGACCGCAAGTGGCACAGCGCGTTCTTGATCCGGCTGGTCTCCCGGCGGCTCTCGGCGAGGGCGTCGTAGACGGCGGCCTGAAGACTGCGGAGCTACCGAACGTAACCGTGCAGGTGCTGAACTTTTCTGCGGGGTTGCACGCCGGGGCGCTGGCCGGAGCCTTCTCGATCATGGACTTCCCCCGAAACAGCAGCGGCAAGGAGGTGGAGCCACCGGTGACCTACCTTGAGGCCGCTACCGGCGCGATCTATCTCGACAAGCCGCACGAGATCACCGCCTACAACAGCATCTGGGCCAACATGACCGGGCGCGCGCTCAACGAATCCCAGTCCAAGAGTCTGATCCAGCAAATCGCAGAGGAGTACTCCCGTGCCTGACCTGACCGGTGCCGTCTGGCGCAAGTCCAACCGCAGCAACAACGGCGGCGACTGCGTCGAGGTCGCCGACAACCTCCCTGGCATCGTCGGGCTGCGCGACAGCAAGGACCCGACCGGCCCGCTGCTGGTCTTGCAACCGAGGGCATGGGCAGCCTTCGTCGAGACCGTCAAGGGCGAAGCGCTCGGCCGCTGATCAACAACCGCGCCGCCTCCGAAGAGTTCCATAAGCGGCACGGGCCGACCTCGGGAACGGGCTCGACGCCTGCCGGATCGATGCCGAGAATTCAGCCCATGGGACAAAAAAGCACTCAGCGCACAGGCAGGCGCAACGGGCAACAGGCCAAGGACGCCAAAGCTGTGGCGGTGCAACTCGCACACCCGTGGCCGTCAGACTGGACACCCGGCATCGTTACCAGGGCAGGGCGGACGTTCCATCAAAGTAAGGACTGCCCCGGCTACCGACACGGCGTACGACAGGCGGAGAAGAGGGGCGGGACCATCGGCGAGGTCGAGGATGTTAGCGCCGCTGCCGCCCGCGACCGAGGCAAGGCGGCTTGTCGGCGGTGTTGGCCGCGCACATAACTCCAACAAACAGGCAGCAAGCCGCAGCCGAGTTCGACCACGTGTCGTCCCTGCAAGTGACCGAGCAACTCGACGCCGGGTCCCAATCCGGGGTATTGGGTCCGCTCGAACCGGCTCTGATCCAGCCTTCGATCGCGGGTGGCCATCTGGCCGGCCAGTTCCGATGTGTCCTACTCCCCGGTCGGGTCGTTGTACCCGTAGTGTCCGAATAAGGCGGCATGTGGCCGCCGAGGAGGTCGTCATGCGATCACGCTCCCTGGCCGCGCTCCTGGCCCTCCCCGTCCTGCTGGCCCCACCCGCGCTCGCCGCCAGCGCCGCCGGCTCGTGGCAGCCGGGCACCCCCGCGCCGATGCCCAGCGACTGGCCCCACCAGGCCGCGCTGACCCTGGCCGCCATGAAGGTCGACGTCACCGCCGAGCGGCGCTGGCCGGACAGCTACGCCGGCGTCGAGCTGGACCTGCCCAGCGACGTGCTGATCGTGCACCGCAAGCCCACGCCCGGCCTCGACGGGGCGATCGCCGCCCTGGTGCCCCGCGTGGACGTCAGGTACGCCTACGCCGCCCATTCCAGCAGGCAGATCAACACCTGGAGGGACCAGATCTACTCCGACCGCGGCTACTGGCGCACCCGTGGGGTCGAGCTGCACGGTGTCGGCCCCGTCTTCGGTCGATGCGTCGCAGTGGAGGTGGACAACCCCGACCGTGACCGCCCGGCGATCGTCACCCACTACCCGGACCGCCCCATCTGCGTCGAGCAGGGGTCGGAGAGCGTCCCCCTGTCCACTACCTCCTGACGGGCCTTTCCTCCACCTGGCGGATGGCCCGGACGGGGGCCGCAACGTCCGGGCGTTGCGCTGTCACCGGGGCGGGTAGTGGCCGGGGCCGGGCGGCGGCGGGTACGCCGACGTGACCGTGGTGGTCGAGCGGCTCTTCGACTGGGCAAACCACCAGTGGATTGGCCAGACCAGCCACAGGAGCCCACAGGTGAACAGGCCGCCGACCGCGTAGAGCACGTGCATCCAGCCGGGGATCCCGCCGGACGCGACGGTGGTCTGCTGGTAGCCCATCGGCGGCGGGTAGCCCGGGGCCGGGTAGGGCTGCTGAGGATACGGCGGCGCGGACTGCTGGTACGGCGGGGCCGACTGGGGGTAGACCGGGCCGGGCTGCGGTGGCCCTGACTGCGGATACAGCGGCCCAGCCGGCGGGTAGGGCCCGGGCGGCGGGACAGGCTGCTGCGGGCGGGTCGGATCGTCCGGAAGCATCCGGTCAGGTTACGAACGCCCACCGGGTTCCGCTGTCCCGCGTCGGTCGGGTAGTCGGCCAGAACAGTCCGGCTGATCGGCGGGGTATCGGCCGCTGGCACGAAATATTCATGTCCTCGCCGCCGCCGAAATGCGCACCTAGAACGTTCCTTCGACACGTCCAGTTTGCCGCCGCCGGGACGGCGCTCCGGAAAGCCCGCCTGCAAGTCGCATCGGTGACAGTAGCGCCGTCCTCGTGGTCTTGATCCTTATGGTCATGCAACGGCGCGGGCGAGCCATGGAACTTTCATCACCGACCTGCTGCCTGCCTGCGTATCAATCTGGGGGTTCGGTGGGGATTTTCGACATCATCGGCACGGCGCTCTCCGTCGCGACGACGATCGGGAAGGTGGCGGGAGCGCTCAGCGGGGCACTCAGTGGCGACCTGGTGCATTTCGGCCGTGCGCAGGTCGGTAACAGCAACCCCGACCTCGGTGAGGTCGTGTTCTGGCGGGACAAGCAGACGGGCATGCTGATGGTCGGCAACCAGTCGACCGACACCAGCGTCGCGCTCTTCTTCCCGGGGAATCCGTACGGTGGCGCCGGCGCCGAGTCGATCATTCTCGGGAGCATGCAGAAGTTCCCCGTCGGTGACATCTTCACGCAGTACGCCAACGCCGACGTGGACGACCTGGTCATCACCCCCTTTTTGGACGATTCCAGCGCCCAGGCGGAGGCCGGCGTGGGCACCGGTGGCCCCACCGGCATCTCGATCCAGGCGTCCGGGCAGAACATCGCCCCGAGGGCCAAGGTGCAGCTCGGTCCGTCCGTCGTGATCGAGGCGTCCGACACCACCGTGCAGGTCGCGGTGGTCGGCGGGCTCGTCCTCGCCGGGATCGTGCTCCTCAACGTACGCGGTGCCGGCACCACGGCCGCGCGCATCCTGAACGTGCTCCGCAAGCCGTCCGACGCACTCGACGACGACACGTCGATGACGGTGGCCATCCCGCAGGGCGTCGACATCGCCAACGGCATCTCCGCCATCGACGTGATCCTGGCGGTGCAGAGCGCGAGCCCGACCGCGGCCATCCCCGCCCTGGCTCCCCACCCCGACGCCGTGCCGTTCACCGACGAGGACCTTGCCCGGCTGGCAGCGTCCACTCCCGGCCAGTGACCATGGTCGAGATCACGACGCCCGATCCGCTTCCCCCGGGAACTGTCGGTCAGCCGTACCACCTGGAGTTGCAGGCCGCGCACGGCACCCCGCCGTACTCGTGGTCGACGGCGAACGGCGAGCTTCCCTCCGGCCTGACGCTGGACGACGGGGGTCTGATCTCCGGGGTGCCGAAGGCCGAGGTGATCCTGTCGGTGCAGGTCCGCGTCCAGGACTCGTCGGAGCCTGCGCCGCAGTCGGCGCGGGAGTGGCTGAACATCGTCATCCGACCGGCCGGCCGGTTCCTGATAACGACCGCCGAGCTGCCGCTGGCGAAGCAGAACACCAGTTACCGCTTCGCACTCGCGGCGACGGGCGGAGCGCCGCCCTACGTCTGGTCCGTCGACAGGGACTCGTTGCCGGTCGGGATCGAACTGGACGCCACGACCGGAACGCTCGCCGGCACCCCGGCCGCGCCCGGCTCGTCGTCCTGTGAGTTCGAGGTGACCGACGACGCCGGCAACCACGCCGCCCGCACGCTGCCGCTGACGGTCCTCGGCGAACTCGGGGTCACGACCACGGGCCTGCCGGCGGCGATGGACCAGCGCCCATACGACGTCACGTTGGGGGCCGGCGGCGGAGCGCCACCGTACACCTGGGCCGTCGCCACCGGCGCGCTTCCGGCCGGTATCGAGCTCGACGCCGCCACCGGGCGGCTGAGCGGCACGCCGCAGAGCACCGGAACCTGCGCCGTCAGCTTCACGGTGACGGACAGTCAGCAGTCCCACGCCAGCAGCGCGACGATTCCGCTGACGGTCGCCCCGACCGCCTGCCTCGCGACGATAACCTCGTTCACCGGCCGCGTGGAGGTCGTCGTACCGGATGTCAGGAACAGGGTCATCGTGTCGTGGCAGACGGAGGGCGCCGCGGTGGTCTACTTCGACCGGGAGGTGGGCCGGTTCGCGAACCCCGGGCCGAGCGGCCAGGTCTCCATCGAGTACCGAACCAGCATTTCGGGGCCGATCGACCCTCCGGTCCTCCCCGGCACGATCACCTGCGTGGACCAGTACGGGCTATCGGTCCTGGCCCCCATCCGCCGGGCGCAGGACGCGTCACGCTCCGCCGTCCCCGGGAGGAGTCGGTCTACGCCCTGAGACCCGCCTCCGCCGCGCCGGCCGTCGGCCGCTGGCGCGGCACGGTCGGACCCGCCTCCCCGCTCAGGTTGCGCCACAGGAACTCCAGCGTCAGCGCCCAGACGAAGGCGCGCTGCGCGTTGTTCGCCGCCGCCCCGTGGCCGCCCTCGACGTTCTCGTAGTACGCCACCTCGTGGCCGTGCTCGCGCAGCCGGGCCGTCATCTTGCGGGCGTGCCCCGGATGCACCCGGTCGTCCCGGGTGGAGGTGACGAGCAGCAGCGGCGGATACGTCTGGTCGCTGCGGATGTTGTGGTACGGCGAGTACCGGCTCAGGTAGGCCCAGTCGGCCGGCTCGTCCGGGTCGCCGTACTCGGCCATCCACGAGGCGCCGGCCAGCAGCCGGTGGTAGCGCCGCATGTCCAGCAGCGGGACGTGGGCGGCGACCGCCCCGAACAGCGCGGGGTAGCGGGTCAGCATCACCCCCATCAGCAGGCCGCCGTTGCTGCCACCCTCGATACCGAGCCGCGCCGGCGTGGTGATCCCCCGGGCCACCACGTCGGCCGCCACCGCCGCGAAGTCCTCGTACGCCCTGGGCCGGTCCTCCCGGAGCGCGGCCCGGTGCCACGCGGGGCCGTACTCGCCGCCGCCCCGGATGTTGGCCACCACGTAGGTGCCACCCCTGGCCAGCCACCCCCGGCCGATGATGCCGCTGTACTGCGGGGTCAGGGAGATCTCGAAGCCGCCGTACCCGGTGAGCAGGGTCGGCCCGCCGGTCGCGTCCGGGTCGCCCACCACGAAGTACGGCACCCGCGTCCCGTCCGCCGAGGTGGCGAAGAACTGCCGTTCCGCCAGGGTCTCCCCGTCGAAGAACGTCGGCGCCCGCTTGAGCGTCTCGACCGTGCCACCGACCTGTCCGAGCCGCAGGGTCGCCGGTTCCCGGAACCCCTCGGACGCGAGCAGGAAGGCGTCGCCGGTGTCGCGGTCGGTCTCCACCACCCGGCTGTGGCCGGACTCGGGTACGCCCGGCAGCGGCTCCCGCCGCCATCGGGTCGCGTCGGGGGTCAGCACCTCCAGCCGGCTCCGCACGTCCGCGAGGGTGGCCAGGATGAGGTGGTTGCGGGTCCACGCGTGGTAGCCCAGCGCGGTGCGGTCGTCCGGCCTGAACAGCACCGTCAGGTCCCGCCCACCGGCGAGGAACGCGTCGAACCGGGCCGCCAGCAGCGCGCCCGCGGGGTGGGTGACGCCCTCGACCGTCCACGGCGAGCGCAGCCCGATCACCAGCCACTCCCGGTGCACATCCCACCGGGCGTCGTCCGGGACGTCGATCCGCAGCCGCTCGCCCTCCCGCGTCAGCAGGTGGCTCTCCCTGCGGTAGAAGTCCAGGTCCCGGACCAGGAACGTGCGCTCGAACCCGGGCGTGCGGTCGTACGAGGCGTAGGCGGCGACATCGTCCGCCTGCCCCTCGAAGACGACCTCGGCCGCCGCCAGCGGCGTGCCCCGCCGCCAGCGCCTGGCCACCCGGGGATAGCCGGAGGTGGTGAGCGAGCCGGGCCCGAAGTCGGTGGCCACGTAGATCTGGTCGGCGTCGATCCAGCAGACGGTGCTCTTGGCCTCGGGAAGCGTGAAGCCGTCCTCGACGAAGGCGCGGCCGACCATGTCGAACTCGCGCACCACGACCGCGTCGGAGCCGCCTCGGGACAGGCTGACCAGGCAGCGCTCGTATCCGGGGCGCAGCACCGTCACACCGTCCCAGACCCAGTTCTCGCCCTCCTCGGCGGCCAACGCGTCGAGGTCGAGCAACACGTCCCACTCGGGCTCGGGCCGGCGGTACTGGTCGAGGGTGGTCCGCCGCCACATCCCCCGCGGATGCGTCGCGTCGGTCCAGAAGTCGTAGTAGAAGCGGTCCCCACGCCACCCGGGGTAGGGGATGCGGTCGTCCGAGTCGAGCACCTGCCGGATCTCGGTCCGCAGGGCGGCGAACCGCTCGTCCCCGGTCAGCGCGGCCAGCGTCTCCGCGTTGCGGTCCCGCACCCATCCGGCGGCGTCCGGTCCGTCCAGGTCCTCCAGCCAGAGGTACGGGTCGTCGCCCTCGTCCGTCAGCGTCACGTTGCCACTATCCACCCACGCGTCAACCCGAACTGTGACCCCGAGCCCGGCATGGCCCGGAACTGACGGGGTATGCCCGGAACATGAGGGCGAGTTTCCGGATCGGCCGGATCGCGGGCGTGCCGGTCGGGGTCAACTGGAGCGTCCTGGTCATCTTCCTGCTGATCGCCTGGGGGCTGTCGGCCAACCAGTTCCCCCGGTCGTACCCGGACCGGCCGACCTGGGAGTACGTGCTCGCCGGGCTGAGCGCCGCGGTGGTCTTCTTCCTCGGGCTGCTGGCCCACGAGGTCTCACACGCCGTGGTGGCCAGGCGCAACGGCATCGAGGTCGTTGGGATCACTCTGTGGCTCTTCGGCGGGGTGGCCGAGCTGCGCGGGGAGGCCCGCGACCCCGGGGCGGAGCTGCGCATCGCGGGGGTCGGGCCGCTGGTCAGTTTGATCATCGGCGTCTTCTTCGGCGGCATCGCGGTGCTGCTCGCCCTGGCCGGGGTGCACGGGCTGTGGTTGGGGGCGCTGGCCTGGCTGGCCGGCATCAACATCCTGCTGGCGGTCTTCAACGCGCTGCCGGCCGCCCCGCTGGACGGGGGCCGGCTGCTGCGGGCCGCCGTGTGGAAGGCCACCGGCGACCGGACGAGGGCGTCCGTGGTGGCGGCGCGGGCCGGCTGGATCCTCGGCGTGCTGCTGATCGGACTGGGCCTGTGGCAGTTCCTGCGCGGCGTGGGGTTCGGCGGGCTCTGGCTGGCGCTGATCGGCTGGTTCCTGATCGGGGCCGCCGGCATGGAGGAGCGGCAGGCCCGGACAGGCAGCGCGCTGCGCGGGATGCGGGTGGCGGACGTGATGACCCCGCAGCCGCAGACCGCGTCGGCCGAGATGACCGTGGCCGACTTCGTCGACCACTATCTCTTCGCGTACCGGCACTCGGCGCTGCCGTTGACCGAGGACGGCCGGCCGGTCGGTCTGGTCACCCTCGACCGGGTACGCGGCGTCCCGGCCGACCGGCGGGCCGCGACCACGCTGGCCGAGGTGGCCTGCCGGGCCGACCAACTCGTGCTGGCCTCCCCGGACGAGCAACTCACCGACCTGCTCCCCCGGCTCAGCGAGTGCGCCGACGGCCGGGCGCTGGTGGTGACCGACCAGCGCCTGGTCGGCATCGTCTCGCCCAGCGACATCAGCCGGGCAGTACAGCGCGGCAGCCTCCGCGACCAGGTGGCGGCCGGCCGGCACTGAGCCGCCTTGATCGTCTGCTGTGCACCGGCACCCGCTCCGGCGTGTCGTGCCGGTCAGCCGCAGACGATCAAGGGGACCAGTCAGCGGGGGAAGTGGCGGTCCAGCAGGGCTGTGCGGAACTTGCCTGCGGGGTCCAGGGTGTGCAGGAGGGCCAGGAAGTCGGCGTGCCGGGGGTACGCGGCGGCGACCGCCGCCGGGTCGAGCGTGAACACCTTCCCCCAGTGCGGTCGGGGCACGAACGGGGCCAGCCGCGCCTCCACCTCGGCCAGCACCGGGGTCACCGCGTCGGCGTCGTCGGTCCAGGTGAAGTGCACGGCGACGCTGTCCCGCCCGTACTGCGGGCTCAGCCACAGCTCGTCGGCGGCGACCGTGCGCAGCTCGCAGACCTGGAGCACGGCGGCGATCCGGTCCGCCACCGGGTCGAGGGCGGCCAGCGCGTCCACCGCCGCCGCCCGGGGCAGGTGGTACTCCGACTGGAGTTCCTCGCCGCTGCTCGGGGTGAAGTCGAGCCTGAAATGCGGCAGCCGCTCGTGCCAGGGGCCGGGCTCGCCGAGCTGGGCCGTGCAGTTGCCCGCCGGCATCCCGGGCACCGGATGCACCGGCCCGGCCGCCGCCGTGGTGCCCAGCCAGTCGGCCTCCGGCGGCGGGGCGTCGGCGAGCTGCTTGCGCCACACCTGCCCGACCCGGTCGCCGCGCCAGTCGGTGAAGAGGCTGACGCTGTACGCCGAGGCGAACGCCTCGTCCAGGGCCACGCGGGGCAGGCCGAGCCGGACGTACTGGCGTATCTCGAAGGCGGGCAGCACGTCCAGGGTGACCCGGGTGACCACGCCCAGCGCGCCGAGGGCGACCACCATCCCGGCGAACCGGTCGCCGTCGGCGTCCCGGCGTACGGTCAGCAGGTCCCCGTCGGCGGTGACCAGCTCCAGGGCGGCCACGGCCGTGGCCAGGTTGCCGATCCCGACACCCGAGCCGTGGGTGGCGGTGGCCACCGCGCCGGCCACCGAGATGTGCGGTAGCGACGCCATCGTCGGCAGGGCGTACCCAAGGGTGTGCAGCCGGATGGCCAGGTCGCCGTAGCGCACGGCGGCGGCCACCGTGACCGTGCGGCGCTCCCGGTCCACCTCGACGGTGGGCGGCAGGCCGGCCAGCGACACCAGGTCGCCGGTGGTGTCGCCGAACCGGTTGAACGAGTGCCCGGTGCCGACCGCCCGGACCCGGTCGCTGCCGGCGACCAGCCGGCGCAGCTCGTCCACCCCGGACGGGCGGTGCCGCCGGGCAGCGGCGTACCGGACGTTGCCGGCCCAGTTGCGCTCCGGCACGCCCGGTGCCCGGTCGGCGGGCCCCGCCCCGGGCACACCGACGCCCGCTTGTGGTTCCTGCTCCCCTGCGTCCACGTCGCACTCCCGTCGCTCGGCGTCGTCGGCCGACGCCCCCGGGCGGCACCGGCCGGGCGCGGTTGGCCCGGGCGTCGTCGGGGAACCATACGTCGATGAGCAGCTACCCCGATCCCGCCCCGCGCGGCGACGTGTACCCGTCCGAGGAGGAGATCGACGCGACCGGCGTCGCCCCGCGCCCCGGGAACGGGCCGCTGGCCGGGGCGTACCCCGCGCCGACGCCCGGACCAGGCCCGGCACCCGGGCCGACCCCCGCGCCGACGCCTGGGGCGGCCCCGTGCCCGCCGGGCGAGTCGCACTCGATCGTCACCCACCACCTGGACGGCTCGACCGAGGTCGTCACCGACCTCGACGGCGACGGGATCGCCGACGTGGTCCAGGTGGACCTGGACGGCGACGGCATCCCGGACATCACCTACCTGGACAGCGACCGGGACGGCCGCCTCGACACGATCCTGCGCACCCCGCACCCCGCCCGCTGAGGCCCCGCCCGCCGGGCCGAGCGCGGGCCAGGACTCAGAGCTGCGGCATGACCTCGGCAGCGACCAGCTCGACGTGGTCCAGGTCGGCCAGGTCGAGGACCTGGAGGTAGATCCGCTCGCTGCCGATCTCGGCGTACCGGCCGATCCGGTCGACGATCTCGGCCGGGGTGCCGGCGAGGCCGTTCTCGCGCAGCTCCGCCGGCTCCCGGCCGATCACCTCGGCCCGCTGTCGCACCTCCGCCTCGTCCCGGCCGCAGCACAGCACCAGCGCGTTCGACCAGCGCATCCCGGCCGGGTCCCGGCCGATGTCGGCGCAGGCGGCCCGGACCCGGCCGAACTGGGCCACCGAGTCGGCGACGGAGACGAACGGCAGGTTGAACTCGTCGGCGTAGCGGGCCGCGAGGCGGGGCGTGCGCTTCGGCCCCATGCCGCCGAGCAGGATCGGCGGGCGCGGCTGCTGCACCGGCTTGGGCAGCGCCGGTGAGCCGGTCACCGGGTAGTGGCGGCCCGCGAAGTCGAACGTCTCGCCGGTCGGCGTCTCCCAGAGCCCGGTGATGACCGCGAGCTGCTCCTCCAGCCGGTCGAACCGTTCGCCCACCGAGGGGAACGGGATGCCGTACGCGGAGTGCTCGTCGGCGAACCAACCGGCGCCGATGCCCAGCTCCACCCGGCCGCCGCTCATCTGGTCGACCTGGGCGACGCTGATCGCCAGCGGGCCGGGCAGCCGGAACGTGGCCGCCGTCATCAGGGTGCCGAGCCGGATCCGGGAGGTCTCCCGGGCCAGTCCGGCCAGCGTCGTCCAGGCGTCCGTCGGGCCCGGGTCGCCGCTCACCGCGCCCATCTTCAGGTAGTGGTCGGACCGGAAGAACGCGCCGTAGCCGGCGTCCTCGGCGCAGCGGGCCACGGCGAGCAACTGGTCGTAGCTGGCCCCCTGCTGGGGTTCGGTGAAGATCCGCAGTTCCATTCACCGAGCATAGGGAGCCCACCGGGCCCCCGCCGCGAAAGGAAGGCCCCGGGGGCGCAGCCGGCCCCGCCGGGGCGTACCGGTCAGGGTTGGCCGAGGCCGGCCTCGCGGGCCCGCTGGATCGCCTGGCTGCGGTCGGCGACCTGAAGCTTGCCGAGCACGTTGGACAGGTGGTTGCGGACGGTCTTCGGGCTCAGCGTCAGCCGGCGGGCGATCACCACGTTGCTCAGCCCCTGCGCGACCAGGTCCAGCACCTCGCGTTCCCGGTCGGTCAGCTCGGGAAACGGCGCCGGCCCGCCGGCCCGCCCGCCGGCGAGGAAGCCGATCGCCCGGCTGGCGATCACCGGCCCGAGCAGCACCTCGCCGTTGGCGACCGCGCGGATGGCCCGTTCCACCTCGCCCGGCGCGGCGCCCTTGAGCAGGTACCCCCGCGCCCCGGCGCGCAGCGCGGCGAACACCGAGTCGTCGTCGTCCAGCATCGTCACCACCAGCACCCCGATCCCCGGGTGCCGGGCGACGATCTCCCGGGTGGCCTCCACGCCGGACCGCCCGCCGAGGTGCAGGTCCATGATGATCACCTGGGGCCGGGTGCGGTCGGCGAGCCGGACTGCCTCGTCGGCGTCCGCGGCCTCGCCGACCACCTCCAGCCCCGGCGTGGACGCCAGCAGCGCCGTCATGCCGAGCCGGAACACGGGATGGTCGTCGACCACCGCCAGCCGGATCACCGCCTCGCCACCGACCACCGCACCGTCGCCCGTCACCGCCGCACCGCCAGGGCTCGTCGCGCCACCGTCCACCGTCATCGCCGCACCGCCAGGGCTCGTCCCGTCCGCGTCCCCGGCACCGTACCGGCCTCCCCCGGCGCCCCCCACGGCTGCCGCTGGCCCGTCGACGGGTCAGCCGGGGCGGGGGCGGCGGCCGGCGGCTCCGGGTCGGGGTCGACCGGGGCCCACCCGCGCTGGGCGGGGACGGCCGGCGGCCGGTCGCCGTCGACCGGCGGCAGGCGGTCGGCGGACACCCGGACGATGACCTCGGTGCCGCCGTCGGGCGCCGGGCCGATCACGCACACCCCGCCGATGCCCTCGGCCCGCTCCCGCATGGAGAGCATGCCGACCCCGGCCGGCGTGCCGACCACGACGCCCCGGCCCGGGTCGGTCACCCGGACGGTGAGCCCGTCCGGATTCCGCTCGACCGCCACCCGGCAGGTCGGTGCGCCGGAGTGCCGTTGGGCGTTGCGGACCGCCTCGGAGACGATCCCGTACACGGCGGTGGCGACCGGCTCGGGCAACGGCAGCGGCAGCGCCTCGACCAGCACCGTCAGCCCCGAGCCGTCGTACCGTTGGGCCAGCTCGTGCAGGGCGGGGACCAGGCCGCGTTCGCCGAGGACCGGCGGCAGCAGCCCGCGGGCCAGGTCGCGGACCTGCTCGACCCGCTGGTCCGTCTCGTCGCGCAGCCGGTCCAGCAGCCGTCCGGCCGCGCCCGGGTCGGCGGCCAGCAAGTTGCGGGCCGCCTGGAGGCCGAGCGCCACCCCGGCCAGGGCGGGACCGAGCCCGTCGTGCAGGTCGCGGCGCAGCTTGCGGCGTTCCGAGTCGCGGGCCTCGGCCAGCCGGGCCCGGGAGGTGACCAGCGCCCGGCTGGTCGCGGCGAGGCTGGCCGCCGAGGCGACCACCGGCACCAGGTCGACCAGCGCCGAGCGGGTACGCCCGTCCAGCCGCTCGCCGGCCCGGGCCCACGCGGTCAGCCGCCCCACCTCCCGCTCACCCCGGCGCAGCGGCAGCACCAGCGGCTCCCCCACCGGCCCGGCGGACGCGCAGTGGGCGGTGCACGGGTCCGGGCCGTCCACCTCGATGCCGCAGGCGCCCAAGCGCAGCGACTCGGTGAGACTCCGCGCCACCCCGGTCAGTACGTCGGTCGGGTCCTCGCTCGCGCTGATCCGGTCGCCGACGCCCCGGACCACACCGATCGGTTCCGCCGCCGCGCCGTGGATCAGCCGGTCCACCCGCCGCTGCACCCACCACCGGCCCGGCTGCACGGCGGCCGCGACCAGGGCGGTGACCAGCACCCCGGGGACCGCCCGGCTGGCCGGGAGCAGCGCGTCCAGCGTGGTCACCCCGACGACGTACGCGGCGACCAGCAGGAAGGTCAGCAGGAACCAGACCAGCGTGCGGCGGACGGCGATCTCGATCCCCCACAGCCGCTGCCGCAGCACCACGGCCAGCACGGCGGCCGGGAAGAACGCCTGCGCGGCCAGCATGGCGATCGGCGGCAGCCACTCCGCCCCCGAGCCCACCCAGCCGGCGGGCAGGGCGATCGGGGCGAAGCTCACGGCGAGCAGCACCGTGCCGACCGCGAGCCAGCCCAGGCCGACCCGCTCGGCGACCGGCGAGACCCGACGCCGCCACAGCAGCCCGGCGGCGGCGACGAGCCCGAGCAGCGGCACCAGGGCCGTGAGCACGGGCTGCACCCGGGCGACGAACTCGGCCCAGTCCGCGCTGCGGATCGCCAACGGCGCCCCGGACGGGGCGCCGCCCAGCCCGGGGAAGGTCAGCTGGAACAGCTCGGTCGTGGCGACCACCGCGACACCGGCCGCCACCGCCAACCGGGGGCCCAGCGTGAGCCGGCTCTCCCGGACCAGCCAGGGCAGCACCACGATCAGTGACAGCATCCCGGGCACCCAGCCCCAGTGCCGGGCCGAGGTCAACAGCGTGACCTCGGGCAGCTCGGGATACACCCGGAGCAGGTCGAGGTACTGGGCACCCAGGGCAGCGATCCCCCCGCCGACCCCGGTGACCGCCAGCAGCCAGGCCACCGGGTGACTGCGGCGCAGCAGGATCAGCCATCCGGTCGTGCCGTACACCGCGCAGTCGGTGTAGTCGACGAGGAAGTAGAGCTGGGACAGCCCCCACGGGCGGCGGGCGAGCGCCCAGCAGAGCGTCGTGGCGGCGAGCAGCAGCACGCAGCCGACCAGCACTGTCCAGGCGGCGACCGGTCGGCGGGGGTCGTCACCGGCGTTCGGGGCGATCAGCGCGCGCGGCGCCGGGTCGACCAGCATGGCGTGATCCTGTCAGTCGGGGCGTCGGTTGCCGAGACCCCGGCGCTGCGCAGCGGGTGTCGGTCCGGCGACAGTCGCGCGGAGCCCAGCCGGGACGGGGCACGGCCACGGGTGGGACACGGGTGCCTCCCGGTAGGACGTGGTCGTCGGTGGGGCCGGCGGGTCGGGGTGCGGGCGACACCGCCGGTCCACCGAGCGTGCCGGTCCCGGTGTCCCGGCCGCATGTGCGCGCCGTCCCGGCCACCCGGGAACTTTCGCCGGGCAGGGGGCGCCCGGCGGGCCGGTACCGCCGTCCCTTTCCGCCGGGACACCGGGCCGTCCAACGTCTGAGCCGCGGATGCCGCAGGCCGGTTCCGCGAGTCCGACGGTGCCGGGACGGCGCCGCGACGCCCGGGGCGAGCAGGAGGCAACCATGGACGAACAGCACCGGACCCGACTGACAGCTGCGGTACGGGAGCTGACGCCGGAGCTGAGCCGGCGGGCGGAGGAGATCGAGGCCGCCCGGGAGCTGCCCGCTGATCTGCTCGACGGGCTCCGGGCCGCCGGCTGCTTCCGGATGTTCGTGCCGCGCAGCCACGGCGGGTACGAGGCGGACCCGCACACCGGGCTGGCGGTGCTGGAGGAGTTGGCCCGCGCCGACGGCTCCACCGGCTGGACGGTGATGATCGGCGCGGAGACGCCGCACCTGCTGGCGTTGCTGCCCCGGGACCGGTTCGACAAGTTCTACGCGTCGGGCCCGGACGTCGTGGTGGCCGGCGGTTTCGCCCCGCAGGGACGGGCCGAGCTGGCCGACGGCGGGTTCCAGGTCACCGGCCGGTGGGGGTTCGTCAGCGGATCCCGGCACGCCGACTGGATCTTCGGCAACTGCCTGCTCACCGGGGACGGCCAGCCGCTGCCCGGCCCGAACGGCCAGCCCGTGGAGATACGTTCGATGCTGCTGCCCGCCGGCGCGGTGACGGTGCAGGACACCTGGCACACGCTGGGGTTGCGCGGCACCGGCAGCCATGACGTGCTGATGGAGTCGGTGTTCTGCCCGGTGGAGCAGAGCTTCGACCTGTTCACCGGGGCCCCGTGCGTCCCGGGGCCCGGGTTCGTCGCGCCGCTGGCGCAGTTCGTCCTGCACCTGGGCGCGGTGGCCGTCGGGATCGCCCAGGGCGCCCTGGACGACACCGTGGCGCTGCTCGACGGCGGCCGGCAGCGGCTGTACGCGCGGCAGTCGCTGGCCGACTCGCCGGCCTTCCGGGTGCAGCTCGGCCGGGCCGACCTGAACGTCCGGGCGGCCCGGGCGCTGGTGCGGTCGCTGGCCCACGACCTGTTCCGGGCGGCCGACGCGGAGGACCCGGCCGCGGTCGAGGCGCTGCACCCGCAGATCTCCGCCAGCCTGCCCTGGGTGACCGAGGTCGCCACCGCCACCGTGGACGCCTGCTACCGGGCGGGCGGGGGCGGCGCGGCCCGCGACTCCTCCCCGGTGCAGCGCCGCTTCCGGGACATCCACACCTTCGCCCAGCACGCGGCGGCGGCGGAGGGCTGGCTGGGCAACAACGGCGCTCACCTGCTCGGCCGGCCGGTCGAGCTGGCGTACTAGGTCGGGTCGGCAGCCTCGGCGCGAGCCTTGTGCTGGCCGCGTTCGGCCTGTGGCTCGGCGGTCTGCTTCATCAGCCCGGTCGGCGCGGGTCAGCCCGCCCGGTCGATCACCTCCTCCGGCGTCAGCGGCGCCTTGGGGTGGTGGGTCAGGCACAGCGGGGTGTCGACCTTGACGAACGGGAAGCCCTCGCCCGCGACGTAGAACTGGCCGCTGCTCAACAGCCCGATGTCGGGCAGCCGGCCACCCTTGGCCTCGGCGAGTTGCCGCGCCGCGTCGATCTGCGCCGGGGCGTTGAGCAGACCGAAGAACTGGGTGGTGGCGTTGCCCGAGATCTGGTTGTGCAGGCCCTTGGGGGCCTGGGTGGCGAAGACCAGCCCGAGGCCGTACTTGCGGGCCTGCGAGGCCAGGGCGATCGTGCTGGCCGTGCAGGCGGTGTTCCCGGTCGACGGGGCGAGGGTCTGCGCCTCGTCCATGACGAACAGGCCGCCCAGCGGCCGGTCCCCGGCGGGGTGCCGCCGCACCCAGGCGAACAGCGCCATCTGCAACTGGTTGACGAAGCTCTGCCGCTCCTGGTCGGAGGTGAGCCCGACGAAGCTGACCACCGACACCCGGGCCCGCCGGCCGGGCGTCGGGGTGAGCAGCAGCCCGGGATCGGCCGGGGCGCCCGTGCCGCCGAACAGCGGGTCGGTGACCATCGCCGCCTTGAGCGCCTCGGCCAGTTCCAGGGCCAGCTTGTCGGCCCGGGCCAGCCGGCTCACCCCGTCGGGCAGGTCGGCGAGGAACTCGGTGAAATTGGGCAGGCCCACCATGCCGGTCCTCGCGTACGCCAACAGCGCCTCCGTCAGCACGGCCTTGCCCTGCTGGGCGAGCCGGGTGGGTCGGTCCACCCCGGCCCGGGGCGCGAGGGCCTCCACCGCCGAGCGGATGGCCTGGTCGAACTCGTCCGGCGAGTCCCGCACGGGGCTGAAGTCCGGCAGCGGCTGGAAGCTCAACGGACGCCCGGCGTTGACCCGGGGAGTCCAGACGACGACCTCCGTGTGGTCGAGGTAGTCCCGGGCCCGCTCGTCGTCGCCCGGCTCCCAGCCGACCGGCGGCTGCGGCCACGCGTCCCCCAGCCGGGCCAGGTCGTTGTTCGGGTCCAGCACGATCGAGGACACGCCCTGCCGGGCGCACTCCTCGACCAGCCGCCGGATCAGCACCGTCTTGCCCGACCCGGAACCGGCGAAGACCACGGCGTGCCGGCGCAGCGACTCCAGGTCCACCTGGAACGGTCGCCGCCCGTCCGTGGTGTGCCCCAGCCGGACCGTCGCCGGGTCCGGCCCGTCGCCGCCGACCGGCCGCTCCCCCGTCGCCCGGCCGTCGGCGGCGGCCGGCACCGCAGCACCGGGTGCGCCCGGGACCGGCCCGTCGGGGGTTGCCGGCACCAGGCCGTCGGCGGCCCCGGAAGCCGCCGTCGCCGGCTCGGCCGGCACGGAGGCGGCCGGGGCGGAGGCGGCCGGGGCGGAGGCGGCAGGGGCGGAGGCGGCAGGGGCGGAGGCGGCCGGCGCAGGGGCGGCCGAGCCGGAGGCGTCGAACACCGCGCGGAACAGGGCGGTGCCGCTCGCCGGCCGGCGGGCGAGCAGCCACTCCTGGTACGCCGCGTCCGGCTCGCGGGCCAGCTCGCGCAGTGCGGCGAACACCCGCAGGTCGGCCTCCGCCACGGCGCACCGTACCCCGCCGGCGGCGTCGAACTCCGCCAGCACCTGGGCGGTACGCGGGCCGGTCGGCCAGGGGTCGTTGCGCAGGAGCACCAGTCGCCGCTGCGGGTACTGCCGGTCCAGGCCGGCCATCGTGCAGGCCGCCCGGACCCGGGCGATCGTGGCGATCGCGTTCGGGTGGGCGAGGCCGCGGAAGCACCAGTGCGCCTCGTTCTCGGTGGCCTCGTCCAGCACCTCGATGAGGCGACCGTGCAGCGCCGGCTTGCGGCCCGGCGGCGGGTCGTGCTTGTACGTGGCCCCCGTCGGGGCCTGCTCGGCGATCCACGCGGCGAGCCCGGCGGCGAGCAGCGGCGGCAGGTGCTCGTCCTCCGTGCGGTGCTCCAGCGCGGGCCCGACCTCGGCCGCCGCCACCAGCCGGGCGAACCGCTCGTCCAACGGGCGCAGGTCCGCCGTCCCGGCCGGCCCCAGCAGCGGGACGACCGGAGAGTCCCCGCCGCCGACGAGCCGGTCGAGCAGGGTCACCTCGTCGGCGTCGCGGCACCGGGCGACGTGCCGGTCCACCCGGCGCAGCAGGGCCCGCGGGGTGAGGTTCGGGGCGTCGGCGAAGGCGTCGGGGCTGACCGGCCACGTCGGATGGGGCGGGAAGAACCGCCGCTCGGTGAACACGGCGGCGAGCCGCTTCGCCACGATCGCCCGCCCGATCTGCGGCGTCGGGATCCGGTCGGGCAGCAGGGACACCCGGAACCGGTCCGCCACGGAGGTCGGCGCGCTGCGGGTCAGCAGCTCCCAGGTGTCCGGCAGGCAGGACACCACGAGCAGCGTCCGGCGGGTGACGTCGCGCAGGGTCAGCAGGCCGTCGGCGATCGGCCCGAACGCGGTCGCGTGGGCGTCGTCCAGCTCCGCGCGCGGGTCGAACATGGACGTGCTGGTCTGGGCGAAAAGCGTGTCGAGCTGGTCGACGGCGATCACCGTCGGGTCCAGCGTCAGCGCCATCAGCCGGGAGATGTCCTGGACGACCTGCTGCGGAAGGCGTACGCCGTGGGTGAGCCCCCACTCCGCCCGGCGCGCCGGGTCGCCGGGCTCACTGATCAGGTGGGCGTAGCCGACGTCCTGGTCGTCGAACTCGCGGGAGCCGTGCAGCACAAGGGCCCGGGCGGTGTCCTGGCAGTCCCGGCCCACCTCGCGGTGGAAGGTGCGCAGGGCCCGGACGAAGGTGTCCAGGTGCTCGCGGGTGAGCGGCTCGGCACCGGACACCGCGTCCCGGACCTCGGCGGGGAGGCCGAGCTGCGAGGTGAGCCGGCGCAGGAACTTGCGCAGCTGCGTGTCCCAGCCGCCCGACTCCCGACCCATCCCCTCGACCATCGCCAGCGCGACGCTCGACCAGAAGGTCCGGCCGCTGACCATGTTGACCAGGAAGAAGTAGCCGCCGTCCTGCTGGATGCGCTCCCGGACCGCGCCGAGCAGATGGGTCTTGCCGGAGCCGGCCCGCCCCTGCATGGCCACCCCGAGGGGTCGGCTGGTGTCGTCGGTGCGGGCCCGGGCCACCCCGCGCAGGATCTCGGCGACCACCCGCTCGTGCAGCTCGGGCACGTCGTACGGGGAGGGCCGCCACACGTCGTCGGGGGTGACCGCCGGGTGGAAGGTCAACGCCTCCAGCGCGGCGCGCTCGTCGTCAGGAATCATGCCGCCCCGATCGACAGCGCGTGGTTGTCCTCGTCCCCGATGCGTACCGCCGCCGCCCGGTCCCGCGCGGTCAGCGACTTGCTGTTGGCGACCGGGATGATCCGTACGCCGTCCTGCCGGACCAGCGCCCGCAGCGCGGCGTCCACCGCCGCGCGGTCGGTGTTGTCGAGGTGGTCGCGCAGGTCGGCGAGGCCGACCCAGGCGCCGGGCGTCGCGGCCAGCTCCCGGTACGCGGCCCGGACCAGCTCCGCGACGTCCCCGCCGGCGGTGGGGGCGGTGGGGGCGGCCGGGGGCGCGACCTCGGCGGTCACCGGCGCGACATCGGCGGCCGAAGGCGGCCCGGCCGGGTCGGCGGCGGTCTGCTTGAAGAAGTCGGCGTGGCTGGTCCGCAGCCGGTCCAGCCCCCGATGCAGGTTTCCCAGCAGGGTGAACAGGGAGCGGCTGGCCGAGCCGCCCGCCCGGGGCGGGGCGCCGGTGTGCAGTTGGCGCATCACCCGCCAGCCCTCATCCGTCAGCTCGTGCGAGAGCATGCGGCGGCTGCGGTCGGTCTCGACCAGGCCCAGCTCCACCAGCTTCTTGTTGTCCTTGCCGGTGAGCGCGAACCCGGCCAGGTCCCGCAGCTCGGCATTGGTCAGCTTCCGGGCCTCCACCATCAGCACGACGAGCGCTTGAATCTGGTTGGGGGTCAGGCTCGGCAGGTCCGCGGTGCTGCTCGACATGGTGCCTCTTTTTCCTGTCATGGGTGCGCGCCGGCCGCGCGTCGTCGGGCCAGCAGGTCCCGGATGCTCCGGATGACGGCCTGGACGTCGGTCAGCACCTGTTCGTTGGTGAACCGGAGCACGTCGAGCCCCAGAAGCTGGAGCTGTACGTCGCGCCGCCGGTCGTCGGCGAACATAATGGCTCCCCGATGCTCCGGGCCGTCCACCTCGACCGCAAGCCCTTCGACCGTCCAGAGCAGATCCAGGCGGTACGGCCGACCCAGTGGATGCCATTCGTAGGTGTGGTTCCACCGCCGGCCGCGGGCCCAGTCGTGCGGGGCGAGGGCACGCTCCAGGGCCTGTTCGGCGGCGCTGTCCGGCCGGGGCGCCCCGGCCAGCGGCGGGTACGCCAGGCCCACCATATTCGGGCCGGCGGGGCTGTCGGAAACCCGACCGATGCCCCCGGTCAGCTCGGCGAGGTGTATCGGGAGCCGGAGCGGCACCGGTCGGACCCGGTCGGCTCCGTGCGGGAGCGGGCCGACCAGCCACACCGCGCACCGGCCGTGCTGGACCAGCCACTCGGCCGCCGCCACGAGCGCCCGCTCGTCCTCCGGCCCGGCCCCCTGCGGCGACTCGGCCACCAGCACGCAGGACTCCCGGTCGTACGCGTCAGCGAGCACCCGGGTGAGGCCGGCGGCCCGCACCTCGGCGGGGAAACGCGAGCGGTGACGAGCCCGACCGGCGTCGCCCGCCGCGCCCAGGTCGTGCCGGGCCCGCTCCGCCAGGTCGTGCCGGGCCCGCTCCGCCAGGTCGTGCCGGGCCCGCTCGGCCAGGTCGGCGAGGAACGGCCCGAAGTGGTCGGATCGAGCGGCTACCCGGGCGGCAAGCCCTCGGACGGCCGCCCGGCCGAGCGGACCAGCACCGTCGAGCCGGTCCGCACCGGGCAGCCAGCGCGGAAGCAATGCCCTGGCCGCGCCCTCCAACTCGTCGAGCACGGCGGTGACCAGGCCGTCGAGGGTGATGCCACGCCCCGGGCGGTACGCGAGCACGGCCGGCGCGGACGGCGGCAGCGGGTCGAGGGCCAGCCGGAACAGCTCGGGGTCGACGCCCGTGAGGTGGCTGACCCGGCGCGGCGGGATCGCCGCCCACCATCCCGCACCGGCCCCACCACGCATGGTCGGGCACCCTACCGAGCCATCGGCGCGGGCACCGCCCCGCGGGCGGGCGACGGCGCAACGGATGCGCCGGGCGGCGTCGGACAGGCGGCGCGGCTGGGACAGGATCAGCTCACGACGGGGCGGTGCCGGCGGAACAAACGGACGCCCGCGCTGACCGCGGTGGTACCGGCCGCCATTCCGAGCAGGACCAGGACCGCGCCGACCGCCCACAGGCCCGAGTCGTCGCTCGTCGCCGCCCGCCACGCCCAGGCGACGGTGAAGGCCACCGTCATCACCGGCGCCACCAGCCAGGGGCTGAGCACCCAACCGCCGACGGCCGCGACCACCGCCAGGGACAGGACACACCCGACGACCTGCCACACGTCGTACGGGCCGCTGACCGAGTCGGTCACCGGGTCGACCGTGTACTCCGTGTCCCAGCCGATCCAGGCCCACCAGACCGCGACCGTCGCCACCGCGAGGACCAACCCACCGAGCAGAGCACGTGTACGCGTCGAGGTATGCACGACAGGATCCTCCCCCTGCCGACCCGCACAACGAACAAGCCCCCACCCCGATGAACTGCGACCTTGGACAGTTTCCGTCACCAGCGGACGGAAACTGTCCAAGGTTCGGAGATGAGGCCCGCCTCCGGAACTGCCGGGTGCTGACAGCCGCGCCGCCGCCGCGTCCGCTCAGGTGGAGGGCCGTGTGCAGCGGTTTGACTCGATCGGCGAGACTCGGGCGGCACCCCGCCCCTCGCGGCGACGGACCCGACCCCTCGGCACAAGGCTGGAGCGCATGTCACACACCCTCCCGATCTGGCTGGCCGGCGGCCTGCTGCTGGTGGGTGCGGGCTTCGCGACGACCGTGCTGCCCCGGTGGCGGGCCCGGGAGCAGGCACGCCGTACCGCCTGGTCCACCGCCCGCGCACAGATCGACAGCGCGGCCGTCAGCCGGGACGCGGCCGGGACCCGGGTGCCCGAGGCCGAGCAGTTGCTCGCCCGCGCCGAGCTGATCGCCGCCGGCCGGGGCGGGCCGGCGGCGGCGCGGACGGCGGCCGAGCACGCCCGGCAGGCCGACCGGCTGTGGCGGGAGCACGCGTGATCCGCCGCTTGGGCCAGGACCGTCGCGAGCTGCTGCGCTGGGCGTTCCTCGGCATCGCCGTGGTCGTCCTGGTCGTCTTCCTGCTCGCCCAGCGGCAGAGCATCGACGTCAGCTACGGCAGGTCGCCGTCGTCCTCCCAGGGGGTCGAGGAGGGCTCGGCCGGCGAGCTGAGCGACGCGAGCGTGCCCTCGGAGGACGAGATGACCGCGCTGGTGGCCGCCGCCCCCGTGGTGCGGCTGCCCGGTTCGACCGCACGGTGGAACGAGCAGCGGGTACGGGAGATCATCGGGAACCGGGACGTCCGCATCCTGGTCGCCCCGCCCGGGCTGGACGAGGACGAACGCCTCCGGGTGAAGGGCGTGAAGAACGCGACCGTCCGGGTGGTCGGCACCGAGGTGAGCGGGGGCCTCTATCAGGCCGTCCCCGACGACCTGCCCGGCTGGCGCGGCCAGTTCGCCGCCGGCGACGTGACAGGGCCGCTGCTGACGCTCATCGCGAAGCTGGAGGACCAGCCCACCCCGCCCGACGGCGACGAGCTGCGCTGGCGGGAGCCGAGCGCCCGGGAGCTGGCCGTGGTCACCGCCGACCTGCGGGCGACCGGGCTGCACCGCGCGCCGGGGGCCACGCTCACCAAGGTTCCCGCCGTCAACGCCGAGAACGCCTTCCCGGACGGCGTCCTCTTCGTCGCGCTCCCCCCGCAGCGCGACGGCGCGCCGGCGCCCCAGTACGGTCCGGCGCTGACCAGGCTCTTTCCGGGCACCCCGATCGTGGTGATGTACGGCCTCTGGATCGAGTACCACGGCCCGGGGCAGGAGGACTTCGCCGAGCTGGCCGGGGCGAGCTTCTACGGTCAGTTCGGCGGCCGGCTCAGCCGGTACGACTACCCGCAGTACAACGTGTTGGCGGTCTACCTGAACCGGGTCACCGACGTTCGCTACGCGGGCCTGTTCGACCGGCCCCTGCCGTATCGTCCGATCGACCCGCTGCGGGTGGCACTGCCGGCGCTGCCGTGGGTGTTCGCGGGCTGCGTGGCGGCGTTCCTGACCCTGTCGATCCGGTCGCTGCGTCGCTTCGAAGACGGCCGGGACGGCCGGCGGGGCGACCCACGCCGGGGCGACGTGCCGGCCCGGTTGGCCGGTCTGACCGCCCTCGCCGTCGAGATGTCCCTGCTGACCGACGCCCGCAGCGACCCGGCGCTGACCCGGGGCATCGTCCGGCTGCAGGCGGCCCGCGAGTCGCTGGGTGCGAACCTGCCGGACCGGCACGTCCGGACGTTGCTGAACGACGCGGCGGACGAGTTGGACGACGCCGCGCGCACGCTGGGCATCCCCAGCTACCGACCGGACCTCTACCTCCGGGGCAGGTTGTCGTGAAACCGACCGTACGCCGCTGGCTCGGCGACCTGTTCGGCACGTCCTTCGGCCGCGCGGTGCTGGCCTGCGCGGTCCTGGCCGGCTGGGCGTTGTGGAGTGGCGGGGCGTTGGACGGCCCGGTGGCCCGGCAGGTCCGCACCTCGTCGGTGTACGTCGCGCCCGGCGTCGACCTGGACCGGGCCGCCGCGGAACGAGTCATCGGCAACCGCAGGCTGGTCGTGCTGCTGCTCGAACCGGGCGCGAACCTGCGGGACGCCTGCCACCAGGTCAAGCGCGCCGCCGACGGGACGGTCGTGCTGGTGATGAGCCGTGACGGCGACGACTACGACACCTACGGCTGCGCGCTGCTGCCCGGGCGCAAGAAGGAGAACTTCGGCCGGGCCGCCGCCGCCGAGATGACCGTCGGCCGGGGCATCGACACCTTCGTCGACCGTCCCCTGGAGGCGCTGAAGGTCGTCACCGTCAACTACGACCTGCTGGTGAAGAGCGGCACCGTTCCCGACGGGGCCCGCACGATCAGCCCCTCCCTGCCCCGGTACCTGCTGGCGGCCGCGGCGATCGCGGGCGTCATCGCCGCGGCGATGGCGCTCTACGCCGGAGGCCGGCGGGCGGGCCGGCTCGCGGCTACCCACCACAGCCGCCGCGACGAACGCGCGGACGACCGGAGGGCGCTCAGCGCCGCCGTCGCCGTCCTGGCCCAGCAGATCATCGACCTCGACCAGCAGTACGCCCTGGCGAACGGCCGGCGCGGCCGCGCCAACCGGCAGTTCCGCCGGAGTTACCTGAAGCTGACGTCCGAGTACGCCGCGCTGCTCGACGGCATCACGGCCGTGGACGGCGACGACGAGACGGCCGTACGCGAACTCACCGAGCGCGTCGACTCGCTGAGCCTGCGGGCCCGGTCGGCAGCCGAGGCGGGGCTCGAAACCCTTCCTGCGGCTGACCGCCCTGCCCGGCGGGTGAGCCGTGGTTGACGTGCCCGACATGTACGCCGACGCGGTCCGCGAGGAGCGGGACGCGCTGTGGCATCTGGTCGACCGGGCCAGGGGCCTGGCGAAGGCCGGCGACCCGGCGGGGCTACGGGATCTCGCCGACCGGGTCCGGCGGCGGCTGGTGACCGGCGACAGCATCGAACGCACCGGCGGGCATCTCGGCGGGAACATGGCGGACATCAGCGCCGCGCTCGACGAGGTGTACGACGAGGCGTTCCCGGTGCGGAACCCGGACGATCCGGTGGAGGTGCTGGACGCCCCGTGGCCCACCGCCCGCCGTGCGGCGATGCTGGCGTCCGCCGTGGACCGGGTGGGCTGGCGAAAGCCGCCGCTCGAACCGTTGGCCGAGCGGGCGGTCGCCGCCGGCGACGTGCGCCTGCTGCGGCTGCTGGTGCTCACCCCGCTGGGCCGCGCGGCCCGCGAGACCGTGGTGCGGATCCTGGACGCCCTGCACGCGGCGGGCGCGCTCGACGTCGAGGTCGTCGAGAAGGCCTTCGCCGACGACGCGTACCTGGGCAGGGCCATCGGCGGGGGCTCACCGGCGGAGGGCGCCACGGCTACGGCGCCGGCCGGCTGCGCCCCGGTCGTCCGGGATTACTTCGACGCGCTGGCCTGGCGGCTGACCTCGCCGGCCGAGCCCGACTGGGACGAGCTGCCCGAGGTGCTGGTGCCGTGCGGCCTGCGGTTCATGCTCCGGGCCCTGGACCGGCCGCGCGACCGCCGGATGGCCGACCGCTTCGGCCCCGCCGAGCTGACCGACGACGAGCGGTCCGCCCTGGTGGACCACCTGCGCGACCGCCCCGTCGAGCAGCGGCGGTACGCCTTCGAGCTACGGCTGCCGGCCGGTGACGCGGAGGTGCTGCTGCCGGTGCTCGGGTTGCCGGGCGCGGAGCCGCTGCTGCGGCTGGTGCTGGCGACCGCCGCGACGGAGGCGGGGCGGCAGGACCGGGCCGGCATCCTGGCCGCGGTGCGGCGGGCCGGTGACGACGGCGCCCGCCGGCTGTTGAAGCTCTGCCCGAGCGAGGTGATCGCCGCCGCGCTGGGCTGGAACCGGGCGGCCGTCGAGAAACGGGTCAAGCGCAACGCGCTGTCCGGCATCGCCGCGTTCGGCCTGCTGCCGCTGGCCGACGGCGAGACCGTACTCGATCGTTGTCTGGCTCTGCGCGAGGTGGCGAAGCGGGGCCCGAAGCTCGGCCCCAACCGCCGGCACAGCCACGCCGCCGCGGTCGCGGTCGCGCTCGACCACCTGGCCCAGGTGGCGGGCCTCCCCGACGCGGACCGCCTGGAGTGGGACTGCGAGGCGCGCGTCGTCACCGAGACCCCGGGCGACTGGCACATCGGTGACTACACCGTCGGGGTACGGCTCGCCGACGCCGACCCGGTTCTCACGGTCAGCAGGGCCGGCCGGGCGCTGAAGTCGGTGCCGGCCACGGTCCGCGCCGACCCGCGGTACGCCCACGCGCGCGAACACCAGGAGCGGCTGCGCGACCAGGCCCGCCGGATGCGCGGCGGGCTGATCGAGCGGTTGGTGGCCACCGGGGGCACCCTCGCCCCCGAGGAGCTGCTCCGCCTGCGGCGGCTGCCGGCCGGGCAGGCGATGCTGCCCGCGTTGATCTGGCAGGACCGGACGGGCGCCGTGGGCCTGCTCGACCAGATCGACCTCGACGGTCCGGTCATCGCGGCGCACCCCTTCCTGCTGCACGAGCGACGCCTGCTCGACCACTGGCAGGCGGAAATTGTCCGGCTGGGGATCCGGCAGCCCGTGAAGCAGGCGTTCCGCGAGTTGTACCTGTTGACGCCGGCCGAGCGCGACGCCGTCGACGTGTCGAGACGGTTCGCCGGGCACACCGTCGACGGCGGGGTGGCCGGCCAGTTGCTGTCCGGACGCGGCTGGTCGACCCACGACCGGTACGACGCGCACCAGGCGACCCGCCCGGTGACCGCCGGGCTCACCGCCGCGCTGACCTGCGAACTGTCCGGCTACTTCGGTGGGGGCGACGTGGTCGTCGGCGAACTGCGCTTCCTCGCGGCCGGCTCGGCGGTCCCCCTCGCGGAGGTGCCGTCCGTGGCGTTCTCCGAGGTCATGCGCGACCTGGACCTCGTCGTGTCAGTGGCCGGCGCCGAATCGCACGGGTAGGCCTCGCCGGCGAACCGCCGCACCGCCGCACCGCCGAACCGGGCCCAGCCCGATCCCGGGGCTGAGCTGGGCCCACCTTCATGCCGGCCCGGCGGACGGGCGCCGATGGCCCGGGTCGACGTCATCGCCCCGGGCCATCGGCTGCCGCGTCACAGCCGCTCGTTCATGCCGTCGGTCAGGCGCGGGTGATGCGGACCGCGTCGGCGATGACATAGCCGGTGCCACTGGTCCACCGGCTCACTCCCACCTTGTTGCCTGCGCCTGCGGCCAGCGTGAACACGCCGAGTGACACCCATCGTCCCCCGTTGAGACGCTGGTTCACCTTCACCGTCTGGCTGCCGCTGGTGGTGGCGACGACGTACGGGGTCGAGTCGTTGTAGCCCGGGTCGGCCGGGTACCAGACCGAGACCTCGTAGCTGCCGGTCGCCGGGAGGTCCGCTGCGAACCAGGCGGCATCGCTGGCGGGGGTCGGGGTGGCGAACCGGTAGTCGGTGCCGAACCGCTGGCTGGAATAGGCCGAGGTGCTCCAGTTCGCGCTCGCGGTGAACCGGCCCGTGGTGGTGTTGTCGACCGTGACGGTGAACCCCTGCGGCGGCTCCGTGGTTCCGGTCGAGACGTCGAGATAGTCGCGGTCGATGTAGATCGTTACGCCGCCCCAGGTCTCGCTGGTGTCGCCGGTGTACTGGTGGATGCGCTGGTGGTTGCTGTAGTACGCGTCCGGGCAGTAGTCGCCGGCGTCGGTGTTCGCCACGCCGTTCCACCAGCCGAGGAAGAGATGGTCGACGCGGGTGTACCGGGTGTCGTTGTAGGCGTTGCACAGGTCCCGGACGCCGGAGGAACCGCTGGAGTACATGCCCGAGAGGTAGCCGAGCGTGTGCAGGCGTTCGGTCCAGCCGGAGAGGTACGAGAGCACGGCCGCCTTGCACGACTCACCCGACGGGTACTGCTCGATGTCGTTGTAGATCGCGCTGCCGGCGGGGATGCCCAGCGCCTTGGCCGCGTTCACCGCGCTGGTCGCCCGGGTCGCACCCTCGGACCGCGCCGTGGCGGGGTCGTACGACATCTTCGGCAGGCGGGTGCCGCACGGCGCCTGGCGGTCGAGCTCGATGGGGATGAGGTGCCAGCCCTTGGCGGCCTGGTTGGCGACCCAGGTCGCGGTCAGGTTGGCCTGGGTGCAGGATCGGCTCGCGCCGCTGATGTAGATGCCGACAGCACGGTAGGGCGAGCTGTTGCGCCACGTGTCCATCGTCGATTGCGACGGGGCGGTGCACGTGTCGAAGCCCTTCCCGGTGTAGGTGCCCGGCTGTGGGCCGGGCGCCGCCGCCGGTGCCACCGTGGCAGGCGTCGAGGCCGCGCGGACGGCGTCCAGAGATACCGGCTTGGCGCCCGCGCCGAGCTTGGCGGCGGCCAGGATCCGGCGGACCGCCGGCTCGGTCTGCGGTGTGTGGACGGCCGTGACGAGTACGCCCGCGTCGCGCACCGCGACCTGGGCCGTCCCGTCGCGGGACACCAGGGTGTCCACGGCCGCCCGGCCGCCGGCCGTGACGGCGGTGTCCGCCGTGAGGCGCTCGGCGGTGACGGCGTCGATCGGCTCGATGATCAGGCCTGCCGTGCGCCCGACCAGCCCGGTGGGGCACCAGGGCTCGGCGCTCGGATGACCGAGGTAGACCGTGAGTCGGTCGAACCGGACGCATGCGTGCGGGTCGGTGGACAGGTCGACGACCTGCCAGTCCGCCGGCACCTGCACCTGGTAGCCGCGGTAGCTGACGATCTGTTCGTCCGTGGGGGCCGCCCAGGTCGGGGTGGCCGCCACCGCCGGAGCGACGATGGCGGCCGTGAGGCCGGCCATGATCCTTCGTATCCTCATCGAGGCCTCTCCCTGGGTGAAATCCTTCGCGAACAACGCCAGACTTGGCAAATTCCTACCATGTGTGGGCCGCTCACACCAGAGATCGGCGTCGATGGGAACAGGGCTGTCGTCCGCCACCCGCCGGCGCGAACTGCTCCGCGCCGGTTCGCCGACCGCTGGCATCCACTGCCGGACAACGGCATCGGGACCGCTCCTGCGCGTCGATGCATCAGGATTGTGGACCGCCGGGCCGCCGGGCCCCGAAGGTACGATCAGGACCGTGGAGACCACCCGCGCCGTCCTCGCGTACCTCGCGTTCATCGTCGCCGGGTACCTCCGCTTCGGCGTCGCGACTTCGGTAGGTCGGCGCGACCGCCGCAAGGCTCGATGGTTCAAGTACTCCGCCGTCGCCCTGGCGCTCGTGGGTGTCGGGCTGCTCATATCGAACTTCCAGTGGTGACCCGGGTCACCGCTACGGACCGGTGCGTGCGCGGCGCTACTACGGCGGCCGAATGCATCCTTGATCTTGGTTCCGCAGAGACGCATCGGAGACGTCCGACGGTAAGCATCGCTCAGCTCAGGCACGGCGCCTTGCGTCTTGATGCCGCTGGCCGTCGCGCCAGATCGTGGCCATCGGCTGAGCAGGCAGCGAACTCATCAGACAGATGCTGGCGGTCAAACGAACTCGGTTGAATCATCCCTGCTGCGTCTTAGGTGGCGATGAGGTCTCTTGCGTCCTGACAAAATCGGCGGACGGCGGGTGTCCGCCGGTACGGCGTCAACGCACCGAACAGGTTACGGACGTGCTTGATGCATCTGGCGGAGGTGACCTGTCCGGTCAGGGTCTGTACCGCCTGGTCGCCGAGGGCGAGCGCCTTGTCCAACTCGGGGTGCTCCTGCTGGACGTAGGTGGTGGCGAGCAGGGCGTTGCGCAGTGCACCCTCGCGGGAGCACTCGTCGCCCTGTAGCCGCAGCGCTGTCCGCAGGTGATCGCGGGCGCGTGGCCAGTCTTCGAGCTTGACGAAGCAGTAGCCGGCCTGGGCGTGAGCCTGCGCCTCGTTGACCCAGTAGGACCAGTCGGGGTCGCCGTGCTCCGGCGGGCTGTCGGTGAACCGGCCGAATGCGTTGTCGAGCGCGCGGCGGGTGTCGGTCACCGACCCGTTGTTGGCGTACGCCTCGGCGGCCCGTAGGTCGAGGATCGCCGTCACCTTCGGGCTCGTAGCGGGGTAGCTGGCTCGCGCAGTCTCAGCAAGGGTCACGGCTTGCCGAAGCTGGCCGAGGTCCTTGGCCTGGCAGGACATGAAGCCGAGGATGTTCGCCCCGAGTCCGCGATCGCCGGCCGCGTTGGCCTGGTAGAGCCCGGCGATCCAGAACCGTTGCGCCCGGGTGTGGTGGCCGTCGTCGAAGGAGAGCCAGCCGGCGAGGCGCAACAGCTCACCGGCGGTGGCATGGAGGCGTCGACCGACGGTGTCGGTGTAGCTGCGCTCTCGCAGCACCCCGACCACCGTGCTCAGGTGTTCGCGGACCAGCCCCAGGGTTTGGCCGCTCCCGAGGTGGTCGTCCATGCGTCGCAGGCTGGCTGTCACCGCGTCCAGGTGGTCGACGACCTCGCCGGACAGGGGACGGCCGATGGTCGACGCGATGTCCTGCGGCGGTTGGGCGATCATCCACTCGTGCGCCGGTGACGTCAGTGCAGAACCGAGCAGAGTGAGGAACATCCGTCGGTGCATCATCCCCTCAGATTCGTTCACCACCTCGGCCGCCCGCAAGGCCCCGCCTGAGGACCAGGGCAGATCCAGACCGACGGAGGCGGGCGCGGCCTCGAATCCCTCGTTTGGCCAGCCCAGTTCGTCGAGACTGATTGTCCGCTGCAACTGCTCGGACAACAGTGCTGCGGTCAGCGATGGCCACGGACTGCGGGGCAGATCGCCCTTCTTCCACTTGTACGGCGTCTTGGGGTGCAGCCGTTCTGTGCGCCCGTGCCGTTCGGCGCACTCGTTGAGGCGTCGAGCGAGATGCTCCGGCTGCCAGCCAACCTCGGCCAGCAAGCGGGCGATCGCCTCTCCGCTGAATGCCACCCTTCCGACCCCCTCACTCGTAGCGGCCCACACACGGACAGTATCGGAGGCGGTCGTAGGCAGGTGGGTACGGCACTGATGCGCACCGATAGGCACCACGCGCACCTACTTCCACCACAGCTTCGGGGAGGTCAACTGAACGCACCGAAATGGGCGGCATTCCGGTGCGGCCATGGTGGTCGGCGGTGGCGTGCCAACACGTCCGGACCTTTGACCCGTCGAAAGCGAGGGTGTTCGTGATCTCCGAAGTCGTGTCGGTCGTGTTCGGGGGGCTGGTGCCGGGCTTCCTGCTCGGGCTGCTCGCGTTCCGGGTCAAGTCCCGGTGGTGTCCGCGCTGCGAGGAGTCCACGTTGGCCATGCAGCCGCCAACGGAGCAGGAGCGATGACCCGGCCTGTCCGGCGCACCGGCAACGAGTTGCCGATCGGGCGGCGGGTGGCGGAACTGCGGGTCAACCGGGGCATGAATCAGCAGGTCTTCGCCGACCGGATCGGCAAGTCCAAGAGCTGGGTGGACAAGGTCGAGCGCGGCGTCCGTACCCTCGATCGGCTTTCGATGATCCAGACGGTCGCCGCGGCCCTCGGCGTCGCCCCGACCGTCCTGCTCGCCGGCAAGGTCCAGCGGGGACCGGCCGCCGACACCGGCAGCGCCGTGGAGCGGGTGCGCGAGGCGTTGGCGCGCTACGACGTACCCCGGCTCGGCAGCGACGGCCAACCGGCGTCGTCGCTGCCGCAGCTTGACGGCCAGGTCGGGTACGCCTGGACGGCGTACCGCAACGGCCACCACGCCCAGGTGTTGCGGATGCTGCCCGACCTGCTCGGCGACAGCCGCCGGGCCTACCACGTCCAGACGGACGACCCGGCCGCCGCCGACCTGCCGGTGCGGGTGTACCGGCTCGCCGCCCAGGTGCTGGCCAAGCTCGGCGAGGCCGACCTGGCCTGGCTGGCGGCCGACCGGGCCATGACCGCCGCCGCCGGTGATCCACGCCGCGCCGCCCTCGCGGCGGTCTCCCTCGCCCAGGCGCTCCGGGCGCTGCGGCGGGGGCGGCTGGCGATGGCCGCCGCCGCCACCGCCGCACAGCGGCTCGACCTGGCACCCGCCCGCGCCTTCCTGCCGGAGGAGCCCGCGCTGAAGGGGACCCTGCTGACCGAGGCCGCTCTCGCCGCCGCCGCGTGCGGGGCCGCCGCCACTGCCGAGTTCACCGAGCGGGCGGCCCACCTCGCCACCGCCCACGGCGAGCGGCACCATGGCGACCACGACGGCATCGGGTTCGGCCCCGTTACCGTCGAACTCGCCCGCGCCCTGACCGCCATGCGCCTCGGCGACCACCACCGGGCCGTAACCGCCCACCGGCGGGCCACCTCCGACGACGCCTGGCACCGGCTCCCCGCCGAACACCGGGCCGCCCACCTCATCGATATCACCCGCGCCCACCTCGACCTTGGTGACCACCACGCCGCCGGCCGCGCCCTCGTCACCGCCGACCGCATCGCCCCCGCCGAGACCCGCCTCCGCCCCGCCGCCCGCACCGCGCTCACCGCCGTGCTCCGCGCCGGCCCCACTCCCGCCGACGTCGCCCGCCTCGCCGCCATCGTGGGGCTGACCCGGCAATAGCCAAGCCGAAGGTGCACGCGCCGATCACCGGTCGGATGGATGTCTTCACCGCCAGCGAGCGAGGCGTCGAGGAGTGATTACCTACCGCTCGGGCGAACTCAACAGCCGCAGGCCCCGTCCCCGATGGGCGCGGTTAGGTCGTCCGCCGGCCGTCGGAGCAGGCCGTCCGGGGTCAGCACCGGGAAGCCCTCCCGGACCCAGTACTCGTACCCGCCGATCATTTCCTTGACCGGAAAGCCCAGTTGGGCCAACTCCAGGGCGGCCCGGGTGGCGCCGTTGCACCCCGGGCCCCAGCAGTAGGTGACGACCCGGCGTCCGGCGGGGATGAGCGCCGAAGCGCGGCCGGCGATGTCGGCGGTGGGCAGGTGCAGCGCGCCGGGCAGGTGTCCCTGACGCCAGGCCCTCTCGTTCCTGCTGTCCACCACCAGCATGTCGGCCCCGGACTCCAGGTCGGCGTGCACGTCGCTGACGTCGGTCTCGACGGAGAGCCGGGCGGCGAAGTGGGCGGTGGCGATCGCGGGCGGGGCGGCCGGCGTGGAAAAGGCTCTCGACATGCCCAGCAGCCTGCCGGCCGGCGGGGGGCCGCCGACAGTGGCGCTGATGCCATGCTTCGCTAAGATCCCGCCATGACCGTGCCGCCCGAAGTTCGACGAACGGTCTCGGTGCTGGCCTATCCCGGCATGTCGGTGTTCGAAACCGGCATCGTCACTGAGGTGTTCGGGCTGCCCCGGCCCGAGCTCGACCGGCCCTGGTACGACCTCACCGTCTGCGCCGAGCAACCCGGGCCGGTGCCGCTCCTCGGCGGGGCCAGTCTCGAGACCCCGTTCGGGCTGGACACGTTCGCCGCTGCCGAAACTGTGATCGTGCCCGGGGTGCCTGATGTCACTGTGGACCCGTCACCGGATCTCGTCGCCGCGCTGCGGCTGGCCCACCGGCGGGGCGCCCGGCTGATGTCCATCTGTTCGGGCGCCTTCGCCCTGGCCGGCGCGGGCCTGCTCGATGGCCGTCGGGCGACCACCCATTGGAGGTACGCCGACGAGTTGCGCCGCCGCCACCCGGCCGTGCGGGTCGACGCCGACGTGCTCTACGTCGACCTCGGGGACGTGCTCACCAGCGCGGGCAGCGCCGCAGGGCTCGACCTCTGCGTGCATGTCGTTCGGCGGGACCACGGGAGCACGGTCGCGAACGCTGTCGCCCGCAGGCTGGTCACCGCGCCGCACCGGGACGGCGGGCAGGCCCAGTTCATCGAGGCGCCGGTGAGCCCGATCGCCCAGGACGACGACGGGGTGGCCCGCAGCATGGACTGGGCGCTGGGACATTTGGCGCAGCCGATCACCGTCGAGACGCTGGCCGCCCGGGCTCGGATGTCCTCCCGGTCGTACCTGCGACATTTCGCTCGGGCGACCGGCAGCAGCCCGATCCGCTGGCTGACAGTCCAGCGGGTCCGGGCCAGCCTCGCCCCGCTCGAGACCTCGGACTGGCCGGTCGAGCGGATCGCGGGCCTGGTCGGCTTCGACTCACCAGTCACCTTCCGCTACCACTTCGGCCGTATCATGCGTACCTCGCCGGCGGCCTACCGGCGGACCTTCCGCACGACCCCCAGGTGAGGCGGGTTTCGGTCCCAGCACACACCGGCAATAGACAACTGCACCGAACGACCGTCGACCAGGGCGACCCGGTCACGCACCTTCACGCACTGGCCGTTGCCGCCTCTGGGTAGGACCCCTCGATGACTCACCTGATGCGGAAGGTGTTTCCTGGGCCAGCCGCTTCATCAACTCCTGTCGCAGGGGCCACGACTGGTCGCTGATGGACTGAGCCAGGCAGGCCAGGCCGAAGGCCAGGGGCCATGACGCCGAGCGTCTGATCTCTTCGGGCAGCATGGTCAGCGGTTTTCTCGGATTCCATCTGGTCATCGGCGCTAGGTCAACCGCCAGTACCTCGGAGACGTAGGGACGCTCGACGAGCCGGATCGCCCGGTCGAGCACCTGGTCGCTGGTGAGTTGAAGAAGGGTGACCGCGCAGAACTCTGGCATGGCACCTCGACTGATCCACCGGCCGTGCCCCACAATCGTACTGATTTCGACTTCGTCCGAGCTGACGTGACATTCCTCCCGCAGCTCCCGCTCGGCACCGCGGAGGGCGATGTCTCCGATCGTCAGCCCTGTTCCATCCTGCGGCACGTCGCGGGGCTCGAGAGCGCCAGATCCGGATGGGGCGATGAGGCCGGGGCTTCCCACATTGTCCTTGGCCTGGGCCACAAGGATCAGTTGACCGTCCGTGGTGAAGGCCAGGGAGGAGACGCCGACCGTGTTCGCGAGTCGGCTGCGGCGGAAGGATATCAGTTGCCCACGCTGATCGAGGATGAGCTCCCTTCCCCGGAGAAGCGGCAACTTTCGCCCTGTTCCCCACACGTCAAACGGGGCAAGCAGGTTGCTGCAGAAGAAGTCGAAATAGCGGCCGGGCCTGAGCTTGACGACTACGTCCTTATCGCCGGAAGGCAGATCAGAGGCCAGGCCGAGTATTTCACCGTTGTACATTGCAGCAACCCGGGCCCGACGCGCAAGGAAGTCGAACGACCAGATCTTGAGCTCGCGAGGCAGGCGGTACGGTGAGCTTTCAAGCTCGGCTCGAACGGGCTGGCTTCGAAGCCGCGCGCACTCTTCTGTCATTACCACGCCGACGTCGTGTGCGCTTTCTACGACGGGCCCCAATCTTGCCAGTTGACTTGACAAATCGCGGTAGTTGTCGCCGTCCCGCGACTGGAACCGCACCAGCCGAGCCCGGCGGCGATTGGCTCGGATTTCCAGTAGGGACACGAGGCAGCCAACAACTGCTGCTAGGACACTGACTGCTGTGGGAGGGTTGTCCAGAGCCGTGGCGGCCCCGAAAGTAGTCAGCGCAATTCCCGCAGTGGTGACTCGATAGCGCCACAGACTTCTACGCCAGATGCTCATCGTTGTCACGGCTTTCCTCGCAGTTCCCAGCATCCGCGCCCTCCCCAGTGCGACCCTGACGTTGCCAGCCGCATTGTAGCTACGCTGCGACAGCGCCTTTGGGGCCGCCCATTCGACTTAGGGAGCGTGGCTTGCATTTGTCGTAATTAATAGTGACTTAGAAGAGCCGGCTGAAGTGCCTTGCACTCTCAACGCCCGGAAGGCGCTGATGGTGACGTGGGAGCGAGGTAGCAGGCAGGAAGCCCCGACGGAGGTCTCGGCCGACCGGCGGGCGCCTCTCCCCGGGCGGACCGGAGGCGGATCGCCCCGGGCGCCGGGTCGCCGGCTTCAAGCCGTCCTTCGTGGAGTCGGACGCCACTCCGGATCGGGCGAAGGCCCAGGGCTCCGGCAAGGTAGCTATTTCGACCGGATCGTCAAATTGGGTCAACCCCAGCTGACGTGGGGATCGTCAACGTCGTGGCCCCCGCAGGACTACAAACTCTCTCCTGCGTTCGGTTCGCCCACCAGGGCCCGTACGGCATCGCGCTGCTCGACCTTCAGGACCAGTCGACCGGCAGCCGGCAACTGCTGACCCTGGGCCTGCCGGCATTCACCCGATCGGGCGACGCGACGGCACGGTCGACCGCGACCGGCGACCGGAAGGACGAAGGCGGAAAGGAGCACCAACGGGCGTTCCGGTGCATCTCTCAGAATGCATTCATTTAGCTCGAATAAATTAGGTATCCGGCCATTGCCGCAACTATCTCGGCTTTCCACAGAAAGCGGTCGTCGACGAGACGTCGAACAGCGCCGCGACCTCCCTGTGGGCTGGCGGGTCGACGCCCGGAACACTGCTCCACCACTGCGATCCGAGGGCTGGCCATGTATCCCATTCACGACATGTCACAGCATTCACGACGCCGCACGTCTCGACAACAGAACGATTCGTTGCTAAAGATGGCCACGAATGCGGCCAGCCTCATACTCCTAGATTTAGATCAAGCTGTCTGAATGCCCCTCAGGAGGAATGATGTCCGCTCCAGCCGACCCGGCGCATTTAGCGCCCGTCCAACCCGCCGGCCCTGAACGGCCGGCGCCACCGCCGGCCGTCGGCGAGCCGAGCCAGGCGAGCCCGTCCGACCGGCCGCACACCAGGTTCCGTGGCGACATCGAGGGAATCCGCGCGGTCGCCGTGGTGATGGTGATGCTGTTCCACGCCGGCGTGCCGGCGCTCTCCGGCGGCTTCGCCGGCGTCGACGTCTTCTTCGTCATCTCGGGCTACCTCATCACCGCCCAACTGCTGTCCGAACAGAACCGGACCGGCGGGGTCGCGCTGATCGACTTCTACGCCCGCCGGGCCAAGAGACTGCTGCCGGCGGTCAACGTGGTGCTGCTGACGGCAGCGGTGTTCGTGTTCCTGATGGTGCCTCGTGGCCGGTGGGGTCAGATCGGCGGCGACATCGTCGCCGCAGTGGCCTACCTGCTGAACTGGCGGCTGGCCGAGCGCTTCACGCACCCCGACCCGACGATGCCGCCGTCCCCGTCCAGCATTTCTGGTCGCTTGCCGTCGAAGAGCAGTACTACCTGATCTGGCCGTTGCTCATCCTGCTGGCGGTGGCGCTGGCCAAGGTGTCCGGCGCCCGGCTGAAGCCGGTGCTGGCGACGGCGCTGGGCCTGCTGGCCGCCGGCTCGCTGGCCTGGTCGGTAACCACCACCGTCGGTGCGCAGTCCCCGGCGTTCTTCCAGACCACCAGCCGGATCTGGGAGTTTGCCGTCGGCGCTGGCGTCGCCATGTCGGTCGGGGCCTGGGCCCGGCTACCCAAGCCGGTCGCTGTCGTGCTGGGCTGGGCCGGGTTGGCGGCGGTGCTGGTGACGTGCCTGTTCTTCACCCCGATGATGGACTTCCCCGGCTACACCGCCGCCCTGCCGGTACTAGGCACCGCGGCGGTCATCGCGGCCGGCTGCGCCACGGCCCGGGGCGGGGTGGAGACTCTGCTCGGGATCGCGCCACTGCGCTGGATCGGCGGGCTGTCGTACTCGCTGTACCTGTGGCACTGGCCGATGCTCGCGATCGCGGCCACGTACTGGGGACCACTGTCGATGTCCACCGGACTGCTGGTGATCGCACTGTCGATCGCCCCGGCCTGGTTGACCTTCCACTTCGTCGAGAACCCCATCAGGTACTCCCGGCGGGTCTCGCAGTCACCACGGCTCGCCCTGGGCATCGGGGCCGGCTTCTCCGCGCTGGGCGCGCTGGCCGGCGTCGCGCTGCTGCTGGCGAGCTGACCGGGTCCGGTACCGGCCGCGTGAGCGGTCGGTGCCGGACCGCGATCAACACCCTCTGACGGATTGAGGACGGAAAGTAGTACCACCCAGGATGTCTGATCCTTGCCCGGTCGCTCGTCGGTAAGACGAACGCCGCTCGGCAGCCTTCCGAGCGGTCCCGGCCGTGGAGGTTGTCATGACATATCCCTTTGATGCGGAGCTGGCACCGTGGGTCCCGATGCTGCCCATCCTCGACCTTCGCGACCCCGCCGCCGCCCGCGAAGTCGGGCGGGCCATCGCGGCCCAGCTTCCCCAGCCCGACCTGACCGGCCTTACCGTGCTGGACCGCACGGCGCCCGGCCCGGCCGGCGCCCCCGCCGTCCCGGTGCGGATCTACACCCCGCAGCCGGCGGCGGCGCCGGCGCCGGCCGTCCTGCACCTGCACGGCGGCGGCTTCGTGCTCGGCGACCTAGCGCTCGAACACGCCGACGCCGCCGCGTTCGCCACCGGCATCGGGGCCGTGGTGATCGCCGTCGACTACCGCCTCGCGCCCGAGGAGCCCTTCCCGGCGGCCCTGGAGGACTGCTACGCGGTGCTGTGCTGGCTGGCCGGCAACACCGACGAACTCGGCGTGGACCCCACCCGCCTGGGCCTCTACGGCCGCAGCGCCGGTGGCGGGATCGCCGCCGGCCTCACCCTGCTGACCCGCGACCGCGGCGGCCCGCGGTTGGCCATGCAGTACCTCGACGTCCCGGTGCTCGATGACCAGCTCGACAGCGTGTCCATGCGCGCCTACGTCGACACCCCGATCTGGAATCGCCCCAGCGCCGAGCTGGGCTGGGGCTACTACCTCGGGGACGACGTCAAGCCCGGCGACCCGAGCGTGTCGCCGTACGCCGCCCCGGCCCGCGCGGAGGATCTTGCCGGGCTGCCGCCAGCGTTCATCTCGAGCTGCCAGTTCGATCCGGTACGCGACGAGGGCATGCACTACGCCCAGCGGCTGGCCCAGGCCGGCGTGCCGACCGAGGCGCACCTGTACCCGGCCACCTTCCACGGCTCCGCGCTGGTGACCGAGGCGGCTGTGTCGCGGCGGATGCAGCAGGACGCGGTGGCCGCCTTCCGCCGGATGCTCTGACCGCCCGGCGGCGTGCTCCCGTGGACCCCGCGGGAGCACGCCGCCGCCCGGCGGTGGCCCGAGTTGAGCAAGGCGGGAAAGTCAGCGGACGGTGACGATGACCGACTCGGCCTCGCCGACGCCGCCGCAGATGGCGACCAGGCCCCTCCCCCCACCCCGCCGACGCAGCTCGTTGATCATCGTCATCACCAACCGGCCGCCCGTAGCGCCCGTGGGGTGACCGACCGCGACAGCGCCGCCGTTGACGTTCGTCCGCTCGCGCAGCCGCAGCGCCCTGCCCCGGTCCCCATCCGTCAAGGCAAGCGTCGTGACCAGAGGCACCGCCGCGAACGCCTCGTTGACCTCGATCAGGTCGATGTCATCGAGGGTCAGACCGGCCCGGGCCAGCGCCCGTTGGGCCGCCCGCGCAGGCATCGACGCCAAGCGCTGCGGATCGCCCGACACCTGGGTGCACGCGCCGATGGTGGCCAGGCCGGTGGTGCCGCGCCGCGCCGCCTCCGCCGTACTGGCCAGCACCAGGGCCACCGCGCCGGTACTCATGTTGGGCGCGTTGCCCGCCGTCACCGTGGCGCTGTCGTAGACCGTCGGCAGCGCGGCCAGTCGCTGTGCTGTGGTGTCGGGCCGCGGCGCCTCGTCGGCGGCCAGCCGTACCGGGCGGCCGGTCCGGTCCGGCACGTCCACCGGCACGATCTCGTCGGCGAAGCAGCCACGGGCCAGGGCGTCCGCGTACCGTTGCTGGCTGCGCAGCGCCCAGTCGTCCTGTTCGGCGCGGTCCACCCCGTACTCGGTGGCCTCGACGCCGGCCTGCACGGCCCGGGGTACCCCCGTGTGCGGGCAGGCGACGACGAGTTGGTCGGTGAGCACGATGTCGCCGATCCGGTTTCCGAAGCGGGCCGCGTGCACGAAGTACGGCACCCGGCTCAGGTTCTCCACGCCGCCGGCGACGCTCAGCGCGGTGTCGTTGAGCCGCAGTCCCCGGCTGGTCAGCGTGATCGCCGCGAGCGACGAGCAGCAGGCCCGGTCGACGGTGTACGCGACCTTCTCCTCGGGGATGCCGGCCCGTAGCAGCACCTGCCGGGCCACCGAACGCTCGGAGCCGGGGAAGTTCACCCCGAACGCCAACTCGTCGACGTCCGCGCCGGTCAGCCCGGCGCGGTGCAGCACGGCACCCACCGGGATCACGCCGAGGTCGGGCAGGGGCAGGTCACGAAGGGCGCCGCCGAAGCGGCCGAACGGGGTACGGGCCGTGGCGAGAACGACAACGTCGTCGGTCATGGGGAGTTCCTCTCGAAGACGTCGGCGGTCCACGCCGCTCTGCGGTACGGGGTCAGCGCCTGGGTGCGCAGCTGCGCGACGCGCCGCCCGTACCAGGCCACGCCGCCCTCTTCGGTGAACGCCATCGCGCCGTACGCCTGAAAGGTGTGGTATGTGGCGGTACGGGCCGCGCGGGCGGCGGAAAGGACGGCGGCGCGGGCGGCCCACGCGGCGTCCGCACTGCCGTCCGCCAGGCGGGACGCGGCCCGGCTGGTCAGGGCCCGCGCGGCGGCCAGTCCGATGTCGGCCTCGGCGAGCGGGAAGGCCACGCCCTGGAAGTCGCCCAGCGGCCGGCGGAACTGGTGGCGGCCGGCCACGTACTCGGCGGCGTCCCGAACCAGCCGGGCACCGGCTCCGACGAGTTGCGCGGCGAGCGCCAGGTCGCCCAGGGCGAGCGCGCCGCACTCGTCGGGGACGCGCCGGCGGGGTGCCAGCGGCACCTCGGCCCACAGCTCACCGGTGAGCATCGGTGTCGGCACCGCCTCGCCGACCGGCTCACACTCCCAGAGGCCGTCGTCGGTGAGTGCGAAGAACACGGTGGCCCGGTGTCCCCAGGGCAGCGGGCCGCCGGTACCCACGGTGGCGATGCCGTCCGCCGGCGGTTCGGCGGCGGCACGGGTCGCCAGGACGGTTTCCCAGAGCGGGCCGGGGCAGCCGAGTCCACCCAGCTCCTCCATGACGGCGGCGATCTCGCCGGCCACTTCGGTGCCCTCGGCTGCGAGACCGAGGAACCCGATGTCGGCGAGGTCCTGCCAGGTCTGCTCGGGAAACCCGTCGCCGGGCAGGTGGCGCCAACCTTCCTCATGGCGCCGGCACAGCGCGCGTACCGCCTCCGCGAACTCGCGCGGCTGCTGGCCGTAGTCCACCTCAAGCGTCACGGGTGACCTCCCGTAGGGCACGTTTGTCCACCTTCATCGCCGGGGTCACCGGCAGCTCGTCGAGCACGTGGAACCGGCGGGGCACCTTGTACCCGGCCAGTTCGGCGCGGCAGTGCTCACGCAGCCCTTCGGGATCCACGCCGCCGCCGGGGTGTGGCACGACGGCGGCCTCCACCCGTTCGCCCCACAGCGGGTCGTCCACGCCGAACACCGCAGCCTGGTGCACCTGCGGATGCCGGGCGATCACGTTCTCCACCTCGATCGGAAAGACGTTCTCACCCCCAGAGATGATCATGTCTTTGGCGCGGCCGGCCAGGTGGAGGAAGCCGTCCCCGTCGAGCCGGCCGAGGTCGCCGGAGCGGATCGCACCGTCGACCGCCGTGGCCCGGGTCTGTTCCGGCCGCGCCCAGTACCCAGACATCTGCCACGGCGCGCGGACCAGCACCTCACCGACGCTGCCCCGGGGCACGTCGTGGCCGGCGTCGTCGACGATGCGGATCGACGCGCCCGGCACCGGGCGGCCCAGCCCCCGGTCGACGCCGTCCTCCTGTTCCCAGGAGCGGATCCGGGCCACCGCGCCGAACTCGGTGGCGCCGTACCCGGTGATCAGCTGGGCCCGCGGGAACGCGGCGCGCAGCCGACCGGGGAAGGCGGGCACGCTGGCGGTGGAGCCGAACAGCACCCGGCGGATCGAGGCACCGTGCTCCGCGCCGAAGCCGGGGTGCTCCAGCAGCCGCAGCAGTGCGGTGGGTGCGCCGAACAGCCGGGTGGGCCGGCCGGTGGCGAGCGCGTCGAGGACAGCGGCCTCGTCGAAGCGCGGCAGCAGCCAGGCGGTGCCGCCCGCGAACAGGGTCGAGAACACGATCGTGGCGACCGCGATGTGAAAGAACGGGGAGAAGTACAGCTCCACGTCGGTGCGCCGGATGTCCATCTGCGCCTGGCAGGACGCGGCGTACTGGTACAGCGCCGCATGGGTCCAGGTGGCGCCCTTCGGTTCGCCGGTGGTGCCGCCGGTACCGATGATCATCGCGGCCGTCTCGTCGCGGAACGCGGGCGACGACGGGGCCGGCGTCACGACGGTCAGCGACATCCGGTCGGTCAACGACCCGGGAGCGCCGGCCGAGGGCAGCGTGGCCAGGCCGCAGCCCAGCCGGGCCGCCAGCTCGGCGTCGGGTTCGGCGGCCAGCAACTGGGCCGGGCGGAGCGGGGCCAGGAAGGCGTACGCCTCGGGCGGGGCGAGCCGGATGTTCAGCGGCACCGCGACCGCCCCGGCGGCCATCACCCCGAACAACGCGGCCAGATGCGGGGCGCCGGGCGTCAGTGCGGTGACCACCCGGTCGCCGGGTACGACGCCGAGGGCACGCAGCGCGGCGGCGTGCTCCTCGATCGCGGTCCACAGCTCCGCGTAGGTGTACTCGCCGACCGGGTCGATCAGCGCCGGCGCGTTCGGCGCGTGCCGCGCGTGGTCGGCGAGCACGTCCAGGTACCCGGTCATCGACGTCCTCCCAGCCCGAGCGCCTCGCGGGCCAGCACGCCCAGCATGATTTCCGAGGTGCCTCCGGCGATGGTCTCCATGAAGGTCTCGTGCCACAGGAAACTCGGCGTGCCGGTGCGGGCGGCCCCGGCATCGCCGACGTCGAACGGCAGCCGCGCGATGCGTTGCAGGGTCCTGCTGCCCAGCAGCTTCGCCCTCGCCGCCTGCGCGGCGCCGTCGTGGCCTGCCTCCAGGGCCGCGAGGGTGCTCATGGCCGTAACCTCCACCTCGGCCACGTCGAGCGCGATGTCGGCGATGTCGGCGCGGGTCCGGGCATCGGCCGACCAGCCCCGCTCGGCCGAGAAGCGCAGCAGATCCTCGAAGTCGCGCCGGACCCGTCCGGGCAGCACCATCAGATGCCGCTCGACGGCCAGCGCGGCCCGGATCAGCCGCCACGCCTCGCCTTCGGCGCCGATCCGGTTCTCCTGCGGCACGTACACGTCGTCGAGGCTCACCTCGTTGAGCCGGTGCCCGTCGATGGTGTCGATCGGCCGGATCTGCACCCCGGGCGCGGTGAGGTCGAGCATCAGCAGGGTGTGACCGTTTTCCTGGGTGCGGCACAGCAGCCACAGGTAGTCGGAGTTGTGCGCGTCGGAGGTCCACCGCTTCTCGCCGGTGACCCGGTACCCGTCGCCGTCGGGTACCGCCCGGGTGCGCACCCCGGCCAGGTCCGATCCGGCTTCCGGCTCCGAGTATCCCAACGCGAAGCTGATCTCGCCGAGGCCGATGCCGGGCAGGAAGCGGGCCCGTTGCTCGTCGGTGCCGTGCCCGATGATGGTCTTCGCGACGATCCCGGCGGCCAGGTCGGGGCGGACCGCGCGGGCGTAGGCCAGCTCGTCCCAGACGATGAACTCGGTGGAGGGCCGCGCGCCCTGCCCGCCCCACTCACGCGGCCAGGCCAGCCGTAGCCAGCCGCGCCGGCCGAGCTCGCGGTACAGCTCGCGGCTGGCGCCGCCACGGCCGTGGAAGTACTGCATCGGGTCGCGCCTGTGCGCGTGTTCGGCCAGGAAGACCCGCACCTCGTCGCGCAGGCGTTCCTGATCGGCGGTGAAGGCCCACCTCATGCCGGCACCTCGACATCCCACTGTGGGGGGCGCTTCTGCACGAAGGCGCGCGCACCCTCGATGAAGTCGGGGTGGGTCCACTGCCGGCGGGCCAGTTCCCAGCCGTACTCCAGGGCCTCCTGGTGTGGCCGCTCGGCGGCACCCCAGATGGCCTGCTTCGAGCGCGACACGGCACTCGGGGAGTTGGCGGCGATGGCCGCGGCCAGCTCCCGCGCGGCGTCCATCAGGCCGGCCGCCGGCACCAGTTCGTCGACCAGACCGAGCTGGTACGCGCGGGTCGCGTCGAGCCGGAAGCCCCTGCCCGCCAGCGTCATCCGCAGCACCGTGCCCAGCGGCAGGCGGCGGGCCAGCCCGATGTTCTCCACCGCACCGACCTGCCCGACGCTGACATGGGTGTCCATGAACTGGGCATGCTCGGCGGCCACGACGACGTCGGCGTCCGCGACGAAGTGCAGCCCACCTCCGGCGGCCAACCCGTTCACGGCGCAGATGACGGGCTTCCACACCTGGTTCTGCAACGGCGACCAGACGATGTCCTCGGCCACCGTGCCGTGCCCGGACGAGGTCGTACCGGCGTCGGCAACCTCGCGGACGTCGGCGCCGGTGCAGAAGTGCCGGTCCCCGGTGCCGGTGACGATCACCACCCGTACCGATGGGTCGTCGCGTACCTTCGCCCACAACTCGCGCAGCCGGGGCCGCATCCGCCGGGACAGCGCGTTGCCCACCTCCGGGCGGTTGAGCCGGATGGTGGCGATGCCGTCGCGCTCGTCGTACTCGATGTCCTCGTTCGTCATGTCGCTAACCCACGATCCGCTCGGCGCGCAGCCGTTCGATGTCTGCCACGGACAGTCCGAGGCCGGTGAGCAGCTCGTCGGTGTGCCGGCCGTACCCGACCGGCGGGCCCGGCGGCACCGCCGCGGTCCGGGAGAACCGCGGCGCGGGTGCCGGCTGGGGCGTACCCGCGACCGGCACCAGCGTGCCCCGGGCGGCCAGATGCGGGTGAGCGGCGGCCTCGGCCATCGACAGCACCGGTGTGACACAGGCGTCGGTACCGTCGAACACCATGGTCCACTCGTCCCGGGTGCGGGTGGCGAAGATCCGGGCGAACGCGGCGGCCAGCGTGGGCCAGCGCTCCCGGTCGTGCTGCGGGAAGTCCGCGGCGGCCACCCCGAGCCCGGACAGCAGCTGGGCGTAGAACTGCGGCTCGATCGCGCCGACCGCCATGAAGCCACCGTCGCCGGTGCGGTACGTGCGGTAGAAGTGCGCCGAGCCGTCGAGCACGTTGCTCTCCCGCCGGTCCGACCAGGTGCCGGCGGCCAGCATCCCGTGGAACATCGCGGTCAGCGAGACCGCACCGTCCACCATGGCCGCATCGATGACCTGCCCGACCCCTGAGCGCTCCCGTTCCCGCAGCGCGCAGGCGATGCCGAAGGCCAGGTACATCGCGCCGCCGCCGAAGTCGCCGACCAGGTTCAACGGCACCGGCGGTGGCAGCTCGGCCGGCCCCATCGGGTGCAGCGCTCCGGCGATCCCGATGTAGTTGATGTCGTGCCCGGCCCGCTGGGCCAGCGGCCCGTCCTGCCCCCAGCCGGTCATCCGCGCGTAGATCAGCCCCGGACTGCGTTCCTGGCAGAGTTGCGGGCCGGCGCCCAGCCGCTCCATCACGCCGGGCCGCATTCCCTCCATCAGCACGTCGGCGCCCTCCACGAGGCGCAGCAACAGGTCCACGCCCTCGGACCGCTTGAGGTCCAGTGCCACGGTGCGCCGGTGCCGGTGCCGCGGATCCGTCTCGACGCTCGCTCCCGCACCCGGCGCGGGGGCGCCCACCCGGTCGACCCGGATCACCTCGGCGCCCATGTCGGCCAGCAGCATCCCGGCGAACGGCACCGGGCCCAGCGCCGCCACCTCGATGACCCGTACCCCCTGCAGCGGCCCGGACATGACATCTCCTCCGATGTGTGCTGAGTTCATCGCAGTGCCGACACCCCGAGCAGGTGCTTGCCCAGGTGCAGGATCTGGATCTGGCTGGTGCCCTCGGGGATGGTCGCCTCCCGTGCGTCACGGAAGTAGCGCTCCACCGGGGACTCCTCCATCAACCCGGCCCCGCCGTGCACCTGCAACGCGAGCGTCGCCGCCTGACCGGCCGCCTCGCCGCAGTAGTACTTGGCCATCGAGCACTCGTACCGGCCCGGCAGCCCGGCGTCGAGCGTGCGGGCCGCCTGGTAGCCCAGCAGCCGGGCGGTCTCGGTGAGCGTGGCGACCTGCACCACCATCTCCTGCACCAGCTGGAAACCGGCGATCGGGCGGCCGAACTGTTCCCGGGTACGGGCGAAGTCCACGCAGGACTCCAGGCACGCCTGGGCCAGCCCGACCGCGCCCATGGCCATGTTCAACCGGCCCAGGTTGACGCCGGACATCGCCAGGGACAGCCCCCGGCCCAGCTCGCCGAGCAGGTTGGTCGCCGGAATCCGGGTCTGGTCGAAGACCAGTTCGCAGCTGGTCGTGGCCCGCAGCGGCATGTGCGGGATGTCGTGGGCCTGGTACTCCGACTCCGTCCGGTCGACCAGGAACGCGCTGACCTCGCCGGTGTCCGGCACCCGGGCCAGCACGACCCCGAAGTCGCCGGCCAGGGCGTTGGTGATGTAGAGCTTCTGCCCGTTGATGACGTAGTCGTCCCCGTCGCGCCGGGCGGTGGTGCGCAGCGCGCCGGCGTCGGAACCCGCGTCGGGTTCGGTGAGCGCGAACCAGCCGAACCGTTGCCCGGCCAGCAGCGGCCGAAGGAACCGCTCCTTCTGCTCGGGCGTGCCGGCCGTGCTCAGTACCCGGGCCACCATGCTCTGCACGTTGAGGGTGGTGCGCAGCGAACCCCAGCAGCGGCCGGCCTCCTGCATCAGCAGGGCCTGCACCATGTGGCTGGCGCCGTCGCCGCCGTCCGCCTCCGGCACCACGCCGCGTACGTACCCGAACTCGTACAGCTCGGCCAACCGATGCCAGGGGAAGGTGCGCGCGCGTTCGTGTTCGGTCACGATCGGTGCGATCTTCGCGTCGAGGTACGAGCGCACGCTGTCGCGCAGCAGCCGCTCGTCCTCACTCAGCATGACGTCCATCGCCGCCGCCTCAGCTGAACCGGCCGCCGGTGACGTGCAGCACGTCCCCGGTGACGAACGAGGCGGCCGGCGAGGCGAGGTACAGCGCGGCGGCGGAGATGTCCTCGGGGGTGCCGAGGCGGCGGATCGAGTTGGCGCGCTGCGCCCGTTCCGCGATGGCGTCGAACTTCGGGTGCCGGCGGACGGTCTCGGTGGCGATCAGGCCGGGGGCGATCGCGTTGACCGTGATGTTGTGCTTGCCGAGCTCCTTGGCCAGCGTACGGGTCAGGCCGACGATGCCGGCCTTGGCCGCCGCGTAGTTCGCCTGCCCCGGGTTGCCCAGGTACGCGCGGGAGCTGATGTTGATGAGCCGTCCGTAGCCGCGCTCGATCATGCCTGGCGCCACCGCCCGGCTGCACGCGAAGGTGCCGTACAGGCATACGTTGAGCACCTGGTGCCAGTCCTCGTCACTCATGGACACCAGCGGCCGGTCCACCGGGAAGCCGGCGTTGTTGACCAGGATGTCGATGCGGCCGTGGCGGGCATTCACCTCGGCGGCCATCGCGTCGATGCTCTGCCGGGACGTCACGTCCAGCACGTGCGGATGTGCGTCGACGCCATCCGCGGCGAGCTGTTCGGCACTGCGGGCGGCGGGTTCGGCGGCGATGTCGGCGACGATCACAATGGCGCCGGCCATCCCGAGTTCCCGGCTGATGGCCAGGCCCAGCCCGCCCGCCCCACCGGTGACCACGGCTACCTGACCGCGGAGCGTCTGTGTTGAAACCGAGGCCGTAGCCGTCATGTGCGGTACTCCCTGTCCTTCGGAGGTTGGTGGTCGGCCCAGGACTCGTCCTGACCGACGAGTTCGGTGCGACCGGCGAGCATTTTCGTGATCCGCTCGCAGCATTCGCGCAGCAGACGCCCGTACAAGGCGGATTGTTGTTCGTCCATCTCACTGGTGAAAGCCACGGCGGCGGCGACCAGCCGAATCTGCCCGTCCGGCCCGAATATCGGCGCAGCGACGGTGCTGACGCCCAGCGCGTAGCCCTCGTGGTCGACCGCGAAGCCCTGCTCGCGCACCCGTTCCAGGTCGCGCAGGAAGATCTCCTTGCGGGCGACGCTCTTGCTGGTGAACAGTTGGAGCCCGGTGGCCAGCGCGGCATTGACCTGCGAGGGCTGGTCGTAGGCGAGGAAGACCCGGCCGAACGAGCCGCCCTGGATCGGCACCGGCGTGCCGACCTGCAGGGTGATGCGTACCCGGTGCGGGCGCTCCAGCTTGTCGACCAGGATGATCTCCGTCAGGCTGATCCGCCGGTACAGCACGATCGTGGCGTTCATCTGGTCCAGCAGTTTGGCCAGGCTGCGCTTGGCGATGCTGACGTCGTTCATCTGGTTGGCCGCGGCGGCACCGAGTTCGACCAGCGCGGGGCCGAGTTGGTAGCCCTGACCGGTGTCGTCGTACTGGACGAGATTCTCGGCCAGCAGGGTGCGCAGGATGTAATAGGTGGTGCTCTTGTTCATGCCGGTGGCTTCCACCGTTTTCGCCAGCGACATTGAATCCTGCGCCGCAAGCAGCCGCAGCACCCGTACGGCCCGTTCGATGGCGGGAACCCGATATTCCTCGGTCATGGCAGCGTCACCTCGACTCATCTGCTCATCTCTCCATTGGCCAGGCGCCGTGAGATGAGCCGCTTGAGTATCTCCGAAGAGCCGTCCGCGATCTGAACCGTCCGCATGCTCTGCCACGCCTTTGCGAGCCCCACCTCGGTGGTGATGCCCATTCCGCCCAGCGTCTGCATGGCCCGGTCGATGACATCGGTGGCCATCTCCGTGGCGAACAACTTGGCCATCGCCACCTCGGTCAGGGCGGGACGCCCGGCGTCGACCAGTTCGGCGGCGTGCAGTCCCATGAGGTGTGCCGCGTGGATCCGGGTGGCGGCATCGGCCAGCGGGAACGAGATGCCCTGGTTGTCGAACAGCCGGGTGCCGAACGTCTCCCGCTCGGTGGCGAAGTCGACCGCCAGGCCCAGCGCCCAACGGGCCAGCCCGACGCCCTTCGCCGTGTTGTACAGCCGGCCGGTGGCGATGCCGTCCAGCCCGAGCGACAGCCCGCCGCCCGGCTCGCCGAACAGCTGCCAGTCCTCGACGCGCACCTCGTTCATCGACAGGATGGCATGCTCGCCGCCCATCTGGCCATACAGTCCGATGACGCTGTCCACCTGGAATCCCGGCGCGTCGGTCGGTACCAGGAACGCCGAGATGCCGCCCGCCCTGGCCCGCGCCCTCTCGGGATCGGTGACCGCGAAGACGATGGCCAGGTCGGCATGCGGCCCGTTGGAGATCCACTGCTTGACGCCGGTGAGCCGCCAGCCGCCGGCCTCCGGTACCGCCCGGGTCGACATCTGCCACACGTCCGAGCCGGCGCCGGGCTCGGACATCGCGAAGCACATGGTCTGCTCGCCGGAGAGCAGGGAGCCCAGGAAGGCGTCCCGCAGCCGCTGCCCGGCGCGGCCGAACACCACGCTCGGTCCGGTGGCCCAGTGCGCCACCACCTCGCTGCCCAGCCAGCCGCCGCTGCCGCAGAGCCGGTTGATGAGCTCCCACGCCGCGTACATGGTGACCGCGCCCTGCCCACCGCCGCCCAGGTCCTCGGGAACGCACATCGTGTAGTACCCGGCGCGGGCCGAGGCCATCCGGACCGCGCGGCGGTGCTCCTCGACGGCGGCGACGTGCCGGCCGTCCGGCCCGTACCGCTGGCGCGGGTCGGACAGCAGCGCACCGGCCTCGCGGTGGCGGGCGAGGACCTCCGCGTTCAGGAAGTCGCGCAGCCCGTCCAGGATCTCCCGGTTCTGCGCCGACAGCAGCTCGCTCATGCCTCACCAATCCGTTCGTAGAGCGTCGCGGTGGCCATCCCGTATCCGACGCACATGACCTGCAACCCGTACCGGCCACCCCGGCGGCGCAGCTCGTACAGCAGGGTGGTGGCCAGCCGGGCGCCCGAGCACCCGGTGGGGTGGCCCAGCGCGATGGCGCCACCGTTGACGTTGAGTCGCCCGGGATCGGCGCCGGTCTCCCGCAGCCAGGCCAGGGGGACGCTGGCGAACGCCTCGTTGACCTCGTACAGGTCGATGTCGGCAAGGGTCAGTCCGGTGCGCTCCAGGATGCGCCGGGTCACCGGAATGACGCCGTGCAGCATCAGATCGGTGTCCACGCCGACGACCTCGGTGGCCACGATCCGGGCCAGCGGTGCCAGGCCGAGCCGTCGCGCCTCGGCGCCGTCGCAGACCAGCACGGCCGCCGCGCCGTCGGTGAGCTGGCTGGAGTTGCCGGCGTGGTGTACGCCGTCCGTGCCGAAGGCGGGCTCCAGCGCGGCCAGGGCCGCCAGCGAGGTGTCGGGCCGGATGCCCTCGTCACGCTCGATGAGCCAGCCGGCGTCGGGCTGCCCGCCGGAGAGCAGCGCCGCGGTGAGGTCGGCGGGCACCGGCACGCACTCGTCGGCGAACCGGCCGTCCCGCCAGGCCGCCTCGGCGTTGCGGTGGCTGGCCAGGGCGAAGGCGTCCAGCTCGGCCCGGTCCAGGTGCCAGCGCGCGGCGATCCGGTCCGCCGCCACGCCCTGGTCCACCAGCGCGTACCGGCCGGTCACCGCGCCCGGTGGGGTGACGCCCGCCGCGTCGGCGCCCAGCGGTACCCGGGACATCGACTCGACGCCGGCGGCGATCACCATCCGCTGCTGGCCACTCAGCACCGCGTGCGCCGCGAAGTGCAGCGCCTGCTGGCTGGAACCGCACATCCGGTTGACCGTCACGCCGGGCACCGTGACCGGCAGGCCGGCGGCCAGCGCGGCCACCCGGGCGATGTTGCGCCCCTGCTCACCGACCGCGTTGACGCAACCGGCGATCACGTCGTCCACCGTGTCCGGCGCGATGCCGGCCCGCTGCACGAGCCGGCGCAGGGTGTAGGCCAGCAGCTCGTCCGGGCGTACCCCGCTCAGCTTGCCCCGGCGGCGGCCCAGCGGGGTCCGCAGCGCCGCCACCACCACCGCCTCCCGCGAGGGGGTGCCGGCGGCCAGCCGGGTCAGCGGGATGTCCGCGCCGTCGCCGGCCAGCGCGACGGCGGCGTGCAGGTCCTTGGCGACCATGCCGGGCGGCAGCACCTCGCGGATCTGCCGGCGGTAGTAGGCGAAGTTGCCGGTCAGCCAGGACTGCCCGGTGCCGGAGTTCAGCACCTCCAGCAGCGCCGCCTCGCCGACGCCCGCGTCGCCGCCCAGCGCCAGGGCCTCCTCCAGCACCTGGAACCCGACGTGCAGCGCCAGGTTGTTGGCCAGCTTGGCGGCCAGTCCCGCGCCGACCGGACCCACGTGGTGGATCTGGCTGCCCAGGGCGTCGAGGACCGGGCGGACGCGGGCCAGCTCGTCCGGGTCGCCGCCGACCATCAGGGTGAGTTCGCCGCTTCGTGCCCGGGCGTCGCCGCCGGCCACCGCCACGTCCAGCAGCGCCACCCCGGCCGCGCCCGCCTGGGTCGCGACGTCCCGCACGGTGCCCGGCGAGATCGTGCTGTGCACCAGGATCGTGCCGCCCGGGCGCATCCCGGCCAGCAGCCCGGTCACCACGTCGCGGACCTGGGCATCGTCGTAGACGGCGACGCCCACCACGGTCGCGGCGGCGCCCACGTCGGCCAGCGAGGCCGCGACCCGGGCACCGGGCACGTCGGCCGCGGCCGACGCGTCCACGTCGTACACGACCACCGGGAACGTGCCCGCCAGGGTGCCGGCCATCGGCCGGCCGATGTTGCCCAGCCCCACGAAACCCACCACCACGGCACCGTCAGCCACGGCTCAGCCCTCCACGATGGCGCCCATGGCGGCCTGGTAGGCGGCGTCCAGTTCGGCGACGTCATCGTGTTCGGCGACGACGCGGCCGCGCATCAGCACGACGCCGCCGTCGGCGACCTGGCCGAGCACGCCGATGGTCGGTGCGGCCAGCAGTACGGCGGTGCCCGACCGGGCCAGCTCCCGCACGGTGCGCAGCAGGTCGTCCACGATCAGCGGGGCCAGCCCGGTGGACATCTCGTCGAGCAGCAGCACGCTGGGGTCGGTCATCAGCGCCCGGGCCACCACCATCATCTGCTGCTCACCGCCGGAGAGCACGCCCGCCGGCCGGTTCGCGCGGGTGCGCAGGATCGGGAAGCGGTCCAGTGCCTGCTCCACCCGCTCCGGGCCAAGGCGGAGCAGCTCGGCGCTGACCATCAGGTTCTCCCGGACGCTCATCCGGGCGAAGAGCTGCCGGCCCTGTGGCACCAGGGCGAGCCCGGACCGGGCCCGGACCCGGGTGGGCAGCGCGGAGACGTCCCGGCCGCCGAGGTACACCTGCCCGCCCGCCGGCACCGAGCCGTACAGTGCCAGGGCCAGACTGCTCTTGCCGGCGCCGTTGGGGCCGACCACGAGGGTCACCCGCCCCGCCGGTACCCGCAGTTCGGTACCGGTGAGGTTCAGCGCGCTGGCCCGTCCGTACCGGACGGTCAGCTCGGTGGCCCGTAGTCCCGTCTCGCTCATCGATCCACCTGCCCGGTGCCGAAGTAGACTGCCTGCATCTCGGTGCTGGCGAGGCAGTCGCGGGGTGCGCCGTCGAAGACGACCGTGCCGCCGGCCATCAGCACCATCCGGTCGGCCATCGAGGCCACGATGTCGACGTTGTGGTCGACCAGCAGCACGGCGGTGCCGTCGGCGGCGACCGTGCGGATGGACTCGGACAAGCCGGCGATGCCGTCGGAGGCCAGCCCGGCGAAGGGCTCGTCGAGCAGCGCGATGCGCGGATGCTGCAACAGCGCGCGGGCCACCTCCAGCAGCCGCAGCTCGCCGAGGGTCAGGTCGGCGGCCAACCGGTCGATCCGTTGCAGCCCGAGGCGGGCGGCGATCTGGCCGGCCTCCTCGCGCAGTGCCCGGCCGCCCGGGGCGACCACGCCTCGCGCCGCAGCTCCCAGCAGTGCGAGGCCGGAGGACATGCCCCGGGCGAGGCCACCGACGATGATGTTGTCGCGGGCCGTGAGCGCGCCGGCGACCTGCGGATACTGATAGGTACGGGCCAGTCCGGCGCGACGGGCGCGGCGAGACGGCGATCCGGCCAGCGGCACCCCGCCGGCGAGCACCCGGCCGCTGTCGGGCTGCTGCTCGCCGCCGATCAGGTCGACCATCGTGCTCTTGCCCGCGCCGTTGGGGCCGACCAGCCCGACGATCTCACCGGCACCGACCGTGAACGAGGCGCCGGTGACCGCCTTGACTCCACCGTACGACTTGGTCAGCTCTTGACAGGAAAGGATGTCAGCGTTCATCGCGTCCGCCTCTGTTGACAGCGCCGACGAGCCGGCCGGTCAGGTCGCGGGCCAGGCCGATCAGGCCCTCCGGGGCGAAGATGAGCACCGCCACCACGGCGACGGCGAACAGCAGCGTCCCGGAACCCTGGAAGAAGTTGAGGTTGAAGGTGAGCTGGGTGACCAGCAGCGCACCGATGACCACACCCCACGGGCTGGACCGCCCGCCCAGGAACGGGATGAACACCGCGAGGAACGCCACCGACACCGGGATCGACTCCGGCAGGATCGACAGGTTCGCCGAGGTGAACACGGCGCCGGCCAGCGATCCGATCGCGGCGCCGATGCTCAGCGAGATGAGGGTCAGCGCGGTCACCGGCACCCCGGCCGCCTCGACGGCGACCGCGGCCTGTCCCTTGGCCCGCAGCGCGACGCCGAACGGCGAGCGGCGCAGCCGGGACAGCAGCAGCGCGACGAGCCACATCAGCACCAGCGCGATGACCACGATCTCATCCCTGCCGAGCTCCGCGCCGAAGACGCTGAGCGACCGGGTGAGGATCACGCCCTCGGCGCCGCCGGTGACGCCGTCCGCGTCGACGAGCCACGCCTGGAACGCCTCGCTGAACAGCAGCGTCACGGCAGCCAGGTAGAAGCCGTTGAGCCGGCGGGTGGCCAGGCCCAGGAGCACGGAGATGAGTACGGCGGCGACGATGCCCAGTGGCAGCGACACCAGCAGCGGCCAGCCGGTCCGGGTGGCGACCAGGCCCAGCGCGTAGCCGCCGATCGCCGCGTACGCGTTGTACGCGATGGACAGCGAATCGCCCATGATGAAGTGGCTGTACAGGCCGAGCCCGATCAGCCCGTACGTGACGGTGAGCACGGCGAGGTCCTGCCGGTACCCGTCGGTGCCGACCCAGGTGACGGCGAGGATCAGCAGCACGCCGGAGATGACCGGTTCGGCGAGGGGCCGCAGGCGAGTGGCGCTCATACCCGTACCCGTTTCATGAAGATGCCCTGCGGACGGAAGGCGAAGAACAGCACGGCGGCGGCGAGCGTCGCGTAGTGCAGGGCGGCTGCGCCGAAGTAGAAGATGGCGGCCGACTGGATGGTGGCCAGGATCAGTCCGCCGGCCAGCGGCCCCCACACCGACGCGGTACCGCCGATCACCAGCGCCAGGAACGCGAAGAGGGTGTAGTCCATCGCGCTTTCGAAGATGATCCCGGACCGCGCCGCGAAGACGCTGCCGGCGAGGCCGGCCAGCGCCCCGGCGAGGGTGAACGAGGCGATGCGTACCGCCCGCACCGGCAGCCCGAGGACGATGGCGGCCGGGGTGTTCTCGCCGATCGCGCGTAGTCCCCGACCCATCCGGGTGCGGTAGATGAACAGCAGCAGCAACCCGAACGCCAGCGCGGTCAGCCCGACCTCCAGCGCGGCCTGCGCGGTCACCGTGGCGCTGCCCACCCGTACCGCGCCGTCCCCGACCAGTTGTGGCCCGGGCAGCGCGGCACGGCCGAACAGCACCCCGGAGATCTGTTCGAGGGCGAACAGCGTGGCCACCAGCGCGATCACCATCGGCAGTTCCTCGTTGGCGCCGGGCTTCCACATCGGACGCACCACGAGCACCTCGGTCAGCAGCGCCAGCGCCACCGCGCCGATCACCCCGATGACAATTCCGGCGGCGGCGGGCAGTCCCCGCACGCTGGTGAAGTACGCCGAGGCAAGCCCGGCGAACACCGCGTACCCGCCGATTGCGAAGTTGAAGAACCCGGAACTCTCCCGCACCACGAACATCGCCGCGGCCAGCAGACCGAAGAAGCATCCCGTCTCGATGATCGAGACGATGACCTGTAGGGGGATCATTGGATCAAGGGTGCTTCTGGTTGATTTCGACGACGTTCATCGACGGGTCGTAGCAGTAGACCTGCCGGTACCCCTTGAACGCCCACGTGCCGGCGTCGTTGTAGGGCATGCCCATCTCGCCCAGCCGGCGCATCACGCCGTCGATGTCGTCGACCTCGATGGCGATGTGTCCGTTGATGACCGGGTGCAGCCGCAGGTCGTTGTCCCACGGCAGCGTCGGGGTCGGCTTACAGATGTGGATCTGCCGTTGGTTGGTGTCCTCGAACAGGGCGACGAAGTCGTTGCCCGTCTGCAGAGCGCCCCGCCCGTCCTCGACGAACGGGAACTTCTTCTCCTGCATGCCGAACACCTTCGAGTAGAAGGCGGCCATCGCCCGGACGTCCGAGGCGGGCAGGTTGACGTGATGCAGGCTCCACGACATAGAACTCACTCCTTGGGGTGGTGGTGGTGCGGATGGTGGTGATGCGGGTCAGACCCGAAGTGGGTGACCGCCGCCGACGATCAGGGTCTCGCCGGTGATGAAGGCGCTGTCCGCGCCGCAGAGGAACCGCATGGCGCCCACGAGGTCGGCCATCCGGCCCTGACGCTGGATGAGCTGCTTGTTGGCGATGAAGTCGCGAAGCAGTTCCTCGGGCAGGTCGGCCATGGCCGACTCGGAGTCCATCGGCCCGGGGGCCAGGCAGTTCACCCGTGTCCCGTCGGGCGCGAACTCCTTCGCCAGCGCGGCGGTCAGGCCACGCACGGCGAGCTTGGTGATGCCGTACACGTCGGTGGCTGCGAACCCGGACACCGACGAGATGTTGAGCACCGCACCCGCGCCGCTGCGGCTCAGGTGCGGCCGGCAGGCCCGGGCGCAGTTGACGACGCCCAGCACGTTCACGTCGAGGATCTCCCGCCAGCCGGCCGTGGAGATCTCGGTGACCGGTCGGCTCCAGGCCATCAGGTGCTTGCCGGCGTTGTTGATCAGGATGTCGAGGCCGCCGAAGTGGGCCACCGCCTCGTCGACCGCGCGTTGCACCGACGTCTCGTCGGCGATGTCGCAGGCGACCCCGAGCGCCACGGCGGGCCCGAGATCAGCGGCGGCCTGCGCCGCCGCCGTCTCGTCGATGTCGGCCAGGACCACCCGGGTGCCGTCGGCGACGAGCGCCTCTGCGAACGCCCGCCCGATGCCCCGGGCGCCACCGGTGATGAACGCGGTACGCGGCTGAGCTGTCGTGTCGGTCATGAGCACTGCGGCTGGTAGTCGGCCCAGTTGTCGCCGGGCTGGTTCTGGTCGGTGAAGCGGCGCAGCACGATGCCGCACAGCCCGTCGCTGCCGACGTGCTTGGTGGACGTGAAGCTCATCGTGAAGCCCTGCCGTCCCCAACTCGCCGGGAACGCGCTGATCTGCTCGAGCCCGCCCCGCACCTGCGCCGGGCTGCTGTCCACGCCGGCCTTCTCGATCGCCTGCTTCAGCAGGTGCACGGTGTCGTAGCCCTGCGCGGCGAACGCGGTCAGCCCCAGGTACTTGGCACCCAGTTTGGCCTTGAGCTTCTCGCCCAGCTCGTTGGAGCGGGTGTTGTCGGCGGAGATGGCGCTGGCGTAGACGAGCTGCCGGAACGCGCCGGGCTTGGCCAGCTTCCAGGTGTCCGGCTGGTTACCGATCGACGCCAGGGAGATCCGCGGCAGGTCCGGCATGATCTGGTTCGCGGTGTTGTGGAACAGCACCTCCAGCTGCCCGCCCAGCGAGGAGACGAACAGCGCATCGGGCTTGGCGGCGTCGATGCGGCTCAGCTGCGACGCTACGTCGGTGCTGTTGAGCGGCGCCTTCTCGTTGGCGACGATGGTGACGCCGGACTTCTCGAAGATGGGCAGCAGCCCCTTGTTGAGCCCGGCCATGGTGGGCGAGTCGTCGGTGATGACGGCCAGCCGCTTGACGCCGATCTTCTCGAACGCCGCCGCATACACGGTGCCGATGTCGGTGATCGGGTTGGCCAGGATGAACGAGAACGTGTTGTTCGGCGGTTCCGCGATGGCGGAGGCGATGTTCGTCGCCGAGACGGCCACGATCTTCTCCTGCTCGACGATCGGCTTTACCTGCTGGGCCGAAGCCGACGACGAGTTCATGATGATGACGCGGGCGCCGTCGCTGACGAGTTTGCGTACCACGGCCGGGGTCTGGCTGGGCTGACTGCCGTCGCTCTGGCGGATCAGCTTGATCGACCGCCCGCCGACGCCGCCTGCCTTGTTGATCTCGTCGATGGCCAGCGAGATCCCGGTGCTCGCTTCGGCCGATGTGGCCGCGGTGCCACCCGAGGTGTCCTCGACCATGCCGATGACGATGTCTCCGGACGACGAGTCGCCGGAGTCCTTGCCGTCGCCGCAGGCGGTGATCGATACGGCGAGCGTGAGTGAGGTGGCCACGATGCTCAGGCATCGCGCCGCGTGGGTACGGGACATGGTCGCTCCTGCGGGTGGGGCATTGCGGCCGGAGAGCCCTGACGAACGACATGCGACGCCGGGCCGGGGGGTGTGGAGGAGATGAGCCGGAGGCTCCGGCTCTCGGCGTCCGAGTAGCGGACGGGAACGAACGCCGACGGTCTGTCAGCAGAACCACGTTCAAAGCCTGTGTGGCGAACATCATCGAATGGGCCATGGGGGTTGTCAACCCTCTTCTGGCCTCCACCTCGGCATCAGTCGAGAATCCCGGCCCTTGACGCCCATCCCCCAGCGTCCCTACTGTTCTCGAAATCAAGACGACGATCGTTCTATATACAGAACGGGCCTCATGGAACTCGGACTCAGCCTCGGACACTCAACCGGCCTGCGGGACCTCGGCGCCGTGGCCCACCGCGCCGACGCCGCCGGCCTGGACTCGCTGTGGGTCTCGGAGGCGTACGGCTCCGACGCGGTCAGCGTGCTGGGCCACCTGTCGGCGGTGACCAGCCGCATCGGCCTGGGCACGGCGGTGCTCCAGATGCCGGCCCGCACCCCGGCCGCCACCGCGATGACCGCGCTCACCCTCGACCAGCTCAGCGACGGCCGGCTCCTGTTGGGCCTGGGCACCTCCGGCCCGCAGGTGGTGGAGGGCTGGCACGGCGTCGCCTTCGACTCCCCGCTGGCCCGAACCCGCGAGTACGTCGACATCGTGCGCGCTGCGGTGGCCCGGCAGGAGCCGCTGACCTACCCGGGCGTCCACTACCCGCTGCCGTATCCGCGCCCCGACCGGGAACCGCCGCGCCCGCTGAAGGCCACCCTGCATCCGGTACGCCCGCGGATACCGATTCTGTTGGCGGCCAACGGCCCACGCAACGTGGCGCTCGCCGGACAGCTCGCCGAGGGCTGGCTGCCCGCCTTCTACTGCCCGGACCGGCCCGAGCTGTACCGGGACATGCTCGCCCCCGGGCTGGCCCGCCGCCCTGCGGACCTCGGCCCGCTGCGGATCGTGGCCACGGTGCACATGGCGCCCGGAGCCGACCTCGCGGCCTGCCGGGACGCGCTGCGCCCGGCGTTCGCCCTGTACCTGGGCGGCATGGGCGGACGCGGCCGCAACTTCTACGCCGACCTGGCATCCCGGCTGGGCTACGAGGCGGCCACCCACCAGATCCAGGAGTTGTACCTGGGCGGCCACCGCGACCAGGCCGCCGGCGCGGTACCGGACGCGCTCATCGACCAGCTTGCCCTGGTGGGACCCCGCGAACGGATCCGGGACCGGCTGGCGGCCTGGGCGGATGCCGGGGTCGACGTCATGACCCTCAAGACCACCGACGTCGACCTGGTCGCGTGGCTGGCCGCCGCACTCTAGAAGACCCGATCAGGAGAGAGACATGCCGCTCAACGAGGCATTCATCGGCCGGGTGTTCGCGCCCACCGCGCCGTACCGGGTCAGCCAGGAGAAGATCCAGGAGTTCATCCTGGCCACCGGAGCCGCCCCGCCCCCGGACGGCCGGCCGGTGGTCCCACCCACCTTCCCCATCGTGCTGAGCCTGCCCGCCACCCGGAACACGCTGTCCGACCCGACGCTCGGTCTGGACTACAGCCGGGTGGTGCACGGGAGCCAGCGATTCCGGCACACGCGAGGCATCCAGCCCGGCGACGAGCTGACGGTGACCGTTCACATCGAACGGATCCAGTCCGGCGGGGTACACCAGATCGTCACCACCCGCAGCGAGATCGCCACCACGGCCGGCGAGCCGGTCTGTACGGCGTACTCGACGCTGGTGGAGCGGGGCACCCGGCCCCAGGGTGCCAAGCGCAGCGCGGAACCGCGACAGCCCTGGACCGTGCCCGGCCAGAAGCTGCCGGGCCGCGAGTTCACGGTCACCCGACAGGACCTGGTGCGCTACGCGGGCGCGTCGGGTGACTTCAACCCGATCCACTACAGCGACCACGCCGCCACCCGGTCGGGACTGCCCGGCGTCATCGGGCACGGGATGCTCACCATGGCGCTGACCGCGCGGGCAGTCACCGGGTGGATCGGGGGCCCGGCCGGAGTGCTCGACCACGAGACCCGGTTCATGCTGCCGCTGCTGGTGCCCGACGACGGGGGTGCCACGCTCACCGTCACCGCGACGATCGGCGACCCCGACGATGCCGGCCACCGCCAGTTGGTGGCCGAGGCAACCGCCGGCGCCGCCGTTGTCGCGGTCTCCCGCCTCACCGTCCACGCAGCCGGGCGGTAATCGCCTGTACCAGCACCGGTCGGACTGCTGCGAGCGGTACGGGCGCGGCGCCGAGGACAGGTGCGGGTAACCCGGTATCCAGAAGCCGGCCACCGGTGGGGTCGGCCAGCTTCTAAACGTTCAAAGCTGATTAGGGAGTGATGCGCTTTCCCTTGTCTGTGGCCGGGTCGTAGCGGCCCTCCAGCCACAACAGGAACCGGTCGAGGTGGAACTCGCGGAGCTCTTTCGAGCGCGGCTCATACCCGCCGACCTCATGGGCTTGCCCGTACTGTTCGGCAAGCTGACGGAGGTCACTGATCAATCCGGCGGAGAGTTTCGGGGTGGCCATGGGGGTGTCCTTCCTGCCTCGGGCTAGTCCTTGTTCAGATCGACGATCACGCCCTGGTCGGCGCAGGCAGTCTGCAACCCCGACATGTGAGTGGTCAACGGCCCCATGTACGCCAGCGCACCCATCTCCTGCCCCTTGGGAAGCTGATTGACCTGCCAGGCGACATCCATGAGCGCGGTTCCGTGTTCGCGGATCTTCTCGTGGCGGGAGTCTTCGAACACCTCCCGCGCCTCCCGATACTGCGCTTCGGTGATCTTCTCGTCGTCGCCGACGTCTTCGCTGCCGTCGGGGCTCTTTCCGTCGCGCATGGCTTTGCAAGCGGCGACCCCGGAGTCCTCCTTGATGTAGCCGTCCCACACGACGTAGCCGATGGTGCCGACGGCGAGGACACCGATGGTTGCTGCGGCGACGACGATGAGCGGCCTGCGGCTGGGTTTCGCTGGCGGCGTGGGAAAGGCGGCGGGCTGCTGTGCGGGCGGGTACGGCTGTCCGGCGGGGTCAACCCACGGCTGCGGCTGAGGTGCCGGGATGGCCGGGATATGGTCGGGCTGCTGGGGAGGGTGGGTCAAGGAAGCTCCTCGTTCGGGTACGGCTTGGTCGATGGTGGTGGTTGGGGCGGCTTTGGTCTTGCCCGCTGTCGGATAGGTGACTGCGGGTGTGCCCGGATGGTTGCCGGTCAGCGACCGTTGAGTGTGGCGAAGCGACGTCCGATGCCGTGACACACCGAGCAGTACGGACTTGACACCCGGGCAGACGCCCGCCCCCACCATCGCCCTGTCCATCCTCGGCTCCAGCGTCGTCGCCGGCGTGCCGCGCCCACCCGCCGGGCCGGCTGGTGAAGTTGGTGACCCGATGACCGACACCCGCGACCTCGACGCCGCCATGCTGATCGCCTGGAAGTACGGCACCTGGAAGACCCTCACCCCTCTGCATGATCGACCGACAGCGTGAGGCTGCCGCCGCGGCCGTCAACCGGGTCGACGAAACCGGCCTACGTGCGCTGGTGGAACATGATGGCCCCGCCTCTGATCGAGCTGGTCATGGTGATTGCCTCCCCAGGAGCCCAACGACTGTGACAAGCCCACCAACCAGCACCACGAGACCAACAAGCATCAAATAGAGTGTCATCCCGCCCAAAACCGCCTGAAGATCGCGCTGGTCGAACCATACGTAAAGTCCGACTCCTGCGGTTGCCAGCAGCAGGACGGCGACACCCACCACGATGAGCGGGTTGGCTGCGAGGAAGTCACCGGCGACAGCCAGCAGGAAGATGATCGCCGCCGCGATGAGGTTCGCCAACACGTTGACTCCGACGTCCCGGGCTAACTTTCGTCGGGCGGCTGCTGCGGGTTGCGGCTCGGTCACGCGCTCATGGTGAACTATTGCGTCGACCTGTCGTCCATGCTGGATTCTGGCGTGGGGGGAGGCCACCACGGTCACCCTCGCCAACTACGACCTCAAGGTGGGTGACGTGTTGGAGGTGGCGCAGGGGGTGGAGCGACTGCTGGAGGACAGGTACGCGGGCGCCCCACAGCCGGACTGCCCGGTGTGCAAGGACCAAGCGCGTACGCGCCTTCTCAGCTTCCTTCCGGGCCGCCGGGCCGGGCGGGATCGCCTCGGTCAGGTAGTGCCGCTTCCTTGGTGATGGGGTCGATGCCCGCGTTGACCTTCACCCTGAGTGAGCCGCTGGGCAGTTCCGCGATCTCGCCGCGCTGACGCTTCGCGCCCGTTCGCTGTCCCCATGAGGACAGGCCGCAACTCGCCTCGCACCACGAGCAGCACCACGGGAAGGCCACTGATCTAGTGTTTTCGCCTGGTGGGGCGGGCGGGGCTCGAACCCGCGACCGAGGGATTATGAGTCCCCTGCTCTAACCCGCTGAGCTACCGCCCCGCTACCGCGCCGGATCGTAACCCGCGTGGCGGATCACTGACCACCGCGAAACAGCCCCATCCATCCGCTCACCGGACGGCTCATCGGTGATCCAGCACGATGGGCTACGCGAGGATAACAGCACGAAGCCGTCGATGAAGGGCTCGGCCCGGGGCGCGCAGCTCGGCGAGGACCGACCCGGCGGTACGCCACCCGTTGGCCGGCGCACCCTGGATGAAGGCTCGGCGGGCCGCCGGCTCGACCGTGGCCGTCGGGCCGACCACCGAGGTGGCTACCAGGTGCCGCCCGTCCGGCACGTACGTCGGTGAGGGCGCATACGCGCCGCAGCCGATCAACGCCGGGAATGGTCCGACGGTCTACGAAGCCGACGCAAACCTCTTGATCACCGCGCTGAACGGTGGGCAGGTGGGGGAAAAGGAACGCCCGCCGGGGGCGGCGGGCGTTGGTGTGGAGCTTGGCTCCCCCGTTTGGACTCGAACCAAAAACCTGCCGGTTAACAGCCGGCTGCTCTGCCAATTGAGCTACGGGGGACCGCTGTCGCCTGGACCGGAATCCTCCGGTGCCCGGTGACGGCACAAGAATACAGGACTGCCGGGGGGTTTGGTCCAGGGGGTTACCGACCCGGCCCGACCGGGCGGGGGCCTGCGGCGGCAACAGGAAACCAGACAATTCGTCATCCTGGCACAACCAGGTATGAGCACGGAGGAGGATGGGTAGTTAGCTGTCGACAGAGAAGATAGGCGCGAGATGATCGCCACGGGGTCCGCCCCGGGGAGACGATGGCGCGTCAGGTACGGAAGGAGCCGCCATGCGCGGAAAGATCATGTTTCTTGGCGGGCTGGCTGCGGGATTCGTCCTGGGCGCCCGTGCCGGTCGGGAAAAGTACGAGGAGCTCGTCGTCCGGGGCCGCAAGGTGCTCGACCACCCGACCGTCCAGGAGGCGGCCGGGGTCGCGCAGGCCCAGGCCAACCGGCTCTACAGCGAGGGCAAGGACAAGATCAGCCAGTCCAGGCTGGGTGAGAAGCTGAGCACCAGCGGCAACGGTAACGGCACGCAGGATCTGACCGCCGCCGACAAGCCGTTCGCCGGCACGCCGGCCGCAGTCGGTGCCAAGGCGGGCAACAACTCGTCCGGCACCACCTCGACGGGGCCGACCCCGAGCACCGCCGCCCGCCCCAAGCCGTCCGGCACGGGGACCAACGGCAGCACGCTCTGACCGACCGTACGACGACAGACGGGCCGGCCGCCTTCGGGCGACCGGCCCGTCTGCTGTCCGCCGGCTCAGGGGCCGCCGGCTCAGGGGCCGCCGGCGTGGTGGGCTCGGCCCGGCTGATGAGCGACGCCGTCCACCCCGCCCCGTGACGCCCCGCCCCGTCAGCCGGGCGCGGCCCGGATGACGGGTGGACGGCTCAGTCCCGGCTGCTGCTGAACGCCGCGTCGAACGCGGCGGCCGGGGCGTCGAAGGCCAGCCGGCGGACGAACTGGAGCGCCTCGGGCGCCCCGACGAGACGGTCCATCCCGGCGTCCTCCCACTCGATGGAGATGGGGCCGGCGTACCCGATGGCGTTCAGCGCGCGGAAGCAGTCCTCCCACGGCACGTCGCCGTGGCCGGTGGAGACGAAGTCCCAACCCCGGCGCAGGTCCGCCCAGGGCAGGTGGGAGGCGAGCCGGCCGCGCCGGCCGTCACCGGTACGCACCTTCGCGTCCTTGCAGTCGACGTGGTAGATCCGGTCGGCGAACTCGAGGATGAAGTTCACCGGGTCCAGTTCCTGCCAGACGAAGTGCGACGGGTCCCAGTTCAGCCCGAACGCGGGCCGGTGCCCGATCGCCTCCAGGGCCCGCTTGGTCGTCCAGTAGTCGTACGCGATCTCGCTGGGGTGGACCTCGTGGGCGAACCGGACCCCCATCTCGTCGAAGACGTCGAGGATCGGGTTCCACCGGTCGGCGAAGTCCTGGTAACCACGCTCGATCATGGCCGGGGGCACCGGCGGGAACATCGCCAGGGTGTGCCAGATGGACGAGCCGGTGAACCCGACGACCGTGTCCACGCCCAGCCTCGCCGCCGCCCGGGCGGTGTCCTTGATCTCCTCGGCGGCCCGCCGGCGGACCCCCTCTGGTTCGCCGTCGCCCCAGATCCGGGCGGGCAGGATGCCCTGGTGCCGCTCGTCGATCGGGTGGTCGCAGACGGCCTGGCCGACCAGGTGGTTGGAGATGGCGAAGACCTTCAGGTTGTGCTTCGCCAGGGTCTCCCGCTTCCGGTCGACGTACGAGTCGTCGGCGAGCGCCCTGTCGACCTCGAAGTGGTCGCCCCAGCAGGCGATCTCCAGCCCGTCGTAGCCCCACTCGGAGGCGAGCCGGCAGACCTCGTCGAACGGAAGATCGGCCCACTGGCCGGTGAAGAGCGTGATGGGTCGCGCCATTGTCCTACTCCCCTTGAGGTGATGGGGGATTCCGCGTGCGGACCGGGGCGAGGGTGACCGGCCGGGCCGGTGCGTGGCGGACGTGGCGGGGCGCCGGTGGGCGCGTGAAGGAGCGCCTGGGCCCAGCGGGTTGCGCCTCCCGCCGGGTCACCGGCCACCGCGCACGGTCGCCGCTCCCACTCTAGGACGGCCCCGACCGGTTAGGAAGGGACCACCTGCCGTCATCCGCCCTCCTCCTCAGGGGGTGGGCAACTCGGCGCGGACCGCGAATCCCCGCCGGGGCGGGGCCGGCGGCGCTCCCGGCACGGGGAGGGGCCTCAGCCGACGGCCGGGGCCCCTCCTACCAGCTCACTCCGGCTAGGGCAGGGTCCACTTCTGGTTCGCGTTGGTGTGGCAGGTCCACAGGTGCACGGGGGTGCTGTCGGTGGAGGTGTTGCCGGAGACGTCCAGGCACTTGCCCGACCCGGCGTTGCGCAGCGTGCCGTCGGCCTGCGCCGACCAGTTCTGCGCCCCGGTGCCGTTGCACGTCCAGAGCTGGATCTTCGTACCGTCGGCGGTGCCCGCCCCGGAGACGTCCAGACACTTGCCCAGGGCCTTGACGGTGCTGTTCGACGACACCGCCCACACCTGCGCGGCACTGCCGTTGCAGGTGTAGATCTGGACCTGGGTGCCGTCGGCGGACGCGCCACCGCGCACGTCGAGACACTTGCCACCCAGACCCCTGACCGGGCCGGTGCCGTTCGTGGGGGCCGCCGACCGGACCAGGGTCACGTCGTCGACGTCGAACAGGCCCGCCCCGGTGCCGGCGAAGGTGAGGTACAGGTTCTGGGTGCCGGCCGGCACCCCGGTCAGCGGGGCGCTGACGTCGGCGTACGTCGTCCAGCTCCCGGTGTTGGGCACCGCCACCTGGCCGAGCACGGCGCCGGTGGCCGATCCGGCGCGGAACTGGATGGTCCCGCCGGGGCCGCCGGAGACCACCCGGGCCCGCACCGAGGTCACCCCGGTCAGGTCCAGGCCGTGGTAGCCGGCCCAGTCGCCCGGGTCGACGTACCCCAGGGTCTGGCCGCCGTTGGCCCCGGCCTTGGGGTACGCGCTGACGCCGCTGGCGGCGCTGTACGTCTCGGCCTGGAAGGTGGTGTTCCCGGCCGGCGGGCCGCCCAGCTCCCTGATCCGGATGTTGCGGAACGCGGCGTCGTCGCCGGTGCCGTGGTTCTGGATGCCGATGTGGCCGGCGAGCGAGCGGGCCGGGTCGGTGTTGGTGAAGTCGTTGATCCTCACCCCGTTGAGGAGGACCTGGAGCCGCTCCCCCTCGACCAGCAGCTCGTAGGTGTTCCACTCCCCCGGCGGGTTGAGCGCCGCGTCCCGGGCGGCCAGGTCGGCGGACTTGAAGGTGTAGACCGCCCCGGTGGTGCGGTCGGCGGCGTCGGTGGCGTCGATCTGTACCTCGTAGCCGTTGTTCACGGCGGAGTTCGGGTCGGTCGACGGCGGGAATCCGACGAACACGCCGGAGTTGTCGTCCCCGGCCAGCTTCCAGTCCAGCTTGAGCGAGTAGTTGGTGAACTGCTTGGCGCTGTACCAGTACAGGCCCATCCCGCCGACGGAGGTGAGGGTGGCGTCGGCGTTGGTGAAGCTCCCCGGCCCGGCCTGGGACCAGCCGGCGGTGGCGCCGTTGTAGAGGGGGGTGTAGCCGGTCTCGGGCCGGCAGTCGGCCTTCGCCCGGCCGGCCGCGTACCGGATGCCGCCGAGCAGGTGGGAGCGGAAGGCCGGCTCGGCGTACGACGCCTGGGTGTGCCCGCCGCCGGTGTAGAAGGACCGGCCACCGTTGTACGTCTTGCACCAGGCGTGCGGGTGGTCGCCGCCCATCGACCCGCCGGAGTACGTCGACTCGTCGAGGGTCGCCAGCACGTGCGCGGTGGAGCGGGCGTTGGTGCGGTAGTTGTACCACTCGTCGGTGCGCGGCCAGGACTGCGCCAGCGCGGCGGTGGCGGCGTGCGCCCGGTCCTCCACCTTGACGGTGGCCTGCTGGATGGCCGGGTGGGAGGCGAACCAGGCGCCGACGAGGTTGCCGTAGAACGGCCAGTCGTACTCGGTGTCGGCGGCGGCGTGCACGCCGACGTAGCCGCCGCCGGCGCCGATGTACGACTCGAAGGCGGCCTGCTGGTTCGCGTCGAGCACGTCGCCGGTGGTGTTGAGGAAGAGCACCGCCTCGTACCTCGCCAGGTTGGCGGTGCTGAACGCGGCGGCGTCCTCGGTGGCGGTGACGGTGAAGCTGTTGGCCGCGCCGAGGTCGCGGACGGCCTGGGTGCCGACCGCGATGGAGTCGTGCCGGAAGCCTGCGGTCTTGGAGAAGACCAGCACGTCGTAGGGGGCGTCGGCGGCCGAGGCCGGGGTGGCGGGAGTGGTGCAGGCGAGGACGGCGAGGGCCGTGCTGGCCGCGCCGAGGACGGGACGGAGGAGTCTGCGCATGTCGCTCTCCTGGGGCTTCGCGCTGCGGGAGGGTGGGGTCGACCGGGCCCTCTGCGCGACGGGATTTCTCGGCAGGGGACCCTTCCTCGCACCCGGCTAGGGCAGGGTCCACTTCTGGTTCGCGTTGGTGTGGCAGGTCCACAGGTGCACGGGGGTGCTGTCGGTGGAGGTGTTGCCGGAGACGTCCAGGCACTTGCCCGACCCGGCGTTGCGCAGCGTGCCGTCGGCCTGCGCCGACCAGTTCTGCGCCCCCGTGCCGTTGCACGTCCAGAGCTGGATCTTCGTACCGTCGGCGGTGCCCGCCCCGGAGACGTCCAGACACCTGCCCAGGGCCTTGACGGTGCTGTTCGACGACACCGCCCACACCTGCGCGGCACTGCCGTTGCAGGTGTAGATCTGGACCTGGGTGCCGTCGGCGGACGCGCCGCCACGCACGTCGAGACACTTGCCACCCAGGCCCCTGACCGGGCCGGTCCGGGTGGTGACGGTGGTGGTGTCCAGGGTGAACGCGTCCAGGTCGTAGAGCGCCCCGGCCCCGCCCGCGAAGGTGAGGTACAGGGTGGTGGTGCCGGTTGGCGCGCCGGAGACCGCGCCGGTGACCGTGGTGAACGTGTCCCACGCCCCGGTGACCGGCACGGTGGCCGAGCCGAGCACCGTCCCGGTCGCCGAGCCGGCCCGCACCTGGAGGGTGCCGCCCGTCCCCGCCGAGGAGACCCGGGCGCTGAACGAGGTCACGTTGCCGAGCTGGTACGGCTGGAAGGCGATCCAGTCCCCGTTCTCGATGTTGCCGACGGTCTTGCCGCCCTCGGCGGTGCCCTTGTCGAACACGGCGATGCCGGCCGAGGACTTGAAGTGCTCCGCCTGCCGGTGCCGGGGCTGGAGGGTGTGCTGGGTGTGCGTGGTCAGCCCGCCCGAGTCGGTGTACTCGGCGTCGAAGATGGCGAAGATGTTCGCCGCGTCGTCGTGCTCGCCGTCGACCGGAATGGCGATCGAGCCGGAGCAGCCGACCGCCGAGGTGATCTGGTGGCCGTGCTGGTCGTGGCCGAGCACGTAGGTCATCTTGACCTTGGTGCAGTCGATCGTGCCGTCCTCGGGGTCGGTGACGGTGATGCTGAACGGCACGGTGTCGCCGAAGGAGAAGAGCTTGCCGTTGCCGGGGCTGTTCACGGTCACCGTCGGGGCGGTGTTGCCCACCGTGACGGTCACGCTGGCGTTGCCGGTGGCCCCCTGCGGGTCCCGCACGGTAAGCGTGGCGGTATAGGAGCCGTTCGCCGCGTACGTCTTCGTCGGGTTGGCGGCGGTGGAGGTGCTGCCGTCACCGAACGCCCACGAGTAGGTAAGCGCCCCGCCGTCGGGATCGGCCGACCCGGCCGAGGAGAAGTTGACTGTCAACGGGGCCGCCCCGGAGGTGCGGTCCGCCGCCGCCCGGGCCGTCGGGGCCCGGTTGCCGCTGCCGATGTGATCGAAGCGGTAGAGGGCGGAGTTGGCGTCACCGTTGAAGTAGCCGGTGCCGTAGTCGAGCACGTAGTACGCGCCGTCCGGGCCGAAGGCCGAGTCGATCACCTGCTTGCCGGTCCATGGGAAGGCGTCGATGGTGCCGGGCGAGCCGTCGGCGTTGACGTGGATCGGCTTGATCCAGCCGCGGCCGAACTCGGTGGCGAAGAACTGCCCGTCGAAGGACTGCGGGAACTTCGTCGTCGAGGTGGAGGCGGCGTTGTACCGGTAGACCGGGCCGCCCATCGGGGACTCGGAGCCGCCGCCGAACTCGGGCGGGGTCCCGGCGTCGCCGCCGTACCGGATCCAGGCCGGCTTCGCGGCCGGCAGCTTGCTCAGGCCGGTGTTGCGGAACGAGTTGTTGGTCGGCCCGCCCGCGCAGTCGTACTTGGCCCCGCCGGTGCCGGCGGCGAAGTCCCACTCGTTGTACGTCTCGGTGGCGGTGTTGGTGCCGGTGCAGTACGGCCAGCCGTAGTTGCCGGGTCCGGTGACCCGGTCGAACTCGACCTGCCCGCTGGGGCCCCGGGTGGCGCTGGTGGTGCCGGCGTCCGGCCCGTAGTCGCCGACGTGGACGATCCCCGTGGCCTTGTCGACGCTGAGCCGGAACGGGTTGCGGAAGCCCATCGCGTAGATCTCGGGGCGGGTCTTCGCGGTGCCGGACGCGAACAGGTTCCCGGCGGGGATCGAGTACGACCCGTCCGTGTTGACCTTGATCCGCAGGATCTTGCCGCGCAGGTCGTTGGTGTTGCCGGCGCTGCGCTGCGCGTCGTACGCGGGGTTGCGGTTGGTCCGCTCGTCGATCGGTGCGTACCCGGCGGAGTCGAACGGGTTGGTGTCGTCGCCGGTCGACAGGTACAGGTTGCCGGCGGCGTCGAAGTCGATGTCCCCGCCGACGTGGCAGCACATGCCCCGGTCGGCCGGGACGTCCAGCACGTCGACCTTGCTGGCCTGGTTGACGGTGAAGTCGGCGTTCAGGACGAACCGGGACAGCCGGTTGACGCCCTGCCAGGCGGAGAAGTCGGTGCCGGTGGCGGGGGCGTCCCCTGCGGGGGTGGACAGCGGCGGCGCGTAGTAGAGGTAGATGTGCCGGTTGGTGGCGAAGTTCGGGTCGACCCCGACGCCCTGCAACCCCTCCTCGTCGTGGTTGTAGACGGGCAGGGTTCCGATGACCGTGGTGGTGCCGGCGGCGTCGGTGCGGCGCAGCGTGCCGTTGCGGGCGGTGTGCAGGACCGACCGGTCCGGCAGCACGGCCAGGGACATCGGCTCGCCGGTCTCCGCGACACCCCGGGCCAGCTCGACCTGTTGGAAGTCGCTGCCGCTGATCACGTGCGCGGCGGCCGGGGTGGGGCCGCCGAGGGCGACCGGGCCGGCGCCGAGGCCGACCGCGCCGGCGGCGACGACGAGCAGCAGCGCCGCGGCGGCGGTGGGCCACCGTCGGAGGTGGCGGGTGAGAGCGTCCTTGATGGACATGGTTGTGCGGTCCCTTCCTGACGTCTGACTGCCAGGCGGGCGCGCGCCGTCGCGCCGGATGCCGTAGCGGGGGATGCGCTCGGGCCGTCGGGTGCCTGCCCGACCGCCGCGGCCTCCGGGCGGGACGGGTGCGGGCCCGGAGGTCACCAGTCGATGGGTAACCGCGCCGCCGGTTCACCTCGACGAAACACCATCGCGATGCCCCAGACATTAATGTCCGCGAATGAACTGTGTCCATACCTTCTGACCACTCAACCTGAACTTTCGCTCACGCCGGCAAAAGTTCCGCCCGCGCCGCCCGCGCCGCCTTCGTCGTGGGTTCGCCTGGGTCGCGGGGGTCGCTGGGTCGCGGGGGTTCGCCGCGGCGTCGGGCGCGACCGCGAGCGGCAGGTCGCGGCGTCGCCCACACCGCCGACAACCACCAGCGAGAGCCCGGCTCCGGGAGTGGACAACGGAATCAACAGGGCGAAGGGAGCGCCCAGGCATTCGAGGAGGAGAAGGCCGCGCGCCGTTCCGAACCTGCTCTCGACTCAGGCGTACCCGGCACGCCGCCGGCCCGTCGATGACCAGATGCCCCGGCCAGAGGCCGAGTTCGATGCGGGGCACGCCCCGCCCGACCGCCCGCCCGAGGGCGCGTCCGGCGACGAAGGCGGCGACGACGCCACCGGACGGCACCCGGGACGGACGGGACGGGCGGGGCTGGCAGGCAGGGCCGGTCGGCGTCCCGTCCCTGCCTCCCCCGCGTCCGTGGTGCGTGGTGCCTGTGCCTGGTGCGTGGTGCCGTGGTGCGCGGGCTCCCGGTGCGGCCGGGGAATCCCGGTCCGGCCGCACCGGACGACCGTCCTGCTCTCGTACGGCGCGGGCCGCAGCCCGTCGTCGCACGCCCTCCGGAGCCGACCTCGTCCCCGCCGCGGGGCGCAACCGCGGCGGATCCCTCGCCGGTCGGTCCGGAGAACCTCTCGGGCGGTGGCGACGGCACGCGCCGCCACCGCGGTTCCTTCACCGGCCGACGGTCGTCGCCGGTGTGCCCGGCGGTGGCGACTTCGGGCCGCCTCCGCCGGGGCGCGTTCAGGCGGGAACCGCCTCCAGCGTCGGTTCCACGCCGGTCCACGAGGAGCCCAGCTCCGCCGAGCGGATCACCGCGTCCAGCACCAACTGGACCTGCAAACCGTCGGCGAACGAGGGCGCCGGGTCGACGCCGGTGGCGATCGCCTCGACGAAGTCCCGCATCTGGTGGGTGAAGGAGTGCTCGTAGCCGATGATGTGGCCGGGCGGCCACCACGCCGACATGTACGGGTGGTCCTCCTCCGTCATCAGGATGCGCGTGAAGCCCTGCTCGGCGGCCGGCCGGGTGGCGTCGTAGAACTCCAACTCGTTGAGGCGTTCCAGGTCGAAGGCCACGGTGCCGAGCGAGCCGTTGATCTCCACCCGGAGCGCGTTCTTGCGCCCGGTGGCGAACCGGCTCGCCTCGTACGTGGCCAGTGCCCCGCCGTCGAGCCGGGCGACGAAGACCGCCGCGTCGTCCACGGTCACGGTGCCGGTGGCCGGGCCGTGGCCGTCGAGGGGACCGGTGCCGTTGGCGGCCTGTGCGGCCAGGCCGCTCGACGCCGCCGACAGCGGACGCTCCTTGACGAACGTCTCGGTGACCGCGCTGACCCCGGTGATCCGCTGACCGGTGACGAACTGGGTCAGGTCGATGATGTGCGCGCCGATGTCGCCCAGCGCGCCGGAGCCCGCCCTGTCCCGCTGCAACCGCCAGACCAGCGGGAACTGCGGGTCCACGATCCAGTCCTGGAGGTACGCCGCCCGGACGTGCCGGATGGTGCCGAGCCGGCCGTCGGCGATCAGCCGCCGCATCATGGCCACGGCGGGGACCCGGCGGTAGTTGAACCCGCACATGGACCGTACCCCCGACGCCCGCGCGGTCTCCGCTGCGGCGGCCATCGCCCGGGCCTCGGCCACCGTGTTGGCCAGCGGCTTCTCGCAGAGCACGTGCTTGCCGGCGGCCAGGGCGGCGAGCGCGATCTCGGCGTGGCTGTCGCCCGGTGTGCAGATGTCGACCACGTCGATCTCGTCAGACTCGACGAGGCGACGCCAGTCCGTGGTGTGCGCCTCCCAGCCGAGCCGGTCGGCGGCGGCGGCCACCTTCGCGGTGTCCCGGCCGCAGACCAGCGACATCCGGACCCGCGCCGGCAGGTCGTACACCCGGTTCACGGTGCGCCACGCCTGTGAGTGCGCGGCGCCCATGAACGCGTAGCCGACCATGCCGACCCGCAGGTGACTGTGGTGAGTGGACAAGGTGGGTCTCCCCCCGTGTATCAGAACCCGAGCTTGAGGTAGCTGCTCGCGTTCTCCTTGGTGATCGTCTCGGAGGCCAGCACGATCTCCTTGGGTACCTGGAGCTCCACCAGGTCGGACATCCCCCTGCCCTGGCCGATGAGCCGGGCCAGCGAGATCGCGGAGGACGCCATGGACGGGCTGTAGGTGACGGTGGCCTTCAGGACCGTGTTGTCGGCCTGGATGTCCTCCATCGCCTTCTTCGAGCCGGCACCGCCGACCATGAAGAACTCCTTGCGGCCGGTCTGGTTGACCGCGGCGAGCACGCCGATGCCCTGGTCGTCGTCGTGGTTCCACACTGCGTCGATCTTGGGCAGGGCCTGGAGCAGGCCGGTGGCCGCCTGCTGGCCGGAGTCGGCGGTGAACTCGGCCGGGCGGCGGTTGGCCACCTTGAACCCGGCGGCGGCGAGAGTGTCGGCGAAGCCCTTGGAGCGTTGCTGGGTCAGCTCCAGCGAGTCGATGCCGGGGATCTCGCCGATGACCGGGGTGCTGACCCCCTTGGCCTTGAGCTGCGCGACGACGTAGTTCGCCGCGGCCACCCCCATGCCGTAGTTGTCACCCATGATCTGGAGCCGGTAGGCCAGCGCGTCCGGAAACGCCCGGTCCAGGTTGACCACGGGGATGCCGGCCTTCATCGCCTCCAGGCCGGCGGCGTTGAGTTCCTTGCCGTCGTGCGGCAGCAGCACGATCACGTCCGGCTTCTGCGCGATCAGCGTGGACAGCACCGCCCGCTGGGCCGCCGCGTCCGCACCGGCCTCGACGGTTCTGAAGTCCACGTCGGAGTACGCGCCGGCCTGGGCCTTGGCGTTGGCGGTGATGGCGGCGAGCCAGCCGTGGTCGGCGGCCGGGGCGGAGAAGCCGATGGTCACCTTCTTGCCGGGGGTGCTGTTGCCGCCGGCGGCGTTGTCGGCCGCCTTGGTCTGCGCCGCCGTGGGTGCCGCCTCGTTGCTGGTGCACCCGACGAGCAGTGCGCCGGTGCCGAGGGCGGCCCCGCCGAACAGCAGCCGGCGGCGCGACAGGTCCCGACTGTGCTGGGTCATGACGACCTCCTGGGAAGGGGTGGTGGTGGGTGGAAGAGGGTGTGCGGGGCCCGGCCACCGTCGGTGCGACGGCGACCGCTGTGGTGCGGGGGTGGAATCCGGTGGTGGTGCCCGGTCGTTGGATCAGCCGGTGGTGAGCCGGTTGCGGCTCAGGAACTGGGTGAGGCTGCGGAACTGGAACTGCTGGACCAGGACGGCGGCGACGATGATGCCGCCCTTGACCATGTTCTGGGCCTCGGTGGAGAGGCCGTTGATGGCGAACAGGTTGGTGATCGTGGAGAAGATGATCACCCCGAGCAGGGAGCCGACGATCGTGCCCCGCCCGCCGCTGAGCAGCGTGCCGCCGATGATCGCGGCGGCGATCGCGTCCAGTTCGTAGAGGTTCGCCATCGCCGCCTGGGCGGAGGTGGCCTGCGCGGTCAGCATGACCGCGGCGATGCCGCAGCAGAGGCCGGAGAGCGCGTAGAGCAGCACGGTGTGCCACCGGACGTTGATGCCGGCGAGCCGGGCGGCCTCCGGGTTTCCGCCGACGGCGACGGTGCGCCGGCCGAACGTCGTCCGGTTCAGCAGCACCCAGCCGGCGACCACCACGGCGGCGAGGATGTAGACCAGCAGCGGGATGCCGAGGAGGTCGGTGCTGGCGATGCCGTTGATCGTCGCGTTGTCCGACACCTGGGTCTGCTTGCCGGAGATCTGGGCGGCCAGCCCCCGGGCGGCCACCATCATGGCCAGCGTGGCGATGAACGGCACCAGCTTCCCGTACGAGATGAGCAGGCCGTTGACCAGGCCCACGCACAGGCCCACGAGGAGCGCGGTGAAGATCATGCCGCCCGCGCCGTAGCTCTGGGTGGCGAGCGTGGTGGACCAGACGCCGGCGAGCGCCACGATCGCGCCGACCGACAGGTCGATGCCGCCGCCGATGATCACGAAGGTCATGCCGACGGTGACCACGCCGACCACCGAGGCGAGCTTGAGGATGGTGAGGATGTTGTTCCACACCCAGCCGGAGTCGCCGTACAGGTCGGGCCGGGTGGCGATGCCGATCAGGATCAGCACCACCAGGACCCCGATCAGGGCCAGGTTGCGTCGGGCGCCCTCGCCGCCGTCGCCGCGCCACCAGGAGAGCCGGCCGGTTCCGCCGGACCCGTGGCCGGGGCCCTTGCCGACCGCCCCGGTCACGGCCGGGTCCACCGGCGGGGACTGGGCCGGCAGCGCCCCCGGCCGGTCCGGCGTGGCGGTGGGTGCGCTGTCGCTCATGCGGGTGCGCCTTCCATCAGGGACCCCGCCATGACGAGGTCGAGCACCGTGTTCTCGTCCAGTTCGTCGGCGGGCGCCTCGCGCACCGTCCGGCCCTCCCGCAGCACCAGCACCCGGTCGGCCAGGCCCAGCACCTCGGGCACCTCGCTGGAGACCAGCAGGACCCCGACGCCCCGGGCGGCCAGTTCTCGGATCACCTGGTACAGCTCGGCGCGGGCACCGACGTCCACCCCGCGGGTGGGCTCGTCGAGCAGCAGCAGCCGGGTGTCCCCGAGCAGCCAGCGCCCGACCACCACCTTCTGCTGGTTGCCCCCGGACAGGGTGCGCACCGGCCGCCGCACGTCGCGGGGGCGCAACTCCAGGGAGTCCGCGATCCGGTCGGCCTCGGCCCGTTCCCGCCCTTCGTTCGTGAAGCCGAGGCGGGCGTACCGGCCGAAGGTGGCCAGGGTGACGTTGCGGTGGATCGGCTCGCCGAGCAGCAACGCCTGGCTCTTGCGCTCCTCGGGTGCCATTCCCATGCCGGCGCGTACCGCCGCGCCGACGCTGCCCGGGCGCAGCTCGCGCCCGCCCATCCGGACCGTACCGGCGTGCGCGCGACGCGCCCCGTAGATGGTCTCCAGCAGCTCGGACCGGCCGGAGCCGACCAGCCCGGCGATGCCGACGATCTCGCCGGCCCGCACGCTGAGCGAGATGTCGGCGAACTCGCCGGACCGGGTCAGGCCGTCGACCCGGAGCAGCTCCGCGCCCGCGCCGGAGCCTGCCGGGCGGTCCGGGAAGACGTACTCGATGGTGCGGCCGGTCATCCGGGCGACCAGGTCGCGGGTCGGGGTGTCGCGCGCCGGCAGGTTCGCCGCGGTGGTCCGGCCGTCCTTGAGTACGGTGACCCGGTCGCCGATCTCCCGGATCTCCTCCAACCGGTGGGAGATGTAGATGACGGCGATGCCCTGCGCGGTCAGCTCCCGGATGATCCGGAACAGGTTGCCCACCTCGTCGTGGGCCAGCACCGCGCTCGGCTCGTCCATGATGATCAGCCGGGCCTCGTGGGACAGCGCGCGGGCCATGCTGACGATCTGCTTGCCGGCCGCCGGCAGCGCCCGGACCATCCGCCCCGGCGGGATCTCGCCGTGGCCGAGCCGGCCGAGGATCTCCCGGGTCCGGCGGGCCATCCGGCCGCGGCGGACGAAGCCCGCCCGGCGGGGCTCGTGGCCGAGGAAGGCGTTCTCCGCCACCGACAGGTCCTCGACGAGGTCGAGCTCCTGGTAGATGGTGGCGATTCCGGCCCGCATGGCGGCCTGCGGGTTGGCGAACTCGGCGGGCTGCCCGCGCCACTCGACCCGGCCGGAGTCGGGGCGGTGCACCCCGGCGAGGACCTTGATCAGGGTGGACTTGCCAGCCCCGTTCTGCCCGAGCAGGCAGTGCACCTCGCCGGCCCGCACCTCCAGCTGCACCCCGTCCAGCGCCCGTACGCCGGGGAAGGTCTTCACCACGTCGGTGAGGCGCAGCACCACTTCGCCGGGAACGGTGTCGGCGGGAGCCTCGACCAGCGGGCCGTCCGCCGGCCCGGCGGACGCCTCCTCGACCAGCGGGCCGTCCGGGCCGGGGGCGTCGGCGGGCGTGGTCATGACGCCTCTCCGAAGGCCACGTCGCTGGCGAGCACGGCCGCGCCGGCCACCCCGGCGCGCGGGCCCAGCTCGGACAGGACCACCGGCAGGTTGCCGGTGGCCAGCGGCAGCGAGCGGCGGTACACCACGCTGCGGATCTCGGCGAGCAGGATGTGGCCGAGCTGGGCCAGCCCTCCACCGATCACGATCATCGACGGGTTGGTGAAGCTGACCAGGCCGGCCAGCACGCCGCCGACCCGCCGGCCGCCTTCGCGGATGAGCTGGATGCAGGTCACGTCCCCCTCGACGGCGCCCTCGGCGACGTCCCGGGCGGTGACCACGCCGCGGTTGGCGAGCCGGTCGGCCAGGGCCGGGGACACCCCACTGCGGGCGGCGACGTTCGCCTCCCGGGCCAGCGCGGCGCCACTGAACAGCGCCTCCAGGCAGCCGGCGTTGCCGCAGGAACACATCGGACCGTGCGGGTCGACCTGGATGTGCCCGATGTCGCCGGCGCAGCCGTCGGTGCCCCGGTAGACGCCACCGCCGAGGTAGATCCCGCACCCTATGCCGGTGCCGATCTTGATGAACAGGAAATCGTCCACCGAGTGGGCGACCCCGCCGTGCCGCTCGCCGATCGCCATGATGTTGACGTCGTTGTCGACCACCGCCGGGCAGCCGTGCTCGCGGGTCAGCAGCTCACGGACCGGGAACCGGTCCCAGCCGGGCATGATCGGCGGAGAGACCGGCACCCCGTCGCGGAAGCTCACCGGCCCGGGCACCCCGACGCCGACCGCGTGCAACCGGTCGTAGGCCCCGTCGACCCGCGCCTTGTGCAGCAGCTCGTTGACCCGGTGCAGGATCACCTTGGGGCCGCTGCGGATGTCGGCCGGCTCCGCGTACGCGGCGACCGTCTCCAGCCTGCCGTTGACCACCTCGACGTCGATCGAGCTGGCCCCGAGGTCGACCGCCGCGAAGCGCAGCTGGGGGTGCAACTCCACCAGCGTGGACCGGCGCCCACCCCGGGAGGCCGCGAGACCGGCCTCGGCGACGTAGCCGAGGCCGACCAGCCGTTCCAGCTCGGCGAGCAACCGGGGACGCGGCATCTGCAACCGGTCCCCGAGTTCCGCCCGGGACACGGCCCCCTCGTCGCGGAGCAACCGCAACAGCCGCAGGTGCAGGGGCTCCACCGTCCGCACCGGCACTCACCTCCGCCTCGATTCGGATCGACAAGCACGTCGATGTGTTGTGTCCGACACAGTAGGAGGCTTCCGTACCGCCTGTCCAGAGCTTCGGACAGCCTGGATCCAACTTTTGTCCGTTCAAACAAAAGCCGGCAGGTGATCTGGAAGGGCCGACGGGTTCACGCAGCCGCCCCGCCTCGCGGGGCGAGACGGGGCGGCGGGCTCCGAAGCGGCAGGCGACGGCCCTGGTGGGAGGGGAAGGTCAGCGTCGGCCGGCGGAGTTGCGCTTCTTCTTCAACTTACGGTCGTCGCGCAGCTCGACGTACGGCTCGACCTCGGCCGGGTGCCCGGCGGCGATCGCCCGGCTGCGCTCCAACTCCGCGTCGAACTCCGCGCCCAGCAGGATCGCGATGTTGCTCAGCCACAACCAGACCAGGAAGATGATCACACCGGCCAGCGCCCCGTACGTCTTGTTGTACGAGCCGAAGTTGCCGACGTACAGGGCGAACAGCCCGGAGACCAGCAGCCAGATCAGCACGGCCAGCACCCCGCCGGGGCTGACCCAGCGGAACCCGCCGTGCCGGGCGTTCGGCGACGCCCAGTAGAGGATCGCGAACATCAGGCTGACCAGCACCAGCAGCACAGGCCACTTCGCGATGTTCCACACCGTCACCGCGGTGGAGCCGATCCCGATGGCGCTGCCCGCCTCCTCGGCGAGTCGGCCGGTGAAGACCACGATCACCGCGCTGGCCAGCAGCAGGACGCCGATCACGGCGGTCACCCCGACCCGGATCGGCAGGGTCTTCCAGATCGGCCGCCCCTCCGGGACGTCGTAGATGCTGTTGGAGGCGCGCATGAACGCGGCGACGTACCCGGAGGCGGACCAGAACGCGGCGAGCAGACCGATGATGGCGGCGACGCTGGCCAGCCCGCCGGCACCGGACGCCTGGTCGATCGCGGCCGAGATGATCTGCCGGATGTTGCCCTCCGGCACCGCCTGGTTGACGGTGTCCCTGACCCCCTCGGTGGCGCTCGGTCCGAGCAGGCCGAGGATCGAGATGAGCACCAGCACGCCGGGAAAGATCGACAGCACCCCGTAGTAGGTCAACGCCGCTGCCCAGTCGGTCAGGCTGTCGTCCTGGAACTCCCGCACGGTGCGCTTCAGCGTCGCCAGCCAGCCGGTGCCCGACAGCTCCGTCGGGCTGTCCGGCCCCTCGTCCGGACCGACCGGCCGGTCCCGGACCGAGCCACGCCGGTCGCTGTCCGCGTCCCGCCGGTCCCGGTCCGAGCCGCTCCGGTCCCGGCCCGCATCACGCCGGGCCCGGTCCCGGCCGGCGTCCTGCCGGTCCCGGGCCGCGTCCGGCCGGGCCTGGTTGCGGCCGGTCCCCGCCTGATCAGCGTCGATCCGGCTGTCGGCGCCCGGCCGGGCCGCGCCCGCGGTGCGGGCGCCGTCCCGGTCGCGTCCGGCGCGGACGGAAGTCTCGTCGGAGGCCATCGCCCCTCCTCATGGTCGCGGTGTCCACTCGGACATGCCCCGGGAAGGAGGCCACTAACCGCTGACGGTGGAGCAGACGTTCCATCCGGCGGGCCGCCACCACCAGCCCCGGCACGGTCGCCACCAGCAGGCGCGTCACGTTCAGCGGCCAGGACGGCGTCAGCCAGCCGGCGGGGGCGCGGTGGCCAGCGTCCACACCGCGTACGCCCAGAGCAGCAGCCCGGCACCGACGCCGACGACCAGGCCCGGTGCCACGGCCGAGGCGAGCCCGGTGACCAGGCCGGCGAGCGCGACCAGGCACATCGCGACGCCGAGCAGCCGCAGCCGGGGGTCGCGCAGCAGCGGGGTGAGCGGGAAGAAATGGGCGCCGACGACGGCGCAGACCAGCACCGGGGCGTACGCCGGGCGCCCGAGCACCGCCAGCAGCGCCGCGCCGAGCCCCGCCGCGGCGAACTCGGCCACCACGATGAGCAGGTACCGGCGGTCCGACGCCCGGTCCCCGACGGCACCCGCCCCGGGACGGCTGCGCGCGACGACCACGGCACCGACCACCGCCGTGCCCAGGGCCGCGACGCTCGCGACAATCAGCAGCGTTCGTAGTGGCTGGTCGGCTGCCGGCACGCTGAACCAGATCGTCGCGAAGACGCCGAGGTAGAGGGCGGTGAGTCCGGCCTGGCGCCGGGGGACAGTAAGCACGAGGGGGTTCGCTTCCGGTAGGGGCCAGTCGACGAGGGTGCGGCCGGTGAGCTGTAGGAAGACGTCTCCTCAGGCTGCCGCTCCGCACCGGCACGGTAACCGGGGTGAGGCCGAGCGCGGGCTGCCGACGCAGCGGCCGAAGGTGGCCAGGTCCCCCCGCACGATCAATCTCGGGATGAAGATTGCCCAACTACGGGCAGACAAGCAGAGTCATGATCGTCTGCTGAGAACGGACACGACACACCGTGCCAGTTCTCCCTCACCGACAGACGATCATGAAACGGGCGGGGCGGGGCAGCTAGAGGTTGGTGGGGGTGGTGGCGGCGCGGGCGGTGGCGACCAGGCGGTCGGTCTCGGCGACCACCGGCTCGTCGTCGGCCGGCGTGCCGGGGTCGTAGCGGACCGTCCAGGTCAGGCCGTCCTCGCCGGGCACCCGGCGGGCGGCGATCCGGCCGGCGCCGCCGGGCACCGGGTGCTGCTCGGTGTACGCGACCGAGTTGGTCACCCGTGTACGTACCTGGTGCGGCAGCTCCCCCGGGTCGAGCAGCAGGTACGTCTCGGCCGGGCAGTCGGCCACCACCAGGTAGCCGTCCCGCTCGGCGACCCGCTCGGCGGGCGTGACGGTCAGCTCCCGGCCCGACCAGCCGGCCTTGAGGATGTCGTGCCAGCCCAGCCGGTGGCCCCGCCCGGGGAGCCAGAGCCCGAGGTTGCTGGCGACCACCACGCCGTCGCCGTCGCCGTCGCCGACCGCGGCCCAGGCGAGCACCCGCTCGTCGTCGGCGAGCGGCGGGCGGGCCGCCGGGGGCAGCTTCGGCCTACGGTTGAACAGTCCCATCAGAGTCCTCCCGCGGCCTGCTCGCGCAGCGCCCGTGCGTGCTGCTCCAACGAGAGCAGCTCACCGAACAGCGCGAAGTACTCGTCCTTGTCGCTGACCGGGTTGATCCGCTGGATCTTGGACTTGAGGTCCCTGATCCGGCCGGTCACCGAGCCCCACTGCAAACGCGCCATGGTCACCGAGACGTACCGCGGGTCGGGCTCACCGTCGATCCGCAGCGGCTCGACGGCCAGCTCGCCGACGAGGGCCTGAGCGGCAAGGTCGGCGCACGCGTCGCGGACGGCCTCGACCCAGACGGCCCCGCCGGTGGCGCCGGCGGCACCGCCGGCCGCCGCGACCGCCTCCCGCACGGCCACGTGCAGCGGGTGGCGGTACTCCGACGCCTCGACCGCGTCGAACATCGGGCCGGCCAGCACCGGCTCCTGGACGGCGAGCTTCAACGCCTCCCGCTCGACCAGCGACAGCGGGCTGTCCACGGCGGGCACGCCCCGGGCCCCGCGGGCCTGTGGGGGCGCCGCCTGCCCGGCGGGCTGGCCCGAGGCGGCGGCGAGCACGGCCCGCTGCACCGGCTCGATCTCCATGCCGAGGTCACCGGCGAGCTTGCGCACGTACTCGGGGCGCTTCTCCCGGTCCTTGAGCTTCGCCACCAGGGGGGCGGCCCGGCGCATCGCCTCGACCCGGCCGTCGACGGTGTCGAGGTCGTACCGGTTGATCAGGTGGCGGAGCGCGAAGTCGACCAGCGGCTCGCGGCGGGCGACCAGGTCGCGGACCGCCAGGTCGCCCTTGGCCAGGCGCAGCTCGCAGGGGTCCATGTTGTCGGGGCTGACCGCGATGAAGGTACGCCCGACGAAGCGCTGGTCGTCCTCGAAGGCACGCAGCGCGGCCTTCTGCCCGGCGGCGTCCCCGTCGAAGGTGAAGATGACCTCGCCGGCGACGTCGTCGGTGTCCAGCAGCAGCCGGCGCAGCACCCCGATGTGGTCGGAGCCGAACGCGGTGCCGCAGGTCGCCACGGCCGTCGGCACGCCGGCGAGGTGGCAGGCCATCACGTCGGTGTAGCCCTCGACGACGACCACCTTGCCCTGCTTGGCGATCTCCCGCTTGGCCTGGTCGATGCCGTAGAGCACGTGCGACTTCTTGTAGATCGGCGTCTCGGGGGTGTTCAGGTACTTCGGGCCGTCGTCGTCGTCGAACAGCTTTCGGGCCCCGAAGCCGATCACGTCGCCGGTGATCTCCCGGATCGGCCACATCAGCCGCCGGCGGAACCGGTCGATCAGCGTGCCGGACCGCGACGGACGCGACAGCCCGGCGGTGACCAGCTCGTCATGGCTGAAGCCCTGCTGGCGCAGGTGCTTGGTGAGCAGGTCCCAGGCGTCCGGGGCGAAGCCACAGCCGTACCGCTCGGCGGCGGCCCGGTCGAAGCCGCGCTGCGCCAGGAACTCCCGGGCCGCCCGGGCGCCGGCGGTGCCGAGCTGGGCCCGATAGAACTCGACGGCGGCGGCGTGGGCGGCCACCAGACGCTGCCGCTGTCCCTGCTGCGGGCGGGCGCGCGGGGTGGTCTGGTCGTTCTCGACGTAGCAGAGCTGGATGCCGGCGCGGGCGCCGAGCCGCTCGACGGACTCGACGAAGCTGAGATGCTCGGCGTCCATCAGGAACTTGATCGCGTCGCCGCCGGCCCCGCAGCCGAAGCAGTACCAGACGTTGCGGGCGGGCGAGACGTTGAACGAGGGGCTCTTCTCGTCGTGGAACGGGCAGAGCCCCTTGAGGTTGCCGCCGCCGGCCGATTTGAGGGTCACCGTGTCCGAGATGACCTCCGCGATCGAGGTGCGTTCCCGGACCAGCGCGATGTCCTCGTCCCGGATCCGCCCAGCCATCCGCCACCCCCTCGGCCCCACATCCTGCCCTGCCGGGGACGGCGATCCGGCGTCGGGGGGACGACTTGTGGCGCGTGCCGCCGCCCGTCCGGGGCCGGAACGGGTTCGACCCTGGCCACGGGCGGCCCCGGTCCAGCAGCACCACCAGGCCGACCCGTCCCCCCGCGCCAGGGTCGCTCAGGCGGCGGTGGCCTCCTCCGCCTCCTCCTGGCGCTTCCAGTCGGCCTTCGTCGAGCGCCAGCCCTCGTCGTCCATGCCGCGCCGCCAGTAGCCGGAGATCGACAGCCGCTCCCGGGGCACGGCGCGCTCGACGCGCAGCAGCCGGCGCAGCTCGCGGACGAAGGTCGCCTCGCCGTGTACGAAGGCGTGCACGTCGCCGGGCGGGAAGTCCAGCGTCGTCACGGCCGCCACCAGCGCCTCGCCGACCGGCCGGTCGCCCCGGTGCAGCCAGGTCAGCTCCACCGCGCCCGGGCTGGGCAGCGGCTGCTCGTCGGCGGCGTCGGCCACCTCGACGAAGACCTTCGCCGGGGCGTCGAGCGGCAGCCGGGCCAGGGCGGCGGCGATCGCCGGCAGGGCGCTCTCGTCGCCCACCAGCAGGTGCCAGTCGGCGTCCGGGCTCGGCGCGTACGCCCCGCCCGGGCCGACGAACGACACCGGGTCGCCGGGGCGCAGCCCGGCCGCCCACGGACCGCCCACCCCCACGTCGCCGTGGTGCACGATGTCGATGGTCAGCTCGCCGGCCAGCGGGTCCCAGGCCCGCAGGGTGTACGCCCGCAGCCGGGGCCACTGCTGCGAAGGCAGGTCCCGGCGGATAGCGGCGAGGTCGACCGGCTCCGGGTAGGTCACCCCGGGCGGCGCGAAGACCAGCTTGACGTAGTGGTCGGTGTACTCGCCCACCGGCAGTCCGGTCAGCTCCTCGCCGCCGAGCACCAGCCGGACCAGGTGCGGGGTGGGCCGCTCGGTCCGTAGGACCCGGGCGGTGGTGACCTTGTTCGGGCGATCCGTCATGTGCTTAGGCTAGCCTAAGTCGCCCCGGCTTCCTACCGGCCGCTCGGGCCCGTCGGCCGGCCCGGCCAGCCCGGTCGCCGCTCGGCCGCCCCGGCGGCTCAGTCGGCGAGCAGCCGCTCGTGCCAGGCCAGCGCGGCCGGGTCGGTGAGCGAGGCGACCTGGTCGATCACCACGCGCAGCCGCGCGCCGTCGTCCGGGGCGGCCCGCCACAGCGGGGCGAAGACCTCGTCGAGCGCCTCCGGCGCCCGTTGGGTCAGGGCGGAGACCAGCTCGGCGAGGATCTGCCGCTGCCGCTCGTACCGGCACCGGGACCCGGGCCGGCGCATCACATAGCGCAGTGCGATCCCCTTGAGCAGCGCGCACTGCGCCCGGACCAGGCGCGGCACCACCAGGTCGGCGGCATACCGGCGCAGCGGGCCGGGGCCGCGGCGCTCGCCGGTGGCGGCCAGCACGGTCGAGACGAAGCGGCCCGTCAGCACGCTGGTGGTGGCCTTCAGCGCGGCCTGGGCGCGGTGGCTGCCGTCGTACCCGAGGAGCGGGGCGAGCACCGGGTCGGCGAGCAGCTCGACCAGCACCTCCCCCAGATCGGCCGGGGACTCCCCCGAGTACGCGGCGGCCACGTCGGCGCAGAGCGCGGCCCGCTCGTCGGGGTCGGCCAGCAGCGAGCGCAGGGCGACGTACCCGCCGTGGATGCCGTCCTCGACGTCGTGCACCGAGTACGCCACGTCGTCGGCCCAGTCCATCACCTGCGCCTCCAGGCAGCGCCGCCCGCCGTCCGGGGCACCGGCGCGCAGCCAGTCGAAGACCGGTCGGTCGTCGGCGTACACCCCGAACTTGCGCTCGCTCGGGCGGCGCGGCCAGGGATACTTGCCGGTGGCGTCGAGCGACGCCCGGGTCAGGTTGAGCCCGACGGACCGCCCGTCAGGGCCGAGCACCTTGGCCTCCAGCCGGGTGAGCACCCGCAGCGTCTGGGCGTTGCCCTCGAAGCCGCCGCAGGCCGCGGCGAGCCGGTCCAGCTCGGCCTCGCCGTTGTGCCCGAACGGCGGGTGCCCGAGGTCGTGAGCCAGCCCGGCGGTGTCCACCACGTCGGGGTCGCAGCCGAGCCGGGCACCCATCTCCCTGGCGATCTGCGCCACCTCCAGCGAGTGGGTCAGCCGGGTACGCAGGAAGTCGTCAGTGCCGGCGACGTGCACCTGGGTCTTCGCGGCGAGCCGGCGGAACGCCGCCGAGTGCAGCACCCGAGCCCGGTCCCGCTCGTACGGTGAGCGGCCGTGCGCGGCGTCCTTGGGCAGCTCGGCGACCCAGCGCGCGGAGTCGGCCGGCTCGCCGCCGGGGACGCCCTCCTGCCGATCGCTCACTGTACTACCCGCGCTGCCGCAGCACGCAGAACTCGTTGCCCTCCGGGTCGGCCAGCACCGTCCAGCCGACGTCGCCCTGGCCGACGTCGACGTGCCGGGCGCCCATGTCGACCAGCCGCTCGACCTCGGCCTCCTGGTCGGCCGGGCGCAGGTCGAGGTGCAGCCGGTTCTTGACCTGCCGGTCGTCGGGGACCGGCAGGAAGACGATGCCGGGGAGCTGGTCGACGGACTGCCGGATCTCCACCTCGTCGGGCTGGTCGTTGACCACCTGGTAGCCCAGGACCTCGGCCCACCAGCGGGCGAGCCGGGCCGGATCCCGCGCGTCGACGGTCAGACTTTCCCAGACGCTGGCCATGCGGTCCACCTTCCACCGGCGATACGACACACTCGCGCGCTCAGGTTACGCCGGAGCGGCCCGCTCGGCTCAGCGGGCAAGGTGAGGGTTTTGCAACAGCCGATCAGTCGAGAGTTGTCGACCGATCGCCGACCGTCGCGGGGGTCGCGGGCCGCCGTGGCGGCGGGTAGCGTTTCCGGAGCAGAACGTTACCGAAGATCCGCACATCTGAATGCACGACGGGAAGTGACGCTCGTGGACGCTGACGCGGTGCTGGGAACGGAGTTGTGGGGGCTGCGCCGACGCCGGCCGGAGGTCGCCGGCACGGTGCTCGCCGGCACTGACGGCCTGCTCATCTCCAGCGACCTGCCGACGACCGACGCAACCCACCTGGCGGCCCTGGCCGCGGCCAGCTTCGGCCTCGGCAATCGGGTCGCCGACACGGTGCGGCACGGCGAGTTCCAGGAATCGGTGGTACGCACCGCCCGGGGTTGCGTGGTGACCTACCCGGCCGGCCGGCACGCCCTGCTCACCCTGGTCACCACGGCGGGCACCGACCTGGAGACGCTGCACACGGAGGCCCGGGAGGTGGCCGACCGGGCGGGTTCCGTCTTCGACCGGCAGCGCACGGCGGTCGTCCCGGGCCCGGTCCCGGTGCCGGACCCGCACGCGCCGCTGGCCATGCGGACCCCCATGGCGACGCTGCCCGGCCGGGCCCCCAACGCGTCCCGTGTCACCGGCTGGCGGCGCCCACCGATCTGAGCCCGTCGGTCCCGGTGGGGGTGCGTGCGGCTCACCCACCGGGACCGGCGCCGATCGGCCGACGCCGCGGGTCGGCGACGCCGGTCGGTCGACGCCGGTCGTCAACGGCTGTCGTCAACGCCGGTCGTCAACGGCTGTCGGAGCCGTCGCTCTCCACCACGGCGCGACCCGCCTCCAGCCGGGCCACCGGGACGCGGAACGGCGAGCAGGAGACGTAGTCCAGCCCCACCTCGTGGAAGAAGTGGACCGACTCCGGGTCGCCGCCGTGCTCGCCGCAGACCCCGAGCTTCAGCTCCGGCCGGGCGGCCCGGCCCTCCTCGGCGGCGATCCGCACCAGCCGGCCCACGCCGTCGCGGTCGATCGACTCGAACGGAGAGATGCCGAAGATGCCCAGTTCCAGGTAGCGCCAGAAGAATGCGCCCTCGACGTCGTCGCGGGAGAAGCCCCAGCCCATCTGGGTCAGGTCGTTGGTGCCGAAGGAGAAGAACTGCGCCGCCTCGGCGATCTGGCCGGCGGTCAGCGCCGCCCGGGGCACCTCGATCATCGTGCCGATCAGCACCTCGACCCCGCTGTCCCCGACCACCTCGGCGATGATCTTCTCGGCCTCGGCGCGTACCGTCTCGAGCTCCTGGACCGCGCCGACCAGCGGGACCATGATCTCCGGGCAGGCCGCCCGGCCCTCGCGGGTGACCCGGACCGCGGCCTCCGTGATCGCCCGGACCTGCATGGCGAACAGGCCGGGGATGACCAGGCCGAGCCGGACCCCACGCAGCCCCAGCATGGGGTTCTCCTCGTGCATCCGCCGGACGGCGGCGAGCAGCGCCTCCTCCTTCGCGACGTCCTCGCCGCGTTCCTGGGCGACGGCGACGTCCACGGCGAGCTGCTCCAGCGGGGGCAGGAACTCGTGCAGCGGCGGGTCGATCAGCCGCACGGTGACCGGCAGCCCGTCCATCTCGCGGAAGATCTCCACGAAGTCGTCGCGCTGCAACGGCAGCAGCGCGGCCAGCGCGTCCTGCCGCTCGGTGTCGGTGCGGGCCAGGATCAGCCGCTCGACCAACTCCCGCCGGTCGCCGAGGAACATGTGCTCGGTGCGGCACAGCCCGATGCCCTGCGCGCCGAAGCGCCGGGCCCGGGCGGCGTCCGCGGCGGTGTCGGCGTTCGTCCGCACCGCCAGCCGCCGCCGCCCGTCGGCGTGCGTCATGATCCGGTGTACGGCCCGGACCAACGCGTTGTCGATGTGTTCCGGGTCGAGGCTGCCCTCGAAGTACTGCACCACCTCGGACGGCATGACCGGCACCTCGCCGAGGTACACCTTGCCGGTGGTGCCGTCGATGGAAACGACATCACCCTCGGCGACGGTGTGCCCGCCGACGGTGAAGATCTTCGCCGGCACGTTGACGTCGATCTCGTCGGCGCCGGAGACGCAGGTCTTGCCCATCCCCCGGGCCACCACGGCGGCGTGGCTGGTCTTGCCGCCCCGCGAGGTGAGGATGCCCTGGGAGGCGATCATGCCGTTCAGGTCGTCGGGGTTGGTCTCCCGGCGGACCAGGATCACCGCCTCCCCCGCGCCGGCCAGCTCGACCGCCCGGGCAGAGGTGAAGACCACCTTGCCGGACGCCGCGCCCGGCGACGCGCCGATGCCCTTGGCCACCGGCTCGAACTCGTGGTCCAGCTGGAACCGGGGAAACATGAGCTGGGCGAGCTGCGCGCCGTTGACCCGGTGCAGCGCCTCGTCCAGGTCGATCAGCCCTTCGTCGACGAGCTGCCCGGCGATGACGAACGCCGCCGCGGCGGTGCGCTTGCCGACCCGGGTCTGGAGCATCCACAGCTTGCCGCGCTCGATGGTGAACTCGATGTCACACAGGTCCCGGTAGTGCTCCTCCAGCCGGGCCATGATGCCGAGCAGTTCGTCGTAGGACTTCTTGTCCAGCCGCTCGAGCTCCTGCAACGGCACGGTGTTGCGGATCCCGGCGACCACGTCCTCGCCCTGGGCGTTGGCCAGGTAGTCGCCGTAAATGCCCTGCGCGCCGCTGGCCGGGTCGCGGGTGAACGCGACGCCGGTGCCCGAGTCCGGGCCGAGGTTGCCGAAGACCATGGCCACCACGTTGACCGCGGTGCCGAGGTCGGCCGGGATGCGCTCCTGGCGACGGTAGAGCACCGCGCGCTCGGCGTTCCACGACTCGAAGACCGCGCGGATGGCCAGGTCGAGCTGCTCGCGCGGCTCCTGCGGGAACTCCCGCCCGGTGTGCTTGGCGAAGATCTTCTTGTACGCGTCGACGAGCCCGCGCAGGTCGTCCGCGTCCAGATCGAGGTCGTTCTGCGTGCCCCGGGCGCGCTTGACGTCGTCGAGGGCCTGCTCGAACTCCTCGCCCGGCACCTCGCACACGGTCTTGCCGAACATCTGGATCAGCCGGCGGTAGGAGTCCCAGGCGAACCGGTTCGCGCCGCCGGAGGTGGTCTGGCCCGCCCCGCCGCCCGCCTGGGCGCTGAGCCCGACGACGCTGCGGTCGTTGAGGCCGACGTTGAGGACGGTCTCCATCATGCCCGGCATGGAGAACTTCGCGCCGGAGCGGACGGAGACCAGCAGCGGGTCGTCGGGGTCGCCGAGCCGCCGGCCCATCCCGCGCTCCAGCGACTCCAGGTGCGCCTCGATCTGGCCGGCCAGCCCGTCCGGCTCCCGGCCGGTCGCGAGGTACGCCTTGCATGCCTCGGTGCTGATCGTGAAGCCGGGGGGCACGGGCAGGCCGAGGTTCGTCATCTCGGCGAGGTTGGCCCCCTTGCCACCGAGAAGCTCCTTGAGCTCCTTGTTGCCCTCGGAGAAGTCGTAGACGTACTTGCGATCGACCATCTCTTGCGCTGCCACCAGAGCCTCCCACGTGCGCCGGGACTGACACTTAACGAAGGTTCAGATCCTCCATACCCCGGGGCCGGCCACCGGCAATCCGATGTCGTCGCCGATCGGTGGGCGAAGGTTAAGCGAACATCGCCTGACCTGGGCCCGTTCGGTGACAATCGGCACAGCTATCCCGACTATGCGTGTCCGTACCGGTATTTGGAACCGCTTCCACGCGCACTATCACGCATTTTCCCGCTCCTCTCGTACTCTTGACGCTGGTTCTGTCGAACCTCATCTTTGCCATATCACTCGCAAATACACCCGGGAGTCGACGCCGTGCCGCCCGTCCCGCCCCGCGCCCCCGAGACCGGCCCCGACCCGCTTGCCCCGGCCGACCTGGCCGGTCACCGGCCGGCCGCCGGCGAACTGGCCCGGGCCGCCGCCCGGGCGGCCGGCGACCGGCTCGCGCCGCCGGCCCCGGTCCGGCTGGGCGACGTGGTGCCCGCGCCGGAACGGGTCGAGCCCGACCCGGCCGCCGACTTCACGCTCCCGGCCGACGCGGTCGTCCGGGTCGACCCGGACCCGGCCGCCCGGGACGTCGCGGAGCAGCTCGCCGCCCTGCTCCGCCCGGCCACCGGCTACCCGGTCCCGGTCACCGACACCGTCGCGGACCCGCCCGGCTGCCTGACCCTCACGCTGTCCGGCGCCGGGCCCTACGCCACGGGACCGACCGACCCGCCCGACACCGCCAGGCCCGACACCGCCGGACCTGTCGGGGCCGAAGCCCTCGGCGCGGAGGGGTACCGACTCGACGTCCGATCCGACGGGGTACGGCTCACCGCTGCCACCCCGGCCGGCCTGTTCCACGGCGTACAGACCCTGCGCCAGCTCCTGCCGGCCGCAATCGAGAGTCCCACCCCGGTGACCGAACGCTGGACGCTGCCCGGCGGAACGATCGTCGACCGGCCCAGGTTCCCGTACCGGGGCGCGATGCTCGACGTCGCCCGGCACTTCTTCGCCGTCGCCGACGTGCTGCGGGTCATCGACCACCTGGCCCGGTACAAGCTCAACCACCTGCACCTGCACCTGACCGACGACCAGGGCTGGCGGATCGCCGTCGATGCCCGGCCCCGGCTGGCCACCGTCGGTGGGGCGACTGAGGTCGGCGGCGGCCCCGGCGGCTGCTACACCGCGGCCGACTACCGGCGCATCGTCCGGTACGCCGCCCGCCGCCACGTCACGGTCGTCCCGGAGATCGACCTTCCCGGCCACACCAACGCGGCGCTGACCGCGTACCCGGAGCTTGCGCCCGAGAGGGTCGCGCCGCCGCCGTACACCGGCACCGCGGTCGGCTTCAGCTACCTCGACCCGGTCGACGAGCGCACGTACGCCTTCGTCGCCGACGTGCTCGGCGAGGTCGCCGCCCACACCCCCGGCCCGTACTTGCACATCGGCGGGGACGAGGCGTTCAAGGTCCCACCCGACGTGTACGCCCACTTCGTGGAGCGGTTGCAGGGCATCGTCGCCGACACCGGGAAGATCGTGGTCGGCTGGCACCAGATCGCCCCGGCCGGGCACGCCGAGGGGCGGATCCTCCAGTGGTGGGGCACGCAGGGCAACGACCCGGTGGCCGCCGAGGCCGTCCGGCGCGGCGCCCGGCTGATCCTCTCCCCCGCCAACCACGCCTACCTCGACATGAGGTACGCCCCGGACACCCCGATCGGACACGACTGGGCCGGGCTGATCGACGTGGCCCGTGCGTACGACTGGGACCCGGGGACACACCTGGACGGCGTGCCGGCCGAGGCGGTGCTCGGCGTGGAGGCCCCGCTCTGGACCGAGTTCGTCACCTCGCTGGCCGAGATCGAGTTCATGCTGCTGCCCCGGCTCCCCGCCGTGGCGGAGCTGGCCTGGTCGCCCCGGCGTACCCACGACTGGTCCGCCTTCCGCGACCGCCTCGCCGGCCACGGCCCGCGCTGGAGCATCGCGGGCATCACCTTCCACCGCGCCCCGGAGATCCCCTGGCCGGCGGAGTCCCACGGCGCACCCCGCCTCCCCACCCAGACCCGCCCAAACGTCGCGGCCAAGGCCACCACAGCCCAGACGGACGCGTTGGGATTCGCCGCGCCGTTGACGTGAACCTTTTGACCAAGCCGACGGGATGGTGGGTGGTTTGGGGTGGGGTGTCCGGTGGTCGGGGTCACCGTGGGGGTGGAATCGGTGGGGGGTCGGGGGCGTTGTACATGGTTCACCCGGGCGAGACCGGCCCGGGGCAGCCCCCGGAACCCTGGGCCCCCGGCGGAATGCCGGCCCGGCCGGGATGGTTACACCCCCCGGACAACGTGAGCAGGTCCCCCCGAGCCGCCGCGGTTGTCCCCTTGATCTGATTCCCCCCTTTCGCGGCGCACACGTTGCTTTCTTGCGGGTGTTGTCGCGTGTCCCCCGACCAGAGGAGCACGCCATCATGCGTACCGATCTGATCCGTAGGACCGCCCTTGCCGCTGGTGTTC
>NZ_JBIRTH010000004.1:0-280877 GCF_044334565.1 Micromonospora sp. NPDC020750
ATGCGTACGCCGTCGGCGTACTCCTCGTGGGGTGCGCCGTCGGTGTGGCGGGTGACGACGGTGACCTCGTGGCCGGCTGCGGCGAGGGCGACCGACAGTGCGTGGACGTGGCGGCCGAGGCCGCCGACGAGCACGGGCGGGTACTCCCAGGACAGCATCAGGATTCGGCGGGTCTGCGGGGGCACCCCGCCCCCGGCGGACTGTGGGAGCAAAGGCCGGGAGGTGGGAACGGGCCGGCAGGTCCGGTCCGTGGCGGTGGCGGTCTGCTCGCCGGCCCGCAGGGTCGTCACATCAAACTCCGTCCATGCATGGTGGAACGCGCCGGCAACGGTGGCGGCGAAAAGGGAAGTGGTGGGGGTGGCCGAGGGCCGAGTGCCGGCGTGCGCGGGCGCATGCCTCCGCATCAAGGAAAGGGCATCCGGGGCCGAACCGCATCCTGAGAGGGCCCAAGGTGACGGACGCCACCCAAACGGGCGGCCGGTATCAGGTGGGTGGATTTTGGTTACGGCACGAAACGGTGGATTGGGCGGACCCTCGGCGGGGCATTAGCGGCGTGCGCTCGCCGGGCCGCCCGGTAGGGGCGTTCATCATCATGGGCTGAGGAGCGACATGCAGGTCTGGCCGGGCGAGCGGTACCCCCTGGGGGCGACCTACGACGGGATGGGTACCAACTTCGCGATCTTCTCGGAGGTGGCCGAGCGGGTCGAGCTCTGCCTGTTCGACGAGTGGGACACCGGGGCGGAGCGCCGCGTCGAGCTGCGCGAGGTCGACGCGTACGTCTGGCACGCCTACATCCCCGGCATCGAACCGGGGCAGCGGTACGGCTACCGGGTCCACGGCCCGTGGAACCCGGCCGACGGGCCGCGCTGCAACCCGCACAAGCTCCTGCTCGACCCGTACGCCAAGGCGGTGGACGGGGACGTGCAGTGGGACCCGGCCGTCTACGACTACGAGCTGGGCGACCCGGACCGGATGTCCGAGACCGACTCGGCGCCGTTCATGCCCAAGTCGGTGGTGGTCAACCCGTACTTCGACTGGGGCAACGACCGGCCGCCGCGCACCCCGTACCACCACTCGGTGATCTACGAGGCCCACGTGCGCGGGCTGACCATGCGCCACCCCGGCATCCCGGAGGAGCTGCGCGGCACGTACGCGGCGATCGCCTCCCCGGTCATGATCGAGTACTTCCAGCAGCTCGGGATCACCGCCGTCGAGCTGATGCCGGTGCACCAGTTCGTCCACGACCACCGGCTGGCCGACCTGGGAATGCGCAACTACTGGGGCTACAACACCATCGGCTTCTTCGCCCCGCACCACGGCTACTCCGCGCTGGGCCACCTCGGCCAGCAGGTGCAGGAGTTCCGGGGCATGGTCAGGGCGCTGCACGCCGCCGGCATCGAGGTCATCCTCGACGTGGTCTACAACCACACCGCCGAGGGCAACCACCTGGGCCCGACGCTGAGCTTCAAGGGCGTCGACAACCCCAGCTACTACCGGCTCTCGGAGGAGGACCGCCGGTACTTCGTCGACTACACCGGCACCGGCAACAGCCTCAACGTCCGCAGCCCCCACTCCCTTCAACTGATCATGGACTCGCTGCGCTACTGGGTGACCGAGATGCACGTCGACGGGTTCCGCTTCGACCTGGCCGCCACCCTGGCCCGCGAGTTCTACGAGGTCGACCGCCTGTCCACCTTCTTCGAGGTGGTCCAGCAGGACCCGGTGGTCAGCCAGGTCAAGCTGATCGCCGAGCCGTGGGACGTCGGCCCCGGCGGCTACCAGGTGGGCAACTTCCCGCCGGTGTGGACCGAGTGGAACGGCAAGTACCGCGACACGGTGCGGGACTTCTGGCGCGGCGAGCCGGCCACCCTCGCCGAGTTCGCCTCCCGGATCTCCGGCTCCGCCGACCTGTACCAGGACGACGGCCGCCGCCCGTTCCACAGCATCAACTTCGTCACCTGCCACGACGGGTTCACGCTCAACGACCTGGTGTCGTACAACGACAAGCACAACGAGGCCAACGGCGAGGACAACCGGGACGGCGAGGGCCACAACCGGTCCTGGAACTGCGGCATCGAGGGCGAGACCGACGACCCGGGCGTGCTGGCCCTGCGGCAGCGGCAGCGGCGCAACTTCCTGGCCACCCTGATCCTCTCCCAGGGCGTGCCGATGATCGGCCACGGCGACGAGCTGGGCCGCACCCAGCGCGGCAACAACAACGCGTACTGCCAGGACAGCGAGCTGGCCTGGGTCGACTGGGACGACGCCGACGAGGCGCTGCTGGGCTTCGTCCGGCGGCTCGTCGAGTTCCGCCGCAGCCACCAGGTGTTCCGCCGCCGCCGGTTCTTCACCGGCCTGCCGGTGGGCGGCCGGGCCGCCGGCTCGGGCCTGCCCGACCTGGCCTGGTACACCCCCGACGGTCGGGAGATGACCGGCGAGGACTGGGGCAACGACTTCGGCCGCTCGGTGGCCCTGTTCGTCAACGGCGACGGCATTCCCGAGCGCGGCCAGTACGGCCAGCGCCACCGGGACACCTCGTTCCTGCTCTGCTTCAACGCCCACGACGCCGCGCTGGACTTCACCCTGCCCGGGGAGGAGTTCGGCCAGCGGTGGGAGCTGGTGATCAGCACCGCGGAACCGGAACCGGAGAAGCCGACCCTCGTCGAGGCGGGCGGCACGATCTGCGTACCGGACCGCTCCCTGGTGGTCCTGGAGAGGACGGCCTGACCGTGCCCGACACCCGCCTCGGCGCGACGTACCGGGTGCAGGTCCGCCCCGGATTCGACCTCGACGCCACCGCCGGCCTCGCCGGCTACCTGGCCGACCTCGGCGTCACCCACCTCTACAGCGCGCCCCTGCTCACCGCCACCCCCGGCTCGGCGCACGGCTACGACGTGGTCGACCACCGGGCGGTCAACCCCGAGCTGGGCGGCGAGGCCGGCCGGGTCCGGCTGGTCCGGGCGCTGCGCGCGGCCGGGCTCGGCCTGGTCGTCGACATCGTGCCCAACCACGCCGGGGTGGCCCAACCGGCGGCCAACCCCGCCTGGTGGGACGTGCTGCGCCGGGGCCGCGCCTCGGCGTACGCGCGTTGGTTCGACATCGACTGGGACCGGGGCCGGCTGCTGCTGCCGGTGCTCTCCGACGCCCCGGACGCCCTCGACGACCTCAAGATCGTCGACGGGGAGCTGCGCTACCACGAACACCGTTTCCCGATCGCCGACGGCACCGCCGAGGGTGCCGGCGAAAGGACCGGCGACGCCGACGGCACCGGCGACGGGACCGCCCTCGAGGTGCACGACCGGCAGCACTACGAGCTGGTCTCCTGGCGGCGCGGGGACCGCGAACTGACGTACCGCCGGTTCTTCGCCGTCTCCGACCTGGCCGGCCTGCGGGTGGAGGACCCGGAGGTGTTCGCCGCCACCCACGCGGAGGTGCTGCGCTGGGCGGCGGCCGGCGAGGTCGACGGCATCCGGGTCGACCACCCCGACGGGCTGCGCGACCCGGCCGGCTACCTGGCCCGGCTGCGCGCCGCCGCCCCCGACGCGTGGCTGCTGGTGGAGAAGATCCTCGAGTACGGCGAGGAACTGCCCGACTGGCCGGTGGACGGCACCACCGGCTACGACGCCCTGGCGCCCGTCGGCGGCCTCTTCGTCGACGGGTCCGCCGAGGGCGACTTCACCACCCTGGACACCCGGCTGACCGGACACCGCACCTCCTGGTCGGACCTGATCCACGACACCAAGCTGGAGGCGGCCACCCGGCTGCTCGCCGCCGAGCTGACCCGGCTCGCCGCGCTCGCCCCCGAGCTGGAGCCGGCCGAGGCCCGGGCGGCCCTGGCCGAGCTGGCCGCGTGCTTCCCGGTCTACCGGGGGTACCCGCCGCACGGCGCCCGGCACCTGGCCGACGCCCGCTCCGAGGCCGGCCGACGCCGCCCCGACCTGACCGCCGCCCTCGACGCGGTCACCCGCCGGCTGCGCGACCCCGAAGATGAGCTGGGGCAGCGGTTCCCGCAGCTGTCCGGCGCGGTGATGGCCAAGGGCGTCGAGGACACCGCCTACTACCGGTGGAGCCGGTTCGTCGCCCTCAACGAGGTCGGCGGCAGCCCCGCCCACTTCGGCGCCCCGCCGGCCGAGTTCCACCGGTTCGCCGCCGCCCGACAGGCCCGCTGGCCCGCGGCCATGACCACCCTGTCCACCCACGACACCAAGCGCGGCGAGGACGTCCGGGCCCGGCTCGCGGTGCTGTCCGAGCTGCCCGAGCGCTGGGCCGAGCGGATCACCCGGTGGACCGCCGCCGCGCCGCTGCCCGACCCGGCGTTCGCCCACCTGCTCTGGCAGACCGCCGTCGGGGCATGGCCGATCGAGCAGGAGCGGCTGCACGCGTACGCCGAGAAGGCCACCCGGGAGGCGTCGGTCGTCACGAGCTGGGCCGACCCCGACCCCGGCTTCGAGCACGCCGTGCACGCCCTGGTCGACCGGATGTACGACGACCCGGAGCTGCACGCCGAGCTGACCGCGTTCGCCGCCGAGATCACCCCGGCCGGCTGGTCCAACTCCCTCGGGCAGAAGCTCGTCCAGCTCGCCATGCCCGGGGTGCCCGACACCTACCAGGGCACCGAGCTGTGGGAGAACTCGCTGGTCGACCCGGACAACCGCCGCCCGGTGGACTTCGCCGTACGCCGGGAGCTGCTGGCCCGCCTCGACGCCGGCTGGCGGCCGGCGGTGGACGCCGACGGCGCGGCGAAGCTGCTCGTGGTCTCGCGGACCCTGCGGCTGCGCCGCGACCGCCCGGAGCTGTTCACCGGCTACCGCCCGCTGCCCGCCCGGGGCCCCGCCGCCGCGCACGCGCTCGCCTTCGACCGGGGCGGCGCGGTCGCCGTCGCCACCCGGCTGCCGCTCGGGCTGGCCCGCGCCGGCGGCTGGGGCGACACCACCCTGTCACTTCCCGTTCACGAGCTGACCGACCTGTTCACCGGCCGGGTCTACGGTGGCGGGGAGATCCCGCTGGCCGACCTGCTGGCCACCTACCCCGTCGCGCTGCTGGCTCCCACCACCGAGTTCGTGGAGGCTGCGTCATGACCGAGTTCACGGTGTGGGCGCCGGAGGCCGCCCGCCTCCGACTGCGCCTGCCCGGCGACGCCGACCACGAGATGCGCGCCGGCCCCGACGGCTGGTGGCGGGTCGAGGTGCCCGCCGCCGGCCCCGGCACCGACTACGCCTACCTGATCGACGACGGGGACCGGGCCCTGCCCGACCCCCGCTCGGCCTGGCAGCCGGCGGGGGTGCACGGCCCGAGCCGGCGCTACGACCACGCGGCCTTCGAATGGACCGACACCGGCTGGACGGGCCGGCAACTGCCCGGCAGCGTCCTGTACGAGCTGCACGTCGGCACGTTCACCCCGCAGGGCACCTTCGACGCCGCCATCGACCGCCTCGACCACCTGGTCGACCTCGGCGTCGACATGATCGAGCTGCTGCCGGTCAACGCCTTCAACGGCGAGCACAACTGGGGATACGACGGGGTCTGCTGGTACGCCCCGCACGAGCCCTACGGCGGCCCGGACGGGCTGAAACGCCTCGTCGACGCCGCCCACGCCAAGGGTCTGGGGGTGATCCTCGACGTCGTCTACAACCATTTCGGGCCCTCCGGGGCCTACGCGCCGATGTTCGCGCCGTACCTCGCCGAGCAGGACAACGCCTGGGGCCGCACCGTCAACCTCGACGGCCCGCACTCCGACGGGGTGCGCCGCTACATCCTCGACAGTGTGCTGATGTGGCTGCGCGCCTACCACGTCGACGGGCTGCGGCTCGACGCCGTGCACGCCATGCCCGACTCGCGCGCCACCCACCTGCTGGAGCAGATCGCGGCGGAGGTGGAGACCCTCTCCACCCACCTGGGCCGGCCGCTGTCGCTGATCGCCGAGTCCGACCTCAACGACCCGACGCTCGTCACCCCCCGGGAGGCCGGCGGGTACGGCCTGCACGCCCAGTGGAACGACGACGCCCACCACGCCCTGCACACCCTGCTCACCGGCGAGCGGCAGGGCTACTACGGCGACTTCGGCTCCCTGGAGTGCCTGTCGGAGGTGCTGACCGGGGCGTTCTTCCACGCCGGCACCTGGTCCAGCTTCCGCAACCGCAGTCACGGCCGGCCGGTGGACCGGCAGCGCACCCCGGGCCACCGGTTTGTGGCGTACCTGCAGAACCACGACCAGATCGGCAACCGGGCCACCGGCGACCGCATCTCGGCGTCGCTGTCTCCTGCGCTGCTCCGGGTGGGGGCGACGCTGCTGTTCACCGCCCCGTTCACCCCGATGCTGTTCATGGGGGAGGAGTGGGCGGCCAGCACCCCGTGGCAGTTCTTCACCAGCCACCCCGAGCCCGAGCTGGCGACCGCCGTGGCCACCGGCCGCAAGCGCGAGTTCGCCGCCCACGGCTGGACCTCGAACGACGTCCCCGACCCGCAGGCCCCGCAGACCTTCGCCCGCTCCCGGCTCGACTGGGCCGAGCTGGACGAACCCGAACACCGCGAGATGTACGACTTCCACCGGCGGCTCATCGCGCTGCGCAAGAGCCGCGCCGACCTGTCCGATCCCCGGCTGGACCGGGTCGACGTCCGGCACGGGGACCAGTTCCTGCTGCTGCGGCGGGGGAAGACGCTGGTGGTCGCGAACCTGGCGGCCAAGCCGCAGCGGATCACGTTGCCGGGGATGGCGCGTCGGGTGCTGCTGGCCACGGGAGAGGGGGTCACGGTGACGAGGGACCGCATCGACCTGCCGGCGGAGACGGCAGCAATCGTGGCGCTCTAGGGCCGACACCGTGAACGCCCACGGCCGTCAGCCGGCGTCCAGCACCTCGCGCAGTCGCGCCGCGAACTCGGCGGGCTTGCCCGCGTAGCCGAAGTCGCCGCCGAGGAAGCCCCCATGGTGGCTGGGGAACACCGTGGCCTCCTGGCCGAGCAGCGCTGCGGTGGCGACGGCCGTACGTGCGGTGTACGTCCCCGCCGACTCCTCGCCGACCGCGATCACGATCCGGGTCGGTGCTGCGGTGAGCGCCTGCGCGTCGGGTCGGTAGTCGATGATCGCCCAGGAGGCCTTCGACAGCAGCGGATCGTCGCGGGTGCCGTCGTCCTCGGTCGGCAGGCCGAACGCCGCCGGGTCGGGCGCGGGCTGGGTGAAGTAGGCGTCGGTGAACTCGCCCTGCCAGGACGTCATCGCGATGAACGCGGCCATTCCGGCGCCGTTGCCCTTCGCCTGGTACGCCTCGTGGAAGCCGGCCCGGGCGCGGTCGGCGGCGGCGGCGTCGGGGAGCACGGCGTTGATCGGCGGCTCGTGCGCCACCAGCGTGCCGACGTCGCCGGGGTGGGACGCGACCAGTTCGAGCGCGGTCACCGCGCCACCGCTGCTGGCGAAGACGTCGACCGGGCCGGTGCCGAGCGCCTCGATCAGCAGGTGCAGGTCGCCCGCCTGGGTCTGCGGCGTGTGGTCCGACCGGCCGTCGGTGCGGACGCTGCGGCCCAGACCCCGGGGGTCGTAGGTGACGACCGTCCGGTCGGTGAAGTGCTCGGCGAGCGAGCCGAAGCCCTCGGCGGTCATCGGCTGGCCGATCATGAGCAACGTGCGGTGCCCGGCGGACGCGGCGAGCGGGTCGCGGACGTCGTAGACCAGGTCGGCGCCGGGCGCGGCAAGGGTGCGCGTCTCACTCTTCGTCATGCCGGGAGCGTACGACCGACGTACGACGTCATGGGCCGTGGCGCTGCGAGAGTCGCCCCGGTTTCGCGGGCGAAGGCGGACTGGCCGACGCCGAGGCTCCGCTTGAAGTGGCGGACCAGGTGCGGCTGGTCGTAGAACCCGCTGTCGGTCGCGCTCGACCGCAGCGGTCGACCCCGCAGGATGAGCCCGCGGGCGAGGTCGACCCAACGGGAGATCAGGTACTGGGCGCTGGCGTCGTCGCTGATCTGCTGGTGATACCTGTATCGACTCCTTTGCTCTGCTGCCCCCTGTGCAACGTGCGGGGTGCGCGGCGTTTTCTGCCGTCCGTTCGTGCTGGCCCATGCCATGCAGCGGCATCGTGTTGGTGTTGCGGTGACGGCAGCAGAGCAAAGGGGCGAGTGGGCATGACCCGTCCGCTGTGCCTCTGGCATCCCGGCCGCCTGGCCCAGCAGCCAGCAGCGGGGGGGCGACCATGGTCATCTGCGGGGCGACGGCTGCGGCACGTGACGCGGGCGGCACCCCTCCGCGTCCGTGTTCGGCGCGCGGCGGCAGGATCTGGGGCATGGAGTTCTTCTGCTACCACCGTGATCGGCGCGGCTCTGCGGCGCTCCGGAGCGAGCTGCTACAGGAGCACTGGTCGTACATGGACCGGTACGCGGCGCAGATGATCGCTCGCGGCCCGACCTTCGCGGTCGACGGCGCCACGCTCACAGGCAGTGTGCACATCCTGGACCTGCCCGATTCCGCCGCCGCGCGGACCTTCGCCTTCGACGAGCCCAACTACCAGGCCGGCGCGTACCGCGATGTGCTGTTGCGCCGCTGGCGCAACACGCTGGGGCGCACCATGTGGGACTTCCCCGGCGGCCGGACGGGTGGTAACCGGTATCTGGTGCTGGGCCTCGGCGCGGGGGAGACCCTCGACCTCTCACCGCAGCGCGACCGGGACGACCTGATCGCGTACGGGCCGTTGCTGTCCGACGACGGCGTCACCTGGCTGGGCACAACGGCGCTGGTGCGGGCGGAGGATGCGGACGAGGCGCGTGCCGTGCTGACCTCGGACCGGTACGCCGACATCGAGGTGCACAACTGGGCGTTCGGCGGCCGGCCGTCCTGACCGGCGGGCGGCTGCGGACCGGTCAGCGTGTTTTCCATAGGCATGGCGACTGCTAGGTGAGCATCAACTGCCCGAGTTCCTGGGTGCATCGGGTGAGCGCGACGTAGAGCCCATTCCAGCCGCGTGGTTCAGCGGCGATGCCCTGGGGGTCGATGAGTAGCGTCGCGTCCCATTCCAATCCCTTGGACTGGGTGGCGGTGAGCACCGGCACATCGCTCAGCGCGGCTAGGAGTTCGGCGATGCGGTCGGCGGGGGCGATGACGCCGACCGTGCCGCCATGCCACCGTTGCTGCAGCTGTCGTACAGCTTGGGCGGCGGCGCCGGCAAGCTCGGCGGGCGTGATCGTGAGCTCCCAGGGGGCGATGCCGGAGGAGCGTACCGCCCGGGGCGGCGCGTTGTGGCTGCCGGCCTTCTTCAGCACCGGTTCGGTGAGGTCCATGACCTCGCGCGGGGTCCGGTAGCAGATGGTCAGCTCCGCGGCGGTCCAGCGGTCTCCGAAAGCAGCCTGCACCGCCTGCGCCCAGCTGGTGTGCCGGTGCGCTGCCTCCGCCTGGTCGATGTCGCCGACCGCGGTGATGGAGCGACTGGGACAGCGCCGCAGCACCATCTGCCACTGCATCTCGGACAGCTCTTGTGCCTCGTCGATGACGACGTGGCCGTACACCCAGTCGCGCTGCCGGCGAGCGCGGTCGGCGACGAACTCGCCCTGTGGTTGCGGGGCTTCGACCGCGCCCAGCAGGTCGGCGAGGGCGTCGAGCAGGGGGATGTCGCTCGATGCCCACGGGGCGGGCTCGGCCGAGACGGCGGTGATCTCCTCCGGGGACAGCTGTGGGGCGAACCGGGCCAGCAGGGTGCGGTCGGTCAGGAGATCGCGCAGCAGGTGCTCGGCGTCGCGGGTGGGCCACCATGCCTCGATGAATCGGGCGATAGCGGCGTTCTCGGCGATGCGATGACGAAGTTGCTCGACCTCTTCCTCGGAGAGCAATCCGTCGACGTCACTGCCGGTGGACGTCCTGCCGAAGTGGGGGTCCTGCTTCATGCCCCTGTCGAAGCGGGCGAGGATGTCCTCGAAGCCCTCCTCCATCTCGTTCATCAGCGCCTCGCGCTGTTCGACGACGGCTTCGGCAAGGAGGTGGTGCAGCTGCTCGGCGAACGCCGCGCGGGCGCGGTGGTACGGACGTCCCTGCACCGCCGAGGTGAGCGCCTGTGCCACTGTTGCGGCGGTGATGACGTGGAACTCGCCCTCCCAGCGCAGCTTCAGCTCACGGGGCCGGGGAAGTAGCGACGTGACGTAGTTTTCGAGCGCGGGTTGCCAGAGGGCGCGGCCCTTGATCTCGGCGAGAAGCCGGCTCTCGTCGCGGCCCACGCGGATCTCGGTCAGCAGAGTGTCGCAGGTCGCCGAGACGACGGCGGTCTCACCGAGCGCGGGCAGCACCTGGGCGATGTACTGGAGGAACCGCGGCGAGGGGCCGAGGACCAGGACCGCCTGGTCGGCCATCTTCCGGTGAGCGAACAGCAGGTAGGCGACGCGGTGCAGAGCAACGACGGTCTTGCCGGTGCCGGGACCGCCCTGAACGATCAGCGGGCCGGTCGCCTCGGCCCGGATGATGTCGTCCTGTTCGCGTTGCAGCGTGGAGATAGCCGTCGACATGCGGCCGGTGCGCCGCTGGTCGAGGGCGGCCAGTAGGGCGCCCTCACCGACGAGTTCCGCCGTCATGGTGCCGTCCAGCGGCTCGTCGTCCACGCCGACGACGACGGATCCCGTCGTGCGTACGTGACGGCGCCGTGCCTGACCTTGCGGGTCGACAGCCGTCGCGGTGTAGAACGGCCGTGCTGCGGGGGCGCGCCAGTCCACCAGCAGTGGCTCACTGTCCTCGCCGTCGGTGCGGAGACCGACCCGGCCCACGTGTCGCACGGTTCCGTCAAGGCCGTCGAGGCGGCCGAAGACCAGCCCTTCCCGTGCTCGCCGCAGCTCTTCGTACTGCTGGCGGAGCATCCGCTGCCGGGCCCGTTCCAACGCGTCCAGGGCGTCTGACGAGAGCTCGGCCTGCAGGTGGTCGGCCAGCCTGTCGCGCCGGGCAGTGGCCACGTCGAGAAACTCCTGTTCCTCGGCGATTGCGGATCTGCGGGCGCCGGCAGCGCCGTTGTTCAGGGCAGAATTCCGGCGCATACGCAAATCCTCGTACTGGTTGTTTCCCCTCGACCCGGATGGGCCGGAGCGTATTCCGGCGGCAAGTATAGAACCGGCTCTCCTCGTCAACCAGGAACTTTGTCGGCAGAGATGACAATCTCAATGCCCTTGCAGTTCCGGGCCGCTTGTGGCCTAACCCAATTGTGAGTCGCTTGTTGACTGTCCGGTCCTTATCTGATCTGAACGCCGTCGGTGGCACTGTTCGCGGGTGGGAGACCCGGACGAGGCGCGTCTGCGGCGGAAGGCCGGCAACCGCTTCTGCCGTCGCTGACCTCGGCGTACGTCCGGACCGGGACGACCTGATCGCGTACGGGCCGTTGCTGTCCGACGACGGTGCCGCCTGGCTGGGTACGGCGGCGCTGCTCCGGGCGGAGGATGCGGACCAGGCGCGTGCCGTGCTGACCTCGGACCGGTACGCCGACATCGAGGTCCACAACTGGGCGTTCGGCGGGACGGCCGTCACGACCCCACAGATGCCGGCCCTGCTGGTGATGCGCCGGGTCGGGTGCCTGGTCGTGGCGAGTCTGGCCGGCAAACCGCAGCGGATCACCCTGCTGGAAGTGGCGCGGCGGGTGCTGGTGGCCAACGGGGGAGGGGTGTCGGTGACCCGGGACCGGTTCGAACTGCCGGCGGAGACGGCGGCGGTCGTGGCGCTGTGCGGCGGGATGCCTGGCAGGCGTCATCGAGACTCGCCGGCGAACCAGTGCTGCCGAATGAAGGGCGGGTCGCGGCGAGTCAGGTGCTGTGATCCATGTGCTCGGATATGAAGTTCCGTCAGAGGGCGATAGCCGCAGGCTTGGTATCAGCGTGTCTACCTGCAAAACCGACCCATTGCCTATTCCGTGATCCGAGTATGTCGAAGAGGGCCAGTTGGCCATCTCGCGGGAAAAGCTCGTCGTGCCATTGGATGTGGAAGAGAGTCGGGGCCGTGACCCTTCGCGCATCTCTCACGATGCGTTCCGGTGCATCCAGGCCCTTGTTGCGGGCCCGCTCCTTGCCGAAGCCCAAGCGAAACGATCGTTCGACGACGCCGCAGTCCAACACATGGCGTCCCAACCCATTCGATTGCCTGATGCACGGCGTTATCCAACCATCTTTCGTTGTCCCTCCGTGCGGTGTGGCTGCTCTGCGGCGCCGTGCGGGACCAGGGCCCAGGCAAAGCCGTGAGGGTTTCCGGCTTGGGGTGGTTGGTGGAGACGCAGGGCCTCGGCAAGGCGCGAGGTGTCCGGTCCCGCCCGAAGTTCTTCCACCTTCCGGGAATTCCGTTCCGCACCTCAGGATGGTCGGAGATCATGGAAGGAATTGGCCCCTCCGGGGGCCATTTTTTACCAAGATCTCCCGCGCGGCCAGTCGTGCCGTCGGAAATGGCGCTCCTGGTAGTGGTGGGCCGCACGGGGCCCGGGGCCTTGGTTCCGCCGAACCTCAGCTGTTCCACATTTCGCCCAAATGCCCGGGAGGCCGCCGCTGCGCCGCCCCGTGCCGCCCCGTGCGCCGGGTAGTCGGGGCGGCGACCTGACCAAATGCCCCCACCCGGCCGGGGACCTGCCCTTCGGCCCCTATGGAGTTGCCCCGTCCACGCTCCCACTCCAACGACCGCACAAACGGGGCAGCTCCATAGGGACCAACGCAGGGCAGGCCGACCCGGTAAAGGCCGACCTGGCAGGGGCCGATGGTGGGTGAGCAGGGAGAGGTGATTTCGTGCGAGACCGCCGAGAAACGACTGGCCGCCATGGGTGAGCGGTTGCGGTGACGCCGGCCGGGGGGGGAGTTGGCCGACCAGGCCGCCGGGGTGGCCGCCTTGCTCGGGGCCGGGGACGATCCGCACCGGACCAGCTTCGGGCCGGTCGCCGTAGAGTTGGCCCGGGTGGTGGCGGCGGTCGAGCTGGGGGAGGCCGGGGAGGCGGTGGGTCGGCACGAGCAGGTGGTGCGGGGGGAGGCGTGGCGGCGGCTGCCGGCCGAGTACCGGGCCGCGTACCTGGTGGACGCCGCGCGGGCGTACCTGTAGTTCGGTGACCTGCGTGCGGCCGGGCGGGTGCTGGTCGACGCGGACGGTGTCGCGCCGGCGGAGGTCCGGTGCCGGCCGGTGGCGCGTACGGTGATCGCCGAGGTCGCGCGGGCGCACCCGGTGCCGGCCGGCGTGGCACGCCTGGCGACGCTCGTCGGCCTCACCCGGTGACCGACCTGCCCCGGCGGGGTGTGACCCGTCCCCTGTCGCGTAGCCACCAGGGCACTGCCCGGCCCACCCGGCACCGAACGGGCTTCAGTTCTTGCGCGCGGTCACCAATGCGAACGTGAGAAGCTCGCCGTTGTCCGCGGTGAGCATGTCGATCACGGGCTGGTGCGATGCCTGGCCATCCGGCTGCGCCTCGGCAGCTGCCCGGGTCCACAGCAGCCAGTCCCGCCAGCCGTCTCGTTGCAGTCGCGCTGAGGTGACCGTCACCAGCTCGGTGATCTCCCAGTGGAAGCGCCACCACTGCGCCGTGTGCCAGGCGACCGCCTCCCAGCCGACCACCTTCTTGATGTGGGCGGGGATGGCCCCGAGCTCGCGGATCTCCCGGGTCATCGCGGGCGTTGCCATGCCCAGCTGTCCACCGGGACGTAGGAACCGCACCAGGTACGGCAGGTAGCTGTCCGCCGTGCCGAAGTACTCGAAGGCGTCGACGCTCACGATGGCATCGAAGCTCTCCTCCTCGAAGGGCAGAGCGTGCGCCTCCGCCCGCACCGCATCCACCCGGTCGCTGACGCCGGCCTCGGCGAAGACTGCCGTGGCCTCGTCCGCGCCGACCCACCAGTCGGCCGCCACGACGTGGACGCCGTACTCGCGGGCGAGGAACACCGACGTCGCACCCTTGCCGGAACCAAGGTCGAGCACCCGCATCCCCGGGCGCAGATCAAGGTCCTGAGCGAGGTTCTCCAGCAGCCACAGGGGGTTCGGCCCCATGTCGAGCCGGAGCAACCACGCCGGGTCGTAGCGGGACGACCGGGGATAGCGATCCGGCCGTACGAGCTGATCCAAGGCAGTCACGAGGACTGACCCAAGCTGATCACAGGCGCTCGTACAACCTCATTTCGCTGCCGCGGGCCGCAGGTCACGATCTTGAGCATCCGCAATTCGCGGCGGCGATCACCTGCGATGCGGGCACGCCCACCCCGTCAGGCCGGCGTGCCCGCAACCCTCAGTTGAGGCGGAAGGTCACTTGAAGCGGATGAACTTGGAGAACTGGTTGTTGGCGGTTCCCACCGACACCGTCCGGTGGCTGTACTTGTCCGCGTTGACGTAGTTGTACTCGTCGATTTCGAAGGTGCCGTTGGCGTTCACGCTGGTGACGAAGGCGACGTGGCCGTAGGTGCCGCCCAGGCGGACCGCGACGTCACCGGCCTTCGGGCTGTTGTAGACCGGCACCCCGGCGCGCCCGGCAGCGGCCACCCACTCCTTGGCGTTACCCCACCGCGCCTGGCCCCCGTACTGGTTGTGGAAGGGCACGCCGACCCGGCTCCGCACCGCCCAGGCAGCGAAACTGGTGCACTGCCCCTTGTAGAAGTTCCACGGGTCGATGCCCGAGGTCGCGCCCTTGTACGGGTAGTCGTCCTTGGCCGGATAGGTCGTACCGGCGGAGATCAGCTGATGGGAGGCGTTGTTGTTCTTCAGCGTGGCGTTCAGGTTCGCCTTCGCGCCGGACGCGAAGTTCTGGTAGGCGTAGGAGCCGTCGTAGTCGCTGTTGTAGTAGACCCGCACCGTGTTGCTGGTGCGGTTCCACACGGAAGCGGCGTTGTTCTTGACGCACAGGCCCTGGCCGCTGCCGGCACCCTTGAACTCGTAGCAACCGGGCTGGGTCGAGCCGTAGTCGGCCAGTGATCCGGCGTGATCCGAGATCGATCCCGCGTGGTCGCTGTTGTAGTAGTAGCAGAACTCGCCGGCGTCGCAGACTCCATCGCGGGCCGCCGCCTGAGCAGGCGCGGCGACCGCCAGGACGCCGAGAGTCGCGCCGAGCACGCTCGCGCTGAGGGCACCGAGGACGCGAACGGTGATCCTGGGCATGTCCACTTCCCTTCCATGGGTAGGTGACGACGGGCCCACCCTACAAGCCATCGATCAATCTACATATACCTTGCGCCCGCATCGCCGCTGCGGTATGGAATCCGAGACAAGTATGGAATCCGAGACAACCCGGCCAGCACCGTCGGACCAGCCCCAAAGGCGCGCACTTTCAGAGAAAGAGTGGCCTCGCGGGCGGTCTGAGGCACTCTTTCTCTGAAAGTGCGCTGGGGGTGGGCCGGCTGTGGGCCGGTGTCGGGCGGTGCGCGGGCGGTGATCGTCGAGGTCGCGCGGTCGCGCCTGGCGACGCTGGTGGGTCTGATCCGCTGAGATCGACGTGCACATCGCGTCGGTCCTGCTCGGCGAGGGGATCCGGCTGTACGCCAACCCCGGCGGCGCGCCGATCCGTCTGTACCGGGCCGGCGACGGCGACCCCACAGCGGTCGTGAACGTGCGCTACCGGCCCATCACACCGGCGAAGATCCCGCCCGGGGCGGGGGCGGGTGACTGATCCGGCAGCGGGGCCAGTTCCTCAGGGGACTGCGGCCAGGTGCGCGGCGATGTCGGCGGCGGTCTGCTCCGGATGTTCGCCGTTGACGGCGGACGCGGAGGCGGCCCTGGGAGATCTTCACGGTGCCGGGGGTGTTGTCACCTCCCGTCGCTATCCTTCGCAGGCACGTCGGGGACGGTCCTGGCGGGGAATGCCGGTGGGACGGGCTGCCGCACCGGGGCTGGAGGGGCGCGTGCCGGTCGGGGAAGTAGGCGTCGAGGAGTTCCGAATCGCCGTCCGGCAGGTGACGCAGACGAGAGGCGCGGAGCGGGAGGGCGCACTGCGACGGCTGGCGGAGTTCGGCGCGGCCGACCCGGCGCTGCGCCAGGACGCGGCTGACGCGATCTGCGCCTACCTGCGTACGCCCCCTGCCGCGCCGGCAGTGGACGGCACGGGCCCTGTGGGCGGAGCGCACGGCGCGGGTGTCGACCCGCGGCGGGCGGCCCTGCGGGTGCTCGTCGGGCTGCTGCGCCCCGCCGCCTCCGGGGCGGGCGAGACGGGCGGAGCGGGCGCGCGTGCCGGAGCAGGCGAGGACGCGGGAGCGGGCGGAGCGTCGCCGGGTGTCGTCGTGGACCTGTCCGGTGCGACCCTCGTGGATGCCGATCTCGGCGGGTGTGAGCTGGCCGGGGCCCGGTTCGCCGACACCCGGTTCCTCGGGGCGACCTCGTTCGCCGACGCCCGGTTCACCGGCGACGCGGTCTTCGCCCGTGCCGTCTTCCACGGACCGGCCCGGTTCGACGGTGCCCGGTTCGCCGCCGACGCCGTGTTCGGGCGTGCCCGGTTCCGGGGGCCGGCCAGCTTCGAACGGGTCGGCTTCGCTGCGATGGCCTGGTTCGGGCGGGGCGAGGAGGAGCTGTGGGAGGACGATCCGGCCTGGGACGCCGTCGAGGATATCCGACCCGCGCCCTGGGACGAGCCGAACGAGGACGACCCGGGCTGGCCCGTCGCCGTCCTGATGGGCGACTACCAGGGCTGGGAGGAGGGCGGCGACGGGGCCCGATTCGTCGGGGCCGTGTCGTTCCGGGGCGTCCGCTTCGACGGGCCCGCCTGGTTCTGTAAGGCGCGGTTCGGCGCGGACGCGGCGTTCCGGGACGCCTGGTTCGGCGGGCCGGTGCACCTCGACCAGACCGCCGTCGACCTCGACGGCGCCCGGTGGGCCGGCGCGGCCGGCGACGAGCCGGCGCGCTGGCCCCTCGGCTGGGTGTCCGCGCCGGGGCCGGACGGCACGAGCGTGCTCGTCGCCGACGGTCCCGTCGCGCCCTACGCCCGTCAGCTCGCCGACCGCGATCCCGACGTCCGCCGCGCGGGGCTGCGGGCCCTCGGCGAGCTCGGTGACGGGCGGCCGGAGCTGCGCCAGCGTGTGGCCGACGCCGTGTGCGCGTACCTGCGGGGGCCGCTGCCGTTCGACGTGACCGGCGAGCTGACTCCCGCCCAGGCGGGGGAGATCCGGCTGCGGCGCGACGCCCAGCGGCTGCTCGCCGAGCGCCTGCGCGCGGTACCCGTCGGGGCGGGCGGGGCGGGAAAACGGCACTGGCCGGGGACGGACCTGCCGCTGTGCGGCGCGACGCTGGTCGACCTCGACCTCAGCGGGTGCCAGGTCGGTCACGCGGACTTTGCGGGCACCCAGTTCCACGGTGCCACCCGCTTCGACGCGAGCACGTTCGCCGGGGCCGCCTTCCGGCTCGGCGGTCCCGAGGGGCGCGCCTCGTTCCACGGCGACGTCACCTTCGCCGGGGCGCGGCTCGGCCGCCGGCGCGACGTCCTCGGTGGCGTCGTGTTCCACGCCGGCGCCGTGATCGACGACCCCGAGGCCCCGTCGACGGGGGACGGCTGAGCGCGGCCTCCCCGGAGACGTCGTCCAGCAGCACCGTGGGCGTGCTGGACGACCAGTGCCGGCCGCGTGGTGCCGTTACCTGCCGCGTCGGGCCGTCCGCACGCCGAACGTGACCGCGCCGACGATGAGCACGACGCCCAGGAGTTGGAGGCCCGGCGAGTCGTCGGCCTCCCCGAGCACGATGCCGGCGACACCGATCGCGACGGCGAGGACGGCGACGAGGTACTTCATCGGTCTCCTCATTCCTCGACCCATTCGAGCAGGTCACCCGGCTGGCAGTCGAGCACCCGGCACATGGCTTCCAGGGTGCTGAACCGAACGGCCTTGGCGCGACCGTTCTTCAGCACCGCCACGTTCGCCGGTGTGAGCCCGACGCGTTCGGCGAACTCACCGACGCTCATCTTGCGTTTCGCCAGCTCGACGTCGATGCGGACGACGATGGGCATCAGATCACCGCTTCCATGTCGGTACGCAGTGTGGTGGCCTGCCGCAGCAGAGCCCGCATCACCACCATCAGGAGCCCCAGCACGGCGACACCCACCAGCATCAGGAACAGCAGGACCGGCAGCCCGGGGTCTGAGGCGTTGATGCCGAAGTAGAGGAACACGCCCAGCAGCACCACCCACGCGGCGGCGATCGCCCACACGATCGCGTCCACCCAGGCCAGGGCGGCGTCGCTGAAGATGCGGTCGCGCTTGACCAGGGTGAGCAACTTCCAGGTGGACACGATCACGACCTGGATGCACAGCACCCAGAACACCGAGACGGCGGTCATCGGCCACCTGAGGTAGGCATCGTTCGGGGACTCCTCGGCCATGTGCGCGAACTGCCCGGGCAGCGAGAGGGTCTGGAACATGACCAGGATCCCGAACAGCAGCACCAGGAAGACTCTGAGCGGGCCCACCGCTCGATGCTCCGTCAACATGCATCGACTATCGCTCTGAACCTATCGACTGTCAATAGGCTTGGCCGACTCTCGGCCGGCCGGACGCGGGGACGGGGCCGTGGGGGCGGCGGTCGGGCGGGCGCGGATCCCCTCGCCGATGAGGCCCAGCCCGTACTCGAAGGTCTCCTCGCCGCTGGGCGCGCCGAGCCGCCGGTCGCCGCGCCCGTAGCGGGGCCCGGGCGGTCAGGGGATCGGCCACTCGTGGACCGGGCGGTTGCTGTGCATCAGGTCCACGTAGTGCCGGACCACCTCGCGCAGCGCCGCCGGCCGGTCCAGGTGGTCGGCGGACTCCAGCCGGTGCAGCGTCTCCACCTGCCAGGTGGCCCCGTTGCGGCCGGTCAGGCAGCGCTGCTCGATGATGCCGAGCAGCCGGTCCCGCTCGGCCGGGTCCAGGCCCCACCGGTCCAGGCCGTGGTGGGCCAGCGGCAGCAGCCGGCGCAGCACCAGTTCGGTGACGGGCAGGTACCCCAGGCCGGGCCAGAACACCTGGGCGTCGATGCCGTGCCGGGCGCCGCTGGTGAAGTTCTCCTCGGCGGCGCTGAACGACATCTGCGACCACACCGGCCGGTCCGACTCGGCGAGGGCCCGCACCAGCCCGAAGTAGAACGCGCCGTTGGCCACGGTGTCCAGCACCGTCGGGCCGGCGGGTAGCACCCGGTTCTCCACCCGCAGGTGCGGGCGGCCCTTGTACACGTCGTACACCGGGCGGTTCCAGCGGTAGACGGTGCCGTTGTGCAGCCGCAGCTCGGCGAGCTTCGGCACGTCACCGCGGGCGAGAGCCTCGGCCGGGTCCTCCGGATCGCACACCGGCAGCAGCGCGGGGAAGTAGCGGACGTTCTCCTCGAACAGGTCGAACACCGTGGTGATCCACCGCTCGCCGAACCACACCCGTGGGCGTACCCCCTGGGCCTTGATCTCCTCCGCCCGCGTGTCGGTGGCCTGCTGGAACAGCGGGATGCGGGTCTCGCGCCACAGCTCCCGGCCGAAGAACAGCGGCGAGTTCGCGCCGAGGGCGACCTGGATGCCGGCGATCGCCTGGGCGGCGTTCCAGTAGTCGGCGAACTGGGCCGGGCTGACCTGGAGGTGGAACTGGGTGCTGGTGCAGGCCGCCTCGGGGGTGATGGTGTCGGCGGTGACCGCGAGCCGCTCGACCCCGCTGATCGAGATCCGCAGGTCCTCGCCGCGGGCGGCGAAGATCTGCTCGTTGAGCAGCTTGTAGCGCGGGTTGGCCGACAGCGTCTCGGCGGTCAGGTGCTCCGGGCGCAGCGTCGGCAGGATGCCGATCATCACCATGTGCGCGCCGACGCCACGGGCCTTCGTCTCGGCGGCGTTCAGGCTGGCCCGGACGTGTTCCTCGAACGCGGCGGTGCCGGTGCCGGCCAGCCGGCGCGGCGCGACGTTGATCTCGATGTTGAACTGCCCCAGCTCGGTCTGGAAGCTCGGGTCCTCGATGGCGGTCAGCACCTCCGAATTGCGCATCGCCGGCATCGAGTCGTCGTCGACCAGGTTCAGCTCGATCTCCACCCCGGTCATCGGCCGCTCGACATCGAAGCGGGACTCCCGAAGCATCTCGGCGAAGACGTCCAGACACCGCCGCACCTTCTCGCGATAGCGGGCCCGGTCCTCGCGGGTGAATGTCCGTACGCCGACGTCCTCGCCCATCGTCACCACCTTGTCACCGTTGGTCCCCCTAACCTCGCACGGCGGCGCGGGCCGGGGAAGACCCGAAGGTCCCTACACGTACCCCGCCGAGGCCCGCGTGATTCCCGTCGCGTCCGCCCGTCGCTGCCCGGATCGGCCGGCCGGTCTGGTTAGCATGGCCGGCAACCGTTGGGGAGTGACGATGCGCGAGAAGATCACCAAGTTGTTCGTGGCGGCGGCGATCGCCGAGGCCTGCTCCTGGCTGGCCCTGTTGATCGGCATGGCCGTCAAGTACGGGCCGCCGGACAACGAGATCGGGGTGAAGATCTTCGGGCCGATCCACGGTGGGCTGTTCGTCGTGTACGGCCTGCTGGTGCTGGCCGTGGCCCGGCTGCAGCGGTGGCGGCTGTGGCCCACCGTCGTGGCGCTGGCCTGCGCCGTCCCGCCGTTCGCGACTCTGTTCTTCGAGCGCTGGGCAGCCCGGCGGGGCATGCTGCGCACCGCACCCGAGCCGGACCGCCCGCTGGCCCCGGTCGGCTGACCGCCGCCGACACCCACCGGGGCCACCTTCCGGGGGCCGCTCGGGCGGCCCCCGGCGGCGCGCCGCCCCACGGCTCACCGCCCCGACTCACCTGCTGCCCGGCGGGGCACCGCCCCCACGGCTCACGGAGCCGCCCGGGTGGGTGCGGCTGACCGTCTCGCCCCGCCAGAGCCGACCCACCCGGGGGTGCCTGTCAGCCGGCGAGGAAGGCGGCCAACGTGGCGGCGAGCTGCTCCGGGGCCTCCTCGGCCATGTGGTGGCCCGAGTCGATCGAGGCCTCCCGTACGTCGTCGGCCCAGTCCCGCCAGATCGCCGCCGGGTCGCCGTACAGGTCGACCATGTCGTCCCGCTCCGACCAGCAGAACAGCACCGGGCAGGCGATCCGCCGCCCGGCGGCCCGGTCGGCGTCGTCGGCCGCCCGGTCCGGGCCGAGCCCGGCCCGGTAGTCCTCGCACATCGCGTGCACCGTCGCCGGGTCGTGGATCGCCCGGCGGTAGTCGGCGTACGCCTCCGCGCCCATGACGGCCGGCGAGCCGCCGTACCAGGCGTCCGGGTCGGCGCTGATCATCCGCTCCGCCGGCTTGTCCGACTGGCCGAGGAAGAACCAGTGCCACCAGCGGGCCGCGAACCGGGCGTCGGCGCGGGCCAGGGCCTCGCCGATCGGCACCCCGTCGAGCACACCCAGCCGGCTCACCCGGCCGGGGTGGTCCAGTGCCGTACGCATCGCCACGTAACAGCCCCGGTCATGTCCGACCACCGCCGCGCGGTCGTGGCCGAGCGCGTCGAGCAGGCCGACCACGTCGCGGGCCAACGCCCGCTTGGCGTACGTGGTGTGCCCGGGGTCGCTCGGCGGCTTCGACGAGCCACCGTAGCCCCGCAGGTCGGGGCAGATCACGGTGTGCTCCCGGGCCAGCAGCGGCGCGACCCGGTGCCACGTGGCGTGGGTGCGCGGGTGGCCGTGCAGCAGCACCACCGGCGGTCCCGACCCGCCGTGACGCACCCGCAGCCGCACTTCTCCGACGTCGATCTCCTCCAGCGCGAATCCCTCAAACATGGCACCCCGGTGCCCACCCCCGGCCCGCCCGAAACCGCAGCTCCTCCCACCCCTCGCCTCCACGTCACGCTGGACCCGGGGTCACGCTAATTCACGGAATCAGTGGCCTTACTCGGCCGTAAGGCCACTGATTCCGTGAATTAGCGGGCGCGGCGCGCGGGCGCGGGGGCGGCGCGCGGGCGCGGGGGCGGGGGCGGGGCGGCGGGGCGGTGGGGCCGGCGAGTGGCAGAATCCGGCGTCGTGCAGCGCTTTCGCTCCTGGGACGGCACCGACCTCGGCTACCGGCTCGTTGGGTCAGGTCCGCCCCTGGTCTGCATCCCCGGTGGCCCCGGGCAGGCCGTCGAGTATCTGGGTGAGCTGGGTGGGCTCAGCGGGCACCGGACCCTGGTCCTGTTCGACAACCGGGGCACGGGCGGGTCCGGCGTGCCGGCCGATCCGGCGACCTATCGCGTCGACCGGATCGTCGAGGACGTCGAGGCGCTGCGCCGTCACCTCGGGCTGGACCGGATGGGCCTGTTCGGGCACTCGGCCAGTGGCGGGGTCTGCCTGCTCTACGCTGCCGCGTACCCACGCCGGCTCGACAGCCTCGTGCTGGTCGACCCGTCGCTGCGGGTGGTCGACCTGCAGTCGGACCTCGGCGTTGCGGAGGTGCTCGCCCTGCGGGCGCACGAACCCTGGCACGCGGAGGCCGTCGCCGCGCTGCATGCCGAGGCCGGCACGCCGCAGGAGCTGGCGCGGTACCGCTGGCTGTCCGCGCCGCTGCTGTACGGCGAGTGGAACGCCGCGGCGCGGGCGCAGGCGTCCGCCGAGCCGGACCAGTTCGCCCAGCCCGCGACGGACGGTTTCTACGCCGGCTTCGACCCCGATCCGGCGCTGCCGGGGCGGCTCGCGGCGCTACCGACGCCGGTGCTGCTGGTGGTCGGTGAGTACGACATCTGGCCGACCTGCACGGCGGTACGGGAGCTGGCCGCGCTGCTCGGCGACGCAGAGCTGGTGGTGCAGCCCCGGTCGGGGCACTTCCCCTGGGTGGACGACCCGTCGGCATTCGCGGCCACGGTGGAGCGATTCCTCGCCCGCAGCCGGACGGCGCGCCGCGTCGGCCAATAGCGCGCTGCCCGCACTGCGCGGAGTTCCGCCAGAGGTCCCTGAGGTGAGCAGGGGTCCCTGAGGTGAGCAGGGGCCCGTCAGGTGAGCACGACGGCGACGGCGATCGCGGCGATCAGCACCGCCCCCAGCACGGCCTGGATCAGCAGCGGCGGGCCGAGATGGCTCCACAGGGTGGCGGTGCGCGGGCGCAGCAGTTGCCCGGTGGTGAGGTTGACGATTCGCTCCACCCGGGGCGGCAGGTCCGGGTCCTGCGGCTGGAGGGTGATCTGCACCCAGTCGGCCGGGTGCAGGGCGCTCTGTGGCAGGTGCCCGTGCAGCTCCACCTCGCAGAGCCGGTCGGCGGAGTCGCGCAGCCGCAGCGGGGTGACCAGGAACTCCGGGCCCTTGCGCAGTTCCTTCCAGCTGCGCCGGGCCCCGCCGCTGTTGGGCAGCAGGGAACGCAACGCCAGCAGCAGCAGGCCCATCACGCTGGCTGCTGTCACCACGGCGACCAGCACCGGCTGGCCGATCCTCAGCTCGCGGGGATAGCCGTCGAGCAGCCGGACGACCCGGCCGGTGACGATCCGCTGCGTGGGGCGAGCGATCCGCCGGTATTCCAGGTCGCTGTCCATGTGCACCACCGAGAGTCGTTCACCACCGAGAGTCCGGTTCCCTGCACCGATCGTATCCGCACGCTCGGGTGAACGACGTGAATGAACGCGAGTCACGTTCGTGGCGCGGGCAGGTGACAAGGCCACCGGCGCGGGTAAGCGGGGGGCCGAGCTGGAAAGGGGTCGAGCATGCAGCTGTCCTTCCTGCGCCCGCTCTACGACCGTCCCGGGCCGTGGTGTTCGGTATATCTGGACGCCTCCCGGGACACCGAGGACGCCCGTCCGGCGCTCGACCTGCGCTGGCGGGCCCTCAAGGGCGAACTGCTTGAGCAGGGCGCCGACGCGCCGACCGTGGACGCCGTCGAGCGGGTGGTCCGTGGCCACACCCCGATGCCCGGGGACTACGGCATCGCCGTGTTCGCGACCCGGGGCCGGGCGGTGCTCAGCGAGTACCTGTCCGCGCCGCCGCTGCGGGACCTGGCGGCGGTCTCGGAACTGCCGCACACCATGCCGCTGCTTGCCCAGCGCGGCGAACAGATCGCCTGGGTGCGGGTGTTGGCCGACCGGACCGGCGCCGATGCCGTGGCGGTCAGCGCGGGCGGGGTGCCCCGGCGCGCCCACGTCACCGGCCGGGAGGAGTTCCAGCTGCGCCGGGTCAATCCGGGCGGCTGGTCGCAGTCCCGCTACCAACGGGCCGCCATGGAGGCGTGGCACCACAACGCCGGCGACGCGGCGGCGGCCACCGTGGAGCTGGCCGAGAAGGTCGGCGCGGACGTGCTGGTGGTCGCCGGTGACGTGCGGGCCACCGGCATGATCGCCGCTCAGCTTCCCTCCCGCTGGCAGGACGTGGTGGTGCGCACCGACGCCGGGTCGCGGCACGGCGGGGCGGACCCGACGCTGATGGACGACATCACCGTGCAGACCATCGCCGAGGTGGCCGACCAGCGGATCACCGCCACACTGGACCGCTTCGGCATGCAGGAGGACGTCGGGGCGGGCCTCGACGCGGTCGTGTCGGCGCTGCAACGCAACCAGGTCGACACCATGCTGATCGTGGACGACCCGTCCTCCACAGAGGATCTGTGGATCGGCCCGGACCCGACCGACATCTCCACCGACCCAGGGCAGCTCACCGCCATGTCGGTGCCCGACCCGCATCGGGTGCGCGCCGACGCGGCCCTGGTCCGGGCGCTGGTCGGCACCGCCGCGGAGCTGACCGTGCTGGCCCCCGACGAGGCACCCGAGCTGGCCGACGGGGTGGGCGCGGTGCTGCGCTACGTCGACCCCGCCACCCCCGGGCGGGGAAATGGCTGAGCGTACGGGGGCCGACCTGGTGGTGGAGCGGCTGCGGGCCTGGCGGGTGCCGCGCGTCTTCGGCTGCCCGGGCGAGGCAATCGCCCCGGTCGTCGCGGCCCTGGACCGCTCGGGCGGGGACCCGGATTTCGTCCCCGCCCGGCACGAGGAGACCGCCGCCTTCATGGCCAGCGGGCACGCCAAGTTCACCGGCGAGATCGGCGTCTGCCTGGCCACCCAGGGGCCCAGCGCCGTGCACCTGCTCAACGGCCTGTACGACGCCAAGCTGGACAGCAAGCCGGTGGTGGCGATCGTCGGGGAGGACATCACCGGCCCGCTCGGCGGCGCCCACGAGGAGATCGGGCTGAGCCGGCTCTTCGGCGACGTCTGCAACCAGTTCGTCCGGTACGGGCGCGCGCCCGAGCAGGTCCCCGGCGTGCTGGACCAGGCGTTCCGCACCGCCGCCGCGACCCGTAGCCCCACCTGTGTGGTGCTGCCCCGGGAGGTGCAGGCGGCCGTGGTGCCCGACCTGCTGCCGCAGGCCGCCGGGGTGACGTCGGCGACCCCGGGGGAGCCGCTGGCCCGGGTGCTCCCGCACGACGCCGACCTGGCCGCCGCCGCGTCCCTGCTCGGCGCCGGCGGCCGGCTGGCGATCCTGGTCGGTCAGGGCGCGCACGGCGCGGCCGACGAGATCGTGACGCTGGCCGACCGGCTCGGCGCCGGGGTGGCCACCAGCCTGCTCGGCAAACCGGTGCTGGACGAGCGGCTGCCCTTCCACACCGGGGTGCTCGGCGAGGTCGGCAGCACCGCCGCCGCCCAGCTCATGGGCGGCTGTGACACCCTGCTGATGGTCGGCACCACCGACCCGTGGACCGACTACTACCCGATGCCCGGGCAGGCCCGCACGATCCAGATCGACATCGACGGTCGCCGGATCGGCACCCGCTACCCGGTGGACGTGCCGCTGGTCGGCGACGCCGGTGAGACGCTGCGCGCGCTGCTCGACCGGGTGCTCGACCGGGTTCCCGACCGGGCCCGGCGGGACTGGCGCCGGACGGTGGAGAGCTCGGTGGACCGGTGGCGGGAGGAGGCGGCGGCCCGGGCCGGTGAGCCCGGCGAGCCGGTCAACCCGCAGCTGGTGCTGCACCAGCTCTCCGCCCGGATGCCCCGCTCGGCCGCGATCGCCGTCGACGTCGGTTCGGTCATCTACTGGTACGCCCGGCACCTGGAGCTGCGGCCCGGGGTGACCGCTCAGCTCTGCGGAACCCTCGGCTCGACGGGCTGCGCCCTGCCGTACGCGGTGGCGGCGAAGCTGGCCCGCCCGGACCGGCCGGTGATCGCGCTGGCCGGGGACGGCGCGATGCAGCTCAACGGCCTGGCCGAGCTGATCACCGTCGCCCGGCACTGGCGGGAGTGGCCCGATCCCCGGCTGGTGGTGCTGGTGCTCAACAACCGCGACCACTCGGGCACGGGCGGCGACGGGTCGCCCGCCGGGGCGTCCGCCCGCCGGCCCGACGTGCCGTACGCCGGGTGGGCCCGGCTGCTCGGCCTGCACGGCGTCCGGGTGGACCGTCCGGAACTGGTCGGCGCGGCGTGGGACGAGGCCCTCGCCGCGGACCGGCCCAGCGTGCTGGAGGCCGTGGTCGACCCCACCGTGTCGCTGCGCCCGCCGGAGCCGGCCCTGGCCGACCTGCGGGGCGTGTCCGCCGACGGCGACGCGGCCCGGCTGGTCCGGGAGCGGATGCTCGACACCCGGGTCGTCGTCGAGGCCGATGACTTCGTTTAGTCCCGCCGGGCCGGGGCACCCGCGGGTACGCCGTCATCCGCGAGGAGAGCCATGCCCGAGCCCGCCGACCGCCGCTACGGTCCCGCGCCCCTGCCCCGAGCCCGGGGCCCGGTCTCCGCGGCGCTGGTGGCGGCGCTGCGCCAGCCGCCGCACGACCCGCCGGTGGGGCTCGGCGCCCGGTTCGCCCCGGACGACGGTGGGCCCGGCCCGCTCATCGACGAGGACCTCCAGCTGACCCTCTTCCTCTGCTACGAGCTGCACTACCGGGGCTGGGCGGGGGTGGCCGAGCACTGGGAGTGGCAGCCGGGCCTGCTGGCCCTGCGGGCCCGGGCCGAGCGGGTCTTCGAGGCGGCGCTGCGTCGGCTGGCCGGCCCGTCGCGGGCGGTGCCGCCCGCCGGCGTGCCGCGGGCGCTGGCCGAGCTGGTGGCCGCCGACGACGGCCCGGCGCTGGCCGTGACGGTGCAGCACCGGGCGAACCTGGAGCAGTTCCGCGAGTTCGTCGTGCACCGTTCGGTCTACCACCTGCGGGAGGCGGACCCGCACAGCTGGGGACTGCCCCGCCTCGGCGGACCGGCCAAGGCCGCGCTCGTCGAGATCCAGATGGACGAGTACGGCAACGGCCGGCTGGACCGGATGCACGCCGAGCTGTTCCGGCGCACCATGGACCGGCTCGGCCTGGACACCGGCTACGCCGCCCACCTGGACCGGGTCCCGGCGGTCACCCTGGCCGCGAACAACCTGATCTCCCTGTTCGGGTTGCACCGCCGGCTGCGCGGCGCGCTGCTGGGCCACCTGGCGGCGTTCGAGATGACCTCCTCGCTGCCGAACCGCCGCTACGGCAACGGCCTGCGCCGGCTCGGCCTGGACGAGGCCGCCACCCGGTTCTACGACGAGCACGTCGAGGCCGACGCCGTGCACGAGCAGGTCGCCGCGCACGACCTGTGCGGCGGGCTGGCCCGGGCCGAACCGGCGCTCGTACCCGACCTGATCTTCGGCGCGGCGGCGGCGTTGGCGGTCGACGGCCTCTTCGCGGGGCACGTGCTGGACGCCTGGAACCGGGGCGAGAGCTCGCTGCGGCCGGTAGCCCGCCCGGCACCGGTCACCGCCGTCGCCTGACCGGCCGCGTTCGCGTTCGCCCCGGCGCTGCCGGAGCAGCCTCGCCCCGGCGGCGGAGCCGCTTCTGCCGGTGGTGCCGGTGGTGCCGGCGGTGCCGGGCGATACCGGCGGTGCTGGGCGGTGCCGGCGGTGCCGGGCGGTCAGCCCTCCCGGTCGGTGCCGGCGCGGAACCGTACCGTCTTGTGCGTGCCGTCGCAGAACGGCTTGAGCGCCGACCTGCCGCACCGGCACAGCGCCACCGTGCCCCGGCGCGCGTCGATGGTCCGGCCCTCGGGGGTGACCAGGGCGAAGTCGCCGCGGACCAGCAACGGGCCGTCCTGGTACGGGGTGATGGTCGCCGCCGGGGCGTCGTCGTCGGTAGCCATGGCCACACGTGCCCGTCGGGGGCCCGTCGAAACCCGCCCGGCCCGGCCCGCGCGGCCCATCCGGCGCGGCGTCGGACGCCACGCCCAGCCGGCACGCCGGGGACCGCAGGGCGCAAGCGTCGGTCCATCGAAGAATGCCCCCGGCGAGTGGCGGAGGCCCCGTTTAGACCCCATCGGGACGGGAAGCCGGGCCGCGTGGCGAACGAGCGAAGCGGGCTGGGACCCGCGCATCCGGTGCGTGGGGGACTCACGGCGGACGGGGCCGGACTGGCCGGGGACCGGGTGGTGGCGGTCGGCAGCACCGGACGCGTCCTGGTCGCCGCCGCGGCCCGGGCCCTGCGCGGGCAGGACTGCGCCGACATGGGCCAGCCGGGCGCGCTGTCCCGGTTCACCGGCGCGCCCGAGCCCGTACGCCGGGCCGCCGCCGCCCGGGCCGCCGGACGGGTCGCGCTCACTCCCGACCAGACCGCCGAGGTCGACGCCGCACGGGTCGCGCGGTGGATCGTCGACCAGTACCCGCGCCGCCGCTACCCGGGCGTGGTGCTGGGCTCCCCGCACGGCGCGGCGGCTCACCTGGCGGTGGCCCTGGGCGTGCCCTGGCTGCCGGCCGCGTTCGAGACGACGGTGCACTGGACCCGGGGGGCGGTGGACCGCCCCGTAGCAGCCCTCGATCACGGCGCGGCGCTCGCCGCCCGGCTGGTCGCCGGCAACCCCGACGTGCACGTGCGGCAGGTGCACTGCCCGGCCAGCCGGGGCGCTCTCGCCGGGGCGACCGTCTCGCTCGCCGTGCGCTGGCAGCGCCTGCCGGCGGCGTACGCCCGGTTCCTGGCCGACCGGGTCGAGCCCGGAGCCCCGCTGCTGCTGCTGCGCGACGCCCGGACCTGGCCGGTGCACGACCTCGGGCTGGGCCACAGTTTCCAGGCCGGTTCCCCGGCCAGCGGACTGGAACCGGTGGACTTCCACCCGGACTCGCACGCGCTGCGCCAGGTGCTCCGCTCCGTCGGCGGCGAGGGTTCCCACTGGGAGCCGCCGGAGTTCCACGCCCCGCAGGGCTACGCCGAGCACGGCGTGGAGCCCGGGTTCGAGCTCGCCGTTCGGGCGTGGGCCGGGCGGCGCGGGCACCGGCTGCACCGGGTGCTGTTCCCCCGGGCGGAGTCGCTCAGCGCCGCGGTCGCCGACCTGTACCGGGCGTGGCTGCGGCGGGCCGGCAAGACCGGCGACCGGCTGGTCGTCGAGTGCGGGCGGCTGCTCGACCCGTGGCAGGTGCTGCGGGCCGGCCTGGTGCCGTACTGGTGCGAGAACGCCACCCGGCGCGCCGTCGACGCGGTGGAGTGGTGGCTGGCCGGCAGCGAGCCGTTCAGCTCGGTGGACGTGCTGCCGGAATCGCCGGGGATGCGCTCGCCGGCCCTGGCCGGGCTGCCGCAGTGGCTGGCCGTGGCCGCCTTCGGCCGCCGCCGTCGGGCCCTGGACCGCACCGCGGCCCGGGGCTACCCGGTCACGGCGGTACCCACCCGCCGGGCCACCGAGGTGCTGCGGGCCCAGCCGTACGACCTGCCGGTGCCGCCGCCGCTGCCCATCGCGACCGCCGTCGAGGCGCTGCGCGACGGGACCGGCCACCAGGGACTGGTGGTCTGCTGACCCGATCCGCCGCGCGTGGGGTGCCGCCCGGCCGGGCGCCGAACCGCCCGCCGCGCAGCCACGCCGAGGCCGGCAGCACCAGCCGGCCGAAACATCCTCGCGACCCCGGGCCGCCGTGATTGAGTACCTACGGAGCGGGAACACCGCTGGCTGCGACGGCCCGGACACGCCGCGCAGCCTGTGGTACACGCTCCTCGACGATTCACGTCAGGTGACCCACTTCCGGCCCGGTGCGTGGCCAGACCACGTACGCGACCGGCTTTCCCGATCAGGCGGGGACCTTCCTGAGGGAGGCGCGGATGTTCGGACAGACCACCACGACCACACCACCACCCACCGAACGGGGTCTGGAGGACCTCGACGCGGCGGCACTGGCGTACGCGGCGCGGATCGAGGGCCTGCCCCCCGAGCGGCGGCAGGAGGCGCGCGACGACCTGGTCCGCTTCGCGCTGCCGTTCGCCGGCCGGCTCGCCCGCCGGTACCGGGGGCGGGGTGAGCCGTTGGAGGATCTGGAGCAGGTGGCCCGGCTCGGACTGGTCAACGCCGTCGACCGGTACGACCCGGAGCGCGGCTCGTTCACCGCGTACGCGGCGATCACCATCGTCGGCGAGATCAAGCGGCACTTCCGGGACCGGACCTGGGGCGTGCACGTGCCCCGCCGGCTGCGCGACCTGATCCTGGAGGTCGGCCAGGCCACCGCGGCGCTGACCAGCGAGTTGTCCCGGGCCCCGTCGGTGGCGGAGCTGGCCGAGCGGCTGGAGACCCCGCAGGAGGAGATCCTCGCGGCCCTGGAGTCCGCCGCCGGGTACAGCCCGGCCTCGCTCAACGCGCCCGTCGGCGGGGAGAGTTCGGCCGAGTTCGGCGACCTGGTCGGCGAGAGCGACAACGCGCTGGAGTCGGTCGACGACCGGGTCACCGTCAGCGGGCTGCTGCACCGGCTGCCCTGGCGGGAGCGGCGCATCCTGGCGATGCGCTTCTACGGCAACCAGACCCAGGCCGAGATCGCCGCCCGGTTCGGCATCTCCCAGATGCACGTGTCCCGCCTGCTGTCGCGGGCGCTGACCTGGCTGCGGCAGGCGATGCTCGCGGACGCCGCGTCGCCGTGGCAGAACGGCGCGGCCGAGTCCGAGGCGGGCAAGGCGCGGGTCCCGGTGCGGCACAACGGCGACCGGGTGGCCGCCCCGCAGCCGCCCCGCGACTGAGCCGCAGGGCGGGGCGGGGGCGAACCGGGTGACCGGCCCGCCCCCGCCCCGCGTTGCTCGGGCTCAGCGCTCCGGCGTGTCGTCCCGGCTGTGCGGGTGGCGCCACCGCTCGTTCTCCTGCGGGGCCCGCTCCGCGTCCGGCGGCTCGGTCTCCGGCGCGTCGGTCTGCTCGAAGCTGGGCCGGCGGATCTCCTCCGGCTCCGGCACGTCCACCGGCCGTGCCCCCGACTGCGGCGCCGGCCTGTACTCGACGGCCTTCCGCGCGCCGTGCGCGCCCTCACCCGACGGGGACTCCGGCACGTGCCGCGCGGGGTGCAGCTCCTCGGCGAAGCTCTGCGGCGGCTTTGTGGCGCGCTGCGGCAGGTCCCGGCCGAGGTCGGCGACGAGGTGGCCGTACTTCAGGTCGAACGCGGGGCGCTCGGAGCGGATCCGCGGCATCCGGTCGAAGTTGCGCAGCGGGGGTGGGCAGGTGGTCGCCCACTCGAGGGAGTTGCCGAAGCCCCAGGGGTCGTCCACCGTCACCATCGCCCCGAACCGCCAGGACTTCCACACGTTGTACATGAAGAACAGCGTGGACGCGCCGAGGACGAACGACCCCACCGTGGAGATCATGTTCAGGGTGGTGAAGCCGTCGCCGGGCAGGTAGTCGGCGTACCGGCGGGCCATGCCCGCGCCGCCCAGCCAGTGCTGCACCAGGAAGGTGGCGTGGAAGCCGAGGAACATGGTCCAGAAGTGGATCTTCCCGAGCCGCTCGTCGAGCAGCCGGCCGGTCATCTTCGGGAACCAGAAGTAAACTCCGCCGAACGCGGCGAAGACGATGGTGCCGAACATCACGTAGTGGAAGTGCGCCACCACGAAGTACGTGTCGGTGACCTGGAAGTCGGCGGGCGGGCTGGCCAGCAGTACCCCGGTGAGCCCGCCGAGCAGGAAGGTGACCAGGAAGCCGATGGCGAACAGCATCGGCGTCTCGAAGGTGAGCTGGCCCTTCCACAGGGTGCCGATCCAGTTGAAGAACTTCACCCCGGTGGGCACCGCGATCAGATAACTCAGGATGCTGAAGAACGGCAGCAGCACCTGACCGGTGGCGAACATGTGGTGCGCCCAGACCGTCATCGACAGCACCGTGATCGCGATGGTGGCCAGCACCAGTCCCGTGTAGCCGAAGATCGGCTTGCGGGCGAACACCGGGATGATCTCGGTGATGATGCCGAAGAACGGCAGCGCGATGATGTACACCTCGGGGTGGCCGAAGAACCAGAAGAGGTGCTGCCACAGCATCGGCCCGGCGGTGGCCGGGTCGAACACGTGCGCGTCGAGCAGCCGGTCGGCGGCGAGCGCCAACAGCGTGGCGGCCAGCAGCGGGAAGACCAGGATCACCAGCACGCTGGTGAGCAGCAGGTTCCAGGTGAAGATCGGCATCCGGAACATGGTCATGCCGGGGGCGCGCAGCGTCAGCGTGGTGGTGATCAGGTTGACCGCGCCGAGGATGGTGCCGAGGCCGGAGATGACCAGGCCGACGACCCACAGATTGCCGCCGATGCCGGGGGAGTGCTGCTGCTGGCTCAGCGGGGTGTAGGCGGTCCAGCCGAAGTCGGCGGCCCCGTTCGGGGTGAAGAACCCGGCGACCACCATGGTCCCGCCGAACAGGTACAGCCAGTAGGCGAAGGCGTTGAGCCGGGGGAAGGCCACGTCCGGGGCGCCGATCTGCAACGGGACGATGTAGTTGCCGAACGCGAACACCAGGGGCGTCGCGAACAGCAGCAGCATGATCGTGCCGTGCATGGTGAACGCCTGGTTGTACTGCTCGGGGGAGAGGAACTGCATCTCGGGCCGGGCCAGTTCGGCCCGGACCAGCAGCGCCAGCACCCCGCCGATGAGGAAGAAGACGAACGAGGTGATCAGGTACAGCAGGCCGATCTGCTTGGCGTCCGTCGTGCCGAGCAGCTTGAGCAGCTTGGCCCCGGGTTGCGCCGGCCGCAGCGGGCCGGGGAAGCCGCCGAAGCGGGCCGGCGCGAGGATCGCGGGGCCTCGGTCTCGTCCGGGTTCCGTGGTTACCCGCTTGGGCATGGTTCCTCACCCCGTCGTCACGACAGAAAAGGACGGGCGTGCCTACCCGGCCCACCCATCATGTAACCAGGTGAGAGCGGTAATTTCGGTCAATTCGGGGTGAGCGGCTCAGGTGGCGGGCAGCAGCGCCCAGACGACCTTGCCGTCCCCGACCGGCGAGCTGCCCCACCGCTGGGCCAGCTCGCGGACCAGCAGCAGCCCTCGGCCCCCCTCGGCGCGCAGGTCGGTGCCCATGCTCGGGCGGATCGCCCCGCTGCTGCCGTCGGCCACGGCGACCTGCAGGTACGACCGGCGCAGCGTGAGCGTCACCTGCATCGGGGTGCCGGCGTGCCGCACGACGTTGCCGACCAGTTCGCTGAGCACCACCGAGGCGGGGCCGACCAGCTCCGGCAGGTTCCACCGCCCGCAGGCGTCGGCGACCAGCTCCCGGGCCCGCCGGCAGGCCCCCGCGACCGGCTCCAGCCGGGCGCGCAGCCGGGGCGCGGCGGCGGCCCCCGCCGTCCGGGTGGCCTCGGCGCAGTCCCGGCGTACCGGCACCACCCGGCCCACGGTCGACTCAGCCAGCCAGCTCGCCGCGTCGGGCGGCGCGGCACAGAGCACGAACGGCACGGCCGGCCAGTCGGCGGCCCGCCGGGCGGCGGCGGCGAACACCGACAGCGCCAACTGGTCGCGCACGTCGACGGAGCCGAGGTCGACCACCAGCGCGTCGGGCTGGTCGGCGAGGCACCGTTCCAGGACGTGGTGCACCGGGCGCATGGTGCCCAGGTCGAGCGCGCCGCTGAGCCGTACGACGGTCACCGGCGACTCGTCGCGGACCTCGCAGGTGATCCGGCTCGACATGCGCGGTCCTCGCTTCCGTCCGTATCGGGGGTGATTCGCAGGTACCCGGCACGGGACGGGGTGAAACGGGGCCGGCTCCCGTCAGTGGCGACTCGGGCGGCGGGTGGTGAGCACGCCCAGCGCGATCATCCCGACGCCGAGGAACAGGTGCAGCCAGTTGTCGGCACCGTTGACGGGGATGAAGTTGGCCCCGCTGGAATGGTCGACCACGAGGCCGTACAGCCACAGCACGAGGTAGATGGCCCCGCCGCCGACGAGGAACGTGCGCGCCCCGGAGACCGTGCGCGCCAGCGCCAGGCCCGCGACCCCGAACAGCAGGTGCACGATGTTGTGCAGGACCGACACCTGGAACAGCCCGAACAGTTTCGCCTCCGAGTCGTGCCCGGCGAAACGCAGGTCGCTGTAGTACGTGGTGACCCCGGGGATGAATCCGAGCACCCCGATCACCAGGAACACCACGCCGACGGTGGCCGCGACACGACGCACGAGGGCGCGGCCGTCAGCGGGGTTGCGTCGGGCCCGCGAATGGGCCATCGGACCGGTCACCGCGATCTCCTCACCGGGTAGGGAAGTCTCGCGGCGCGCGTTCCCGCTGCCGTCGTCCGCAAACCGGCCGCCGGGCGGGGGATGCGCGGGGCCCCTGCCGTTCCGCGTACCGGCAGGGGCCCTGCCACCGATGTCAGGCGGGTTGCAGGCGGCGTGCGGTGGCGCCCCGGCGGACCTGCTCGTACAGCCCGACGTAGCGCTGCGCCATGACCGTCGGGGTGAACCGCGTCGCAGCCTCCCGCCGGCACTCGTTGGCGTCCAGCGCGCCCGCGGCCAGGACCAGGTCCGCCAGTTCCTCCTCGTCGGTGGTGAGCAGGCCGGTACGGCCGTGCTCGATCAGCTCCGGCAGGCAGCCCCGGGTGGTCGCCACCACCGGGGTGCCCAGGGCCAGCGACTCGACCACCGCCGTGCCGCCGGGCTCCTCCCAGCGCAGCGGGAACAGCGAGGCGCGGGCGCCGGCCAGCAGGTCGTCGCGCTCCTGCCCGGCGACGGTGCCGACCCAACGGACGAGGTCGCCGTCGACGTGCGGGGCCACCTCGTCGTAGAAGAACCGCACGTCCGGGTTCTGCCGGGCCTCGTCACCGGCCGCGGCCAGGTCCTCCGGCCGGTGGTACGGCCCGACCGGGCCGGCGAGCACCAGCGGCACGCCGACGCGCTGGGCGAGTCGGGCGCCGACGTCCTGGCCCTTGCCGGGGTTGATCCGGCCCAGAATGATCAGGTAGTCGCCCTTGTCCGGCCGGGGGCGCCGGTCCGCGTCGACCGCGAGCGGGGTGGACAGGTGCACATGGCCGACCGAGTGGTCGCGCAGCGCCCGGGGGGCACGGGCGAGCTGTGAGGCGGACACCCCGTTGACCCGGACCCGGTCGCCGCCGTCGAGGTTGCCGTAGAGGGCCGGATGCTTGGCCAGGTCCCAGTGCAGGGTGTGCAGGGCCGGCGGGGCGTCCGGGCCCATGGCGGCGAGGGTCGCCAGGCCGACCGCCTCCACGTGGTCGTGGACCAGGTCGATGTCGTCGCGGGTGTGCAGCGCCCGCACCACCCCGCCCAGGTGCGCCTGGGCGATGCCGCACACCTGGTTGTACGGCCGCTGGAGGGCCTCGAACTGGCCGTCGGGGAAGACGGAGATCTTCTCGTCCACCGGCAGGGTGCTGCTGTCGACGGAGGCGAGGACCACCCGCACGCCGAGCCTGCGCAGCTCCGGCACCAGGGTGGCGATGATGTTCTCGATGCCCCCGTAGCCGGGCGGCGGCACGGACAGCCAGGGCCCGGCGTTCATCAGGACGGTCAGGCTCATGCTGCGTTCCTTCCCTCGGCGGGGCCCCCGTCGGCCGACCGCTGTGTGCCATCTACGTGCCCCGCAGCGGGCGTGGTCACGCCATGCCACCCCGAGCGGCACGGCCGCCCCGCGAGCACACCCTCACGCCGCCACCCGTCGACGCGGCAGCCGGTGGCGCAACTCCGCCAACGGGGGCCGCTCCTCGACCGAGACGTCGCTGACCACGATCTCCCGCTCCAGGTTGGGCAGCGCGTCGGAACCGCCCCGGCGGAACTGGGTGAGCAGGGCCACCGGCACGGTGTCCGGGCTGGCCCAGCCGCGTCGCTGCAACCGGGACCACGCGGTCAGCATGATCTGTGCCGACATCCGGCCCAGTGCCGCCGTGTCCTGGTGGCGGTGCTTGCGCTCGCCCAGGTCCACCTGGGCCAGCGCGTCCAACCCGACGAGGTCCAGCAGGTCGATCAGCATCGCCGTCTCGACCCCGTACCCGGAGACGAACGGCACCCGCTCCAGCACGTCGCGCCGGCCGGCGTACTCGCCGGCGAGGGGCTGGACGAAGCCGGCCAACTCCGGCCAGAACAGGTTGAGCAGCGGTCGGGCCATCAGCTCGGTGACCCGGCCCCCACCATCGGCCTCCACGCTGGTCGCGCCGACCAGCGGCCGGTGGTAGAAGCCCTTGACGAACTCCACCGACGGGTCGGTCAGCAGCGGGCCGAGCAGGCCCGTGACGAAGTGCGGGCGGAACTCGCGCAGGTCGGCGTCGACGAACGCGACCACGTCCCCCTCGGCGGCGGCCAGGCCCGCCCAGAGCGCGTCGCCCTTTCCGGTCAGCCGGGGCAGGCCCAGGGTCATCTCGTCCTGGCCGACCACCTCCGCGCCGGCCGCCCGGGCCACCTGCGCGGTCCGGTCGGTCGACCGGGAGTCGACCACGATCAGCTCGTCGACCAGGGCCACCCGGTCCATCAGGTGCTCGCGGATGGTCGACACGATCGCGCCGACCGTCGTCTCCTCGTTGTGCGCCGGCAGCACCACGCTGACCCGGCTGTCGCCCTTGGCGCGCATCAGGCGCCGCGGCGTCCACTCGGTCGCCGAGGTGGTCCGGTATGTCGCCCACGCCTCCACCACCGGTGAGACGCTCGATTCAGTATCCCGCACAGACACACCCCCCAAGATCGCTTGCGGAAAACGCAATATGGTGATTTCCCAAAACCACCCACGCGCTAACCGAATCATCCCTAACAGCTTGATCACGGGCCGCGCACCAGGCCGTTTCACAGCAATGAACGTTTGGTTGCGCCGCCACGGGGGGAGTGCTCTACGCGATACGTGAAACCGTGGTGAGAGGGTTTGTCGATGCGCGTGTGCCGGGTGGGACTGGTCGGGGCCGGCGGGGTGGCGCAGCGCCACGCCCGGGTGTTGGGCGGCTTCGAGGACGTGGAGATTCTCGGCGTGACCGACGTGACGCGCAGCGCGGCGGCCGAGTTGGCCGACGCGCACGGCGCCGCGACGTTCGCCGACGTGGACGAACTGCTCGCGGCCGGCCCGGACGCGGTGTACGTCTGCGTGCCGCCGTTCGCGCACGGCCCGGTGGAGGAGGCGATCGTCGCCGCCGGGGTGCCGATGTTCGTGGAGAAACCCGTCTCGGTGGACCTGGACACCGCCGAGCGGATCGCCGACCTGGTGGCCCGACGCGGGCTGCTCACCGGGGTCGGCCACCACTGGCGGTACCTGCACGTGGTGGACGAGGCCCGCGAGTTGCTCGCCGGCCGGCCGGTGCGGATGGTCAGCGGGGCCTGGCTGGACAAGGTGCCGCCGGTGGACTGGTGGGCCCGCCGGGACCGCTCCGGCGGCCCGGTCGTCGAGCAGGCCGCGCACGTGCTGGACCTGATGCGCGCGCTGGTCGGCGAGGTCGCCGAGGTCACCGCGTACGGCGACGGCACCCCGCCACCGGTCGACGGGGCCGACATCGACTCGGTGACCACGGCCGCCCTGCGCTTCGCCGACGGGGCGGTGGGCACCCTCGCCGCCTCCTGCGTGCTCGGCTGGAAGCACCGGGCCGGGCTGGAGATCCTCGCTGACGGGCTGGCCCTGTCGCTGGCCGAGGACGGCCTGACGATCCGCGACGCCGACGGCGAGCGGCACCTGCCCGCCGACCCCGACGGCGCGCGGACCGCCGTCGACCGGGCCTTCGTCGACGCGGTACGCGGCGTCGGCGACGACGTCCGGGTCCCGTACGCCGAGGCGCTCGGCACCCAGCGACTGGCCCTCGCGGTCGCCGAGTCGGCGGCCACCGGCCGGCCGGTGGCGCTGCCCACCGGCCCGGCCGCGACGCCCCGGACGGCCACCGCGGCGGCCCCGGCGGGGGTGGGCGTCGATGCGTGACCGGGTGGTGGTGGTCAGCGGCCCCGGAAAGGTCGAGCTGGTCGAGCAGGACGCCGGTGAGCTGCGGGACGGCACGTTCCGGGTGGAGACGCTGTACAGCGGGGTGTCCGCCGGCACCGAGCTGAGCTTCGTCAAGGGCACCAACCCGTACCTCAACGTCACCTGGAACGCCGGCCTCGGGCTGTTCCAGCCCGGGGAGGCCAGCACCCCGTACCCGGTCGACCGGCTGGGCTACATGCAGGTGGGGCGGGTGGTGGAGAGCCGAACCCCGGCGGTCGCCGTGGGCACCGTCGGTGCGATGACCTACGGCCACCGCACCGGGTACGTCGCCGACCCGGTCGCCGAGCGGTTCGTCCCGCTGCCCGACGACCTCGACCCGCTGCTCGGCGTGTACGTCGCGCACATGGGCCCGATCTGCGCCAACGGGGTGCTGCACGCCGCCGCCGACCTCTGCGGCACCGACGTCCGGTCGCTCGGCGACGGGGTGCGCGGGCGCCGGGTCGCGGTGGTCGGCAGCGGGGTGGTGGCCCTGCTCACCGCCCTGTTCGCGAAGCGGCACGGCGCGGCGTCGGTGGTCGTGCTCGACCCGACCCCGCAGCGCCGGGCAGTCGCCGAGGCGCTCGGCCTGGAGACCCTCGACCCGGACGCCGACGACCCGGCGGTGGTGCTCAAGACCCGGTGGAACCACGCCGCCGGTGACCGGGGTGCCGACGTGGTCTTCCAGTGCCGGGGCCAGGCGTGGGCGTTGCAGCTCGCGTTGCGCCTGCTGCGCCCCCAGGGCACCGTGATCGACCTGGCCTTCTACCAGGCCGGCGCCGACGCCGTCCGGTTCGGCGAGGAGTTCCACCACAACGGGCTGTCGCTGCGCTGCGCCCAGATCGGGCGGGTGCCGCGCGGGCTCGCCCCGACCTGGGACCGGGAGCGGCTCTCGGCCGAGACGATCGAGCTGCTGCGGGCGTACGGCGACGCGATCCGCAAGCATCTGGTGTCGGCGGTGGTGCCGTTCGAGCAGGCCCCTTCGCTGCTCACCGACCTGGCCGAGCGCCGCCGCCAGGAGCTTCAGGTGGTGCTGGCCGGCTGATCGTGGCGGGCCGTGGCGGGCGCCTCGCCCCGCCGTGGCCCGGCCGGGCCACGAAAGCCGGCCCGGGTCGCGTACCGTTGCGGCTCATGGGCGTGTCGCAACGGTTCAAGAGCAGGTTCCGGCGGTTCCTCCAGCGGCCCGGCACCACGGTCGATCTGGGACCGCTGGAGAAGCTGCTGCCGGCCATCGAGGCCCGCGAGGAGGAGCTGTCGGCGCTGACCGACGCCGATCTCACCGAGGCCGCCGGTATCGCCACCGGGTACGAGGAGATCTGCGCCGTCGGCCGGGAGGCCGCCCGGCGAGGGCTTGACCAGCGGCCGTACGACGTGCAGCTGCTCGGCGCGATGGCCCTGCTCTCGGGCAAGGTCGCCGAGATGGCCACCGGTGAGGGCAAGACCCTCACCGCCACGATCGCCGCGTACGGGCACGTCCGGCTCGGCAACGGCCCGGTGCACGTGCTCACCGTCAACGACTACCTGGCCCGCCGCGACGCCCAGTGGATGGAGCCGGTCTACGCCCTGCTCGGGCTGACCGTCGGCTGGGTCAACGAGGCGTCCACCCCGCAGGAGCGGCGCGACGCGTACGCCCGCGACGTCACCTACGTCTCGGTCAGCGAGGCCGGCTTCGACTACCTGCGCGACCAGCTCGTCACCGACATCGACGACCGGGTCCAGCCGCCGCTGGCCACGGCCATCGTCGACGAGGCCGACTCGATCCTGATCGACGAGGCCCGGGTGCCGATGGTCCTCGCGGGCGCGGTCGGCGGAGAGCAGGACCCGGTGCACACCGCCGCAGCGTTGATCCGCGGCCTGCGCAAGGGCAGGCACTACACGGTGGCCGAGGACGGCCGCAGCGTCGCCTTCACCTCCGTCGGCCTGGCCGCCGTCGAGGCCAAGCTGGGCGGCATCGATCTGTACGACTCCGAGCACGTCGGGCAGCTCTCCGCGGTCAACGTGGCGCTGCACGCACACGCCCTGCTGCACCGCGACGTCGACTACATCGTCCGGGACGGCTCGGTGGAGCTGATCGACGAGATGCGCGGCCGGGTCGCGCAGCGCCGCCGCTGGCCCGACGGCCTCCAGGCGGCGGTCGAGGCGAAGGAAGGCCTGGACGCCACCGCCGAGGGCGAGGTGCTGGGCACCATCGCCGTGCAGGCGTACATCGCGCTCTACCCGAAGCTGTGCGGCATGACGGCCACGGCAGTGCTGGTCGGCGACCAGCTGCGCGAGTTCTTCGGCTTGGAGGTGGCGGTGATCCCGCCGAACACCCCCTGCGTCCGCGAGGACGAGCCGGACCGGATCTACGCCACCCGGGCCGAGAAGGAGGAGGCGCTGGTCGACGAGATCAAGCGCTGCCACGACAAGGGCCGGCCGGTGCTGGTCGGCACCCTCGACGTCAAGGAGTCCGAGCAGCTCGCCGCCGGGCTGGAGGCCGCCGGGGTGCCCTGCGTGGTGCTCAACGCCAAGAACGACGACGAGGAGGCGGCGATCATCGCCGAGGCCGGCGCGTACGGCGCGGTCACCGTCTCCACCCAGATGGCCGGCCGGGGCGTCGACATCCGGCTCGGCGGCAGCGACCAGGCCGACCGGGACCGCGTGGCCGAGCTGGGCGGCCTCTACGTGATCGGCGGCGGCCGGCACGACAGCCGCCGCGTCGACGACCAGCTGCGCGGCCGGGCCGGCCGGCAGGGCGACCCGGGCGGCTCGGTCTTCTGCGTCAGCCTCGAGGACGATCTGGTGGTCCGGCACGCCGGTGACGCCGTGCCGGCCTCGCCCCGGATGAACGCCGACGGACTGGTCACCGACCCGCAGGTCGACTACGCGGTGGAGCACGCCCAGCGGGTGGCCGAGGGCGTCAACCACGAGATCCACCGCAACACCTGGCGCTACAGCGTGGTCATCGAGCAGCAGCGTAAGGCCCTCGCCGAGCGGCGGGAGCGCCTGCTGACCAGCGACATCGCCGCGCTGATGCTGCTGGAGCGGGTGCCGGAGAAGGCCGAGGAGATGGACGAGGACCTGCTCGCCCGGGTGGCCCGGTCGATCGCCCTCTACCACCTCGACCGGCTGTGGGCCGAGCACCTGGCCGAGCTGTCGGAGGTGCGCGAGGGCGTGCACCTGCGCGCTCTGGGCCGGCTCGATCCGCTCGACGAGTTCCACCGGGCGGCGGTGCCGGCGTTCAACGCGCTGGTCCCGGAGATCGAGACCCGAACCATCGACACCTTCACCGAGACCGATTTCGACGACGACTGGGAGCCGGACGAGTCGACCCTGGTCCGCCCCAGCGCCACCTGGACGTACCTCGTCCACGACAACCCGTTCGGCTCGGAGCTGGACCGGCTCATCGCGTCGGTGGGCCGGCGGCTCAGCTCCGCCCCGCGCTGACCGCCGTCGGACGGCTCCCCCGCTCGGGGGAGCCGTCCCGGCTGCGGTGATCCGGTCTCCCTCCCGGCTTGACCAGGAAAGTAGGCCGCTTTTCGGCCGTTTCGACCCGGGGCGGCGAGGGTAGTAGCCCGGGCCGGACTAATCGGGAGAGAGCAGACGATGACACAGCCGAAGATCGGCGCGCGGCGCCGGTCACCGGCCGGCCCCGCGACGGGGGCGAGGGCCCGGTGAACCTGGAGACGCAGGCAGCTGGCACCGAGACCCTGAGCGTCCTGGAGACCGCGGCGCTGCTGCGGGAGCTGACCGCCGGTCTCATCGTCGTGACCGATTTCGACGAGGCGCTGACCCGTCTGGTCCGGATCGCCCGCGCCGCTGTCGCCGGGGTCACCTGGTGTGGCTTCACCGCCCTGCGGGCCGGGGAGCCGGCGGGGGTGGCCGCCTCAGACCCGGCCCTGGCCGGCCTGGACGACCTGCGCCCCGGCCCCGACTCGCCGGCGATGAGCGCCATCCACCGCCGCGAGATGATCCTCTCGGAGGACCTGGTCCGGGAGTCCCGCTGGCCGGCCTGGACGGCCCAGGCCCGCGACCTCGGGGTACGCGGGGTGATCTCCGCTCCCGTCGACGTCGACGAGCAGGTCATCGGCGCGATCAACCTGTACGCCTCGGCGTCGGCGGTGCTGACCACCCGGCACCAGCTCACCGCGATGCTGCTCGCCGAGCACGCCGGGCTGCTGCTCGCGGCCGTGCGGGACCGGGAGCGGCGGGCCGCCCAGGCCCACGCGCTGGACGCCGCGCAACTCGCCGAAGGGGTGGTCGGGCAGGCCACCGGAGTGATCATGACCCAGCGGGGCTGCCCCGCCCCGGAGGCGCTCCAGGTGCTGCGCAGCGCCGCGCTGTCACTGGGCATCCCGGTGCGGGAGGTCGCCGAGCGCCTCGTGACCACGGTCTCCCGCCCCCGGGAGAACTGACCCACCACCGGTCCGCTCGACGGCGGTCAGCGGGCCCCGCGGTGTCCGATGTGCGTCCCGCCCCGGTCGGCCCGTCGTTTCCCTCCCGCCTTCCGGGGGTAGCACCCTGGAACCGGTGAGCTGAGACGACGGTGAGCTGAGACGACCAGGGGAGACCACGATGGAGAGCCGGCTGCGAGTACACGGGCACCCGATCCAACCGATGCTGGTGACGTTCCCGTTCGGGCTGTTCGTCAGCGCCACGGTCTTCGACCTGGCCGACGTGGCCGGGGGCCCGGCGTTCCTCGGGGAGGTCGGCTACTGGACGTCGGTCGCCGCGCTGGTCGCCGCCGGACTGTCCACCGTGGCCGGCATGGTCGACCTGTGGGACGCCACCGGCGGCCGGACCCACCGCACCAAGATTACGTTCAACCTGGTCAACGTCACGATGGCCGGGTTGTTCCTGCTGACCTGCCTGGTCCGGTCGCACTCGCCGCAGCGCGGCGCGACCGGCGCGATGCTCGCCGCCGAACTGGTCGCGCTCGGCGTGGGCGGGGTCGGCGTGTGGCTCGGCGCCCGCCTGATGCGCCAGTTCGAGTCATCCCGCGCCGAGGCGGACACCCTCGACGCGCTGGGCGGAGTGGCCGGCCCGACCGTGGAGATCGTCCGCCCCCGCGCCTGAGCCCCGTCGGGTGCCGGCCGCCGTCGGGTGCCGGCCGCTGTCGGGTGCCGGCCGCTGTCGGGTGCCGGCCGCCGGTGGCGCGGTCGGGTGGCGCCGGCCGGGGCGAATCGGGTTGCTCCACCGGCCGGCGGGCGGCCAGGCTGGCGGGATGAACGGGCGAGGGACCTTCGAGCAACTGCTGGCCGAGGGCGCGGCCGTGCCCGTACGGGGCTGGGACTTCTCCTGGCTGAACGACCGTGCCTGCGAGGAACGGCCGCCCTGGGGCTACGCCCGGCTGGTCGCCGACCGGATGGCGCGGGCCGACGCGGCGCTGGATGTGGACACCGGCGGTGGCGAGGTGCTCGCCGAGGTGCCGCACCCGCCCCGGGTGCTGCTGGCCACCGAGGCGTGGCCGCCCAACGTCGAGGTGTCCCGGCACACGTTGGGCCCGGTCGGCGCGACGGTCCTGTGGGTCGCCGGGAGCGGCGAGCTGCCGGTGCGGGACGCCACGCTGGACCTGGTGGTCAGCCGCCACCCGGTGAGCACCCGCTGGGACGAGGTCGCCCGGGTGCTGCGGCCGGGCGGGACGTTCCTGTCCCAGCAGATCCGTGGTGGCACCGTACGGGAGTTGAGCGAGGCCCTGCTCGGCCCGCTGCCCCCGCCCGTGCGCCAGTTGCCCGAGCAGGCTGTGGCCGCCGCGGAGGCTGCCGGGCTGACCGTGCTGGACCTGCGCGAGGCGACCCTGCGCACGGTGTTCCACGACATCGCCGCGGTGACCTACTTTCTGCGCAAGGTGGTCTGGACGGTGCCAGGGTTCACCGTCGCGCGGTACCGCCCGCAGCTCGCCCGCCTGCACGACCGGATCGAGCGTGAGGGCCCGTTCGTCGCCCACGCCCGGCGGTTCCTGATCGAGGCGGTCCGGCCCGCCTGACGCCCCCGCCCGTTTCCCCGCCTCCGCTCCGCCCCCGCCCCCGCCCCCGCCCCGTCCCCGTCCGTCCCACCGCCCTTTTCTGTTCGCCCGGCACCGCCAGTCCTGCTGTCATCGCCCGTTCTACTGCCACCGCCCGGTTGTGCCGTCACACCCCGGGCCTGCCACTGTTTCTTGTCCGCCGATGCTCGATCGTGCCGCCACCGGCCGGCCGCCCAGTGTCTCCGTTGGCCCCTATGGAGCTGCCCCGTTCGTGCTACCGCCGACCCGGTAGCGCAGACGGGGCAGCTCCATAGGGACTGTTGGGCGTCCCCGCCCACGAGACCCTCCACGGCGCCCGCCCGCCGCCCGCCGCCCGCCGCCTGCCTGCCCGCAGGCCCGTCGCCCGCCTGTCCGTGCGCCCGACGTCCGCCCCGCCCAGCCGGGCCGCGCGACCGCCGGCACCAACTGCGGCCTTCGATGCCCAAGCGCCATCGAGCCATCGAGCTGTCGAGCGCCGTCGGGCGCCGTGGGGGCGGGCATGCGTGCCGTCGGGCCACCGTGCTGACCGTCTGAGCGGGGTCGGCGGCCTCGGGCCGGGGCCCGGTCATCCGGTCAGCGGTGTGCCTCCGCGTGGTGCGCGGCGAGCACGTCCGCGCCGAAATCGCTGGCCGGGCGGCGCAGCACGGTGTGCGCGTGGTTGCCGTCGTCGCTCGTGTTGTCGTACTCGATCAGCAGGTCGTCGCCCTGCACCCGGTAGTAGTGGCGCTGGCCCGGCCGGGTCGGGCCGGCCCAGGCGAAGTGCAGCGGGCCGTCGGTGAGCCGGCCGGCCTCCGGCACGGCGAGTTCCGGCGGCAGCCGGTCGAGGTACACGGCGACGAGTTGGTCGAGCATGGCCCGGCCGGTGGGACCGAGCCGGTCGGCCGGCACCCCGAGCGGCGTGATCGCCCCCGGCGCGTCCGGTCGGGTGGCGCTGATGATGTCGGCGGGTGCCTCGTCGGCGACGATCGCGGCCGACCGTCCTGCCGGACCGATCGCGTCGAGCAGGGCACGGGCCAGGTCCTCCTCGACGCCGAGCGGCCGGGACACCGGATGCCCGGCGTGCCGGACGGTGGCCGGGTTCGCGCCCAGGAACACCGGGGCGGGGGAGACCTGGTCGTCGACCACGGTCATGCTCACCGACAGGTGGTGCCCCTCGAACCGCCACGCCCACCGGTCGTCGCGGGCCGGGTCGCCGAAGACCGCCACCCAGTAGTCGCCGCTGTGCCGCCCGCGCCGCCAGCCCTCGGCCCGGTCCAGCACCTCCTCCAACGCGACGACGGCCATCGCCTGCGCGTACGCCGCCGGGCTGAGTCCGGTGGCCAGCAGCCGGTGTGCGGCCTTGCGGCCGGCGCGGTCCAGGTCGGCCAGGCAGACCCCCGGTCGCGGCCGGGGCCGGTACTCCAGCCGTCGTCGGGCGGCGTCGTCGAAGGGGTACGCGGCGCGGGCCCGCCCCGCCTCGTCGAGCGCGCCGAGCAGCGCGGCGCAGGCCGTGCGCATCTGTTCGGGTACGGGATCTTCCACCGACCCTGTATACCCCGCCCGGGACCGTCCCGGGGTCAGCGGGCGGTGAGCAGGTCGAGCATCTCCGGCAGGTCGAAGAAGCGTGCGGTGTCCAGCGCGGACGGGCCGCCGTGCTCGGGATCGGCGCCGGCGGCCAGCAGCGCGCGGACCGTGTCGGGGTTCCTCCGGAACACCGCGGCGGCCAGCGCGGTCTGGCCCCGGTCGTTGACCCGGGCGTGGTCGGCGCCGCGGGCCAGCAGGGCCGCCACGGTGTCGGGGTGGTTGTGGTACGCGGCCAGAATCAGCAGCGTGTCGCCCTTGTCGTTGGTCATGTTGACCGGCAGTCCGGCGTCGACGTTCCCGCTCAGCTCCTCGGTGGCCCCGTCTCGGGCGAGGTCGAACATGCGGTGGGCGAAGGCGAGGGTCTCCGCGTCCAGGTCGTCGCTCATCCGTCCAGGTTAGTCGGCGGGGGCGGCGGGCGGCCTGATAGCTGGCCGAGCCGGCGCGACCCCGCCGGGCGCAGCGCGAAACCGGTGTCCCAGCATGCGGTATTACCTACTAAACCTATAGGGTTTGCATCCTATGCTGTCGGGGCACGCGTCACCGATTCCCCGTGAGGTCCCACCATGGTCACCAGCCGCCGTCCCGAGCCCGACCTGCTCGCTGTCGCCGCCCGGTACGCCGCCGACCCGGCCGGCTGGCCGGTCCCGCTGCACTTCGACCCCGACGAGCGGTGGTACGCCCGGCTCGCCGTCGCCGCCGACCACGAGGTGTGGGCGCTGAGCTGGCTACCCGGCCAGGGCACCGACCTGCACGACCACGGCGGGTCCTCCGGGGCGTTCCTGGTCGTCGACGGTGTCCTCACCGAGGAGACGGTCAGCGGCGGACGGCTGCGCCCCCACCGCCTCGCGGCCGGGGCCGGCCGACGGTTCGGTGCCCGGCACGTGCACGTGGTGACCAACCGCGGCGACCAGCCGGCGGTCAGCGTGCACGTCTACCGGCCCGCGCTGACCCGGATGACCCGCTACCGGCTCGACGACGGGCGGCTGCGGGTGGCGGAGGTCGCCGAGGCCGGCGTCGCCTGGTGAGATCCCGATTGACCCCGATCGGGCGGACGACCGCCCGCCGTCCCTGGAAGGACCGAGAAATGTCGCACCACCACGCCCAGGACTGTCCCGCCCCCGTGCCGCCCCCCGGCTCCCGGGGCATCGACGAGATCCTCGCCGAGGCCCGGTCCCGACTGCGCCGACTCGACCCGGAGCAGGCCCACGTGGCGTACCGCGGCGGCGCGCTGCTGGTCGACATCCGGCCGGCCGCGCAGCGCGCCGCGCACGGCACCGTGCCCGGCTCTCTCGCGGTCGAGCGCAACGTGCTGGAGTGGCGCTTCGACCCCCGCTGTCCGGCGCGACTGCCCCAGGCCGCCGGCTACGACCTGCCGGTGGTGGTTCTCTGCCAGGAGGGCTACACCTCCTCGCTCGCCGCCGCCGCGCTCCAGGACATCGGACTGCACCGCGCCACCGACGTGATCGGCGGCTTCGCCGCCTGGCGGATCGCCGGTCTGCCCACCCTCGGCCCCACGCCCCCGCTCCGTTCCCCGTCCGTCGCGTCGCCGGTTACCGCCGGCCGAGCGCACTTCTGACCGCCGCGCCCCACCGGGCGCGGCGGACGGCATCGCCATCCCAGGAGGCACCATGTCCGTCGTCGCCATCTCCCCGCGCCCCCACCCGTCGGGGCGCGCCGACCGCGCCCCGCAGGGCCGATCCGATCGCGCCCCGACGGGGCGGGCCGATCGGCTCCCGCCGACCCACCTCCGGTCCGCGCCGACGCTGACCGTCACCGTCGAGCTCACCCCCGGGCAGTTGACGCCCCGACTCGCCCGGCTCGTCGAGCTGCTGCGGGAGCTGGCCGAGTCGGGGGAGGGCACCCTGCTGCCCGGCCCGTCGGAACACCGTCGGGTGGTGGTGGAGCCGGGGGCCCCGGTGGAGCACGGTCGTCCCGCGCAGGCCGGGCTGGCACCGGACGGCGTATCGGCCGGGGCGCGGCCCTTCACCGTCCCCCCGCCGCCGGAGGACCCGGACGAGGTACGCATCCTGGCCGCGTCCCGGGTGGTGCGGCAGGGCTCGCGGATGATCCCGCTGACCCGCATCGAGTTCGACCTGCTGCACTTCCTGGCCGTGCACCCCCGCCGGGTCTTCACCCGCCTCCAGCTGCTCAGCAGCGTCTGGGGCTACGAGCACGCCGTGGCCCGCACCGTCGACGTGCACGTGCGCCGGCTGCGCGCCAAGCTCGGCGACACCATGCCCCTGGTCACCACCGTCTACGGCGTCGGCTACCGGCTCGCCGACGAGGCCCGGGTCCGCGTCGACCCCCACCGCTGAGCCGCCCCCGCCGCCCCGCTGTCCGCCATCCCGCTGTCCCGCGACGGGCGCGCGCGGCGTGCCCCGCAACGGGGTGCGCCGCGTCCGCGTGTCGGACGGAGACGACGTGCTGCCGGGCGTCCCGGCCGCCGAAACGGCAATGCGGACCCGGCGGGTACCCCCGTATCCCGTCATCGTGATGACTCTGCTGTAATCATCAAACCTCGTACGCAGAGCGAGCATCCGGCTCCGATGTGTTCGTCAATTGTCACATCCATGCAACGCAGCCGCCCCTTGACCCTCACCCGGGCGCCGGGAAGCATCGATGCAGCGGCGTCCCGGGCCGTGGGATACACCCGGACCAGCCAAGGAGGACCATGTCGGTCAGCCCCGCCTCGTCGCGCGCCGGATGGCATACGTCCCAGCCTGCGGTCCCCGGTCGTCCCCCCGGCGGTCAGCGCCGCCCCGCGAACACCACGACGCCCGTGCTCACCGTGACCCTCCACATCCCGCTGGCCGCCGAGGAGACGCTGACCCCGGCGGCCCGGCAGCTGCTCGACGCGGCCCGGGAGATGCTCGAACTGGGCGAGGCCGTCGTCTCCACCGGCCCCGCGCCGGAGCGCAGGCCGGACCAGGCACCCGGTGGGCGGTCGCCGTCCCGCCCGCTGGCCTCGATCGTCCCGGCGCTGCACATCCTGGCGTCGTCCCGGTCGGTGCTGCGCGAGGGCGAGCCGCTGCCCCTGACCCGGCTGGAGTTCGACCTCCTGCTGCACCTGGTCGCCCACCCGCGCCGCGTGTTCACCCGGCTGCAACTGCTCAACGCGGTCTGGGGCTACGAGCACGCCGGGGTACGCACCGTCGACGTGCACGTGCGCCGGCTGCGCGGCAAGGTCGGGGTCGACGTGCCGCTGGTCACCACCGTCTACGGCGTCGGCTACCGGCTCGCCGACGACGCCCGGGTCACCATCGACCGCAGCGCCTGACCCGCCCGGCCGCGCGTCACGCGACCGGGCACCATGGTCGGATGCGGGTACGACCCATCTCCCCCGAGCGGCTCGTCACCGAGCTGACCGAACGGCTCGTCGCCGCCGAGGCGCCGGGCCGGCTCCGGGTCGCCGTGGACGGCGCCCAGGCGGCGGCCCCCGACGCGTTGGCCGACGCGCTGATCGCCCCGCTGCGCGCGCTCGGCCGGCCGGTGTTGCACGTGCGGGCCGAGGACTTCCTGCGGCCCGCGTCGGTCCGGCTGGAGTTCGGCCGGACCAACCCCGACGCGTACTACGAGAGCTGGGTCGACGAGCCGGGACTGCGCCGGGAGGTCCTCGACCCGGCCGGACCGGGCGGCTCCGGGCGGATGCTGCCCTCGCTCTGGGACGCCCACGCCGACCGGGCCAGCCGGGCCGGGTACGTCACGCTGCCGCCCGACGGGATCGTGCTGCTCAGCGGCGCGCTGCTGCTCGGCGGCGGGCTGCCCGTCGACCTCGCCGTGCACCTGGAGATCTCCCCGGCCGCGCTGGCCCGGCGCACCGACCCCGCGCTGCGCTGGACCCTGCCGGCCTTCGCCCGGTACGCCGAGGAGGTCGCCCCGGCCGGCTTCGCCGACATCGTGGTCCGCGTCGACGACCCCCGCCACCCCGCCCTGGTGGAGCCGGTGTTCCCCGACTGACGGTGGGAACCGGACCCGGTGGTCGAAGCAACGCCGGCGCGGAAGGCCGGGACGCGCGCCCAGGGCCGGAGAATTCGCCGGTTTGACGGCCCGGCGGACGGGGTAATCGCCCGGCTCACAGGGCGCGGGTGATCTCTCGCGCGTATGCAAGCGGGGTTCGGGACATCCTCCCGGAGCACCAGGCCACACGAAAGGCAGGCAGCGATGCTCGTCCACGACACGGTAGCCACCGCCCGATCCCAGGCGGACGCTGATCAGATCCGGGCGTCCCTGCGGGCACGCTACGACGAGCTCTCCGCGGAGTACGAGCAGGCGATGCTCCAGAGCCAGGTGCTGCGGCTGGTGGAGGTCGGTGACACCGCCGGCGACGACCAGGCCGACAGCGGCACCAAGACGGCCGAGCGGGACACCGCGCAGTCGCTGCTGCGCACCATCCTCGACCGCCGGGCCCAGTTCGAGCACGCCCTGACCAGGCTAGACGAGGGCACGTACGGGTTCTGCGAGGGCTGCACGGTGCCGATCCCCGTGGAGCGGCTGGAGATCTACCCGTCCGCCACCTCCTGTGTGGGGTGCAAGCAGACCCGGGAGCGGCGGGCCGCCTGAGCGTGCGGCCTCCGGACGCCGGTCGGGTGTGGGTGGACGCGGTGAACCCCGACCGTGGGTGAGATCAAGGTGGGCACCGCGTCCTGGACCGACCGGACCCTGCTCGACTCCGGGTGGTACCCGCAGACGGCGGACACCCCGGAGAAGCGGCTGGCGTACTACGCGAAGAAGTTCCCGCTGGTCGAGGTCGACGCCACCTACTACTCGCCACCGGCCGAGCGCACGGCCCGGCTGTGGGCAGAGCGCACCCCGGCCGGGTTCACCTTCAACGTCAAGGCGTTCAGCCTGCTCACCGGCCACCCCACCCGGGTCTCCGCGCTCTACAAGGACCTGCGGCCCGACACCGACAAGCGCAACGTCTACCCCGGCGACCTGCCCGCGCAGGCGTACGAGGAGGTGTGGACCCGGTTCCTGTCCGCCCTCGACCCACTGGTCGAGGCGGGCCGGCTGGGCGCGCTGCTGTTCCAGTTCCCGCCCTGGTTCACCATCAAGCGGGACAACAAGCAGTACCTGCTGGAGGTGGCCCGCCGGTGCGCGCCGCTGCGACCCGTGTTCGAGTTCCGGCACGAGTCCTGGTTCGACGGGGCCAACCGCGACGAGACGCTGGGCTTCCTGCGCGAGCACGAGCTGGCGTACGTCTGCGTGGACATGCCGCAGGGGCACCGCTCGTCGGTGCCGCCGGTGCTGGAGGCGACAGCCGACCTGGCGGTGGTCCGCTTCCACGGCCACAGCGACAAGTGGACCAGCAAGGACATCCACGAGAAGTTCGGGTACGACTACTCCGACCGGGAGCTGAAGGAGTGGGCGCCGAGGCTGCGGAAGCTGGCCGACCAGGCGGCCGAGACCCACGTCCTCATGAACAACTGCTACCGGGACCACGCCCAGCGCAACGGCCAGCGCATCCAGTCCCTCCTGGACGCCTGAGGAGCTTTCGGGTGGTTGGAGGGCTTGGCCCTTGATCGACTCGATGTCGGCGACATCGCGCCTTCACCCATCCCGGACCACCCCACGTCGGCGACATGGAGGGCGATCGGCCTCAGTCCGCCTCGACGCCGCCGGCGCGGAGGATCTGCCTGATTCGCTCACGGGTGTAGCCGGTGGCCCGGACGATGTCCACCTGACGCATGCCGCTGCGGGCCGCCTCGATGATGGCCTCCGCCAGCCGGGACCGCGCTGCGACGATCTCGCCGCGCGCCTCGGTCACCATCCGCTCCGCCTCGGCCTGCGCACTGGACATCGTCGCCTGGCCCTGCTGGTAGGCCCGGGCCGCCGTCGCGAGGTCGTCCGCCACATCACAATCGTCCCACGGTGGATCTTGGGCCAACTGGCCTGGCGATATCTAGGCCAAGTAACCTTGATTAGATTCGCCTAATGGAGGAGTATGACTTGGCTTGCGGCCTTCGAGTCTGGCCGCCTGTCGTCCTCGGGAGGTCGTCCTGTGAGTGTTCTGCCGTCGCTGCCCGGGTGCGGGGAACCGGCTACCGTCCGGATCGAGGTGTATGGGGGAGACAGCCTCGACGCCGCCGCGTACGCGTGCGCCGAGCACGTGGCCGCGTTCGTCGCGACGACCGGGGCCGCCGGGTGGTCCGCCCATCCGGTGCCGCACGTCCCCGAACTGGGCCGACCCTGCGGGTACATCTACCGATACCCGACCGGCGGGTTGGCCGATCCGTCCGGCGACGCCCATCCCCGCTGGTGCGACCGGGACGGCTGCACCGCTCGGCGACGGCACCGCTCGGCGCGACTCCCGCTGACCCCGCGGTCGCCCGAGTCGCCCGTCGGCCCCTTCGCCGGAGAGGCCCACGCCGACGTGGCGTTGGCGCAGGCGCTCGTGTCCGGCGCGGAGCCGGTGCTCGTGCTCGCCGTCGGCGGGGCGGAGCCCGGTGAGCTGATGCTCACCCTCAACCAGGGACTGGTGCTGTCGTACCGGCTCCGCCGCCTGCTCGACCTCGCTACCGCGACCTCCGCCCGCCGCCCCCACCCCGGTTCTCGCCCGCGCAACCGTCGCGGCTGTCCCTGATCGTCGGGCGTCCACGAAGAGCTGACAGCGATCCGGGCGGCCCCACCCTCTCGGGCCGGGCCGCCCGGACGATCGTCGGGTGCGAGGTCAGCTCGTCTCGCCGGCCACGCTGAACGAGCGGAGGCGGTCGATCGCCAGCACGGTGAAGCCCACGCTGATCAGCGCGCTCATCACCGCCGCCACCGGCACCGAGACGTCGCCCTGCAACAGCTCCGTGGGGGCGATCCGGTCGGCGAGGGCGATCACGTACTGCTGGATGGAGAGCACCCTGGTGCCGCTGACGACGCTGCCGAGCAGCCCCTCCCAGATCAGCACGTAGACCAGGCCGAGCAGCACCGGCCGGCGGGTGAGCAGGCTGAGCGCCAGGAACAGCGCCGAGTACGCCAGCGCACCGACCGCCGACGCGGCGGCGAGCGCCAGGCCGAGGCGTACGGAGTCGGCCAGCACGCCGGCGACGCAGAGCGGGACGGCGACGGTGACCGCGGTGACGCAGGCGGCCACCGCCAGCTTGGGCAGCACGATCTGCCAGCGCGGCAGCGGCTTGGTCAGGATGTGCACGACGGTGCCGTCGTCGATCTCGGCCCCCAGCACGCCGGTGCCGACGATCAGGGCGACGACCGGGAGCACCACGGCCAGGCCGAGACCGACCAGCACCGGTGGGCCCCACTCGCCCGGGTCCACCCCGAGCGACCGGGAGAGCACAGCCAACAGCACCAGCACCGCGGGCAGCGGCAGCAGCAGGAGGAACCGGCGACGCCCGAACAGCCCCCGCAGGGTGATCCAGGAAACGGTAGACATGGGTTCAGGCCTCCACCAGGTAGGAGAAGACGCTCTCCAGGGACTCGTCCTGGGGCACCAGTTGCCGCACCCGGATGCCCTCCCGCAGAGCGATCTTCGGCAGGACGCGGGTGAACGCGCCGTAGTCGCCGGCGCGCACCGTCAACCCGGCGCGGTCCAGCTCGACACCCGTCACCGACGCCTCGGCCATCAACGCCACGGCGAGCGCCCGGTCGTCGGTGGAGTGCACGGTGAAGACGTGCGGCCGGTTGGTCATCAGCCGGCGGATGGTGCGGAAGTCACCGGAGGCGGCCAGCCGGCCGGCGACCATCACCTGGACGGTGCCGGAGACCTGCTCGACCTCCTCCAGAATGTGCGAGCTGAACAGAATGGTGCGGCCGGCGTCGCCGAGGCGGTGCAGCAGCTCCATCATGTGCAGCCGCTGACGCGGGTCCATCCCGTTGAACGGCTCGTCGAGCAGCAGCACCTGCGGCTCGTGCACCAGCGCGGCGGCCACCCGGGCGCGCTGCCGCATGCCCTTGGAGTAGGTGCCGATCCGGCGGTCCTGCGCGCCTTCCATCTCGACCAGGGCGATCGCCCGGCGGGCCGCCGCGGCTGGATCCGGCAGCCCGTGCAGCTTCGCGCTGGCCAGCACGAACTCGTACGCGGTGAGGAAGGTGTGCACCGCCTCCCGCTCGCTGACCAGGCCGAGCCGGCGGTAGACGTCGGGGTTGCGCCAGGTGGGCCGGCCGTCCAGGCTCACCGCCCCGCGCGACGGGGCCAGGAAGCCCGCCATCATGTGCAGCAGGGTCGTCTTGCCGGCGCCGTTCGGGCCGAGCAGGCCGGTGACCCCGGGGCCGAGGCTCATGCTGACGTCGTTGACCGCCACCACGTTGCCGTACCAGCGGGAGACGCCCGCGAGGTCGAGGGTGCTGGTGACGGCGGTCGGTGTCCCCGTCGCCTGGTCGGCGCTGATCGTGGTCATCGGGCGGCCACCTTCCGGTATCGCAGCAGCAGCAGGGCGACGCAGCCGGCCACGAGCAGCACGGCGGCGACCGCGTAGACGGGGCCGAAGCCGCCGATCGGTATCCCGCTCTGGCCCTCGGACGCCAGCAGGTCACCGAGCGCCCAGGCGCCCACGCCACCCACCAGCGTCGACGGCGAGGCGAGGAAGGCCAGCTCGTTGACCGCCTGGGAGGGCATGATCGACAGGACGCCGACGATCGGTGTGGTCATCAGGAACACGGCCACGATCCCGCCGGCCGCGAACGCCCGCTTGCCGGTGAGGGAGGCGACCAGCAGCCCGACCGAGGCGAAGACCACCGCCCACAGCCCGGCGTAGAGCAGGCCCGGCAGCAGGTCGAGCAGCTCGTTCCAGACCCCGCGCATGCCGTCACCGCCGGTGAAGGCTGCGCCCAGGAACATCACGAGCTGCGGCCCGCCGAGCAGTAACCAGAGCGCGGTCGCCAGCGCCAGCAGCTTGGCCAGCGGGTAGTCCGAGCGTGGCAGCGGCCGGGAGAAGTAGAGCGGCAGCACCCCGCTGAGCAGGTCACGGGAGACCAACTCGGGCGCGACCACCGCGACGAAGAAGATGACCAGCCAGCTCATGTTGTCGGCGAACTGGGCGTACGTCATCACCACCTCGCCGATCTGGCTGCGCACTGCGGTGGCGGCGGCGGCGACCAGCGTGACGATGCCGACCACCAGCCAGGGGAAGATCTTGGCCTTCGCGCTGCGTCCCAGCCCGAACGCCGTCCGCAGGCCGTGCAGGTAGAGCGCGCCGAAGACGGCCCGGCGGCCCAGCCGGGGGCCGGTGTACCGCTGGTAGCCGATGTCGTGGATGACGCCGGTCGGCTCAGGCATGGCTGGGCTCCCTCGTGGCGAAGAGTTCGGCCACCCGGTGCCGGCGCTGGTCCAGCCGGTGCAGCGGCAGGTCCAGCTCGGCGACCGCGCCGAGGATCAGGTCGTAGGTGGCGTCGTCGACGAGCTCGACGAGCAGCAGCCGGCCGTCCCGGCGGACCGGCAGGTCGAGCGCGGCCAGCCGCGCGGCCAACTCCTCCATGCCCTCGCTGACCTCGACGGCGAGCACGTCGGTGGCGGAGGTCATGGCGGAGATGTGGTCGGCGCGCAGCAGCCGTCCGCCGTCGATGGCGACGAGGGTGTCACAGATCCGTTCCACCTCGCCCAGCAGGTGCGAACAGACCAGCACGGAGATGCCGAACTCGGTGCCGATGCGGTGCACCAGCGCCAGCATGGCGTCCCGGCCGGCCGGGTCGAGGCCGTTGGTCGGCTCGTCGAGCAGCAGCAGGTCGGGGTCGTGCACGAGGGCCTGGGCGAGCTTGACGCGCTGCTTCATGCCCGTGGAGTAGCCGCCGACCGGGCGGTAGCGCTCCTCGTAGAGCCCGACGTGCCGCAGCGCCTCGGAGGCCCGCTCCCGGGCGACCGTACGCGGCAGGCCGCTGACCCGGCCGAGGTGGGTGACCAGCTCCGCGGCGGAGAGGTCCGGTGGCAGGGCGTCGTGCTCGGGCATGTAGCCGACCCGGGCGCGGACCTGGGCGGAGTCGGTGGTCGGGTCGAGGCCGAGCACCCGGACCCGGCCGCTGGTCGGGGGGAGGAGGCCGAGCAGGATCTTGATCAGAGTCGACTTGCCGGCGCCGTTCGCGCCGACCAGCCCGATGATCCCCGGCTCGACCGCGACGGTCAGGTCGGCCAACGCCGTGACCCCACCCCCGTACGTCTTGGTCAGCGACTCGGTCGCGATGAGTGTCACGTCGTACAGCGTAGGGAGTTGGGGTCACCCATGGGTGGTGGCCCGTCCCCGGCGGGTCCCTGATCTTCCTGGCCGGGTGCCCCTAAGGAAGTCACCCAGAGGGGGTGAGGCGGGGTCATCCTCGCGCGGCGCAGCATGGCGGTGTGCGTGGTCCGTCGGGGGAGACGGCCGCGACGGCGAACAGGTACGGGGGTGCGTGGGATGACGGTACGGAACGTGCCGGATCGACGGCGCGGCGGCGTGCTGCACGTGGTCGGGCCGGCCGGCGGCCCCCGCCGCGTGGTGCCGAGGCCCGGTCTGATCAGTCCGACCCGGCAGTGGCGGGGCCCAGCCGGCCCGCCGCCGCGCGACGACGACCGACGGTGACACACCGACCTACGGGGGTGGGCAGATGGCTGAGCAGATGATCTCGGCGTTCGAGAGTTCGCTGGACAAGACCAACCTGATCCTCAAGGACATCGAGGCGGCGTACGGCTGGCCGAAGGCGCAACGCAACCAGTCGTACGCGGCGCTGCGCACGGTGCTGCACCTGCTGCGCGACCGGCTGCCGGTGCAGGAGAGCGCGGAGTTCGCCGCGCAGCTCCCGGTGCTGGTGCGCGGCATCTACTTCGAGGGGTGGCGGCCGGAGGACGTGCCGATCAAGCTGAACCGGGACGACTTCCTCTACGAGGTCCGCCAGGGCTTCCCGTACGACGTGAAGGGCGGCCCGGAGCGTGTGGTCCAGGTGGTGCTGGACACCCTGCGCCGGCACGTGACCCAGGGGGAGTGGGAGGACGTCAAGTCCGCTATGCCCCGGGACCTGGGCCAGATGATCCCCTGACCTCCCGCGCCGGCCGGTCGACCCGACGGGTCGACCGGCCCCGTCGTGCTGACGTCCCCGGGTCCCGTCGGCCGGGCCGGGCGAACCGGCCATGCCGACGGGGCCCGCCGTCTACGGTGTGGTTAGAGAAGATCGTGCGTGGGGTACCACCGGTTGTACGACGGACCCCGCCGCACGGCGGGGCGGCACTTCCGAGGGAGCACCGAATGGCACTCAACGACGACGACATCCAGACGACCGGCGGCGGCGGCCCGGAGGGTCCGGCCGACGGCGGTGCGACCCCGGGTCAGCATGACGGTGGCGCGGACGGCAGCGCTGAGGGTCCGGCCGACGGTGGCGCGACCCCGGGTCAGCATGACGGTGGCGCGGACGGCAGCGCTGAGGGTCCGGCCGACGGCGGTGCGACCCCGGGTCAGCACGACGGTGGCGCCGACGGCACGGCCTGACGGAACGTCGTGAAGATCATCGACCCGCCGGGCGGCCGCCACCGCCCGGCGGTTCCGTCCGCCGCCACCCCGCAGCTCGGCCGCTGCGCCGACGTCGAGCCGGGCAGGACCGACGTCGAGCCGGGCAGGACCGACGTCGAGCCGGGCAGCTTCGCCGCCGCCCCGGCGCTCGCCCGCTGCATCGCCGTCGAGCCGGGCAAGTTCGCCGCCGCCCACTGGGGCCGGGCGCCGCTGCTCTCCCGCGCCGCCGAGCTGCCCAACTCCGACGGCTTCACCGACCTGCTCAGCCCCGCCGACGCCGACGAGCTGCTCAGCCGCCGCGGCCTGCGTACCCCGTTCCTGCGGATCGCCAAGGACGGCCAGCTCGTGCCGGCGGCGCGTTACACCGGCGGCGGCGGCGCGGGCGCCGAGATCGGCGACCAGGTCCTCGACGAGCGGGTGCTGGAGTTGTACGCCTCCGGCGCGACCCTGGTGCTCCAGGGGCTGCACCGCACCTGGCCCGCCCTGGTCGACTTCGCCCGGGACCTCGGCACCGCCCTCGCCCAGCCGTTGCAGGTCAACGCCTACCTGACCCCGGCCGGCAGCCAGGGATTCGCCACCCACTACGACACCCATGACGTCTTCGTCCTCCAGGTCGACGGGCGCAAGCACTGGCGGATCCACCCCCCGGTGCTGCCGGACCCGCTGGAGCGCCAGCCCTGGGGCGGCCGGGCCGACGAGGTCTCCGCCACCGCCCAGGGCCCCGCCGCGCTCGACGTGGTGCTCGAACCGGGCGACGCGCTCTACCTGCCGCGCGGCTGGCTGCACAGCGCCCAGGCCCAGGAGTCCAGCTCCCTGCACCTGACCGTCGGCATCCGGGCGCTGACCCGGTACGCCATCGTCGAGGAGTTGCTCGCCCTCGCCGCCTCCGACGCCCGGCTGCGCGCCGGCCTGCCGTTCGGCACCGATGTGACCGACCCGTCCGCGATCGAGCCGGAGCTGACCGAGACCGTCGAGGCGCTGCGGGACTGGCTGCTGCGCGCCGACCCGGCCACCGTCGCCGCGCGGCTGCGCGCCCGGGCCTGGCCGGCAGCCCGGCCCGCGCCGATCCGGCCGCTGGCCCAGGCCGCCGCGCTGGCCGCCCTCGATGCCGACACCCGGCTCGCCGTCCGCCCGGGGCTGCGCTGGCAGCTCGAACCGGCCGGGGACGGCACGGTCGCGCTGCGGCTGTTCGACCGTACGCTCACCCTGCCCGCCCAGTGCGAAGCGGCGCTGCGCGCGCTGCTCACCGGCACGGTGACCCGGGTCGGCGATCTGCCCGGCCTCGACGACGACGCCGACCGGGTGGTCCTCGCCCGCCGCCTCCTGCGGGAGGCGGTCGCCATCCCCGCCGACCGGTAGGGAAGGGGCCGGACCGCCTGCCCGCGCCGGCTTCGGGCGGTGCCCGCCGCGTGCAGCAGGGCGCGCCCCCGTCGGGTGGTCCGGTCAGCGGGTGATGACCAGCAGCACGCCGGTGGTGACCAGGCCCGCCACCAGAACGACGGTGACCGGGCGGGGCGACAGGATCGCGTGCCGGCGGTCGGCGAGCCGCTTGGCCAGGGCCAGCCCGACCAGCGGGCCGAGCAGGGTCACCACCAGCGCCAGCACCGGCAGCCCCACCGCCAGGTCACCGCCGTTGCGGGCGCCGAGCGCGCGGACGCCCGCGCCGAGGGCGAACATCAGCGCCGCCCCGAGCACGCCGCACAGCGCCAGCAGCGGGTTCGCCGACGTGGGCAGCTCGCCGGGCTGCCGGGTCCGGTCCAGCAGCCCGCGCACCCCGTGCAGCAGCAGCAGCGGGTCGCCCGAGGCGTCCCGGGCCGGGCCGGGCGGGTCCCCGACGCGGCGGGCGCCGACGCCCAGCCGGACCCGTAGCTGCTGCCACAGGTGGGCCGCCTCGGCGTCCACCCGCTCCACCAGCTCGCGCGCGTCGACCGCCTCCTGCTCGGCGTACCGGAGCTGCTCGGTGGCCTCCGCGACGGCCCGCTCGGCGGCGGCGCACTGCTGCTCGTGCCAGGTGCGCGCCTCGGCGCGCTGGGTACGCACCCGGTCGGTCAGCTCGGCCAGCCGGCGCACCTGCGCCGCGTACGTCTCGCTGATCACCGGTTCGTTCATGCCGACGGTCCGTAGGGGATGATGACCTGGCCGGTGCGGTGCGCCGCCCGGTCGAAGAAGAGCCCCCGCCACGGCCGGGGGTACCAGTCCGGCCCCCCGCTGCCCGGGTACAGCGACGAGCCCAGCTCGGCGCCCTGCACGTCGAGGGCCACCCAGGCGCCGATCTGGTCGGTGCGGGCGGCCGGCCCGCCGAGGTCCACCCGCATCCGGGCCACGCCGCGCCACCAGGCCAGCACGTGGGTCCGCCGCTCCGGCCCGTCGTGCAGGATCCGGCGCAGCTGCTCCAGCCCGGTCCGCCCGCCGGCCCGCGCGGCCAGCCGGCCGGCCGCCGCGTCGACCGCGTACAGCAGCAGGTAGTGCGGGGTGGCCGGGGTGCCCGGCCGGTCCAGGGCGGCGCCGGTCTCGGCCATCAGCTCCGGCAGGGTCTCGTCGTCGTACCAGGCGGCGTCGTCGGCGAGGTCGGCGTACAGCTCCCGGGCGGCCGGGTCGGCGTCCGGGTCGAGGCAGGCGATGGAGAACCGGGCCGTGCCGGGACGGTGCTGGCGGGCCAGCGACCGGGCGGCGGCGTCCAGCACCGCGCACGCCTCGTCGACCCGGGTGCCCAGCACCGCCAGGTTCCGCCCGGGCGCCCGGGGCAGTCGCAGCACCGCCGAGCGGGCCTGCACGTCGATGATCTCCCCGAGCAGCGCGACCGGGCTGCGCGGCGGTCCCTCGCCCTCGGGCGGGTTCAGCGCCCGGAAGTCCGGGGCGTCGCGCAGCCGGGGGATCGCGTCGCCGTCGAACAGCCGGGCCGGCTTCGCGTCCTGCGGGCGCATCCGCCACAGCCGGTGCTGCAACTCGCTCCAGGCGTCCCAGTCGCTGGCCGACGGGATGCGGGCTACCTCGTTGCCCTCCGTCAGCCCCGACTCGGCGTTGATCACGGCATGGTGCCGGGGCAGCGACTGGGCGGCGTCGTTGCGCTCGGCCAGGATGCGCAGCGCCTTGGGCAGCGCGATGCGCAGGGTGAACTGGGCGACCAGCGCCGGTCGCCCCCACAGCGCCTCGATGCCCCGCACGTCCTGTGAGGCCAGCACCAGGTGGATGCCCTGGGAGCGGCCCCGGCGGGCCAGGTCCTCCAGCAGGTCGGCGGCCTCCCGGGCCACCACGTCCCGGCCGGCCAGCAGCGCCTGGAACTCGTCGACCACGGCGACGATCCGGGGCCAGTGCCCGGTCGGGTCCACCGCCCGCAGCTCGGCGAGCTTGGTGACCTCGTGCTTCTTCGCCGCGTCGGCCCGCCGGCGCAGCTCCTCGGCGAGGAAGCGCAGCAGGGCCAGCCCGAACTCCCGGTCGGTGTTGACGTTGATCCCGACCAGCCGCATGTGCGGCAGCCAGCTCGGGTCCCGCCGGCCCTGGGCGAACCGGGCGAAGGACACCCCCTCCTTGAAGTCGAGCAGGTAGAACTCCAGTTCGGCGGGGGAGTACCGGGACGCCAGCGCGCCGATCCAGGCGAAGATCAGGTTGGTCTTGCCGGTGCCCGACGGGCCGCCGATCAGCGCGTGCGGCGGGTAGTCGCCGAGGTTGAGCAGCACCGGCCGGCCGTGCGGGCCCTCGCCGATCGGCGCGGTCAGCCCGGCGGAGGAGTCCTCCCGCCACATCTGCTCCGGAGGCGGCAGCAGGTCGGTGAACGGGGCCGGCGGGGGGCCGGCGTTGACCCGGGCGGCGACCTGCCGGCAGGTCTCGGTGACCAGCGCGGCCGGTGGCGGCGGGTCCAGGGTCACCGGCAGGCCGGGCGGCCCGCCCACCCGGGCGCCGTCCGGGCCCACCACGACCCGGGTCACCGTGGGGTCGTCGGGCACCGGCACGCCCCGCACCACCAGGTGCACCCCGCACGCCGCGCCGGTGCGGACCACCCGGTCGAGCTGGCCGCGTTCGTGCCGGGACAGCTCGTCGCCGCCGAGCAGCACCGCCACCCGCCACGGCTCCGGGCGACGGTTGGTCGCGCCGGCCAGTTCGCGCAGCGAGCGGTACTCGCCGGCCAGCACCGTCTCGTTGATCCGGCGGATCTGCTCCACCAGGTCGTCCAGCAGCCGGCCCAGCCCGCCCGGCCCGACGAAGGTGAGCTGCCCGGCCGTGCCCAGCGGGGCGAACCCGGCCAGGCCTCCGCCGAGGTGCTCAGGGTCGTACCCGAACAGTCGTACCGCGCCCGGGTCGGCCCGGCCCAGGCTACGCAGCAGCAGCGCCGGCACGACGGAGGCCCCGCCGTCGGCGTCGGCCCCGGTCAGGTGCACGTGCCCGGCGTCGAGCAGCGGCACCAGCGCCGGCACCGGCTCCGCGCCGGGGATGCGGACGGTGCCGATCCGGACCGCGCCGGGCGGCTCGCCGCGCCCGGCCGGCGTGACGGTCCACCGCGTCCAGTCGGCGGAGGCCGCGCCTGGGGCCTCCCGGCGGGCGGCGTCCACGGCCCGGCGGGCCAGCTCGGTGATCCGGGCGGCATGCTGGGCGTCGATCTCGGCCAGCCGCCGGTCCCGCTGGGCCCCCACCCTCGCGGGCACGGCCGCGGCGGCGCGCTCGACCCGGGTCAGCCGGTCCCGGGCGGCGGCGAGTTCGGCGTCGGCGGCGGCGAGCCGGCCCCGGGTGGCGCCCAGCGCCTCGGAGAGCATGCCGCGCACCCGGGTCACCAGTTGGGTCCGCCGGTCAGCCATCGGAGTCCCGGCGGGCGGCGTTCCCGGCGGGCGGCGCGGGCGGGCGGCCCTGGGCGGCCCGGTCCCGGGCCGCGCGCTCCCGGGCGGCGCGCTCCCGCGTTGCCTGGTCCCAGGCGTCCCGCTCGGCCTCGCGGCGCTTCTCCCGGGCGGGCTCGCCGGCCGGGTCGGGCTGCCCTGGGTCGCGGGGCAGATCCTTGCCGAGGCGGGCCAGCAGCACGGCGGTCGCCACGCCGGCGGTGACCGCCGGGTCGGCCGCGTGTGGCTGCTCCTCGCCGCTGCCGCGCTGCGGCGGGGGCATCCGGCAGATCCTGGTCAGCAGTGTCTCCAGCGCCGGCGGGGGCAGCCCGGGGAGCAGGTCGCGGACCCGACCCTCCAGCTCCCGGCGCAGCCGGGTCAGGTCGTCGGCGCGGGGCGGATGGCCGAGCAGCTCGCCGGCCAGCTCGCGCAGCATCGGCGGGGCGACCGCGGCCAGGCCGAGGCCGACGTCGGCGTGCGCGCCGCGCAACTCCCGGTGCAGCCGGTCCCGGTCGCCGGAACGGACCCCGTCGACCACCCGGCGCAGCAGCTCGCGGGAGTCGCCGACCTTCTCGTCCGGCGCGTCCGGCGCGCCCTCCCGGCCTCCGGTCAGCTCGGCCACCCGCACCGCCCACCAGCGGCGCAGCACCGGGTTGTCGTCCTGGGCGGGCGGCGGCTGCTCCCCGGCGGCGGGCGGCCCGCCGCGCGGCGCGTCGTGCACCTGCCGGTCGCCGGCCGGGCGGGCCGCGGGGGCGCTGTCGGGGGCCAGCCCGATCGCCGCCAGGTACGCCGACAGCTGCTCCTGCGCCACCCGCAGCGCGTGCCCGGCGGACTCGGCGTGCTCGGTGGCGGCGGACAGCTCGGGCACCCCCATCGGGTTGGCCGACTCCTGCCGCACCCAGCGCAGCCGCTCGGTGGCCTGGCCGAACTTCTCCAGCGCCAGAGCGAGCTGGGCGATCGGCAGTTCCTCGGCGGCTGCCCGCACCTGCGCCCCGACGTCCTCGATGATGGACACGCCCGCCCCTACAGGGTCGAGACGTAGAGCTGTGCCTGCTCCACCGCGACGAGGGTCGCCGCGAGGCACTCCTCCAGCTCCTGGCTGGCCTGCGTCAGCGAGGCCTGTGCCGCCTCGACGGTCTCGTGCCCGCTGCCCTCCAGGGCCCCGGCCAGGGTCTGCTGCGCCTCGGCGAGCTTCTCGCCGGCGGCCTGCACGGCACTCTGCCCGTCACCGATCTGTTGTAGCGCGATATCGATCGCTGCCTTCAGCTCGGCGACGCTCGCCACGTGGACCTCCTGGGGGCGGGGAGATCTCCATTACAACCCATCCCCGTCGGGGAGAGAACAACCGCCCTGTCAGTGTTGCTGCCCGTCCGCCCGCTTACCGCCCTGACGTGCGGGAAGTCCGCTCGACGGGTCGACGACAGTCCCGTCCGCGGGTCGTCCGGTCCCATCAATCGGACCGGTGGCGGGGTCGTCGCCGCGGGCGCGGCCCCGCTGGGCCCCGTCGCGCAGCCAGCGCGGGCCCTGCACCTCCGCGCCGAGGGCACCCACCCGGCCGCGCAGCTCCCGGTCGGCGGTGACCACCAGCCGGCGGCGGTCCACGGCGGCGCCGACCAGCTCGACGATGGCGTCGTCGCCCGAACCCGGCGCGGCCACCACCCGCACGCCGGGCACCGTCGGCACCCCCCGCGCCGCGCCCTCCACCACCAGCACCACCTCCGCGGGCCCGGGCAGCAGCGGCGGCAGGCCGACCTCGGCCACCGGGGTCAGGGCGTCGCGTAACCGGGCGGCAGCCCCGGCCCGGTCCCGCCACCAGCCGTCGGGGCGGGACCCCACGACGTTGGCGGCGTCCACGATCAGCAGCGGCCTCGCATCCATGGGCCCAGCCTGCCACCCAGGGGCGTTTGTCGCGCCGGTCGCCGGGTAGCCACCGCCGTCCGTGCCGGCGGAGGACTGCACCGGCGAGCGCGTCCGACCGCGGGAGGAAGACATGACGGGAACCGGCGACTTCGGCTCCGACCCGTGGGACGAGTTCCTGGCCCGGTACTTCGGCCGGGGCGAGGCGGGACGCCGGCCGGCGCACCGGGTCGACATCACCCGGCTGATGACCGCCGACGCGCGGGAGATGCTCGCCGACGCGGCCCGCCGGGCCGCCCAGCGGCACAGCAACGACCTGGACACCGATCACCTGCTCTGGGCGGCGTTGCAGCGGGAGCCGCTGCGCGACCTGGTCCGACGGGCCGGCGCGGACCCCGACACCCTGGTCAACGCACTGGGCGGGCGCGGCGACGGCGCGCCCCGGGGCGAGGTGCCGCCGAACCTGTCGCTCACCCCGGCCGCCAAGCGGGCCCTGCTCGACGCCCACCAGCTCTCCCGCGCGATGGGTGCCAACTACATCGGCCCCGAGCACATCCTGATGGCCCTCCCGCTGAATCCGGAGTCCCCGGCCGGCCGGATGCTCGCCGCCGGCCGGATCCAGCCCGAGTCGCTCCAGGCGGCCAGCGCCGAGCGCGGCCCGATGGCGGGCCCGAAGCCCGACCGGGGCACACCGACCCTCGACCAGTACGGCCAGGACCTCACCGAACTGGCCCGCAACGACCAGATCGACCCGGTGATCGGGCGGTCCGCCGAGATCGAGCAGGCGGTGGAGATCCTCTCCCGGCGTACCAAGAACAACCCGGTGCTGATCGGCGAGGCCGGCGTCGGCAAGACCGCGATCGTGGAGGGGCTGGCCGAGCGGATCTGCGACGGCGACGTGCCGCAGACCCTGCTCGGCAAGCGGGTGGTGCAGCTCGACCTCGCCGGCCTGGTCGCCGGCACCCGCTACCGGGGCGACTTCGAGGAGCGGCTGAAGAAGGTCATCGACGAGATCCGCGCCCACCGCGACGAGCTGATCATCTTCCTGGACGAGATCCACACCCTGGTCGGCGCCGGCGGGGCGGGCAGCGAGGGCGGCATGGACGCGTCCAACATGCTCAAGCCGGCGCTGGCCCGCGGCGAGCTGCGGGTGATCGGCGCGACCACCCTCGACGAGCACCGGCGCACCATCGAGAAGGACGCCGCGCTGGCCCGCCGGTTCCAGCCCGTGCTGGTGCCCGAGCCCACCGTGGACGACACCGTGGCCATCCTGCGCGGCCTGCGTGACCGCTACGAGGCCCACCACCAGGTTCGGTTCACCGACGAGGCGCTGGTCGCCGCTGCCGAGATGTCCGACCGGTACGTCACCGACCGGTACCTGCCGGACAAGGCGATCGACCTGATCGACCAGGCCGGCGCCCGGGTCCGGCTGCGCACCCGCACCCCCGCCTCGGACGTGCGGGAGCTCGAGCAGCAACTCGACGAGGTGCGCCGGGACAAGGAGCAGGCGGTCGCCGACGAGCAGTACGAGCGGGCCTCCGCCCTGCGCGACCAGATCGCCGAGATGGAGGCGCAGATCCGCCGGGCCAAGGGCGACGAGGGTGACGAGGGTGGCGGCTCCCAGGTACCGGCCGTCGGTCCGGAGGAGATCGCCGAGGTGGTCTCCCGGGCCACCGGCATCCCCGTCGCCCAGCTCACCGAGGAGGAACGGGACCGCCTGCTGCGGCTGGAGGGACACCTGCACGAGAAGATCGTGGGCCAGGACGACGCGGTCGGCGCGGTCGCCGAGGCGGTACGCCGGTCGCGGACCGGGTTGGCCGACCCGAACCGGCCGATGGGCAGCTTCCTGTTCCTCGGCCCCACCGGCGTCGGCAAGACCGAGCTGGCCCGGGCCCTGGCCGAGTCGCTGTTCGGCGAGGCCGACCGGATGGTCCGGCTGGACATGAGCGAGTTCCAGGAACGGCACACCGTCGCCCGGCTGGTCGGCGCGCCCCCCGGCTACGTCGGGTACGAGGAGGCCGGCCAGCTCACCGAGGCGGTGCGCCGCCGCCCGTACGCGGTGGTGCTGCTCGACGAGATCGAGAAGGCCCACCCCGACGTGTTCAACATCCTGCTCCAGGTGCTCGACGACGGCCGGCTCACCGACAGCCAGGGCCGGGCGGTGAACTTCAAGAACACCGTTCTGATCATGACCAGCAACCTGGGCTCGGAGCTGATCACCGGCAGCCAGCGCGCGGTCGGCTTCGGCGCGGGCGCGGCCGGCGAGGCCGGGGAGAACGACGAGCTGCGCGAGCGGCTGATGCGCCGGCTCAAGGAGAACTTCCGCCCCGAGTTTCTCAACCGGATCGACGAGGTGATCATCTTCCAGCGGCTGGAGCAGCAGCAACTGCGCCAGATCACCGAGCTGATGCTGGAGGAGACCCGGCGCCGGCTGCACGCCCAGGACATCGGGGTGGACTTCACCGTCGCCGGGATCGACTGGATCGCCGAGCGCGGCTACCAGCCGGAGTTCGGCGCCCGCCCGCTGCGGCGGGTGATCCAGCGCGAGGTGGACAACCGGATGTCGCGGATGCTGCTGGAGAACGCGATCTCGCCGGGGCAGCGGGTGACCGTGGACGCCCGCGACGACGCGCTCGCCTTCGAGGTGACCGCCGGCGACCGGGACTACTCCGCGGCCACCACGTCCCACCCGCGGTGAGCGGGCGGAGGACGGAGATGACCGAACCCGAGGAGGGCGGCGAGGAGAACCCACCCGACGAACGGGCCGAACCGATCCTGGCCCCGCCGACGGCCAACCCCACCCGGGTGCGGGTGCCGCCGGAGGGCCTGCAACCCCACACCGGCGAACCGGAACCGTCCGGGCCGCCGCCCGCAGAGGAGGCGTGATGGTACGCGAGGCGCGACTCGATCCCGAGGTCGAGGTGCTCTGGGAGGACTTCCACGCCGAGGTGAACGTCACCTCCGAGCAACTGCGCAGCTGGCTGCTGACCCGAGGCTCCGGCGAGGAGTCGTTCGGGCCGAACCCCTCCCTCGACCTGCCCGAGCCGGGCCGGCAGATCCTCGCGGTGCTGCGCAAACGCAAGGTCGACCTGACCCCGGAGGACATCGAGGTGATGCGGGACGCCATCGACCGGATCCGGGCGCTGACGGCGGCCCGCCCGAAGGGCGGCACCAGCGACGACGAGTGGCGGCACTCCCTGCTCGACCTCGGCCACGACATCCTCGTGGAACGCTGACGTCACCCGCCGGGCCCGCGTCGGCGGCGTGCCGGCTCCCGAGGCCCGCACGGGCCTGCTGACCTTTCGCCCGCGCCGTTCAACGGTCCCCGCGTGCCGGCCGCACGCGGGGACCACCGTGGGCGGCGGTCACTCCGACTCCATGCTGCCGATCTGCAGCCCGGCGGCGTTCGCGGCGGCCTGGCGCTCGCCGCGCGCCCGTTCCTCCCGGCTGAGCAGGGTGGCGTACTCAGTGATGTCGGCGGGGTCGGGGACCACGGGCAGGCGGCGCAGGAACGCCTCCACGTCCCGGGAGGCGGCGGTGTGCGCGGCGGCGGCCTCCCGCAGCGTCTCCCGGTCGTCGGCGGTGGGGTAGAGATCGGTCATGCCGCCCCAGTTACCCACCATCAGGCGATTCGCACCCCGGAACCCGCCCCGCCGGGCGCCGGACCGGCCGGGGCGGGCCGGCGCACCCCGAACTCCGGGTGCCGCAGCAGCCAGGCCAGGTAGTCCGGGTGCGCGGCGAGCGAGTCGGTGTACGCCGACACCGCCGTGTCCAGCACCTCACCGGCGAAGCCCGCTCCGGCCGAGTCCGGGTGCCAGCCCAGCATCAGCCGCCAGCGCAGCGGCGTCCCGACCAGCCGGCGGGTCACCAGCCCGGGCACGGGGCGGAAGGTGGCCTGGCACAGCGCCACCGCCGCGCCGGCCTCCACCATGTCGACGCAGCCGCGCACGTCGGCCTCGTACAGCTTTCGGGGGGTGAAGCCGTCGCGGGCGCAGGCGGCGGCGAAGCAGTCGCCGAAGCAGCCGTCGCCGGGGGCGGCGACCCACTGCTCGCCGCGCAGGTCCACCAGGCGCACCTCGTCCCGCTCGACCATCGGGTGTCCCTCGGGCAGCAGCACCTGCACCGGCTCCATCGCCACCTCCCGCCAGGTCAGCCCGTGTCCGGTCGGTGGCAGCGAGTCGCCGCACACCCCGACCAGGGCGTAGTCCATCCGGCCGCCGCCGACGAGCTGGGCCAGCTCGTCGGCGGACCAGGAGGCGTACGTGGTGATCTGTGCCTGGGGGTACGCGGCGGCGAGCCGGTGCACCAGGCGGCCGAGGATGGGGCTGTTCACCCCGCCGAACCGGTACCGCGCGGGGGTCGGGTCGGCGCCGGCCAGCCGGGCCGCCTCGTCCTGCAGGCCCTGCATGGCCGGCAGCAGGACCCGGGCCCGGGACAGCACCAGCTCGCCGAGTGCGGTGGGCCGGGCGCCCCGCCGATCCCGTTCGAACAAGGGGCCGCCGAGGGTCCGCTCGATGCGTTGGAGCTGGGCGGTGAGCGCCGGCTGGGCCAGGCCGAGCGTGGACGCCGCCTTGGTCACGCTCCCCGTCTCCGCGATGGCGCAGACCACCCGCAGGTGTCGCAGCTCCAGATTCATAGGGTGACGGTATGGCCACTCGGGGGATCGACGGAAGGCCCTGGGTGGATCGGAGTTGACCGATGTCCGGGATGGCCCGTCCGATAATCGGTCAGCCCGGCGGTCGCCGCGCCTCCGCCGCGGTCGCCGGCCGGCCCGCTTCCGGCTCCAGATCCGTCAGGTACGTCGGCCTGCCGGTCACCGCGTCGCGGACCTTGTCCACCACGCCCACCGCCGGCTCGACGATCCGGTTCCAGGGTGGCGTCGCCGGGGTGCCCGGGTGCGGCCGGGTCGGCGCGGCCTCCTCGGCGATCTCCCACCGGTTGCCCAGCCGGATCAGCTCCACGTCGGTGGCCACCTCGCCCAGCGGGCCGACCAGTGCGGCGACCTGGGCGACGTGTCGACGCACCCGCTCGACCACGTCGGCCAGCGCGGGATCGGCCGGACCGGCCAGCCCCTTCAGGGCGGTCAGCAGCGCGCCTGCGGCCTCAAGTTCCCGGTCGACCAGCTGCCCGGCCTGCGGGAGGGCGGCCCGCACAGCGGGGAACAGGTACTGCTCCTCCGCCGACAGGTGCCGGGAGACCGTGGCGGTGAGCACCTGGACCAGGTCGCCGGGCTCCGGGTCCGGGTCGGGGCCGCCGATCCGGTCAACCAGGGCCAGCATCTGCCGGTGCTCCTGGTCGATGATGTCGACCAGGCTGCGCCCGCCGGGCCGATAGCTCTCCTCGGGTACGGGCGGCAACGGGGGCAGGGGGACGGTCATGGTGCCCTCCTCGGTGGCGGGTGCGGCGGCCGACGGGTGCGGCGGGGCGGCCCAATTGGGCGGTGCGGGACGGGACCGGCGGTACCCGGCGCGGGCCCGCGCGAAACGGACGGCCGGCCGGGCGACCTGCCCGATGGTCGCTGCTGGTATGAAGAGCCGATGACGAGCGACGCCGCTTCCGCCCGACCCGATCCCGCCGACGAGGTCGTCGACCTCTGCCGTGACCTGCTGCGCATCGACACCACGAACACCGGGGACAACGCCACCAGCGTCGGGGAACGCGCCGCGGCCGAGTACGTCGCGGAGAAGCTGACCGAGGTCGGCATCGACGTCGTGATCCACGAGTCCGCCCCGGGCCGGGCCAACCTCGTCGCCCGCATCCCCGGCACCGACCCCGGCCGGGACGCTCTGCTCGTCCACGGCCACCTCGACGTGGTGCCCGCCGACCCCGACGAGTGGTCGGTGCACCCGTTCTCCGGGGAGATCCGCGACGGCTACCTGTGGGGCCGCGGCGCGATCGACATGAAGGACTTCGACGCCATGGTGCTGACTGTGGTGCGGCACTGGCAGCGCACCGGCGTGCGGCCGGCCCGCGACATCGTGCTGGCGTTCACCGCGGACGAGGAGGCCGGCAGCGACTACGGCGCGCACTTCCTCACCGAGCACCACCGCGGCCTCTTCGACGGCTGCAGCGAGGCGATCGGCGAGGTCGGCGGCTTCTCGTACACGATCGACGAGTCCCAGCGGCTCTACCTGATCGAGACGGCCGAGAAGGGCATCGACTGGCTGCGACTGCACGCCAAGAGCCGACCCGGCCACGGTTCGATGGTGCACGACGACAACGCGGTCACCGCCCTCGCCGAGGCGGTGGCTCGCATCGGCCGGCACCGCTTCCCCGTGGTGGTCACCGACACCGTGCGGGCGTTCCTCGAGGAGGTCTCCGACCTGCTCGGCGTCGAGCTGGACCCGGCGGACCCGGAGACCGCCATCGCCAAGCTCGGCCCGATCGCCAACATCATCGGCGCGACGATCCGCAACACCGCCAACCCGACCCGGCTCGCCGCCGGCTACAAGGACAACGTCATCCCCGGCCGGGCCACCGCCACCATCGACTGCCGTAGCCTGCCGGGCCAGTCCGAGCTGCTGGAGCAGCAGCTGCGCGAGCTGGTCGGCCCGGACATCGTGATCGAGTACATCCAGCGCCAGCCCGCCCTGGAGACCACCTTCGACGGCGATCTGGTCGACGCCATGTCCGTGGCCCTGCGCGCGGAGGACCCGGGCGCCCGGCCGGTGCCCTACATGCTCTCCGGCGGCACCGACGCCAAGGCCTTCTCTCAGCTCGGCATCCGCTGCTTCGGCTTCGCGCCGCTGCGGCTGCCCGCCGACCTCAACTTCTCCGGGCTGTTCCACGGCATCGACGAGCGGGTTCCGGTGGACGGACTACAGTTCGGCGTGCGGGTTCTCGACCGGTTCCTCCGGAGTTGCTGACCGTGTCCGTCGCCCTACCGTTCGGCGCGGAACATCCCACATTGCGAAGGGAACGTACATGACCGACCAGCACGGTGAGCTAGATGCCGCCCTGGAGCGGGTGATCGACGCCGCCCGCGTGCACCTGGCCGCCGTCCGGGCCGCCCAGGGCCGCGTCGACGACGACGACGTCTGGCAGGCGTACGTCGCGCTGAACAACGCCTCCTTCGCGTACGACGAGCAACTGCTCGACGCGTTCGGCGAGGTCACACCCTGGGACGTGGAGTCCATCGACCCCGACGAGGCCGACGAGCGCTTCGGCGCCGCCGAAGGCGGCGAGGCCATCGACCCGCATCCCCGGGTCATCTCGGTGCGCCAGCGCCGCGACTACCGGGTGCCCAGCGTCGCCGCGCTGATCCGGGCCGCCGAGGCTGCCCGCCGCGAGGGCACCCCCGAGGACGACGAGCCGGCACCCGTCGAGGGCGTCGGCGAGGCGGTGCTGGAGCTGCTGCAGAGCGGCGACGGCTCACTCAGCGCGCTGGACGTCCCGGAGCTGGAACCGCTCGACGGCGTGGTCATGGTCAGCGAGGTCGACATCTCGGTCGACCTGGAGTCGTTCGACGACGACGACGCGGTCGGCCCGTTCCAGCCCGCCGCCGACGACCGCCTCGTGGGTCGCCTCGACGAGCACCCGTTCCTCGACCACGACGACGAGGACCACGACCACGCGGGTCACCGCCACTAGGCCGTGGCCGCCCCGGGGCCCGAGCATCCGCTCGCGCCCGGGGCGGCGCCGCCGCACAGTGGTTGCCTCGTGGCCCGAGCGTCCGCTCGCGCCCCGGGGCGGCGCCGCACCGGGGTCGCCCGGTGGCGACCCGGCGCTCAGTACGACAGGCCCGGCTGGGGTTGGTCGACCCGGCGGCGGCGCAGCACGACCTGCCGCGTGCCGTCCCGGTACAGCCGCACCCGGGCCAGCTCCCAGCCCGAGAACTCCGCCTGGATCGCCAGCTGCGCCGCGGCGGTCAACCGGTCGACGTTCGAGGGCAACCGCAGCGGCGCGTATTCGTAGTCCATGGGTTCCATGCTGCCCAGCCCGCCGGTCGTCCGCCACCCCTCCCGAGGTGACCGCCGCCTCCGTTCCTACCGGCGCGACGGGCCCCGTCAGCCGTCCCGCTCGGGGTAGCCCATCGGCACCGACGACACGTCGTCGAGCGCGACGACGATCTCGTCGGGCAGGGTCACCCGCTCCACCTGGAGCGCCCCGAGGAGCTGCCCTACCGTCCGGGCGCCGAGGATCGGGGCCGTCACCCCGGGCCGGTCCCGGATCCAGGCCAGCGCCACCTCCAGCGGCGACACCCCCAGCCCGCCGGCAGCCGTGGCCACCGCCTCCACGATGCTGGAGCAGCGCGGCTCCAGGTACGTCGCCACGAACGGCTCGAAGTGCGCCGACGCGGCCCGCGAGTCCGCCGGCCGGCCGTGCCGGTACTTGCCGGTGAGCACCCCCCTGCCCAGCGGCGACCAGGGCAGCAGCCCCAGCCCCAGCGCCGCGCAGGCCGGCAGCACCTCCCGCTCCACCCCACGTTCCAGCAGCGAGTACTCCACCTGGGCGGCCACCACCGGGGCCCGCCCCGGCCACGCCGCCTGCCACGCCGCCGCCCGCGCGGTCTGCCAGCCGGAGAAGTTCGACACCCCGACGTAGCGGACCCGGCCGCTGGTCACCGCGTGGTCCAGTGCGGCCAGGGTCTCCTCCAGCGGCGTGTCCGGGTCGTACCCGTGCACCTGCCACAGGTCCACGTGGTCCGTGCCGAGGCGGCGCAGCGAGGCGTCCAGCGTGCGCAGCAGGTGGCCCCGGGAGGTGTCCCGGCGCCGGTCGTTGCCCGGCCGCAGCCCGGCCTTCGTCGCGATCAGCAGATCGTCGCGGGGGACCAGGCTGCCCAGCAGGGACCCGATCACCGCCTCCGCGTCCCCGTCGCCGTACACGTCGGCGGTGTCCACCAGATTGCCGCCCGCATCGAGGAAGCTCTTCAGCTGGGCGGCCCCGTCGTCGGCGTCGGTGTCCCGGCCCCAGGTCATGGTGCCGAGCGCGAGCCGGGAAACCGCCAGCCCGCTTCGGCCGAGCGGTCGCTGTTGCATGGGTGAACCTTATTTCCAACCCGCCGTCACCGACATCCTCGCTCCCGTCAAGTTCCTGCTCGCCCCTGCGGTCGGCGGGATTCCCATCCGCCCGGCCGGTCCGCCCCGAGGTGACGCGTTCGGGGTGAGCCGGTGATCGGCTCCGCCGCCGGTGTTGCGTAACCTGATGCGACCTGTGCTGCGGATGGGGGAGGACCAGTGCGACTCGGGCTCAGCCTCGGATACCAGACGGCGTGGAGCACACCCGCCGACCACCTGGCGTTCGCCCAGGAGGCGGACCGGCTCGGCTACTCGGTGGTGTGGGCCGCGGAGGCATACGGCTCCGACACGCCGAGCATGCTGGCCTGGATCGCCGGGCAGACCGAACGGATCGACGTGGGCAGCGCGGTGATGCAGATCCCCGCCCGCACCCCGGCGATGACCGCCATGACGGCGGCGACCATCGACGCGCTCTCCGGCGGCCGGTTCCGGCTCGGCCTGGGCGTCTCCGGGCCGCAGGTCTCCGAGGGCTGGCACGGGGTGCGCTTCGCCAAGCCCCTCGCCCGCACCAGGGAGTACGTCGACATCGTCAAGCTCGCCATCGCCCGCAAGCCGGTCGAGTACGACGGCGAGTTCTACACGCTGCCGCTGCCCGACGGCCCGGGCAAGGCGCTGCGGCTCGGCTTCCACCCGCCCCGCGAGCAGATCCCGATCTATCTCGCCGCCGTCGGCCCGAAGAACCTGGAGCTGGCCGGCGAGATCGCCGACGGCTGGCTGGCCGTCTTCTACTCCCCGGAGTTCGCCGAGGAGCAGCTCGCCGCCGTGCGTGCCGGCCGGGCGAAGGCCGGCAAGGAGCTGGCCGGCTTCGACGTCGTGCCGTCGGTCCCGGTGGTCATCGGCGACGACGTGGCCTCCTGCGCCGAGCTGGTCCGCTTCTACGCCGCCCTCTACGTCGGCGGCATGGGCAGCCGGCAGCAGAACTTCTACAACCAGCTCGCCACCCGGATGGGCTACGGCGACGCCGCCCGCGAGGTGCAGGACCTCTACCTGGCCAAGCGGCAGCGCGACGCCGCCGCAGCGGTGCCGACGGAGTTCATCGACCGCACCTCGCTGCTCGGGCCGAAGGAGCGCATCGCCGAGCGGCTGGGCGAGTACGCGGCCGCCGGCGTCACCACCCTGTCGGTGACCCTCTTCGTGGCCGACCGGGACAGCGGCGTGCAGACCCTACGCACCGTCGCCGAGGCGCTGGACCTGGCCGGAGTCGGCGAGTGACCTGGATCGAAGCCATCGTGCTGGGCGTCGTCCAGGGCCTTACCGAGTTCCTGCCGGTCAGCTCGTCGGGGCACCTGCGGATCACCTCGGCGATCTTCTTCGACCGCGACGCCGGAGCCTCGTTCACCGCCGTCACCCAGCTCGGCACCGAGGCGGCCGTGCTGATCTACTTCGCCAAGGACATCTGGCGGATCACCCGGACCTGGCTGGTCGGCCTGTTCGACAGCTCGGTGCGCAGCAGCCTCGACTACCGGATGGGCTGGTACGTGATCGTCGGCTCCATCCCGATCGGGCTCTTCGGCTTCCTGTTCAAGGACCAGATCAAGACCGCCGGCCGGAACCTCTGGCTGGTCGCCACCACCCTGATCGTCTTCGCCTTCGTGCTCGCCTTCGCCGAGTACTGGGGCCGGCAGACCCGCACCCTGACGAACTTCCGGATGCGCGACGGCATCGTGATGGGCTTCGCCCAGGCCATGGCGCTGATTCCCGGGGTGTCCCGCTCGGGCGGCACGCTCACCGCCGGCCTGCTGCTCAACCTCACCCGGGAGACGGCGGCGCGGTACTCGTTCCTGCTGGCCATCCCCGCCGTGGTGATGTCCGGGGTGTTCAGCCTCGGCGACGTGTTCGAACCGTCCGCGCCCGGCACCGCCGCGCCGAGCGGGGCGCAGTTGGTGGTCGCCACGCTCATCGCCTTCGCCATCGGCTACGCCGCCATCGCCTGGCTGCTGCGCTACGTCGCCCACCACACCCTGTACGTCTTCGTGCTGTACCGGGTCGCCCTGGGCACACTGGTCCTTGCCCTGCTCATGACCAACACCATCTCCGCCACCTGACGGAAACCCACCCCCACTCTTGATCACCGCATGGGTGGGGGTGGGGCAGAGCCGTGGGCGGTCGCCGTCCTGCGGTACCCCATAGGGTGGGTGGCGTGGCGACTCTTCTCCTTCTGCGGCACGGACGTACCACCGCCAACGCCGCTGGCGGCCTCGCCGGCCGGCAGCCCGTCGAGCTGGACGACACCGGGCGGGCCCAGGCCACGGCGGTGGGCGAGCGGCTGCGCGGGTTGCCCCTCGCCGCGGTGGTGACCAGTCCGTTGATCCGCTGCCGGCAGACCCTGGAACTCGCCCTCCCGCAGGCCGGCCCGATCGTGGACGAGGGGCTGATCGAGTGCGGGTACGGCAGTTGGGAGGGGCAGCCGTTGAAGAAGCTGGCCAAGGAGCCGCTCTGGCCGGTGGTCCAGCAGCACCCGAGCGCCGCAGTCTTCCCCGAAGGGGAGTCGATGGCCGCGATGGCGGCGCGGGCGGTCGCGGCGGTGCGTACCTGGGACGCGCGGATCACCGCCGAACACGGCCCCGAGGCGGTCTGGCTGGCCTGCAGCCACGGCGATGTGATCAAGGCCATCGTGGCGGACGCGTTGGGCGTACACCTGGATCTGTTTCAGCGCATCGTCGCCGACCCGGCGTCGGTGACGGCGATCCGCTACACCCCGCTGCGGCCGTTCGTGGTGCGGCTCAACGACACCGGCGGTGACCTGGCCGCACTGGTGCCGCCGCCGCAGAAGCGGCGGCGGCGGGCGACGAGGCCGACGGACTCCGACGCCGCCGTGGGCGGAGGCGCCGGGGCCGTGCGGTGAGGCGCTCGCCGGGACCGTGCGGTGTGGGCGCGCCTGGGCCGTCCGGTGAGGCACCCGCCGGAGCCGCCGGGCCGGGTCGGGCCCCACGGGTACGCGCGTGCGCGATTCACGGTCGGTGGGGTGCGCGACGCCGTGGCGGGCCGGATAGGGTCGTGGGTATGAGCCACCAGGTGCACGCCTTCGAGCCGCCGGAGCGGTTCGTCGCCGGGACGGTCGGGGCGCCCGGGGAGCGCACGTTCTTCCTGCAGGCGCGCGGCGGTGGTCGGCTGGTCAGTGTCGCGCTGGAGAAGGTCCAGGTGTCGCTGCTCGCCGAGAAGCTGGAGGAGCTGCTGACCGAGGCGCAGCGTCGCTTCGGTGTGCAGCTGCCCGAGCCGACGGTCTCCGTGGGCGACAACGAGCCGCTGGACACGCCGGTCGACGAGGAGTTCCGGGTCGGCACCCTCGGGTTGGCCTTCGACGTCGACACCGCCACGGTGGTGATCGAGGCGATCGCCACCGGTGAGGGGGAGGCCGAGGTCGAATCCGACGGCTCCGAGGACGACGACGAGGACTCCGACGACGAGGAGCTGGACGAGACCCTCGACCGGTTGCGCGTCCGGTTGACCCCCGAGGCGACCCGTGAGTTCATCGAGCGGGCCCGCCGGGTGGTCAACGCCGGTCGCCCGCCCTGTCCGCTCTGCGGGCAGCCGCTGGACCCCGCCGGGCATCTGTGCCCGCGGCACAACGGCTACCACCGGTGACGTCGTCCGAACTCCAACCCTGCCAGGACGGCGCGGCGACGCTGCGGTTGTTGCGCGACGGTGAGCTGACCGTCGAAGGTCGGCTGGTCGACGCGTCGAACGCCACACTGCTCGGCGCGCTCACCCTTGACGGGCTGAGCGCACGCTGCGTCTACAAGCCGGTGCGGGGCGAGCGACCGTTGTGGGACTTCCCCGACGGCACCCTCGCCGGGCGGGAGGTCTCGGCGTACCTGGTCTCCCGGGCCAGCGGCTGGGACCTGGTGCCGCCGACGGTGCTGCGGGACGGCCCGTTCGGCCCGGGTTCCTGTCAGCTGTGGATCGACGAGCCGTCCGACGCCGAGCCGCTGGTCGGGTTCGTGCCCGCCGAAACGGTGCCGCCGCGCTGGCTCCCGATCGCGGCGGCCCGGGACGACGACGGCACCCCGTACGCCCTGGCGCACGCCGACGACCCGCGCCTGGCCCGGCTGGCCGTGCTCGACGCGGTGATCAACAACGCCGACCGCAAGGGCGGTCACGTGCTCGTCGGCCCGGATGACCGGATCTACGGCGTCGACCACGGGGTGAGCTTCCACGTCGAGGAGAAGCTGCGCACCGTCCTGTGGGGCTGGGCCGGTCGGGAGTTGCCGCCGGACGCGCTGGAGATGCTCGCCGACCTCGCCGGCCAGTTCGCCGGCGCCCTCGGCGAGGAGCTCGGCGAGCACCTGACGATCCGCGAGGTCGCGGAGGTCGCCGCGCGGGTGGGTCGGCTGCGTGACACCGGCCGCTTTCCGCAGCCGCCGGAGGACTGGCCGGCGATGCCCTGGCCACCCATGTGACGGTGGGCCGGCAAGCCGCTCCGACGCGAGAGGTTGTCGTGTTGATCACCCGTGGGGTGGCTTCGGTGCGCCGGGTGGCTCGTTAGGCTGACGGGCATGGAGTCTTGGGTGGGGCATGAGGTGCCACGGCTGCCCGGCAGAGGTGGCCCGCTGACGTTGTTCGACTCGGCGCGACGCGGGGTCGAGCCCAGTCGGCCCGACGGCACCGCCACTATGTACGTCTGCGGCATCACCCCGTACGACGCCACCCACCTCGGCCACGCCGCCACCATGATCACCTTCGATCTGGTGCAGCGCGTGTGGCGGGACTCCGGCCTGACGGTGCGGTACGTGCAGAACGTCACCGACATCGACGACCCGCTGCTGGAGCGGGCCGAGCGCGACGGCGAGGACTGGAAGGTCCTGGCGATGCGGGAGACCGCGCTGTTCCGGGAGGACATGGAGGCGCTGCGGATCATCCCGCCGGCGCACTACGTCGGCGCGGTGGAGTCGATCCCGGACATCGCCGACAAGGTCCTGCTCCTGCTCAAGGACGGCGCGGCGTACCGGCTCGACGACGGCACCGGCGACGTCTACTTCGACATCAGCGCCGTCCCGGCGTTCGGCTACGAGTCGAACCTGTCCCGGCCGGAGATGCTGGAGATCTTCCCCGAGCGTGGTGGCGATCCGGACCGGGCGGGCAAACGGGACCCGCTGGACCCGCTGTTGTGGCGGGGGGCTCGCGAGGGCGAGCCGTCCTGGCCCGGCGGCGACCTCGGCCCGGGCCGGCCGGGCTGGCACATCGAGTGCGCGGTGATCGCTTTGAACCTGTTGGGCGAGACCATCGACGTGCAGGGCGGCGGGAACGACCTGATCTTCCCGCACCACGAGTGTTCCGCCGCGCACGCGGAGCGGCTGACCGGGCGGTCGCCGTTCGCCACCCACTACGTGCACGCCGGCATGATCGGCCTGAACGGCGAGAAGATGTCGAAGTCCAAGGGGAACCTGGTCTTCGTCTCCCGGCTGCGCGCCGACCGGGTGGACCCGGTGGCGGTCCGGCTCGGGCTGATGGCCGAGCACTACCGCGCCGACCGTACCTGGACCGACGACGTGCTCACCGCCGCCCACGAGCGCCTGGCGCGGTGGCGCCGGGCCGCCGCCGCCACCGCCGGCCCGTCCGGGGTCGAGCTGCTGGCCGCGGTACGCGACCGGCTCGCCGACGACCTCGACACCCCCGGCGCGATCGCGGTCGCCGACGCCTGGGCCGAGCGGACCCTCGCCGGTGAGGGCGCGGACCGGGCCGCCCCGCCCCTGTTCGCCGACACCCTCGACGCCCTCCTGGGTCTCCGCCTCTGACTGGCCGGCCCCTGTTCGCCGACACCCTCGACGTCCTCCCGGGCCTCCGCCTCTGACGGGCCCGCCCCTTGGCGGCTCAGCCCAGGACGAGACCGGGGTCCGGGTCGGGATCCGGCGCGGGGGCGGGGATCCGGTACTCCTCGGTGAGCGTGGTCATCGGTCCCGGCCAGGTGGCCTGGGCGACCTCGATGGGCTTGCGCCGGTCGTCGTAGGCGACGTGCAGCAGGTGCAGCACCGGGGTGTCGGGGCGGATCTGGAGTGTCTCCGACTCCTCCCGGCTGGGTTGGCGGGCGGTGATGGTGTCGGTGGCGGTGACGTACCGCCGGCCGGTGGCCTCCTCCGCCTCCTGGTAGAGGGGGCGGCCGAACGCCTCGCCCCGCTCCAGGGAGGTGCCGGCGGTGTCTGCCGGTAGGAACCAGGAGGCGCCCACCTCGACGGGGGAGTCCTCGGTGCGGACGAGGTGCCGGCGGCACAGCAGTTCGGTGCCGTCGGCGACGCCGAACGCGTCGGCCACCTCGGGCGGTGCGGGTGTCCGGCCGACCGAGACGAGCTGCTGGCGGTACCGGGCGGCCAGGTCGGTGTGGTAGCCGCGGAAGCCGCCGTACCGGCCCCGGGCGAGGCGGTTGAGCCGGCGCCGGGTGCCCCGGACGTACGTACCGGAGCCGGGCTTGGTGATCAGGATGCCCTCGACCCGCAGCTGGTCGACGGCACGCTGCACGGTCTGCTTCGCGACGCCGAACATCTCGGCGATGGCCGGGATGGACGGCAGCCGCTCGCCGGGCCCCCAGTCGCCGCGGCGCACCTGGGCCTTGAGCTGCGCGGCGATCTGCCGGTGCGGGAACTCGGCCGCGCCGGGGTTGATCTGCATACCCGCCTCCTCGAATGACAGCTAGGTTCCTAGGATGCCGTACGGGACGTGACCTCGCCACCCCGGACACACACGAAAGCCCCGGATCGTGGCGATCCGGGGCCCTCGATGCGCGGTGGGGGCGGCTACCAGGAGCCGGCGGTGGGGCCGGCTGAGCCGCCTCGCCGGCGCAGGTACTTCTCGAACTCCTGGGCGATCTCGTCACCCGTCAGCGGGGTGATGCCCGCGTCGCCGACGCGCTCCTCCAACTCGCGGACGTACTCGCCGAGCTCGGCGTCCTGCTCGGCGGCACCGCGCACCCGCTGCTCCCACTCGGCGGCCTCCTCGGCCAGGTCGGCCATCGGCACCGGCAGGTCGAGCACCTCCTCGACCCGGTGCAGCAGGGCCAGGGTGGCCTTCGGGCAGGGCGGGTTGTTGGCATAGTGCGGCACGTGCACCCAGAACGAGACCGCGTCCACCTCGGCCCGGGTGCAGGCGTCCTGCAACACGCCGACGATCCCGGTCGGGCCGTCGTAGCGGGTGGGGGTGAGCTGGTAGCGCTGGGCGGCCTCCGCGTCCGAGGCGCTGCCGGTGATCGGCAGCGGCCGGGTGTACGGCACGTCGGCCAGCAGCGCGCCGAGCAGCACTACCCGTTCGACCTCAAGGCTGTGGCAGATCTCCAGCACCTGCTCGCAGAACGTGCGCCAGCGCATGCTCGGCTCGATCCCCCGGATCAGCACCACGTCCCGTTCGGTGCCCTCGGGGCTGGCCACCATGAATCGGGTGGTGGGCCACTCGACGCGGCGGGTCTCGCCGTCGGCCATCGTGACCGTCGGCCGGCTGACCTGGAAGTCGTAGAAGTCCTCCGGGTCCAGTTCGGTGATCTGCCGCGACTCCCAGACCTGCTCCAGGTGCTCGACCGCAGCGGTCGACGCGTCGGCGGCGTCGTTCCAGCCCTCGAAGGCGGCGATGGCCACGGGGGACCGCAGTACCGGCAGTCCGTCGAACTCGGTCACGCCGTCACCTCACCCTGCTCGTCGGGGGCGGCCGCGGGCGACGGCCCTGTCGCCCGCCCGCCGTGCACGGTGGCGTCCCTGTTGTCCTTCACGTCTGTCAGCCTACGGGTCGGCGCGGGATGCGGCCCGTCGGCCGCGCCGTTCCGGCCGCCGGGCGGCCGGTAGTCCCGACCGAGCCGAGCCGGAACGAGGCAGGTGCTCCCGTCCCGCCGCCCAGGGTGATCCGGCCGACATAATGTGGGAGCGCGAGCGGGCGTCGACCCATTCACGAGTCCTCGCATTACCCTGAAACCGTGCGGACTTCGTTGCTGGATGTGCTGTCAGACCGGATCCTCGTCGCCGACGGCGCGATGGGGACGATGCTCCAAGCGGCCGACCTGACCCTGGACGACTTCGAGGGCCACGAGGGCTGCAACGAGATCCTCAACGTGACCCGCCCGGACGTGGTCCGGGGGGTGCACGAGGCGTACCTGGCTGCCGGGGCGGACTGCGTCGAGACGAACACCTTCGGCGCCAACCTCAGCAACCTGGGCGAGTACGACATCTCGAACCGGATCTGGGAGTTGGCCGAGGCCGGCGCGCGGATCGCCCGGGAGGCCGCCGACGCGTGGAGCACCCCGGATCGACCCCGGTTCGTGCTCGGCTCGATCGGCCCGGGCACGAAGCTGCCCACCCTCGGGCACACCGCGTACGCGACGCTGCGCGACGCGTACCAGGAGAACGCGGCCGGGCTGCTCGCCGGCGGCGCGGACGCGCTGATCGTGGAGACCTGCCAGGACCTGCTCCAGGTGAAGGCGGTGGTGGTCGGGTCGCGCCGGGCGATGGCCGCAGCAGGGCGGACGGTGCCGCTGATCTGCCACGTCACGGTGGAGACCACCGGCACGATGCTGCTGGGCAGTGAGATCGGCGCGGCGCTGACCGCGCTGGAGCCGCTCGGCATCGACCTGATCGGGCTGAACTGCGCCACCGGGCCGGCGGAGATGAGTGAGCACCTGCGCTACCTGTCCCAGCACGCCCGGGTGCCGCTGTCGGTGATGCCGAACGCCGGGCTGCCGCAGCTCACCGCCGACGGGGCGGTCTACCCGCTGACCCCGGTGGAGTTGGCCGACGCGCTGGAACGGTTCGTCGCCGAGTACGGAGTCTCGCTGATCGGCGGCTGCTGCGGGACGACCCCGGAGCACATCCGGGTGGTCGCCGAGCGGCTGCGCGACACGCGGCCGGGTCCGCGTCGGCCGCAGGCCGACGCCGGCGTCTCCTCGATCTACCACCACGTGCCGTTCGCTCAGGACGCCAGCGTGCTGATGGTGGGGGAGCGGACCAACGCCAACGGGTCGAAGGCGTTCCGGGACGCGATGCTCGCCGCCGACTGGCAGGCGTGCGTGGAGATCGCCCGCAGCCAGGCCCGGGACGGTTCGCACCTGCTCGACCTGTGCGTGGACTACGTGGGCCGCGACGGCACGGTGGACATGCGGGAGTTGGCCGGCCGGTTCGCGACCGCGTCCACGCTGCCGATCATGCTCGACTCGACGGAGCCGCAGGTGATCGAGGCCGGGCTGGAGATGCTCGGCGGCCGGTGCGTGGTCAACTCGGTCAACTTCGAGGACGGCGACGGGCCGGGCTCCCGCTACGCCCGGGTGATGCCCATCATCGCCGAGCACGGCGCGGCGGTGGTGGCGCTGCTCATCGACGAGGAGGGGCAGGCCCGCACCGCCGAGTGGAAGGTGCGGGTCGCGGGGCGGCTGATCGAGGACCTGACCGGACGGTGGGGGCTGCGCCGGGCCGACATCCTGATCGACGCGCTGACCTTCCCGATCGCCACCGGCCAGGAGGAGACCCGGCGCGACGGCATCGAGACCATCGAGGCGATCCGGGAGATCGCCCGTCGCTGGCCGGGGGTGAACTTCACCCTGGGCATCTCCAACGTGTCGTTCGGGCTGAACCCGGCGGCCCGGCAGGTGCTCAACTCCGTGTTCCTGAACGAGTGCGTGCAGGCCGGGTTGACCTCGGCGATCGTGCACGCCAGCAAGATCCTGCCGATGTCGAAGATCGCGGACGAGCAGCGCGAGATCGCGCTGGACCTGATCTACGACCGGCGTCGGGAGGGGCACGACCCGGTTCATCGCTTCATCGAGATCTTCGAGGGAGTGGACGCCTCCTCGGCACGCGCCAGCCGGGCGGAGGAGCTGGCGGCGCTGCCGCTGGAGGAGCGGCTCAAGCGGCGGATCATCGACGGCGAGCGCAACGGCCTGGAGGCCGACCTCGACACGGCGATGGCCGAGGGCCGGTCCCCGTTGTCGATCATCAACGAGCTGTTGCTGGACGGGATGAAGGTGGTCGGCGAGCTGTTCGGCTCGGGCCAGATGCAGCTGCCGTTCGTGCTCCAGTCGGCCGAGGTGATGAAGACCGCGGTGGCGTACCTGGAGCCGCACATGGAGAAGGCCGACGACGGCGGCAAGGGCCGGATCGTGCTGGCCACGGTCAAGGGCGACGTGCACGACATCGGCAAGAACCTGGTCGACATCATCCTGTCCAACAACGGCTACGAGGTCGTCAACATCGGGATCAAGCAGCCGATCACCGCGATCCTCGACGCGGCGGAGCAGCACCGGGCCGACGCGATCGGGATGTCCGGGCTGCTGGTGAAGAGCACGGTGATCATGAAGGAGAACCTGGCCGAGATGGCCACGCGCGGGGTCGCCGAGCGGTGGCCGGTGCTGCTCGGCGGTGCGGCGCTGACCCGGGCGTACGTGGAGGACGACCTGCAGGCGTTGTTCCCGGGCCAGGTGCACTACGCCCGGGACGCCTTCGAGGGATTGTCCCTGATGGACCGGGTGATGACGGCGAAGCGGGGCGGGGCGCCGGTGGTGGACCCGGAGCGGGAGGCGACCCTGGCGGCGCGTCGGGCGCGTCGGGAGCGGCAGCGGGCGATGGTGACCGAGGCGCTGCCGGAGCTGGACGACGCGTCGGTGCGTTCCGACGTGGCGCGCGACGCGGAGGTGCCGACCCCGCCGTTCCTGGGCACCCGGGTGGTGAAGGGCCTGCCGCTGGCGGAGTACTCGGCGCTGCTGGACGAGCGGGCGACGTTCCTGGGGCAGTGGGGGCTGCGGGGCGCCCGGGGCGGCAAGGGCCCGTCGTACGAGGAGCTGGTGGAGACCGAGGGCCGGCCCCGGCTGCGGTACTGGCTGGACCGGCTGACCGCCGACAAGGTCCTTGAGGCGGCGGTGGTGTACGGGTACTTCCCGGCGTACTCGGAGGGCAACGACCTGGTGGTGCTGGACGAGAACGGGCACGCCGAGCGGGCCCGGTTCTCGTTCCCGAGGCAGCGCCAGGAGCGGCGGTTGTGCCTGGCGGACTTCTTCCGGCCCAAGGGCGACCAGCTCGACGTGGTGGCGTTGCAACTGGTGACCGTGGGGCAGCCGGTCAGCGAGTACACGGCGAAGATGTTCGCCGGCAACGAGTACCGCGACTACCTGGAGGTGCACGGACTGTCGGTGCAGCTCACGGAGGCGCTGGCGGAGTACTGGCACCGGCGGATCCGCACCGAGCTGACGCTGCCGGGCGGCCGTACGGTGGCCGACGACGACCCGGCGGACCTGGCGGGCCTGCTGGGCAACGACTACCGCGGCTGCCGGTACGCGTTCGGCTACCCGGCCTGTCCGGACCTGGAGGACCGCGCGAAGATCGTGGACCTGCTGGGCGCGGATCGGATCGGGGTGCAGCTCTCGGAGGAGTTCCAACTGGTGCCGGAGCAGGCGACCGACGCGATCGTGGTGCACCACCCGGAGGCGAACTACTTCAACGCCAAGTGACGTGGTGGTCGTCGGGGCCCCGGCGACTGTGGGACCACGGCGGTGGCGGATTGGCGGTGTCGGACCGGCGGTGGTCGACCGGTTCGCCTCGCGGCGGGCCGGCGCTGACCGGGTCGGGGCGAGGGGAGTGTGGGCGTGCCGGAGGGCTGGGTCTGGGACGAGTCCCTGTTCGAGGGTGCCGCTGTGCACTACGAGCGGGGGCGGCTGCCGTACGCGGAGGGTTTCGGGGCGGCGCTGGCGGAGGCCCTCGGCCTGGACGGGTCGGGTCGGTTGCTGGACGTGGGTTGCGGCCCGGGGACGGTGACGCTGCCGCTGGCCGGGTGGTTCGCGGAGGCGGTGGGGATGGACCCGGACCCCGGGATGCTGGCGCGGGCGCGGCAGCGGGCCGCCGCCGTGGGCGCGGGCGACGTCCGGTGGGTGCGGGCGCGGGCGGAGGACCTGCCGGCCGGGCTGGGGGTCTTCCGGGTGGCGGTGTTCGGGCAGTCCTTCCACTGGATGGAGCAGGACCGGGTCGCGGCGACGGTGCGCCGGATGCTGCTGCCGGGCGGGGCGTTCGTGCACATCAGCGACGCCAAGGAGCCAATGTCGACGACCGGGCTGCCCTGTCCGGTGCCCCCGTACGCGGCGGTGGCCGAGCTGGTGCGCGGCTATCTGGGCCCGGTGCGGCGGGCTGGCCGGGGGTTCCTGCCGCACGGGACGCCGGGCGGAGAGGCCGCGGTGCTGGCCGCGGCGGGTTTTGTCGGCCCGCGGCGGTTGCGGGTGCCGTCCGGGGCGGTGGTGCGGCGGTCGGTCGACGACGTGGTGGCGTGGGTGCACTCGCGGTCGGACGCGGTGCCGCCTCTGTTCGGGCCGCGGCTTGCGGAGTTCGACGATGACCTGCGGGGCCTGCTCGCGGCGGCGGCCCGGGACGGGTGGTTCGCCGAGCGGGTGCCGGCCACGGAGCTGGTGCTCTGGCGGGTTCCCGATGCCGGCATCGTCGGGCGTGACTGAGACAACCCCCGGCGTCGTCGCGGTCGGACCCCTTTCCACCTGCGGGGGCGTGCCGTAGTTCGGGTGGGCGATGATCACGATTTCTGGCAGGGTTGGCGCCATGCCCGCCCTCCTGCGTTCCCGTGTCACCGACTGGACCGTCGTCGTTCCGCTGCTCGCCGTCGTGGTCCTGGCTCTGACCTGGGGCAGGGAGTTACCCCCGGCGGTCGTGGTGATCGTGGCGGTGTTCCTGGCCGGGGCGGTGCTGGCGGCCGTGCACCACGCGGAGGTGGTCGCCCACCGGGTGGGTGAACCCTTCGGCTCGCTGGTGCTCGCCGTCGCGGTCACGGTCATCGAGGTGGCCCTCATCGTCACCCTGATGATCAGCGGTGGAGACAAGACGCAGGCGCTGGCCCGGGACACCGTCTTCGCCGCTGTCATGATCACCTGTAACGGCATACTCGGCCTGTCCCTGCTGCTCGGCGCGCTGCGCCGCCGGGTGGCGGTGTTCAATCCCGAGGGCACCGGTGGGGCGCTGGCCACCGTGGCCACCCTGGCGACCCTGAGCCTGGTGGTGCCGACCTTCACCACGAGCCGGCCCGGCCCGGAGTTCTCCCCGGCCCAGCTCGCCTTCGCCGCCGTGGCCTCGCTGGCCCTGTACGGGCTGTTCGTGCTGGTGCAGACCGGCCGGCACCGCGACTACTTCCTGCCGGTGGGTGCCGACGGGACCGTGGTCGACGCCGACGGGGACGGGCACGCCGACCCGCCGTCGCCCCGGGCCGCGCTGGCCAGCCTCGCCCTGCTGGTGGTGGCACTGATCGCTGTGGTGGGTCTGGCGAAGATGGTGTCACCGGCCATCGAGGCCGGGGTGTCCGCCGCCAACCTGCCGCAGGCGTTCGTCGGCGTGGTCATCGCGCTGCTGGTGCTGGCGCCGGAGACCCTGGCCGCGGCCCGCGCCGCCCGCCGCGATCGGGTGCAGATCAGCCTCAATCTGGCCCTCGGCTCGGCCATGGCCAGCATCGGCCTGACCATTCCGGCGATCGCCATCGCCTCGATCTGGCTCGACGGGCCGCTGCTGCTCGGGCTGGGCGGCACCCAGCTGGCCCTGCTGGCGTTGACCGTCGTCACCGGCGTGCTCACCGTGGTGCCCGGCCGGGCGACCATGCTCCAGGGCGGCGTGCACCTGGTTCTGCTGGCCGCGTTCGTCTTCCTCGCCGCCAGCCCCTGACGCGGGCGGGCGCGGCCGCCCGGCCCCCGCAGGCCCGATCCCGGGCCGCCGGCCGCGCCCCGGACGGCGTGTTGCCGCGCCCGCGCGACGACGGCGAGCCCGGGCGCGGGGTGGCGTCGACGCGAGCCGATCGGAGGGTCACCGGGGGCCCTCGTCGGCGGCATGATCGAAGCGGGGCCGGGGTACTGCACCGGCGAGGGCGAACCGGGGAGGCGCTGTGACAGCACGCGCGGGACGTCGGCCGCGAGGGCCGCTGGCAGGTCTGCTGGTCGCGTTGGTGCTGGCCGGCGGCTGCGTGGTCGGCGGGGTGGACGAGGGTGCGCCGCAGCAGCCCGGCCCGGAGCGGCCCCGGCAGTCCGCGGCACCGGGCGCGGAGCGCACCCGCGCCGACGGCACCACCAGCGTCGCCGAGTTCAAGGAGGACCTCGCCGCCGCGGTGGACCAGGCCGAGGTGTACTGGACCGCGCAGTTCCGGGAGTCCGGCCGGCGGTTCGAGCCGATCCGGCGGGTGGTGGCGTACCAGCGGGAGGGCGAGGTGTCCTGCGGCGGGCAGGCGCTGCCGCGCAACAACGCCGTGTACTGCTCGGCGGGCGACTTCATCGCCTACGACGTCAACTGGTCGGTCTCGGCGTTCCGGCAGGTCGGCGACGCGTTCCTGTACTACCTGCTCGGCCACGAGTACGCCCACGGCGTGCAGGTGCGCCTGGGCATCCGCTACGACTTCACCATCCAACAGGAGTTGCAGGCCGACTGCATGGCCGGGGCGTACGTCGGCGGCTCGATCCGGGCCAAGCAGCTGACGCTGGAGGAGGGCGACCTGGAGGAGTTCCGGGAGGGGCTGCTCGCCGTCGGCGACGACCCCGACCAGCCGTGGTTCGCCGAGGGCGCGCACGGCACCGCCGAGCAGCGCACCGACTCCTTCTTCCGCGGCTACGAGTCGGGCCTGTCGGCCTGCAACCTGGGCTGACGCCGCCCCCGGAAGGGTCGCCGAGGTCACCCCCGAGCGGGTCCGGCGTCGGAGGGCCGGGCCGGCTGAGAGGATCGCGGGAACCGTGCGACCACTGGAGGACCCGCTGAGCAGCCACCATCCCGCCGCCGTGCTCTTCGACATGGACGGCACCCTGGTCGACAGTGAGAAGCTGTGGGACGTCGCGCTGCGCGAGCTGGCGGCCGAGTACGGGGGCGTCCTGTCCGCCGCCGCCCGCAGATCGATGGTCGGCACCAACATGGCCGACTCGATGCGCATCCTGCACGAGGACCTCGGTCAGCCGCACCGCGACCCGCTGGTCAGCGCGGCGTGGATCGACGTGCGGATCCTGGAGCTGTTCCGCACCGGGCTGCGCTGGCGGCCCGGCGCGCTGGCGCTGCTGGGCGCGGTCCGCGCGGCGGGCGTTCCGACCGCCCTGGTCACCTCCAGCATCCGGCCCCTGGTGGAGGTGGCGCTGGACACCCTGGGGCGGGACAGCTTCGACGTGGTGGTCTGCGGCGACGAGGTGGACGCGACCAAGCCGCACCCGGAGCCGTACCTGACCGCCGCCCGGCTGCTCGGCGTGCCGATCGCCCGGTGTGTGGCGATCGAGGATTCCCCGACCGGGGTGGCCAGCGCCCTGGCCGCCGGCGCGGCGGTGCTGGCCGTGCCGGCGGAGGTGCCGATCGCGCCGGCCGACGGCGTACACCAGTTGGAGAGCCTGACCGGGGCGGACCTGGAGCTGCTGGCCGCCCTGCTCGGCGACCCGCCGGCCTGACCCGCGGCCGGGGTCAGGGGCGGGGCCCCCTGCCACCATCCACAAAGTGGCAGGGGCGCCCGCGGTTCATTCGTGGGCGATCGCTCCCAGGATGTTGAGCCGGGCGGCGCGGACCGCCGGCAGCGCCGCCGCGACCACCCCGATCAGCGCGGCCAGGCCGAGGACGATCCCGATCTGGGACCAGGGCAGCACCAGGTCGGTGATCCCCTCGTCCTGGAGCGCCCGGACCACCGCCGCGCCGAGGCCGGTGCCGACGACGACGCCGAGCAGCGCGCCGAAGACGGAGATCACCACCGCCTCCACGGTGATCATCCGCATGGTCTGCGCCCGGCGCAGCCCGATCGCCCGCAGCAGGCCCAACTCCCGGGTCCGCTCCAGCACCGACAGGGCCAGGGTGTTGATGATGCCCAACACGGCGATCACGATGGCCAGGGCCAGCAGGATCTGGATCATCGTGAGCAGCGTGTCGAAGCCGCTGGTCTGCTGCTCGATGAAGCTGGCCCGGTCGGCCACCGACACCTCGGGGCTGTCCGCGACCAGCGCCTCCAGCTGCGGCTGCACCTGCGACACGGCCGTGCCCGGGGTGAGCTGCACCAGCGCCGTGAACGGCTGCGGGCTGGTGAACTCCGCCCCGGCCTCCCTCGGCAGCATGATCGACCCGATGGCCCGGTCGTCGGGCAGGACCGCCGTAACCGTGTACGTGTGCGGGCCCTCGCCCCGGGCGAACTGGGCGGTCAGCCGGTCACCCACCGACTTGCCCAGCTCCTTCGCGCCGGAGACGCTCAACGCCACCTGGTCCGGCCGTAGCGTGGCGATCGTGCCCGCCTGCGCGGTGGTGTGGTAGATCTGCCCCATCGCGGCCAGGTCGGTCAGCGCGACCACGTACGTCCGTTCGCCGTCGACGACCGCGTTGTCGTTGTAGAGGCCCACCACCGCGTTCACCCCCGGCACCGCGGCGGCCCGGTCGACCACCGCCGGGTCGAACACCGGCGGCCGGGGCCCGGACTGCGCCCCGGCGATCACCAACTGCGCGTCGATGGTGCTCTCCGCCGCGCCGGCGATGCTGGACCTGGCCGAGTCGAGGATCACCGTCACCCCGGTGACCAGGGCGATGCCGACCATCAGGGCGGCGGCGGTGATGGCCGTGCGGCGCGGGTTGCGCCCCGAGTTGAGCCGCCCCAGCCGGCCCGGCACCGACCAGGCGAACAGCCCGCCGAGCAGGGACACCACCGGCCGGCTGAGCAGCGGGGTCAGCAGCGCCACCCCGATGAACGTGAACAGCACCCCGGCCAGGATCACCGGCAGCGTGGCGCCGCCGGCGTTGCCGGTCAACCCCACCGCAAGCAGCGTGCCGCCGACGGCGGTGACCACCGCGCCGGAGACGGTGATCCGGGTCAGCGGCCGGTCCGGGGTGGCCACGTCCTGCATCGCCGCGATCGGCGGGATGCGGGCGGCCCGCAGCGCCGGCAGCAGCGCCGCCACCACGGTGATCAGCATGCCGACCGCGAAGGCGCTGACCACGGCGGCCGGCGGCACGCCCAGCCCGGCCAGGGTCAGCCCGCCGACGAACGAGCCGAACGCCCAGGCCAGCAGCGCTCCCACCCCGATGCCCGCGCCGAGGCCGAGGACCGAGGCGACCAGACCGACCGCGAGGGCCTCCAGCACCACCGAGCCGATGATCTGCCGCCCGCTGGCCCCGATGGCCCGCATCAGGGCCAGCTCCCGGGTCCGCTGCGCCACGATGATCGAGAACGTGTTGAGGATCAGGAACGTGCCGACCAGCAGCGCCACCGCGGCGAAGCCGAGCAGCACCTTGTTGAAGAACGACAGCCCCTCCTTGAGGCCGGCCGCGGCGTCGGCGGAGAGCTGCTCGCCGGTCTTGACCTCGTACTGCGCGCCGAGCGCCCGGGTCAGGTCGTCGCGCAGCGCCTCCGGGGTCACCCCGCCGGCGGCCCGCACCGTCACGCTGTTGAACGTGTCGGGCTTGCCGAGCATCAGCCGCTGCGCGGCCGGGGTGGTGAACGCGATCTCGTTCACCCCGCCGATGGAGTCCCGCCCGCCGCTGTAGCCGAACACGCCGACCAGGGTGAAGTCGCGGCGCTTGGACTCGAACGCGGTCAGCGCGCCGACCCGGTCGCCCACCTTGGCCTTCGCGGCCGTCGCGAGGGCCACGTTGACCACGATCTCGTCGTCGGCCCGCGGCGCGCGCCCCTCCCGCAGCTTCACCAGGTCGCTCTCGCCGATCCAGTTCTGCCCGAGCTGGGGCGGCCCGAACGAGGTGACCACCTTGCCGTTGCTGCCGATCAGCCGCGCGCCGTCGGCGTTGACCATGCCGGTGGCCTCGGCCACGCCGGGCACCGCCCGGACCCGGCCCACCACGTCGGCCGGGAACGCGGGGGAGACCTGTTCGCCCTCCGCCTCGCCCATTGCGAGCTTCGGCTTGGCGGCGACGTTGACGTCGACGCCGGCGTACGCGTCGGCGAAGACCGCGTCGAAGGATCGGCCGAGGGTGTCGGTGAGCACGAAGGCGCCGGAGACGAACATGACGCCGAGCACCACGGCCAGGCCGGAGAGGATCAGCCGCACCTTGCGCGCCAGCAGGCTCTTGAGGGTGGCCCGAAACATCAGTTCCCCACCTCGGTGATGACGGGGGCGTCGAGCTTCTTCATGGTGTCCAGCACCGTGTCGGCGGTCGGCTCGATCAGCTCCGAGACGATCTCCCCGTCGGCGAGGAACACCACCCGGTCGGCGTACGCGGCGGCGGTCGGGTCGTGGGTCACCATGACGATGGTCTGGCCGTGCTCGCGCACCGAGTTGCGCAGGAAGTTCAGCACCTCCGCGCCGGAGCGGGAGTCGAGGTTGCCGGTCGGCTCGTCGGCGAAGATCACCTCGGGGCGGGCCACCAGCGCCCGGGCGCACGCCACCCGCTGCTGCTGACCACCGGAGAGCTGCGCCGGGCGGTGGTCGAGCCGGTCGCGCAGCCCGACCGTGTCGATCACGGTGTCGTACCAGGCCGGGTCCGGCCGGCGGCCGGCGATCGACATCGGCAGCAGGATGTTCTCCTTCGCCGTCAGCGTGGGCAGCAGGTTGAACTGCTGGAAGATGAAGCCCACCTTGTCCCGGCGCAGCTTCGTCAGCCCGGCGTCGCCGAGGCCGGTCACCGTGGTCTCGCCGATCGACACCGTGCCCCGAGTGACCGAGTCCAGGCCGGCCAGGCAGTGCATCAGCGTCGACTTGCCCGACCCGGACGGGCCCATGATCGCAGTGAACCGGCCCCGCTCGAACTCCGCGCTCACCCCCCGCAGCGCCGCGACCTGCGCCTCGCCGCTGCCGTACACCTTCCACACGTCGATTGCCCGGGCTGCGGCCCGCGCCTGGCGGCCTACCGTGGCGGTCACGTCATCTACCTCTTCCGTCTGGCTGCTTCCGCACCGCCCCCGCTGGCCGGTGCGGCATGTCCCCATCCTCGGTGACCGGTGCCGTCGATCCGTCCGACTCCGGGGGGAGCGGCGGCGGATTTCCCGCTGCGGGTCGGCCCGGAGGGCGACTCAGGGTTCACCCTGACCGTTTCCGACCACGTTGGCGGCGTTTCCCAGACCCGGACACCATGACCTGGCACTACTCAGGGTCAAACCCCACCAGCTCACCGTCGGTCACGGTAGGTGATGATCGCAACACTTCGGTACGCGTGCCGGCGGGCCCGGTGCCGCCACGGCTACGCCCGGGGGCGCACCAGACCCGACTCGTACGCAAGCACCACGGCCTGCACCCGGTCGCGCAGCCCCAGCTTGGTCAACACGTGCCCGACGTGCGTCTTGATGGTGGTCTCGCTGACCGACAACGCCCGGGCGATCTCCGCGTTGGACAGCCCCCGGGCCACCTGCACGAGGACCTCCCGCTCGCGCTCGGTGAGGGCGTTGAGCGCCTTCGGCGGGGCGGCGGCCGGATCGGGCAGCACGTCCGCGAAGCGGTCCAGCAGCCGCTTGAGGATCCGCGGCGCCACCACCGCCTCCCCAGCGGCGACCGTGCGGATCGCCGTCACGAGGTCCTCCGCCGGCACGTCCTTGGCGAGGAACCCGCTGGCCCCGGCGCGCAGCGCCCCCACCACGTACTCGTCGAGGTCGAACGTGGTCAGGATCAGCACCCGCACCGGCAGCCGGGCGTCGACGATGGCCCGGGTCGCGGCGACCCCGTCCATCCGGGGCATCCGGATGTCCATCAGCACCACGTCGGGCAGCAGCCGGCGGGACAGTTCCACCGCCTCCAGGCCGTCGCCGGCCTCGGCAACGATGTCCAGGTCGTCCTCGGTGCCCAGCACCATCCGGAAGCCGGTGCGCAGCAGCGGCTGGTCGTCGGCGAGCAGGATCCGCACCGGCCGCGCCGCCGTCACCCCGTCACTCATCGCCTGTCCTCCCGTCGCGCCGGGCCCGTCGCGGGCCCGCTGATCGTGGCACGAGCCCCGGTCACGCCGGCACCGCCCCGAACCGCTCCACGGGAATCCTCGCGTACACCCGGTAGCCACCGCCCGGGCGGGCCCCGGTGCGCAGGGTCCCACCGTAGAGGCCGACCCGCTCCCGCATGCCCACCACGCCGTGCCCGATCCGGTCCGGGGCCGGCCCCGGGCCTCGGCCGGTGTCGGTCACCTCGACGGCCAGGAAAGCCGCGCCGAAGGTCAGCCGGACCACCGCGGTGGCGTCCCCGGCATGCTTGAGCGCGTTGGTCAGCGCCTCCTGCACGATCCGGTAGACGGTCAGCGCCACCCCCTCCTCCAGGGGCCCGGGGGTGCCCTCGATGCGCAGCGTCACCGGCAGGCCGGCCTCGCGCACCTGCTCCACCAGGGCCTCGATGCCGGCCAGGCCGGGCTGCGGGGCCAGGTCGGCGGCCGGTTCGGCGTCGGTGCGCAGCACGTCGAGCAGCCGGCGCATCTCCCGCAGGGTCGCCCGGCTGGTGTCCTCGATCGTGGCGATCGCCTCGTCGGCTGCGTCCGGGTCCCGGCGCAGCACCCGCCGGGCGCCGGTGGCCAGCACGCCCATCACGCTCACGTGGTGCGCCACCACGTCGTGCAGTTCCCGGGCGATGCGGCGCCGCTCGTCGGCGACGGCCTGCTCGGCCAGGGACCGCTGGTTCTGCTCGGCGGAGAGGGCCCGCTCCCGCAGCGCCTCCGTCGAGGTGCGCCGGGCACGCACCGCCCGCCCCACCGCGTACGCCACCACGGCGGTGAGCAGGTTGTTGAGCACCAGGTACGCCGGGCCGACCCCGAGCACCGTGTCGTCGGCGGGGGTGAGGACGTTGACCGCCGCCACCGGCAGCCACAGCACGACCGTGGCCGCCGCGGCGGTCCGCACCGGCCGGTGCGCCGCCATCGTGTAGGTGAGCACCACGAAGGTGAGGCTCTGCGCGGTGGGGGCGGGCCCGAGCAGCACCGGCAGGGCGAGGGTGGCCACCGCGACGACCACCGCCGGCCACGGGGCGACCCGGCGCAGCGCCACCGGAGCGGCGCACAGCACACTCCAGCCGACCGCGACGGGCAACGGGCCGAGCTGGAACTCCTGCGGGGAGAGCAGGACGAACACGGCGTCCACCAGCACCACGGCGACGGCGGACAGCGCGTCGGCGGCGAGCGGGTGGCGGCGCAGCAACGCCCTCGGCCCTCCGGTCATACCGGAACGCTAGCCGCCATCCCGCGCGATCGATCGTCGCCGGCGGTGAACCCCGTCTCCTCCTCAGGGAGGAGGCTCACTCGTCCGCCCCGGGCGGGGCAGGCCGGGACCGGGCATCGACCAGCGGATTCGCGCTGCCGGCGGCGGCCGGGAACGGCGGAGGTGTGCCGCCGAAGCTCGGGCACAGCGCCTGGTGGTTGCACCAGTCGCAGAGCCGGCTCGGGCGGGGCCGGAAGTCCTGCCGGGCGGTGGCCGCCTCGATCGCCTGCCACAGCGCCACCACTGTCCGCTCGAAGCGCAGCAGCTCGTCGGCGTCGGGGGCGTAGTCGCAGACCTCGGCGTCCTTGAGGTAGAGCAGCCGCAGCACCCGGGGCACCACGCCGCGGGTGCGCCACAGCACCAACGCGTAGAACTTGAGCTGGAACAGCGCCCGGGCCTCGAACGCCTCCCGGGGGGCGCCGCCGGTCTTGTAGTCGACCACCCGCAGCGCCCCGTCCGGGGCCACGTCCAGCCGGTCGAGGTAGCCCCGGATCAGCAGCTCGTCGTCGACCACCGCAGAGATCAGCGCCTCCCGCTCGGCCGGCTCCAGCCGGCGCGGGTCCTCCACCGCGAAGTAGCCCTCCAGCAGCCCCGCCGCCGCGCGCAGGAACTCGGCCGTGCCGGCCGGGTCGTCGGCGTCGAACAGGCCGGCCAGCTCCGGCTGCTCGGTGACCAGCCGGTCCCACTGCGGGCCCACCAGGTCGCCGGCCGCCTCCGGGGTGCGCGCGGCCGCCGGCAGGTCGAACAGCCGCTCCAGCACCGCGTGCACCAGCGTGCCCCGGGCCTGCTCCACGCTGGGCCGTTCGGGCAGCCGGTCGATGCTGCGGAACCGGTAGAGCAGCGGGCAGGTCTTGAAGTCGGCCGCCCGCGACGGTGACAGTGACGCCCGGACCGTGGCCGGCACCCCCGCCGTGGCCCGCGCCTGCTGCTGGTCGATCACCGGTTCCGCCGTCATGCCCGGAAGGTTAGGCCACCGGTCCGACATGCCCGTCCCCGCCGCTCCGAGCGGTGGGCGTCGGCGGCGGGTACGTAGCATCGGGGCGATGGAGCAGCAGACGACCCGGCCGCGGCGGCGGCCACAGCGGTCCGCCGGATTCACCGTCGGCCGGGTGTTCGGGGTGCCGCTGCACCTCAACGGGTCGATGCTGCTGCTGACCCTGCTGGTCACCGTCATGTACGCCGAGTTCGCCCGCAGCCAGCTCGACCTGTCCCAGCTCGGCGGCTACCTGATCGGCTTCGGGTTCGTCGTGTCGCTGCTCGGCTCGGTGCTGCTGCACGAGCTGGGCCACGCCCTGACCGCCCGCCGGTACGGCATCGGTGTGCGGGGGATCACCCTGGAGCTGCTCGGCGGGTACACCGAGATGGACCGCGACGCCCCCAGCCCCCGGGTGGACCTGCTGGTGTCGCTGGCCGGCCCGGCGGTCTCCGCGGCGCTCGGCGCCGCCGCCGTGGCCGCCACCCTGGCCCTGCCCGACGGCACCCTGGCCAACCAGCTCGCCTTCCAGCTCGCGGTGAGCAACGTCATCGTCGCCGTGTTCAACCTGCTGCCCGGGCTGCCGCTGGACGGTGGGCGGGCGCTGCGCGCCGCCGTGTGGGCGCTGACCCGGGACCGGCACACCGGCACCGAGGTCGCCGGCTGGGTCGGCCGGGCCGTCGCCGTCGGCACCGCCGTGCTGGTCGTCGTCCTCGCGGTGAACCGGCTGCTGGTGCCGCTGGCGCTGCCGCTGATGCTGCTGGTCGCGTTCACCCTGTGGCGCGGCGCGGGGCAGTCCGTGCGGCTGGCCCGGATCAGCCGCCGGTTCCCGCTGATCGACCTGCGCCGGCTGGCCCGCCCGGTCTTCCCGGTGCCCACCGGCACCCCGCTGGCCGAGGCGCAGCGCCGCCGCGCCGAGGGCCCCCGGCCCGACGCGGCCCTCGTCGTCACCGACGCCACCGGCCGGCCGGTGGCCCTGCTCGACCCGGTCGCCACCGCCGCGGTGCCGCCGGAGCGGCAGCCGTGGATCACCGTCGACGCGGTGTCCCGCTCCCTGGCCACCCTGCCCGCCCTGCCGGTCGGCCTGGACGGCGAAGCGGTGATGGAGGCCGTGCAGACCCACCCGGGCGCGCAGTACGTCGTGACGGCAGGCGAAGATGTCGTCGGCGTTCTGCACATCGCGGATCTGGCGCAGCTCCTGGAACCCAAACGGAAGATGAACACGTGACCGCACATCCCTCCGCCCTGCCGGCCGACCCCGGCACACCGGTGCCCGCCGACCCCCCGGCGCCGCCGCCCGTGCCGATGACTCCAAGTCCCGGCGCGGCGTCGGACGCGCCGACCAGGAGCCATCGCAGGGGGCCGTTCCGCCCCGGCGACCGGGTGCAGCTGACCGACCAGAAGGGGCGGATGCACACGGTCACCCTGGAGCACGGCAAGGCGTTCCACACCCACCGGGGCATCCTGGACCACGACACCCTGATCGGGCTCCCCGATGGCAGCGTCGTGACCACCTCCGGCGGCGGCACCGCGTTCCTCGCCCTGCGCCCGCTGCTGTCGGACTACGTGCTGTCCATGCCGCGCGGCGCCCAGGTGATCTACCCGAAGGACTCGGCGCAGATCGTCGCCATGGGCGACATCTTCCCCGGCGCGAAGGTGCTGGAGGCCGGCGCCGGCTCCGGGGCGCTGAGCTGCTCGCTGCTGCGGGCCGTCGGCACCACCGGCGAGCTGCATTCCTACGAGGTACGCGACGACTTCGCCCAGATCGCCCGGCGCAACGTCGAGGCGTTCTTCGACGGCCCGCACCCGGCGTGGCGCCTGCACGTCGGCGACGTGGCCGGGTGCGCCGAGACCGGCTTCGACCGGATCATCCTGGACATGCTGACGCCGTGGGAGACCCTCGACATGGTCGAGCGGGCGCTGCTGCCCGGCGGCGTGTTCATCGGGTACGTGGCCACCACCCCGCAGTTGTCCGAGCTGGTGGAGGCGCTGCGCGAGCGCGGCGGCTGGACCGAGCCGCGGGCCTGGGAGTCGCTGGTGCGCGACTGGCACGCCGAGGGCCTGGCCGTGCGCCCCGACCACCGGATGATCGCGCACACCGCGTTCCTGGTCTCCGCCCGCAAGCTCGCCCCGGGGGTGACCGCCCCGCCTCGGCGGCGCAAACCCAGTAAGGGCGCCGAGGCGTACGCCGAGCGGCGGCAGGTGCTGCGGGCGGCCGAAGCGGCCCGGCAGGCCGCCGTGGCCTCGGCCGCCGAGGCGCCTCCCGAGGCCACGGAGGAGCGGGACACGCCGTGACCAGCCAGCGAAACGGTCAGGCGTGAGCGGACGGGCGACCGGGCCGGGCGGGGCGCGACCCGCCGGCCCGGCCCGGCCGGCGGGAGGCGGCATGGGCGAGTGGACGGGCCGGCCCGGCGCGGGCCGGTGCGGCGACGGCGACGAACGGGGGGAGGCGTCGTGAGTCAGCCCGGCTTCGGCGGTCAGGACGTGCCGGCGGTCTTCCCCGACTGGTCGCCGTACACCGACCTGGAATCGGCGGCCCGGGCCTATCTGCGGGATCCGGACGTCGCCCTGGAGGCCCTCGGCGGGGTGCTGCGCGGCGCGTCCGTGCTCGGCTTCACCCTGGAACGCTTCGTCAACGAGGTCAACGGGGTGTGGCAGGAGGTGGTGGTCTGCGACGGCAGCCGCCTCGTGCTGTGGCACGGCGAGGACGTGCCACCGGGCGAGGGGCCGCCCGGGGCGATGACCTCGTCGTTGCGGGTGGTGCCGGTGTCCACCGTCACCGAGGTGGGCTGCCGGCGGCGGCTCACCCGGGCCGACGACGGCGGGATCCGGGTCGACAGCATCGACGTCTACCTGCTGCTCACCTCGCTGGACGAGGCGCCGCCGGGCGACGAGGCAGCCGGCGCACCCAGGCACGACGCGCTGCGGTTCGGCAAGACTCTCGACGACGGCGGGCCAGGGCAGATCGCCCGGTTGGAGGAGTTCTCCCGGCTGGTCGCCTCGGTGGTCGGCCGTCCGGTGCTCTGAAGCCCCGGGTCGCCCCGGCCGGGGCGACCCGGCGCGGTCAGTCGTCCTCGGCCTCCGGGCCGGCGACCTCGACGCCGTCGCTGCCGCGCACCACATGGATGCACTCGCCCGGGCACTCCTTCGCCGAGTCGATCACTTCCAGGCGCAGGTGTGCGGGCACGTCCACCCGGCTGGCCGGGGCCAGCTGGAGCTCGCCGTCGGGGCCCTTGACGTACGCCAGGCCGTCGACGTCGAACTCGAAGACCTCCGGCGCGTACTGCACGCACAGGCCGTCACCCGTGCAGAGGTCCTGATCCACCCAGACCTGCAACGTGTCGGTCGCGACCTCGGCCATCGGTGCACCCCCCATGTTCTCCTGTCCCACGTCACGACGGTACCCGAACGTCCGGACCTGCCCCTGCGGCCACCCTGGCGATCAAGGTTCGGTGACGAGGGCGTTGCGTGGGACCGAATCGGCCTCATAGCGGCTAGTGTTAGGGCAGAACGTTCAAGCCCCCCGGGGAGGTGGGACGTGGCACGCAGCGACGACGCGGACTCGCGCGCCGCACGGTGGGAGAAGGAGGCCCACGATCTCTCCACGCAGGTCGCGTTCCTTCAGGAGGAACTCGCTCTGGTGCGGCGCAAGTTGACCGAAAGCCCCCGACACGTCCGGCAGCTCGAAGAGCGGCTGGCGGCCACCCAGGCACAGTTGGCGCGGCTGACCGAGAACAACGAACGGCTCGTCGGCACTCTCAAGGAGGCCCGGGCGCAGATCGTGACGCTCAAGGAGGAGATCGACCGCCTCGCGCAACCGCCGAGTGGCTACGGTGTCTTCCTGGCGGCGCACGAGGACGGCACGGTGGACGTGTTCACCGGGGGGCGCAAGCTCCGGGTCGCCGTCTCACCCTCGCTGGACGTCGCGGAACTGCGGCGTGGCCAGGAGGTCCTGCTCAACGACGCGCTCAACATCGTCGACGCGTTCGGCTTCGAGCGGGTCGGCGAGGTGGTGATGCTCAAGGAGATCCTCGCGGGTCCCGACGGCGCACCGGGCGACCGGGCGCTGGTGGTGTCCCACTCCGACGAGGAGCGGATCGTGCACCTCGCCGACACCCTGATCGGTTCGCCGATCCGGGCCGGTGACTCGCTCATGATCGAGCCCCGCTCGGCGTACGCGTACGAGCGGATCCCGAAGAGCGAGGTCGAGGAACTGGTCCTGGAGGAGGTGCCCGACGTCGACTACACCGACATCGGCGGCCTCCAGTCACAGATCGAGCAGATCCGCGACGCGGTGGAGCTGCCCTTCCTGCACGCCGACCTGTTCCGCGAGCACCAGCTCCGCCCGCCCAAGGGGATCCTGCTCTACGGGCCGCCAGGCTGTGGCAAGACGCTCATCGCCAAGGCGGTGGCGAACTCCCTGGCCAAGAAGATCGCCGAGCGACTGGGTAAGGAGAGGCACACCAGCTTCTTCCTCAACATCAAAGGCCCGGAGCTGCTCAACAAGTACGTCGGCGAGACCGAGCGGCACATCCGGCTGATCTTCCAGCGCGCCAGGGAGAAGGCCGGCGAGGGCACCCCGGTGATCGTGTTCTTCGACGAGATGGACTCGATCTTCCGGACCCGTGGCTCCGGCGTCTCCTCGGACGTGGAGAACACCATCGTCCCCCAGCTGCTCAGCGAGATCGACGGCGTGGAGGGCCTGGAGAACGTCATCGTCATCGGCGCCTCCAACCGGGAGGACATGATCGACCCGGCCATCCTGCGACCCGGCCGGCTCGACGTGAAGATCAAGATCGAGCGGCCGGACGCCGAGGCGGCCAAGGACATCTTCTCGAAGTACATCCTCACCGGGCTGCCGCTGCACGGCGACGACCTGGCCGAGCACGGCGGCGATCCCCAGGCCACCGTCGCGGCGATGATCGACGCGGTCGTGCTGCGGATGTACTCCGAGACCGAGGACAACCGCTTCCTCGAGGTGACCTACGCCAACGGTGACAAGGAAGTCCTCTACTTCAAGGACTTCAACTCCGGCGCGATGATCCAGAACATCGTCGACCGGGGCAAGAAGATGGCCATCAAGGAGTTCCTCAGCTCCGGTCGCAAGGGCCTGCGCCTGCAGCACCTCCTCGACGCCTGCGTCGACGAGTTCCGGGAGAACGAGGACCTGCCCAACACCACCAACCCGGACGACTGGGCCCGGATCTCCGGCAAGAAGGGCGAGCGGATCGTCTACATCCGTACGCTCGTCTCCGGCGGAAAGGGCACGGAGGCCGGCCGGGCGATCGAGACCGCCAGCAACACCGGTCAGTACCTGTAGGCCGACCAGCACGCTGCGGGGCCCGCGACACCACTGTCGCGGGCCCCGTCGCGTCCCACCGCCCCGGACCGTCCTCGGGCGACACCCGACGTGGCCCGCCCGCCACACCCCCGCACCGCGCGGCGCGGACTACGCTCGACATGACGGGGGACCGGGTCGGCGAGTGGAGCGGGTAGGTCGATGAGCGTAAGACGGATCATGGGCACCGAGGTCGAGTACGGCATCTCCGTGCCCGGCCAGGCAGGCGCCAACCCGATGATCACCTCGTCCCAGGTGGTCAACGCCTACGGGGCTCGCCCCGAACTCAACCGGGGCGGCCGGGCGCGCTGGGACTACGAGGAGGAGTCGCCGCTGCGCGACGCCCGCGGCTTCACCTACTCCGGTGCCGCGTACGACCCCGCCGAGGCCCTCGCCGACGAGGACCTGGGACTGGCCAACGTGATACTCACCAACGGTGCCCGGCTCTACGTCGACCACGCCCACCCGGAGTACTCCACACCGGAGGTGACCAACCCCCTGGACGTGGTGCGGTGGGACAAGGCAGGGGAGCGGGTGATGGCCGAGGCGTCCCGCCGGGCGGCCACCATCCCGGGCACCCAGCCCATCCACCTGTACAAGAACAACACCGACAACAAGGGCGCCAGTTACGGCACCCACGAGAACTACCTGATGCGCCGGCAGACGCCGTTCTCCGACATCGTGGCGTACCTGACGCCGTTCTTCGTCACCCGGCAGATCGTCTGCGGTGCGGGCCGGGTCGGCATCGGCCAGGACGGCGGCGCCAGTGGCTTCCAGATCTCCCAGCGCGCCGACTTCTTCGAGGTCGAGGTCGGGCTGGAGACCACCCTCAAGCGGCCGATCATCAACACCCGGGACGAGCCGCACGCCGACGCCGACAAGTACCGCCGGCTGCACGTCATCATCGGCGACGCGAACCTGTCGGAGATCTCCACGTACCTGAAGGTCGGCACCACGGCCCTGATCCTCACCATGATCGAGGAGAAGGCGCTCGGGCCGGACCTGGGCATCGCCGACCCGGTCTCGGAGCTGCGCGCGGTCAGCCACGACCCGTCGCTGAATCACCGGATGCGGCTGCGCGACGGGCGGCGGCTGACCGCCCTGGACGTGCAGTGGGCGTACTTCGAGCGGGTGCGGTCCTTCGTGGACGACCGGTACGGCGCGGACGCCGACGCGCAGACCAACGACGTGCTGGACCGTTGGGAGAGCGTGTTGGACCGGCTCGGCCGCGACGCGTTCCTGTGCGCCGACGAGCTGGACTGGGTGGCGAAGCTGCGGCTGCTGGAGGGCTACCGGGAGCGGGAGAAGCTCGGCTGGGGTGCGCACAAGCTCCAGCTGGTCGACCTGCAGTACTCCGACGTGCGGCCGGAGAAGGGGCTCTACCACCGGCTGGTGCAGCGCGGCTCGATGAAGACGCTGCTGACCGACGAGCAGACCCGTACCGCGATGACCGAGCCGCCGGAGGACACCCGGGCCTACTTCCGGGGCCGTTGCCTGGCGCAGTATGCCTCGGAGGTGGTGGCCGCGAGCTGGGATTCGGTCATCTTCGACGTGGGCCGGGAGTCGCTGGTGCGGGTGCCGATGATGGAGCCCGAGCGGGGCACCCGCGCGCACGTGGGTGCGCTGTTCGACCGGTGCGTCAGCGCCAAGGATCTGCTGGAGACGCTGACCGGCGGCTGACCCGCCGGGACAAAAGCCCGTCGCGCGCCGGAGAAGCCGGCGCGCGACGGGCTTTTCGTCATTCCCGCGAGGTAAGTTCATCGGAGACGATCGTGGAGGAGGCGGCAATGGCCACTCATGACAGCGGCGGGCAGTCGCAGTCGGGCAAGGCCCGGCAGGGCGAGGAGATCGAGGACGTCACCACCGAGGCGAACCCGGAGGTCGCCGAGCGGCACGCCGAGATCACCGAGGACGTCGACGACCTGCTCGACGAGATCGACTCCGTCCTGGAGGAGAACGCCGAGGAGTTCGTGAGGGGTTACGTCCAGAAAGGCGGGCAATAGGCGGAATGTCTGCTTTGCCCGGGAGTGACTCACCTCGCGCGAGGGTCGTGGACGCCGACAGCTGACCGCGCCGGGCGTCCGGGCAGCGGTCGGCGGCGTCGCGTGTGGGTGCCACACGAGCGGTTCGATGACCGGCGGCGGCCGTGCCCCTGCGTGGCGATCCCGATACGGAACATCTGGACCACGATCATCGCGCGGGATCATCGCGCGGGATACTCTGCTTCAACTGCAACGGTGGTCTTGGCCAGTTCCGTGACAGTCCCACGAGGCTGGCCAGGGCGATCACGTACCTGAGAGGAACCACGTGGCAGCGGGCTTTGATCCATCCGGGCGTCTACCAGATGTGTTCACCAACGCGGGGACGTCCTCCTTCACCACATTCCTGAGCAGGGCCGCTCCCGAGATGCTGCCCGGCCGCCGGCCGCTGCCCCCGGGCATGGCCGCCGACCTGGCGCCGCACGCGACCACCATCGTGGCCATCTCGGCCGCCGGCGGCGTGGTGCTGGCCGGCGACCGCCGGGCCACCATGGGCAACCTGATCGCCCAGCGCGACATCGAGAAGGTGCACCCGGCCGACGCCTACTCGCTGGTCGGCATCGCGGGCACCGCGGGCATCGGCATCGAGCTGATGCGACTGTTCCAGGTGGAGCTTGAGCACTACGAGAAGATCGAGGGCGCGATGCTCTCGCTCGACGGCAAGGCCAACCGGCTGGCCTCCATGATCCGCGGCAACCTGGGCGCGGCCATGCAGGGCCTCGCGGTCATCCCGTTGTTCGCCGGCTTCGACCTGGCCGCGAGCGACCCGGCGCGGGCCGGCCGGATCTTCAGCTTCGACGTAACCGGTGGCCCCTACGAGGAGACCGGCTACGACGCGATCGGCTCCGGCTCGATCTTCGCCCGGTCCGCGCTGAAGAAGCGCTTCCGCGCCGGCCTGTCGATCGACGACGCGGCGCGGCTCGCGGTCGAGGCGCTCTACGACGCGGCCGACGACGACACGGCGACCGGCGGGCCGGACCTGACCCGTCGGATCTACCCGGTGGTGATGACCGCGACGGCGGAGGGCACCCACCGGCTCACCGACGCCGAGACGGCCGCCGTCGCCGAGGCCGTGGTCGCCGGCCGGATGGAGAACCCGGGCGGCTGAGCCCGCCCCCGCCCAGTCAGCAGTCGTCAGCACAGCGCCCAGAAGGAGAACCGCCGCCGTGGCCATGCAGTTCTACGCCTCGCCCGAGCAGATCATGCGCGACCGCTCCGAGCTGGCCCGCAAGGGCATCGCCAGGGGCCGCAGCGCGGTCGTGCTGAGCTACTCCGGCGGGGTGCTCTTCGTCGCGGAGAACCTCTCCAGCACCCTGCACAAGGTCAGCGAGATCTACGACCGGATCGGCTTCGCCGCCGTCGGCCGGTACAACGAGTTCGAGAACCTGCGCCGTGCCGGGGTCCGGATGGCCGACCTCAACGGCCTGAGCTACGACCGGCGCGACGTCACCGGCCTGGCGCTGGCCAACGCGTACGCGCAGACCCTCGGCGCCATCTTCACCGAGCAGTCGAAGCCGTTCGAGGTGGAGATCTGCGTGGCCGAGGTGGGCGCGACGCCGCAGGACGACGCCCTCTACCGGCTGACCTACGACGGCTCGGTCAACGACGAGCCGGGCCGGATGGCGATGGGCGGGCAGGCCGACGCGATCTCCGGTTCGCTCAAGTCGCAGCACCGTCCGGACATGTCGCTCGGCGAGGCGGTCCGGCTGGCCCTGGCGGCGCTGAGCAGTGTCGGCGGCGAGGGCGGCGCGGCCCGCACGATCGCGGCCAACCAGCTTGAGGTTGCGGTCCTGGACCGGGGCCGGGTGGGCCGGACGTTCCGGCGGATCACCGGGGCGGCCCTGATCACCCTGCTGGACGCGGACGCCGACGCGGCGAACGACTCGGCGTCGACCGAGGAGCGCCCGGAGCATCCGGCCACGCCGACCGAGGAGGCGAAGAAGCCGACCACCTCGGCCGGCTCGGCGGACCTGGAGGGTCAGCGGGCGGACGACACGCCCGAGAAGTAGGCCGCCAGTCCCGGCCGACGGCACCGTCACGCGACCGGCCGTCCCCTCAGGGGGCGGCCGGTCGCGTGTGTCCGGACACCACCCCAGCGGCCCGGACGTGTCGGCGGGGACCCAACCGCCCACCGACGCCCCGGCGGATGGCGGGCGGGCCGGCGCCGTACCCGCCGGCTGGTCGGGCTCCGGGGCGGTCAGCCCTGCCCATTCGGGGCCTGAGAGGGCTAATGTCACATCATGGAGCGGCGAATCTTCGGCCTCGAGACCGAGTACGGCGTCACCTGTACCTACCGCGGGCAGCGGCGGCTGTCCCCTGACGAGGTCGCGCGATACCTGTTCCGTCGGGTGGTGTCGTGGGGCAGGTCGAGCAACGTGTTCCTGCGCAACGGCGCCCGCCTCTACCTGGACGTCGGCTCCCACCCGGAGTACGCGACCCCGGAGTGCGACTCGGTGGTGGACCTGGTGGCCCACGACCGGGCGGGGGAGCGGATCCTGGAGGGGTTGCTCATCGACGCGGAGAAGCGGCTGCACGACGAGGGCATCGCCGGCGAGATCTACCTGTTCAAGAACAACACCGACTCGGCCGGGAACTCCTACGGCTGCCACGAGAACTACCTGGTCTCCCGGCACGGCGAGTTCGGCCGGCTGGCGGACGTGCTGATCCCGTTCCTGGTCACCCGGCAGTTGATCTGCGGCGCGGGCAAGGTGCTGCAGACGCCCCGTGGCGCGGTGTACTGCCTGTCCCAGCGCGCCGAGCACATCTGGGAGGGCGTGTCGTCGGCGACCACCCGGAGCCGGCCGATCATCAACACCCGCGACGAGCCGCACGCGGACGCGGAGCGGTACCGGCGGCTGCACGTCATCGTCGGCGACTCGAACATGAACGAGGTCACCACCCTGCTGAAGGTCGGCTCCGCGGACATCGTGCTGCGGATGATCGAGGCGGGGGTGGTGATGCGGGACCTGACGCTGGAGAACCCGATCCGGGCGATCCGCGAGGTGTCGCACGACATCACCGGCCGGCGTAAGGTGCGGCTGTCCTCCGGCAAGGAGGTCAGCGCCCTGGAGATCCAGCAGGAGTACCTGGCGAAGGCGACCGAGTTCGTGGAGCGACGCGGCGGGGACCAGACGGCCAAGCGGGTGGTGGAGCTGTGGGGCCGGGTGCTGAGCGCGGTGGAGACCGGTGACCTGGAGCCGGTGTCCCGGGAGATCGACTGGGTGTCGAAGCTGCGGCTGATCGAGCGGTACCAGCGCAAGCACGACCTGCCGCTGTCGCACCCCCGGGTGGCGCAGATGGACCTCGCGTACCACGACGTGCGGCGCGGGCGGGGCCTGTACGGGCTGCTGGAGCGGCGCGGGGAGGTGGACCGGGTGGCCACGGACCCGGAGATCTTCGAGGCCAAGGAGACTCCTCCGCAGACCACCCGGGCCCGGCTGCGGGGCGAGTTCATCCGGCACGCGCAGGAGAAGCGGCGGGACTTCACCGTCGACTGGGTGCACCTGAAGCTCAACGACCAGGCGCAACGCACTGTGCTGTGCAAGGACCCGTTCCGGGCGTACGACGAGCGGGTGGAGCGCCTGATCGCCAGCATGTGACCGGCCGGTCCTCCGTCCGCGGCGCTGGCCGCGGCGGGCGGGGGCCCGCCGGGTAGGCTGGCCCTGCCATGACGATGTCTGAACCTCCCGAGCGCGATCGCGGCGCCGAGAAGCTGAACTGGGTCGAGCGCCGGCGCGAGAAGATCCGGGCCGAGGTCGAGCGCAACCGGCGTGGCGACTACAAGGTGCCGACCTGGGTGCTGGCGGTCACGCTGGCGGTGATCGTCGGCGGCTGGCTGGCGCTGATCTTCCTGGTCTGACGGCCCGCCTGGATCGACGGCCCGCCGCCCTGCCACCTCCGCCGCCCTGACGGCCCCGCCGTCCTGCCCAACCCTGATGGCCCCGCCGCCCTGCCTATCCCTGACGGCCCTGCTGTCCTCGCGGCCTCAGCGGGCGAGCGCGGCGGCGTGCCGCCCGGCGGCGGCGGCGGCCAGGAAGTAGGCGTGGTCGGCGTCCAGGCCGCGGCCCATCGTGGACAGTGGCACGGCGCTGACGCGCAGCGCGGCGTCGAGCCCGTCGGTGGGCACCCGGACGATCCGGTGCCGCCCGGCGAGCGGGGCCAGCGCGGCATCCACGTCCCGGGCCAGGTCCGGGGCCAGGCCGTCGGGCACGACCAGGTCCGCCGGGGCGAGTGCCACCCTGCCGTACGCGGTGAGGCTGTGGTGGGACACCCCGCGGTGCCGGGGGCGGGGATCGGCGTCGGAGATCCGCAGCGAGCCGACCGGCCGCCCGCCGAGGGCGGCGATCGCGTTGACCGCCTCGCCGACGGCCACCCCCGAGTACCCCCACCGGGTGCCGGTGCCGAGGTTGCCGGGGCCCTGGGCGAGGATGACCACGTCGGCGGCGAGGACGTGCCGGGCGGCGAGCAGGCCGCTGTGCACGGTGGTGGCCTCCAGGTCGCCGCCGAACGCCTGCCCGACGCTGACCGTGCCGACGAGTTGGTCGCGCAGTCCGTCGAGGGTGCGGGAGAACCACGCCGGCAGCGCCCCGCCGTCGGTGAGCACGTATGCCACCCGGGCGTCGGGGGCGTCGGCGCGAACCCCGGCGAGGATCGCCGGCAGGGCGGAGTGCAGGTCGGCGGTGACCACCGGCAGCCCGGCGACGTCCTCGGCGGTTTCCAGGGCCGCCCGGTGCGGGCTGGCCTCCTCGTCGACGCCGAGCAGGATCGGTTGCAGCGGGGTGTAGCGGGCCTTGACCAGGTGCCCGGCGTCGCGGGTGTCGCCCGCCTCGGCCGGATCCGCCGGCAGCCGGTCGGGCAGCGCCACGACCAGCGCGTACCCGCCGGTGCCGAGGCCCATCAGCAGTGCGCCCGCGTTGAGCAGCACCCGGTCGCCGGGCACGGGCCGGCCGACCAGCTCCGGGTACGCCAGGGCCCGCATGGTGCCGCCGTCGGTCAGCTCGACGTCCAGCTCCACCGCGCCGGTCCACTCCCGCCGCAGCGCCGTCACGGTTCCCGCCCGCCATCGCACCATGCCCGGCACGCTAGCGACCCCCGGGTGCGTGCCGCCACGGCGGGGTCAGGGAGAGGGGTCCTCCTGGGTGTGCCGGGCGCGGCGGTGCCGGGCCTCGGGTCGGGAGGGGGTGGGGTCGAGGAAGACGTAGCCGATCTCCGGGTAGCGGTCGATGAGGCGCCGCTCGGCCTCGTCGGCGGCGGCCTCGATGACGGCGCCGGTGGCCTCGTCCCGGAAGTCGACCTTCGCGGCGACCAGGATGTCGTCCGGGCCGAGCTGCATGGTGAGCAGGGTGTCGATGCGCTCGACGGCGGGCAGCCCGTTGAGCTCCTGCTCGATCTCCAGGCGCAGCCGCTCGGGGATGGCCCGGCCGACCAGCAGGGAGATGTTGGCCTTGGCGAGGGTGACGGCCACGACCAGCAGGAGCACGCCGATGGCGATGGAGGCGAGACCGTCGTAGAGCTCGTCGCCGGTCCAGTGCGACAGGGTCAGGCCGGCTGCGGCCAGCAGCAGGCCGACGAGGGCGGCGCTGTCCTCCAGGAAGACGGCCTTGACGGTGGTGTCGGCGGTGAGCCGCAGGAACCGCCGGGGGGTGGTGCGCCAGCGCCGCGACTCGCGGCGGATCTGTCGCACCGCCCGGGCCAGGGAGATCGACTCGATGGCGAACGAGACCGCCAGCACGACGTACGAGACGAGGTAGTTGCCGCTGTGCTCGTGCACCAGGATGGTGGTGACGCCGTGGGTGATGGCGAAGCCCGCGCCGGCGACGAAGGTGAACAGCGCGGCGAGGAAGGCCCAGACGTAGCTCTCCTTGCCGTACCCGAAGGGGTGCCGGACGTCGGCGGGGCGTGCGCCCCGGCGCAGCGCCAGGTAGAGCAGCGCCTCGGTGGTGGTGTCGGCGACCGAGTGGGCGGCCTCGGAGAGCATGGCCGCGGAGCCGGAGATCAGGCCGGCCGCCAGCTTCGCCACGGCGATGGCGAGGTTCGCCGCGCCCGCCACCACCACGGTGCCGACACTCTCGGCGTTGACGTCCGCTTCCGACATGGGGTCACCATATGACCGCGTCGAGGTCCCCGCCCGGAGACGGAGGGTCACCGTCGGAGGCGTAGGCGCGACGCGCCTGCGCGGGTGCACGGGCGTGCCGCGCGGGCTGCTAGCGTTCACCCCGTGTCGCGGACCCGCACCGAACGCCTGGTCAACCTGGTGATCTGCCTGTTGTCGACGCGACGGTTCCTGACCGCCGCGCAGATCGCCGCGACCGTGCCCGGCTACGAGCACGATCCGGACGACGCGAAGGATCACGAAGCGTTCCAGCGCAAGTTCGAGCGGGACAAGGCCGAGCTGCGGGAGCTCGGGGTGCCGCTGGAGACCGGCACGGCGAGCGTCTTCGACGCCGAGCCCGGCTACCGGATCGCCCACCGGGAGTACGCGCTGCCGGACATCCCGCTGGAGCCCGACGAGGCCGCCGCGGTGGGCATCGCCGCGCGGCTGTGGCAGCACGCCGGGCTGGCCGCCGCGGCGTCGTCCGGGCTGGCGAAGCTGCGTGCCGCCGGGGTGGACGTGGACCCGCAGGCCACTCTGGGCCTGGAGCCGATGGTCACGGTCGACCCGGCGTTCGCGCCGCTGACCGCCGCCGCCCGGGACCGCCGCGAGGTGAGCTTCGACTACCGGGTGCCCGACCGGGACGCCCCGACCCGCCGCCGGTTGCAGCCGTGGGGGGTGGTCTGCTGGCGCGGCCGGTGGTATGTGGTGGGCCACGACCTGGACCGGGCGGCGACCCGCTGCTTCCGGCTCTCCCGGGTCGTCGGCACCGTCCGGGTGGCCGGCGCGCCGGGCGGCTACCAGCCGCCGGCGGGGGTGGACCTGATCAGCCACGTGGCCCGCTGGTCGGGGCCGGTGGAACGCACCGGGCGGGCGACCGTGCTGGTCGCATCGGGGCGCGCGGTGGGGCTGCGCCGTTGGGCGGTGGAGGCCGCGTCCGGGCCGGACGGCGACCGGCTGGTCCTGCCGTACGCCGACCCGGAGTCCCTGGCCCGGCAGCTGGTGGGGTACGGCCCGGACGTGCGGGTGGTGGATCCGCCGGAGGTGCGCGAGGCGGTCATCCAGCGGCTCAAGGAGATCGCCGCCCGGCACGAGGAGCTGACCGTGACCGGAGGTGCCCGATGACCCGTCCCGCCGCCCGCTCGGCGGCTGCGCGCCCCGGCGGCAACCGGGCCTCGGCGGACCGGCTGGCCCGGCTGCTGAACCTGGTGCCCTACCTGCTGGCCCGCCCGGGGATCGAGATCGCCGAGGCGGCCGGGGACCTGGGGGTCACCGAGCGGCAGCTGCGGGAGGATCTGGAGCTGCTGTGGGTGTGCGGCCTGCCCGGGTACGGCCCGGGTGACCTGATCGACATGGCTTTCGACGGCGACCGGGTGACCATCACCTACGACGCCGGGATCGACCGGCCGCTGCGGCTGACCCCGGACGAGGCCCTCGCCCTGGTGGTGGCGCTGCGGATGCTGGCGGAGACCCCGGGGGTGACCAACCGGGAGGCCGTGGAGCGGGCCCTCGCCAAGATCGAGGATGCGGCCGGTGACCTGGTCGCCGCCCCGGTCGAGGTGCGCCTCCCCGTTGACAGCCGGCGGGTCGAGGAGCTGCGTGCCGCCGTGGCGCGGGGCCGGGCGCTGCGGATCACCTACTACACCGCTGCCCGGGACGAGAGCACCGAGCGGGTGATCGACCCACTGCGCATGCTGATGGTGGGCGGCCGGGCGTACGCGGAGGCGTGGTGCCGCCGCGCGGAGGCGGTGCGGCTGTTCCGGGTCGACCGGATCGACGCGGTGACCGAGCTGGACGAGCCGGCGGCGGCGCCGCCGCAGGCCCGCCCGTACGACCTCTCCGAGGGAGTGTTCCGGCCCTCGCCGGACCTGCCGCTGATCACCCTGCGGATCGGCCGGGGCGAGCGGTGGATCACCGAGTACTACCCGTGCGAGCGGGTCGAGGCCGGCGACGGCGAGCAGTGGCTGGTGTCGCTGCGGGTGACCGACCTCGGCTGGGCCCGTCGGTTCGTGCTGGGGCTGGGCCCGGACGTCACCGTGGTGGCCCCGGGGGAGCTGGCCGAGCAGGTCCGTGCCCAGGCGGTCGCCGCCCTGGAGGCGTACGCCACTCCCGACGCCACCCCGGCGGGGTCCGTGGGATCCCGGTAGGCTGGCCGCCGTGGTGACGTGGATCGTGGTGGCGGTGGTGCTGTTCGCGCTCGTGGTGCTGGCGTTGGCCGTGCGGCCGGTGGTGGCGCGGCTGCCCCGGCTGCGGCGGGCCGCGGTGGCGTTGCAGAGGCGCCAGGCCGAGGCGGAGGCTTTGCAGGTCAGCGCGGAGGCCCTCCAGGAGCGCGCGGAGGCCCTCCAGGGCCAGGTGACCGTCACCCAGCAGCGGGTCGCGGTGATCAAGGCCAAGCGCGGCCACTGATCGGCGGCGGTCGTCCGGTGCGCGATCGCCGCGCGTTTGGGGCGATAGCGCGCAGAAACGGTCGGCCGCCGGTGGTTGACGGGACGAGCGGGGTTGGTCAAGACTTCACCGACCGGCCGTGACCACCAGCGGCCCGGCGGGTGGCAACGGGCCCTCACGCACGTACGATGGGCTCCGGTACACCCCTCAGAGACGACACAGAGCGACTGGAGCTTCCCATGGGTGCCCTCAAGCCGTGGCACATCGCCGTACTCGTGGTCGTGCTGATCCTGCTGTTCGGTGCGAAGCGGCTCCCGGACGCGGCCCGTTCGCTGGGCCGCTCGCTGCGGATCATCAAGGCCGAGACGAAGAGCCTGCACGACGACGACCGTGACCTGGCGGAGAAGGCCGACGCCCAGGCCGCCTACCAGCCGCTGCCGCCGCAGGCCGCCGGGCAGCAGCCCCAGCAGCCGTACGCGCAGCAGCCCCATGTCCAGCCGCAGCAGCAGCCCTACGCCCCGCCGCAGGCACCGCAGCAGCCGGTCATCGACCCGGTGCAGCGCGTCCGCGACAACTGACCGAAGGGCCCACCACCGTGGCCTTCGCCCTGCGTAAACGTGGTCCGAGCACCTTCGAACGGGCCTCCGACGGCTCGATGACCCTCATCGAGCACGTCCGTGAGCTGCGCAACCGGCTGTTCCGGGCGTCCCTGGCCCTGCTCGTCGGCTTCGGCTTCGGCATCTGGCTGGCGGAGCCGGTGCGGAAGCTGCTGTCGAAGCCGTACTGCGACCTTCCGGCGTCGATCGACCCGGTCACGGGCAAGTGCAACTTCGTGCAGCTCGGCGTCGCCGACGTCTTCCTGCTCAACCTGAAGATCGGCCTCTGGGTCGGGTTGATCATCGCCGCTCCGGTCTGGCTCTACCAGCTGTGGGCGTTCATCGCCCCGGGCCTGCACCGGCACGAGCGCCGGTACGCGTACATCTTCACGTCGCTCGCGGCCCCGCTGTTCGCCGCCGGCGCGGTGCTGGCCTTCTTCGTCACCACGAAGGGGCTGGAGTTCCTGCTCAACATCTCCGGCGACGACATCGCGACGACCCTCGAGGTGACCCGGTACATCTCGTTCGTCACCAACCTGATCCTGCTCTTCGGGGTGGCGTTCGAGTTCCCGCTCATCGTGCTGATGCTCAATTTCGTCGGGCTGGCCAGCGCGAAGCGGCTGCTCAGCTGGTGGCGGATCGCGGTCTTCGTGTTCTTCGCCTTCTCCGCCGTGGTCACCCCGACGCCGGACCCGTTCGGCATGACGGCCCTGGCCCTCTGCCTGACCGCGCTGTACTTCGGCGCGGTCGGCGTGGCGTTCCTCAACGACCGGCGGCGTGGGCGGGGCAAGGAGGTCTACGCCGGGATCGACGACGACGAGGTGTCGCCGTTGGAGCTCGACGACGATCCGGTCGCCCCCGGCCAGCGGGTCGAGGCCGCCGACTCGATCGGCACGCCGGAACCGGTCGCCGCCCCGACGCCGATCGACCGCCGCTACGACGAGATGACCTGACGGGCGTACACCCGCCCGGACCCACGACGACGGGTCGCTCCCCCGGGAGCGGCCCGTCGTCGCGTCGGTGGGAATCGGTTAGGGTGCGAAGCCATGAGGCCGATGACGATCCTGCCGCCGCCCGTCCGCTAGCGGGCGGCACCATCTGACGCACTCCACACCGGACGGGCCCGCCCGCCCGGTCGATGGACGCCGCCCGCGTACCCGCGGACCGTCTCTTTCCGGCTTCCATCACGGAGTTGTCCCCCCATGACCACACGTACCGTCGCGCCGTACCGGCGCGACCTCGTCCTCATCTCGTCCGCCGCCGTCGCCTGGGGCGCGGGCGGCGCCGCGGCGGCGGTGCTGTTCCGGACCAGCGGGCTGGGCCCGCTGGCCGTTTCCTTCTGGCGGGTCGCCGTCGCCGCACTCGTGCTCGTCCTGGCCTGCGCCTGCCGCCCGGGCGCAACCCGGTCCACCACGCCCCGCCGGACGGCGGTGGTGCTCGGGGTCGGCATGGCCGGCTACCAGGGCGCGTACTTCGCCGCCGTGGACCACGCCGGGCTGGCGCTCGGCACTCTGGTCACGCTCGGGGCCGGGCCGGTGTTCGTCACCGTCGGCGCCCGGGTGCTGCTCGGTGAGCGGCCCGGCCGGCGCGGCGTGCTCGTGATCGCCGTCGCCCTCGCCGGGCTGGCCCTGCTCGTCGGTGGGCCGGTGAACACCGGGTCGGGGCAGGCGTGGGGCGTCGGCGCGGCGCTGCTGTCCGCGCTCGGCTACAGCGGGGTCACCCTGTACACCCGGGCCGCCGGCGGTGGGCAGGCCGACGCCGTCTCGTTCGCCGCCGGCCTGCTGGTCCTGTTGCCGTTCGCCCTGGCCGAGGGCGTCTGGCCGCGTACCGGCGCGGCGCTGCCGGTGCTCGGCTGGCTGGTGTTTCTCGGCGTGGTGCCCACCCTGCTGGCGTACCGGTGGTACTTCGCCGGGCTGGCCACCGTCCCGGCCGGGACCGCCGCGGTGGTCGTGCTGCTGGAGCCACTGGCCGCCGCCGTCCTGGCGGTCGCGCTGCTCGGTGAGCGGCTCACGGTGAACCTGGTCGTCGGCTCGGCCGTGCTGCTCACCGCCGTGGCGCTGCTGCCGCGCGAGAGCGGCCTGCCGGTGGCGGCCGACCGCTGACCGTCGTGGGCGTCCGCGCCGGGCCGCGGCGCGGGCGCCCGCCCGGCACGTCCTGTTCGGAACCGGTCGGCGGGGAGGTGACCGGGGCCACCAGGCGCTGCTGAGCCTGCGTTTCGGGACTCGCGATATGGTGACTGCGCCCCTGATCGGCACCGATCGTCCCTTCGGCAGGAGAAGCCCTGATGGCAGAGACGCCCCTTACCGTTACCGTCACCGGCGCAGCTGGACAGATCGGCTACGCGCTGCTGTTCCGGATCGCGTCCGGGCAACTGCTCGGTGGCGGGAGGCGGGTGAAGCTCCGGCTGCTGGAGATCCCGGCTGCGGTGCGCGCGGCCGAGGGCACCGCCCTGGAGCTGGACGACTGTGCGTTCCCGCTGCTGGCCGGCGTGGACGTCTTCGACGACCCGAAGCGGGCGTTCGAGGGTGCCAACGTGGCGCTGCTCGTCGGCGCGCGGCCCCGTACCAAGGGGATGGAGCGCGGGGACCTGCTGGCGGCCAACGGCGGCATCTTCAAGCCTCAGGGCGAGGCGATCAACGCCGGCGCCGCACCGGACATCAAGGTGCTCGTGGTGGGCAACCCGGCCAACACCAACGCCCTCATCGCCCAGGCGCACGCCCCCGACGTGCCCGCGGACCGTTTCACCGCGATGACCCGGCTGGACCACAACCGGGCGATCGCGCAGCTCGCCCGCAAGCTCCAGGTCACCGTCGCGCAGGTGAAGAAGCTGACGATCTGGGGCAACCACTCGGCCACCCAGTACCCGGACGTCTTCCACGCCGAGGTCGACGGCCGCCCGGTGGCCGAGCTGATCGACGACCGGTCCTGGCTGGCCGACGAGTTCATCCCCCGCGTCGCCAAGCGCGGTGCCGAGATCATCGAGGTACGGGGGGCGTCGTCGGCTGCGTCGGCCGCGTCCGCCGCGATCGACCACGTGCACGACTGGATCAACGGCACGCCGGAGGGCGACTGGACCTCGGCCGCGATCGTCTCCGACGGCTCCTATGGGGTGCCGGCGGGCCTGATCTCGTCGTTCCCGGTGGTCGCCCGCGACGGCCGGTTCGAGATCGTGCAGGGCCTGGACGTCGACGAGTTCTCCCGGCAGCGCATCGACGCGTCCGTGGCCGAGCTCCAGGAGGAGCGCGCGGCCGTGCAGGGTCTCGGCCTGCTCTGACCCTGGCGGTGTACCGATCGTGACGGTGGCCCGCGGAGCGTTGTGCTCCGCGGGCCACCTTTGTCCCGGCCGGCTCGGCGGTCAGGCCAGCACGCTGCGGTGGGCGCGGATCAGGTCGGCGTACCGTCGGCCGCTGGCCTTGACCGTGCGCCGCTGGGTGGCGTAGTCGACGTGGACCAGGCCGAACCGCTTGTCGTAGCCGTACGCCCATTCGAAGTTGTCCAGCAGCGACCAGGCGAAGTAGCCGGCCACGTCCACACCCCGCCGGGCCGCTGCGGCGCACGCCGCGAGGTGCTCCTCCAGGTAACGGGTGCGCTCCGGGTCGTCGACGGTGCCGTCCGGGTTCACCCGGTCCGGCCAGGCGGAGCCGCTCTCCGTGACGTGTACCGGGCCGGCGTCGTACTCCTCGGCGAGGCGCACCAGCAGCTGCTCCAGGCCCGCCGCGTGGGTCTCCCAGCCCATCGCCGTCTCGGCCGCGCCGGGCACCGGCACCTGGCGGGCGTACGGCGGGGGACCGTCCGGGTCTGCGACGACCCGCTGCCGGAAGTAGTAGTTGAGCCCGAAGAACTCCAGCGGGGTGGCGATCGTCTCCAGGTCACCGGGGCGGACCGGCGGCGCGGTGCGGTACACCTCCAGCATGTCGGCGGGGTACCCGCGGCCGAAGAGCGGGTCCAGCCACCACCGGTTGACGTGCCCGTCGGCGCGGACGGCGGCGGCGACGTCCTCGGGGCGGTCGCTGGCCGGTTCGATCGGGCTGAGGTTGCACACCACGCCGACGGAGGCGGGCTCGGCGGCGTTCGCGCGGATCGCCGCGGTTGCCAGGCCGTGTCCGAGCAGCAGGTGGTGGGCGGCGGGGACGGCCAGCGCCAGGTCGGTGTCGCCGGGGGCCATCCGGCCCTCCAGGTGGCCGATCCAGGCCGAGCAGAGCGGCTCGTTGATCGTCGTCCAGTCGCGCACCCGGTCGCCGAGCGCGCCGGCCACCACGGCCGCGTAGTCGGCCAGGGCGTACGCGGTGTCCCGGGCCGGCCAGCCGCCCCGGTCCTGCAGGGCCTGCGGCAGGTCCCAGTGGTAGAGCGTGACGAACGGCCGGATGCCGGCCTCCAGCAGGGCGTCGACCAGTTGGTCGTAGAAGGCCAGCCCGGCCTGGTTGACCCGGCCGGTGCCCTCGGGCAGCACCCGGGGCCAGGCCACCGAGAACCGGTACGCGTCGACACCGAGCCCGCGCATGAGGGCGACGTCCTCGGGCCAGCGCCGGTAGTGGTCGCAGGCGACGTCGCCGGTGTCGCCGTTGTCGATCGCGCCGGGCACTTGGCAGAAGGTGTCCCAGATGGAGGGTGCGCGGCCGTCGGCGTCGACGGCGCCCTCGATCTGGTACGCGGAGGTCGCCACGCCCCAGCGGAAGTGGGCGGGCAGGGCGGTCAGGTCGGCCACGGGCGTGCTCCTTGGGTTCCGGTTGGGTGGCGCGGGACGGCAGGAGGTGGTTGGGACGGGGTGGTCGCGGCGGCGCGCGTCGGGCGGGGCGCCGGCCGGGCAGAGCCGGCGTGCCGGCCGGTCCGCAGCATACTTCAAACCTTAGTTCATGGCATTAATCGTGCTGCTGATGCATGCTGGTGGGGGTGCCGGTCGTTGGCGCCCCAGGGGGAGGACCGGACCGATGGACGCCAGACGCACCACCGTGCGCGACATGCGTCGCGCCAACCGCGCGGTGCTGCTCACCCGGATCTGGCTGGACGGCCCGCTGAGTCGGCACGAGCTGGGGGAGGCCACCGCGCTGAGCCTGGCCAGCGTGAGCAACCTGGTCGGCGAGGTGATCGACGAGGGGCTGGTCGAGGAGGCCGGCTCGGTCGAGTCCGACGGCGGCCGACCCCGGGTGCTGCTACGGGTGACCCCCAGCTACGGCTACCTGGTCGGCGCCGACGTCGGGGAGACCCGGATCCAGGTCGAGCTGTTCGACCTGACGATGACCGCCCTGGCCAAGGCGGAGTACCCGATCGCCGCCGCCGAGCCCGACCCCGACGCGGTGGTGGCCCACCTGCTGCACGGGCTGACCGCCGTGACCGAGCAGGCCGGCGTCGACCCCGCCGCGGTGCTCGGGCTCGGGGTGGCAATCTCCGGGACGGTGGAGCGCACCGCCGACGCCGTCGTGCACGCCCAGACGCTCGGCTGGGAGGGAGTGCCGCTGGGCGCCATGCTCCGCGCCGGCACCGACATCCCCGTGCACGTCGACAACGGGGCGAAGACGCTCGGCCAGGCCGAGATGTGGTTCGGCGCCGGCCGGGGCACCCGGCACGCCGTCGTCGCGCTGGTCGGCTCCGGAGTGGGCGCTGCCGTGATCACCGACGGGGTGAGCTACCGGGGCGCGCACAGCAGCGCCGGCGAGTGGGGGCACACCACCATCGCGTACGGCGGTCGCCGGTGCCGCTGCGGCAACCTGGGCTGCCTGGAGGCGTACGTCGGGGCGGAGGGCATCCTCGACCGCTACCGGCAGGCCAACCGGGGCCGGCCGGCGGCCGGCGGCGACGAGGAGAGCGCGCTGGGCGAGCTGCTGCGCTCCTCGACGAAGACCGCCGAGGCGGTGCTCGACGAGACCGTGGGCTACCTCGGCGCCGGGGTGGCGACCCTGATCAACCTGTTCAACCCCGAGCGGGTGGTGCTCGGCGGGTGGGCCGGGCTGGCCCTCGGCGAGCGGTTCCTGCCCCGGATCCGGGAGGCCACCGCACGGCACGCGCTGCGCCAGCCGTACGCCCAGGCCTCGATCGAGCTGTGCCAGCTCGGGCCCGACGCGGTCGCGATGGGCGCGGCCACCCTGCCGATGGCCCGGCTGCTGCGCGACGGCGGAGTGCCCCGATCGGCCGCCGCCCGCCCCGCGGCGTCCACGCGCCCGGCCCGCCGGCCGCGCGCCCGCTGACCCGCACGATCGCCCCCCGGCACGTTGCCTGCGCGTCACGACCGTCCGGCCACCACGGCCTCACGGGCGGTGTGCCGGCCCCGCCGGCGGTTCTGCCGGACGGTGACGCCGGCCGTCACCACGGCGGCCAGGCCGAGCGCGATCCACAGCAGCGGGTTGGTCCGCACCGCGTCGGGAAGCTGCTGGGCGAGGACGAAGACGCCCATCACCACGACGAACCAGCCGAACGCCTTGCGTAGCACGTCCTCGGGAATCCGGCCGGTGAGCCGGCCGCCGAGCAGGCTGCCGACGACGGCCGCGGCGGTCACCACGGCGGCCAGGCGCCAGTCGATGCTGACGCTGGACAGGTAGCCGGCCAGGCCGGCGAAGGACTTCATGGCGATGACGACCAGCGAGGTGCCCACGGCGACCGGCATCGGCAGGCCACCGAGCAGGGCCAGCGCCGGCACCACCAGGAAGCCGCCACCGGCGCCGACCAGGCCGGTGACCAGGCCGACCACGACACCGTCGAGGACGACCGGCCCGACGGGAAGCTCGTGCGCCACGGGCCGGCTCTCGGCGCCGCGCCGACCGCGGATCATCGCGATGGCGGTGGCCAGCATCATCAGGGCGAACCCGGTGAGCAGCACCCCGGCCGGGATGAACCCGGCGAGACGGCCGCCCGCGTACGCGCCGGTCATACCGGCCACGCCGAAGATCAGCCCCGTGCGCCACCGGATGCGCCCGGCTCGCGCATGCGGTAACACGCCAACCGCGCTGGTGACCCCGACGACGAGCAGCGAGGTGGCGATGGCCTCCTTGGCCGGCAGGCCGGCGACGTAGACCAGCAGCGGCACGGCGAGGATCGAGCCGCCGCCGCCGAGCAGGCCGAGGCTGATCCCGATCAGCACGGCCAGCCCGACGGTCAGCGCGAGGCTGCCCGTCATGCCCGCCGCCCGGCCGTCGATCTCTCCCGGAGTTGGCCGACGACGGTGTCCAGGTCGCAGCTGGCGCCCCGGTTGTAGGGGAGCTTGCCGAGCAGCATGCCCATCGCGCAGGTGTTGGTCACTGCGGCGAAGGTGAGGCCGGCGCCGATGAACCCGGCGACCCACTTGAGCTGCGGCACGAACACCGAGCCGAGGACGCTGGCCAGGACGACGGATCCGGCGACCAGGCGTACCTGGCGCTCCAGGTCCCAGCGGGGGTTTCCCTGGCTGATCGGCGCGTCGGCCGCCTGCCAGGCCATGATGCCGCCGTCGAGCACCTTCAGGTTGGCTAGACCGGCCCCGGCGAGGGTCCGTTCGGCCTGGGCGGCGCGGACCCCGGAGCGGCAGATCAGCACGACGTCCTCGTCGAGGTGGCGGCGCAGCTCCTCGCGGTGCTCCTTGAGCAGGTCCAGCGGCACGTTGTAGGAACCGGGGATGTGCGAGGTCTCGAACTCGCCCGGGGTACGCACGTCGAGCAGCCGGGGCGCCCGCCCGGTGGCGATCAGCTCACGCAGGGTGGCCGCGTCGAGCGTCGAGGGGGTGGTCGGGGTCGTGGTCATTCTTCCTCCGTCGAAAGTAGCTTCGGTCAGGCGGTGGCGGCCATCCGGACGCCGGCCTGCTCGGCGTGGCTGAACATGTCGTCGATCAGGACGACCTCACGGCCGGCGTTGGCCAGCAGCGACGCGGCGGCGGTGGCGCGGTAGCCGGAGCCGCAGTGCACCCACACGGTGCCGGCCGGCACGTCGCCGAGCCGCGTGGGCAGGTCGGGCAGCGGCACGTGCACCGCGCCGTCGATGTGGCCGGCCTTCCACTCGTTGGTCATCCGCACGTCGAGCACGACCTGCGGGGCGGGCAGGCCCTCGGGGGTGTTCCCGGCCTGTGCGGCGGCGAGGGCCGGGAAGTCGGCGACGGTCAGCTCCCGCAGGTCGGCCGGGCCGGCCGCCCACTGCTCGGGGGCTCCGGTGGACTGGGCGGCCGGGCGGTCGATGCCGATGCGGACCAGTTCCCGCTGGGCGTCGGCGACCTGCTCCGGCGTCTCCGCCAGGAGGGTGATCGGCACCCCCCAGGTGATCAGCCAGCCGAGCCACGTCGACATGGGCCCGTCGAGGCCGAGGCTGACGGTGCCGGCGAGGTGCGAGCCCGCGTACGCCTTGCGGTGGCGCAGGTCGACCACCCACTCCCCGGCAGCGATCCGCCCCCGCAACTGCGTGGCGTCGGCCCGGGTCACCGGGCTGAGGTCGACCGGGGCGGGCCCGGCGGCGTTGGCCACTCCCATGTGGGCGTAGTAGGCGGGGTAGGCGTCCAGTCCGGCGAGGGTCTCGGTGACGAACTGGTCGGCGGCCAGCCGCAGCGCCGGGTTGGCCTGCTTCTCCCGGCCGATGGTCGACTCCGGGGCGTCGGCCTGGCTGGCCGAGCAGAAGCTGCCGAAGCCGTGGGTGGGCCACACCTGGGCGCCGTCGGGAAGCAGGTCGGCCAGCTTCCGCGCCGATTCGTGCTGGTGGTGGGCCAGGGTGTGGGCGTGCTGTTGGCCGAGCAGGTCGGTACGCCCGGTCGTGCCGAACAGCAGCGACCCGCCGGTGAACACCCCCACCGGGGACCAGCCGCCGTCGCCGGCCTCGTCCAGCACGTACGACAGATGGTGGAAGGTGTGCCCGGGAGTGCCGACCACCCGCAGCCGCAGCAGGTAGGACACGGCCACCTCGTCGCCGTCGTTGACCGGCATCCGGTCGAAGCCCATCTCGTCGGCGGCGGAGACCAGGTACTCCGCGCCGGTCAGCCGGGCCAGTTGCAGGCCGCCGGAGACGTAGTCGTTGTGGATGTGCGTCTCCACCACGTGAGTGATCCGCACACCCTTCTCACCCGCGAGATACACGATTCGGTCGATGTCCCGCTGCGGGTCCACCACCACCGCCACCCGGCCGTCCGTCGCCAGGTAGCTGCGGTCCCCGAGGGACGAGGTCGCGAGGACCGACACCTGCACCGTCATCCGTCTACTCCTTTCACTACCTACATACCCCGGGGGGTATGCAGGAGACAGTCGTCACCCTTGGTCGAACTCGAACAGGCGCTTACCCGCCCCGGCGGCGAACACGCCACCCGGGCGTCGGCGTCAGCCCTGGTGGGTCACGCCAGCGCCAGGAACAGCTTCTCCAGTTCCTCCTCGGTCATCTCCGGCTGCTCGCCGCGATCGCGGGCGCCGGAGCAGTGCCGCATGCCGGAGGCAATGATCTTGTACCCCGCCCGGTCGATCGCCTTCGACACCGCGGCGAGCTGGGTCAGCGCCTCGCGGCAGTCCTGACCGCTCTCCATCATCTCGATGACCGCATTGAGCTGCCCTCGCGCTCGCTTCAGGCGGGTCAGCGCCTCGCCGGTCATCTCGGGACGCAACTTCATCTCGACCACCTCCCCTCTCACCGTACACCTACCCCGGGGGGTATCCGGTCGGCCTCGATGTCGACCTTGCCGGAGGTGTGCTTCTCGCCGGACCGACCATCACAACATACCCCCTGGGGTATCCATTCCCGCCAACGGAGCCCCGGTTGGATGGCCGGCAGCCACCGACGGCGGGCGTCGGCCCGGCCTGCCGGTGGTCTGTCCGGCACCGTCGGATCAGGGCAACTTGGCAACGGTCAGCAGGATCGCGGAATCCTCCAGCGCCTCGAGACTGTGGCGTGCGTCGGGCACGATCAGCAGGTCACCGGTGCGCGCCTCCCACGACTGCTCACCAGCGATCATGCGGACCCGGCCGTGGAGCACCTGGACCGTGGCCTCGCCCGGGTTCTCATGCTCCGCGAGGCGTGCGCCCCCGCTCATGCCGATGACCGTCTGGCGTAGCACCTTCTCGTGGCCGCCGTAGACGGTATCGGCGGTGTGCCGGCCACCGGCGTCGGCTGCGCGATCGACTTGCTGGCGGGCGAGGGCTGCGAGCGAGATCTTCTGCATGCCGTCATTGTCCCAGTCCGGCCGTTGTCGCCGCCGCCTGGCCCGGACGCAGCACGTCCGTCCCGGCTTGTCGTTGCTCCCGCGGCTGGACAGTCAGGGGAGGTTCTGCCCAGACGTGCCGTGCCCGGCGCGACGGCTCGCCGCCGCGCCGGGCAGGCGATCAGCACCAGCCGTTGATCGTGCTGTTCACCCCGGTCCAGAGGTACGCGTCGGAGACCCAGCTACCGTCGCTGAGCCGGTTCCAGAGCGACGTGGTGCCGTACCGCCCGGCATGTGAGGTTCCGTTCGCGGAGCAGGAGATGGTGACGGTGGCCCCGTCGCCGACCGATCCGAGCGCGGCGTAGCCGGTGCCGGGCCCGGCACGCCGGGTGAGGCTCCCACCGCCGTTGGCGTCAACCACTCCCTGGGTGAAGCCGAGCGCGCCGTAGTTGTAGACGGCGCTGCCGGCCCCGGCCCAGGCCGATCCGTGCCGCGTGCCACCCTGGTAGGCGGCGGCGCCGTTCTCGAACGCCCACTTGCCGATGCCGTGACCGGCGATGGGGACGTACGCGCTGTTCTGCCGCAGCCCGAAGTGGACGTGCCGGCCGTAGGCGGCCCCGCCGCAGGTGACGTCGGTGCCGGTGTAGCCCAGGTAGGCGCCCGCGCCGACCGCCGCCCCGTTGACCGAGATGCTGCTCCACAGGTGGTAGTAGTCGGTCGAGTAGCCCCGGTCGTGGATCACCCGGATCCAGCCCTGGCACATCGTGTACGCCGTGCCGCCCCGGGCGGCGCGGACGACCTGGTCGCCGCCGGCGAGGTCCACGGAGCTGTACGGCGACTCGCTGCCGCCCCAGCCGTGCGGGCCGCTGGTGAGCGTCCAGGTCTGGCCGACCGCGAACGGCAGGGCCATCCCGGTCCGGTAGTCACCGCCGGCGTACGTGGGGGCCGGCGTGGTCTTGAAGACCTGCCGCTCCCGCTCCGACACGAGGGGCGACTCGCCGGCCAGTTCGCTGAAGTCGGCCTCGCCGTCGAACGCGACCCGCCACCGTCCGGCATCGGCGCGCGCGATGAACACCGAGCCGGTCGGGTGGGCGTCCTTTTTGCGGGGGGCGACCGCGACGGCTGTGCCGAACGCCCACCGCCCCTCCTGCCGGCTGATCGTGACGCGGGTTTCCGGTGTCGCGACATCACCCGTGCTGGAACGCTCGGCCTGACCGAGCAGCTTGTTGGTCACGGCCTCGGTGACGGTCGGGGGCACCGGCTTCGGCGCCGCCCCGGCGCTCGCCGGATCACCGCCGATCAGGATCCCCGCCGCCAACAGAGCCATCGGAATGCCAGCCCACCGCCGCAACTGTCCCATCGACACACTCCTTAAATCGATCTGTACCTATGGGCGATGCGGTGACGATAAGCGGCGGCAAGAATAATGTCTACATACCGCAACCGCAGCCACGAAATTTTCTTTCGATGGCGGGTCGGGCCGATGGCCGCGGTCAACGTCGAGCCCGTCCGTGCCCGGCACGATGAACGACCTGCCGGCAGTCGACGCGGGAAACCCGCAAGGTGATGTCCGGAGTGGGCAGGTTCGGGAGTTTTCCCATCCCGCGCTGTCCGCCCCTGGTCGGCGGCGCACTGTCCCGGGCGCCGCCGACCGTACGGGCCGTCAGGCCGGCAGGTTCCACTTCTGGTTGGCCCCGCCGGTGCACGACCAGACCTGCGTCTTCGTGCCGTCGGCGGAGACGTTGCCGGTGATGTCGAGGCACTTGTTCGCCTGCGGGTTCACCAGGTCCCGCCCGGCCGTCCACGTCCACTGCTGCGCGGCGCTGCCGTTGCAGGTCCACAGTTGTACCTTCGTGCCGTCGGCGGTGCCGCCGCCGGAGACGTCGAGGCACTTGCCCAGCGACCGCAGCGTCCCGTCGGAGGCGCGGGTCCAGGTCTGGTTGGCGCTGCCGGCGCAGCTCCAGATCTGCGCCGCGGCGCCGTCGGCGCTGCTGTTGTCGGTGACGTCCAGGCACTTGCCGCCGAGGCCGGTGACCGGTCCGGTCGGCCCGGTGGGCGTCCCGGGCCCGGACTGGGTGCCCGCCCAGGTGAACGTGGCGGTGGTCCGGGCCGGCAGGGTGTAGGTGAACGACTGCCCGCCCCAGACCACCTTCACCGACTGAGCGGACGTGCCACCGTTGTGGGCCAGCAGCGCCTTGGTGCCGTCGGAGTTGCGGTAGGCGACGTTCTGCACCGTGCCGTTGGCGGTGGAGGCGATCCGCTGCGCCCCGGGCCGGACGAACTTGGTCAGGTGCCCGGTGGTGTAGTACTCGATCGTGTAGTCGACCTGGCCGGCGCGGGAGCCGCCCTCCTGCACGGTGATCAGGCCGGTGCAGGTGCCGCAGCCGCCGTTGTGCGGGCCCATGTTCTGGTTGAGCGCCAGGCTCCACTTGACGATGCTCCGGCTCCAGTTCCGGGCGTAGTTGACGATGTCTGCCATGTCCTCGTTGTGCTGGTTGCCGATCCAGGTGCCACCGGAGTGCTCGGTGCTGAACTGCGGCACCGACGGGTACTGGCCCTGCACCTGGCTGCCGACCGCCGGGTCCCCGAAGTAGCCGTGCCAGGCGATGCCGCCGAAGAGCGGGTCGGTGCGTACCGCGGCGTCGCCGAGCACCCCGGCGCCCATGGTGGCGTAGTCGCCGTAGTTCCAGTCGTGCACCAGCACCTTCGTGGTGATGCCGGCGGCCCGGAACGCGGGGTAGACGAAGTTCTTGGTCAGCTCGGCCAGGCCGGAGGAGTTCCAGCTCATCCCGGGGTAGTCCATCGCGGCCGGGTTGCCCGACTGGCAGCAGTTAGGCTCGTTCTGCACCGAGAGGTAGTCGACCTTCACGCCACGCGCCGCGTACGCCTGGACGGTCTTGACGAAGTACTGGGCGTAGGTGGCGTAGTACTGGGACTTCAGCCAGCCCATCTGGTCCATCCGGCCGTTGTCCTTCATCCAGCTGGGCGCGCTCCACGGCACGACCTTGACCCGCAGGGCGGGGTTGAGCTGCCGGGCCTGGGCGGTGAGCAGCTCGACGTTGGTGTCGTAGCCGTTGGCGCCGAAGTCGGTGAGGTCGCAGCAGGTGTCGTCGAGGGAGACGTGCCCCGGGCGGGACAGGTCGGAGGCCCCGATCGGGTTGCGGACGAAGGACAGCCCGATGCCGTCGGTGGGGCTGAACAGCTTGCGCATCACCTCGTCGCGGGTGGCCACGCTGACCGGGCCGCCGCGTAGCAGGTACGCGGTGGTGTCCGTGATCGACGCGCCGGCGCCCTCGAACGGCTGGTATCGGGTGTTCTCGTCGACGGTGACGGTGTGCGTGGCTCCGCTGCTGGACGCCGCGAAGCTCACCGGAGCCTGCTGTTGCAGCCCGCGGGTGACGGCGCGGCCGCCGGCGTCGGAGGTGGTGGTGAGCCAGACGTTCACGCTCTCACCGGCGGCCTGCGCGGTCGAGGCCGCGAGGGTCAGGACGCCGGTTGTCAGGCAGAGTGTGAGGGCCCCGGCCAGCGCGGCGCGGGCCGGCGAGCGGTGGGTGGTGGGTGGGGTGAGGGGTGAGGAATCGACGGTCATGACTGAGGAAACACTGTTGTAACTCTTATGTCAAGCACTGAAAAAAGCGACGGGCCGGCACGGACAGGGGCGGGGTGACGGCACCGTCGCCGCCTCCCCGCCGTGCCGTCCGGTCGCTCAGCCCCGCCCGCGCACCCGCCGGACGGTGTCACGGAACCACAGCGCGCTGCGCTTCGGGACGCGTTCCTGCGTGTCGTAGTCGACCCGGACGATGCCGAACCTCTTGTCGTAGCCGTACGACCACTCGAAGTTGTCCAGCAGCGACCAGGCGAAGTAGCCGCGCACGTCCGCGCCGGCCCGCCGGGCCCGGGCCACCGCGCGCAGGTGCTCGGCGAGGTAGTCCACCCGGTCGTCGTCGGCGACGAAGCCGCGCGCGTCCGGGCGGTCGTCGAACGCCGCGCCGTTCTCGGTGATGACCATCGGCAGGCCGGGGTAGTCGCGGCTGATCCGCAGCAGCAGGTCGGTGAAGCACTCCGGGACGATCTCCCAGTCCATCGCCGTGCGCGGTCGGCCCCGTGGGACGACCCGGCGCACCGGCCGGCCGTCGGCGTCCCGGTCCCGGCCGTCGGCGTCCACCCCGGAGAAGACCTGCCCGAAGTAGTAGTTGACCCCGAGCACGTCGAGCGGGGCGGCGATGACCGTCAGGTCGTCGTCGTACACCGGGACCGTCACCCCGTCGGCCGCCAGGTCGGCCAGCACGTCGTCGGGGTACCGGCCGTGCACGAGCGGGTCCAGGTAGAACCGCGCGCCCAGCCCGTCGGAGGCCCGGGCGGCGTCGCGGTCGGCGGCGCTGTCGGTGGCCGGTTCGGCGGTGGCCAGGTTCAGCGTGATGCCCACCTCGACCGGGGTGGTGGCCGCCGCCCTGATCCGCCGGGTCGCCAGCCCGTGGCCGAGCAGCAGGTGGTGCGCCGCCGCGATGGCGTCGCCGAGGTCGCGTCGGCCCGGGGCGTGCTCGCCGTACGCGTAGCCGAGCATCGCCGAGCACCACGGCTCGTTGAGCGTGGTCCACGTCCGTACCCGGTCGCCGAGGGCGTCGAAGACCAGCATCGCGTAGTCGGCGAACCGGTAGGCGGTGTCCCGCGTCGGCCAGCCGCCGGCGTCCTCCAGCTCCTGCGGCAGGTCCCAGTGGTAGAGCGTGACCCACGGGTCGACGCCCCGGCCGAGCAGCTCGTCGACCAGCCGGTCGTAGAAGGCCAGGCCCGCCGGGTTGGCCGGGCCCCGCCCGCCCGGCTGCACCCGGGGCCAGGCCGTCGAGAACCGGTACGTGTCCACGCCCAGGTCCGCGGTCAGGGCCACGTCCTGCGGCATCCGGTGGTAGTGGTCGCAGGCCACGTCGCCGGTGTCGCCGCGGGCCACCGCCCCCGGGACGCGGCAGAAGGTGTCCCAGATCGACGGTGTCCGTCCGTCCTCGGCGACCGCGCCCTCGATCTGGTACGACGACGTGGCCACCCCCCAGCGGAAGGAAGCTGGGAGGGTGTCGATCGGGTCGGTGGTCGCCGACCCGGCGGCGGTGGACTTCATGCTGCTCCTCGGTGCGACGCTGAGCCGGTACGCGGGAACGTGCTCGTCACCGGGCGACCGCCTCGTCGGCCTGGTGCAGCCAGCAGGCGACCGCCCGGCCCGGGTCGCCGGCCGGCGGGCCGAGCGTCGGCAGCCGGCTGTCGCACGGCGCGACCGCCCGGGGGCAGCGCGGGTGGAACGCGCACCCCTCGGGCATCGCGCGCAGGTCTGGCGGGGAGCCGGGGATGCCCGTCAGCTCCCGGCGCGGCCCGCGCAGGGCGGGGAAGGAGTGCAGCAGCCCGTCGGTGTACGGGTGCAGCGCCGCGCCGTACAGCTGCGCGGCCGGGGCCTGCTCGACGATCCGGCCGCCGTACATGATGGCGATGCGGTCGGAGAACTCCACCAGCAGCGACAGGTCGTGGGTGATGAACAGCACCGCGAAGCCGAGCCGTTCGCGCAGCTCGGCGAGCTGGCTGAGGATCTGCCGCTGCATCACCACGTCCAGGGCGGTGGTCGGCTCGTCCATGATGACGACCTGCGGCTCCAGGGCCAGCGCCATGCCGATCATCACCCGCTGCCGCATGCCGCCGGAGAGCTGGTGCGGGTAGCTGTCCAGCCGGTCGGCGGAGATGCCGACCAGCCGCAGCAACTCCCGGGCCCGGGCCAGCCGGGCCGGGCGGCTCAGCCCCGGCTGGTGCGCCCTGATCACGTCGACGAGCTGGGTGGAGACCTTGTGCACCGGGTTGAGGGAGTTCATCGCCCCCTGGAACACGATCGACGTCTCCGCCCAGCGGAACGCCCGCAGCTGCGCGGGGGACAGGGCGAGCACGTCGACCGGCGGGCCGTCGACGGGGTGGTAGACCACCTCGCCGCCGCTGATCACCCCGGGCGGCGGGAGCAGCCGGGTCAGCCCGTACGCCAGGGTGGACTTGCCGCTGCCGCTCTCCCCGGCCAGGCCGAGCACCTCGCCCCGGTGCAGGGTGAGGTCGACCTCGCGGACGGCGCGCACGGCCGATTCACCGAGGCCGTAGTCGACGCTGAGCCGACGGATCTCCAGCACCGGTTCGCTCATCGACCGGCCTCCTCTCGCTGTCCGGGCGCGGCCGGCGACGCCGGCCGGGGCGCCAACACCGGGGTGAAGCCCACCCGCATCCGCACGGTGCGCCCGTCGGCCGTGCGGATCCGGGACCGCCCGGCGCTGCGCAGGCGAGGGCTGACGAACTCGTCGATGCCGAAGTTGATCAGCGCCAGGGCGGTGCCGAGCAGCGCGATGGCCAGCCCGGCCGGCACGAACCACCACCAGGCGCCCTGCGCCAGGGCCTGCTGACTCTGCGCCCAGAACAGGATGGTGCCCCAGTTCCACGACGAGACCGACGAGATGCCGATGAAGGCCAGGGTGATCTCCGACATGACCGCGAAGATCACCGTACCGACGAAGCCCGAGGCGATGATCGCGGTGAGGTTCGGCAGGATCTCGAAGCCGATGATCCGCCAGGTGTGCTCGCCGGTGGCCCGCGCGGCCTCCACGTAGTCGCGCCGACGTAGCGACAGCGTCTGGGCGCGCAGCACCCGGGCACCCCACGCCCACGAGGTGAGCCCGATGACCAGGGCGACGACCAGGTCGCCGGCCCCCTCGACCGTGGACGTGACGATGATGATCAGCGGCAGCGCCGGGATCACCAGGAACACGTTGGACAGCGCGGACAGGCCGTCGTCGGCGAGCCCGCCCAGGTAGCCGGCGGTCACCCCGACCAGGACGGACAGCACGGTGGCCACCACGCCCGCGGTGAGGCCGACCAGCATCACCCCGCGGGTGCCGACCAGGATCTGGCTGAACACGTCCTGTCCGAGGTGGGTGGTGCCGAACCAGTGTGCCGCCGACGGCGGCTCGAGCAGGTCGGCGCTGCGGGCGTCCGGGTCGTACGGCGCGATCCACGGGCCGATCACCGCGAGCAGCAGGTACCCGGCGACCACGACCAGTCCGGTGGCGGCCTTGCCGCCGCTGACGAACCGCAACCGACGGCGGCGGCCCGGCCGGACGCTGGGCTGCGCCATCGCCCCCTGCTCCGGGATGACCTGCTCCACACTGGAGGTGGGAATGCTCACGGCTCAGCCCTCCTTGCGGGTACGCGGGTCGAGGAACAGGTACACCACGTCGGCGAGCAGGTTGGCCACCAGCACCGACAGCGTGATGACCAGGAAGATGCCCTGCATCAGCGGGTAGTCTTTGGCGCTGACGGCCCGGAAGAGCAGGAACCCGAGCCCGGGGTACGAGAAGACGATCTCCACGAGCAGGGTGCCGCCGACGATCAGCCCGAGCGACAGGGCGAACCCGGCGACGTTGGGCAGCAGCGCGTTGCGCGCCGCGTAGCTCATCGCGACCCGCCGCTCGGGCAGGCCCTTGGCGTGCGCCACCGTGATGTAGTCCTCGGCGGCGACAGTGACCATCATGTTGCGCATGCTGAGGATCCAGCCGCTCATCGAGGAGATCAGGATGGTGGCGGCGGGCAGCAGGCTGTGCTGGACCGCGCTGCCCAGGAAGATGCTGTCCAGGGCGGGGACCAGGCCCGGCTCGTAGCCGCCGGAGGACGGGAAGAAACTGCCCGGACCGGCCAGCACCGCGATCGCCACCAGGCCCAGCCAGAAGTACGGCACCGAGGACAGGAACGTGGTGACCGGCAGCAGCCCGTCCACCCAGGAGCCGCGCCGCCAGCCGGCCAGCACCCCGAGCCCGGTGCCGAGCACGAAGCTGACCGCGGTGGTGACGCCGACCAAGAGGAGGGTCCAGGGCAGCGCGTCGCCGATGACCTCCGACACCGGCGACGGGAACGCCGTGAACGACAGCCCCAGGTCGCCGTGGGCGAGCTGTCGCCAGTAGTCGACGTACTGGTCCCACAGGCTGTCGTCGGAGTCGAGGCCGAACAGCACGTACAGCGAGTGGATGGCGTCGGTGCTGAGCTGTCCCTGGAAGCGGGAGACCAGCGACTTCACCGGGTCGCCGGGGATCATCCGGGGGATGAAGAAGTTGATGGTCAGCGCCGCCCAGGCGGTGAACAGGTAGAAGGCGACGCGCCGCAGGAGGAAGATCATCGGCTGGCCTCCCCGCCCACCGTCGCTGCCGCCGCGCCGGCCCCGGTGACGTCGGGGTGGTAGAGCCAGCAGGCCGTCCAGTGCCCGTCGTGGTCGCCGACGGTCAGCCTCGGGGGCAGCTCCTCGGCGCAGCGCGGCAGGGCCACCGGGCAGCGCGGGTGGAACCGGCAGCCGGCGGGCGGCCGGATCAGGCTGGGCGGCTCGCCGTCGCCGCGCTCGGCCACGTCCGCCCCGGCGTCGCCGGTGATCCGGTCCGGGTCGGGCGCCGAGCCGATCAGCAGCCGGGTGTACGGGTGCGCCGGGCGCTGGGTGACCGTCTCGCTGTCCCCGCCCTCGACCAGGCGGCCGGCGTACATCACCAGCGTCTCGTCGGCGAAGTAGCGGGCCGAGGCGATGTCGTGGGTGATGTAGAGGATCGCCAGGTCGAACCGCTCCTTGAGCTCGCGCAGCAGGTTGAGCACGCCGAGCCGGATCGACACGTCGAGCATGGACACCGGCTCGTCGGCGAGCAGCACCTCCGGGTCGGCGCCGAGCGCGCGGGCGATGGCGACCCGCTGCCGCTGCCCGCCGGACAGCTCGTGCGGGAAGGAGTCCAGGTAGCGCTCGGCCGGGGTGAGCCGGACCCGTTCGAGCAGCCGCCGCAGCGCCGCGTCGAGGTCGGCGTCGGTGCGGCCGGCGTTGCCGTGCACGCGCAGCGCCCGGGTCAGGTGGTAGCGCACGGTGTGCACCGGGTTCAGTGACGCGAACGGGTCCTGGAAGATCAGCTGGACCTTCCGGGCGTACGCCCGGAACGGCCGCCCGCCGCGGACGGTGACCGGCTCGCCGTGCAGCGCGATGGTGCCCGCCGTGCGCGGATAGAGCTGCGCGAGCAGCCGGGCGACGGTCGACTTGCCGGAACCGGACTCGCCGACCAGGGCGGTGACCCGGCCGCGGCGCAGGGTCAGCTGCACGTCGTCGACCGCGTGCACGGCCGTTCGGGTACGGGAGAACAGGCCGCGCAGCCGCCTGCGGACGGGGAAGTGCTTGGTCAGGCCGATCGCCTCCAGCACCTCCTCGCCGGCGGCCGGGGCCGACGGGGTGGGCGTCGTCATCCGGGTTCCTGTCTGCTCAGGGATGGTCGCGGCGTGGCCGCCGGTGGTCCGGGCGGAGGGCCCGGACCACCGGCGCCCGGCTCAGGATCCGGCGGGCCGCAGGTGCTGCACGACGTCCGCCGCGTTGGGCTGGGTCGGCTGCCCCGCGCCGTAGGCGTTCGCGTCGTCCGGCCACCCGGTCCAGTTCTTCGTGCTGTACGCGGACCCGACGTTGTCCGCGCCGACCGGGATGATCGGCGTCTGCTCCACGAAGACCTTCTGGAGCGTGGCCAGGGCCGCGGTGCGGGCGGCGTCGTCGGTGGCGTTGGCGTACGCGGCGAGCGCGGCGGTGGCCTGCGGGTTGTCGAAGCGGCCGAAGTTGCCGGCGGGGGAGGCCTTGCCGATCGGCTTGAGCAGCCGGCCGTCCATCACCGTCTGGTAGATGTCGTACGGGGTCGCCCCGCCGTTGGTCCACCGGAAGGTCGCGTCGAACCGGCCCTCCTCGACGTTGCGGAACCAGGCGTCCTGGTTGGCCTTCTCCACGGTGGCGGTGATGCCGATGGTGGACAGGTTGTCCTTCACGATCTCCAGGCTCGTCTGGTAGTCCGACCAGCCGGACGGGTCGGTCAGGGTGAGGGTGACCGGCTTGCCGCTCGGGTCGACCAGCTTCTCGCCGGCGTACCGGAAGCCCGCCTCGGTGAGCACCTTCTTCGCGCCGTCGACGTCGATCCGCTGCTGCTGGCCCTTGAACTCGGCGGCGACGTAGGCGTCGCCGGCCGGGCTCGGCAGCCCGGTCACACTGGTCACCACCGGGTGGAAGTACCCGGCCGAGGCCTGCTGGAAGATGTCCTCCCGGTTGACCACCATGTTCATCGCCCGGCGCAGGGCGGGGTTGTCGAACGGCTTACGGGTGGTGTTGATGTACAGGCCGTGGATGCCGAGCACCGGTGGTGCCCACACCTTGTGGTTGGCCGGGTCCTTGCCGACGAACACCGTCTTGACGTTGGGGATGAAGACGAAGCTCCACTCGGACTCGCCGTTGGCCAGCGCCGTGGTCTGCGCGTTGTTGTCGGTGAACGAGGTGTAGCGCAGCTCCTTGACCTTCGGCAGTTCCTGCCAGTAGCCGCTGGTGCGCACGGTCAGGGTGGTGGTCTGCGGGGTGAACGACGTGAGCGTGTACGCGCCGCTGCCCACCGGGTTCTTGTTGACGTTGGTGCCCGGGTCCTTGATCGCCGACCAGATGTGCTGCGGCACGATCGGCACCTGGGCGATGATCTTCTGCTGGTTGACGAACTGCGGCGAGGCGAAGCCGAGGGTCACCTGGTTGCCGGCGGTGGTGATCGAGGTGTACGGGGTGGCCGCGATGTTGAGCGCCTCGTTGGCCTTGAGCAGGTTGTAGGTGAACGCGACGTCGGCGGCGGTGACCGGCTTGCCGTCGGACCAGGTGGCGTTGTCCCGGAGGGTGACGGTGACCGAGCGGTAATCCGCGGTCCACTCGGCCTTCGAGGCCAGCCACGGCTTGAACGGATCGGCGGGCTTGACCGGATTCCACATCATCAGCGGCTCGTAGATCTGCCACCGGTAGCCCAGCGACGCCGCCGACGAGGTGGTCAGGAACGGGTTGTGGTTCTCCGTCTGCGGGCCGTTGGGCATGCCGACGTTGAGCACGGTCGCGCCGCTGCCGCCCTTGTCCCGGTTCCGGGTGTTCGCGGTCTCGCTGCACGCGGTCCCGGTGGCGGCGATCGCGCCGGCCAGCGCGACGGCGACGAACTGGCGTCTTCTCATGGTGGTCTCCCTCGATGCTCCCCGCTGCGGGCGCGGGGTCGGTGGTGGGGCAAGGGTGTGCGGTGTCGCGCCCGGTCGGTTCGAAGCCCCGACCGGTGGCGTGGAGGGTGTGTCTCTCGGGTTGCGGGTGGTGCGGCCGGCTCAGGACCCGGCGGTCGAGCCACGAACGGTGAACGTGGTGGGTATGACGGTCGGTGTGTCGGGCAGCGGGGTGCCGTCGAAGTGGGCGATGAGGGCGCGGGCGGCGGCCTCGCCCATCTGGCGCAACGGCTGGTGCACGGAGGTCAGTGGGGGGTGGGTGTGCGCCGCCAGCGGCAGGTCGTCGAAGCCGACGACCGCCACGTCCTCGGGGACGCGACGGCCGGCGGCGCGCAGCGCCTGGAGTGCCCCGGCGGCGGACAGATCGTTGTGGGCGAAGACGGCGTCGAAGGGCGTACCGGCCGCCAGCAACCGCTGCGCCGCCGCCCGCCCGCAGTCGAGGGTGAAGTCGCCCTCGACCACCAGGTTCGGGTCCAGCGGCAGGCCGGCCCGGGCGTAGCCCTCGGCGAAGCCGTCCAGCCGCTCGCTGGTGCAGCCGAACCGGTGCAGGCCGGTGACGACCAGGGGGCGGTGCCGGCCGAGGGCGAGCAGGTGCTCGGCCGCGGCCAGGGCGCCGGCCCGGTTGGTGGTCCGGACGGAGGGGAACTGCGGCTGGTGCCCCCGGTCGTCGATGAGGATCACCGGCAGCCCCCGGTCGTGCAGCGCGGTGATGTAGTCCAGGGTGCCCTCCGGCTCGACCACCAGCAGGCCGTCGAAGGACTTCGCGGAGACCTGGGAGGCGAACCGCCGCATCGACTCGTCCCCCCGGTTGCAGGTGAACAGCAGCAGGCCGTAGCCCTCGCTCTCCACCACGTCGACCGCTCCCTGGAGCACCTCGCCCATCCACGGCCAGGTGAGCGAGGGGACCAGCATGCCGACCACCCGGGCCCGGCCCCGGGCCAGCCCGACGGCGCGGTCGCTGGGCACGTAGCCCAGTTCCTTGATCACGGCGCGGACCCGGGCCGCCGTGGCCTGGCCGAGCTCGCCCTTGCCGTTGAGGACCCGGGAGACGGTCGTCTTGCTCACCCCCGCCCGGATGGCGACGTCGGCGATGGTGATCGGCACGTGACGCTCCCGGGTCAAAGGTGTTGGGGGAGTGTTTCGGAACCGGTTGCGGAAGCGGTTCCGGTCGCAGTCAACCGGAGTGACGCGGGCCACGTCAATAACGTGCAGATAACGAAACATGGCTAATTTCAAGATCTTAAAGAAGCGACGCGTCGATGCCTGCCGCGTCCGTCCGATCGGGTCGGGCCGGTGGCGCCAACCGACCATGCCCCGGTTCGGTCCGTCAGGCGTGCGCGGTACGGCGCCGACGGCGAGCTGGTACCGCTACAGGAGCAGGGCCGGGCCCGGTGACCCGTGGCCGGGCGGCACCAGGCGCCCCCGTCAACCCTGGTCGCCGCCGACTGCGTCGCCCGGACCGAGCCGTCCCTGGCCCCCGTGCTCAGGCGACGCCAGCACCAGCCTGGCGAGCACCGCGTCGGCGACTGCCGCCGCCCGTTCCCTCTCCAGACCCTGCCGCACGCCCACCTCGATCACCTGTTGATGCACCTCGGCGAGCTGCGCCGGGGTCAGCGCGGGGACGACCACGGCCAGGGACCTGCGGCGGAACAGCCTGCGCCAGAGGGCACCCACGCCCCTGCCCGCGCGGTCCGCCACCGAGCCCGCCGCCTGCTGTGCCATCTGGTCCAGCACCAGCCACACCACCGCGGTCACCAGCGGCACGATCTCGCCCAGACCGAACCCCAGCGGCTCACGCCGCCGGGACCGCCGGCCCAACCGGCGCACCACCACGGCGTCGTCGAAGGTCGCCAGCCCCGTCACGACCGGCAGCTCGGCCGGGGCGACCTCCGTGACGACATCGCGAACCACGTCCCGAACCCTGACGCCCACCGTGTCGTCCCCCGCGCGATCGTCGTGTTCCAGCCACACCATGCCCCTATATTGGTCGATCGGCACACGTGACGCCGCAACGGTTTCCCGACACCACCGGCCACCGTTCTCGGGTTGGCGAGACCGCCCCGGCCCCGCCTACGCCGCCGACCAGCGCGGGTAGCTGGAGTTCACCGCTCTCGATGCTGCCGGCCGGGTGGTGCTCAGCGGGCCGGGGCGGGCAGCCGCAGGCACCCGTCGTCCACCTCGGCGACCTGTTCCACGGCGGTGAGGAGGGTGCGGTCGTGGGTGACCAGGACGGTGGCGGTGGCCTGCTGGTGGGTGAGACGGGTGATCAGGCCGATGACGGCCGCTCCACGTTCGTGGTCGAGGGCGCTGGTGGGTTCGTCGACCAGCAGGACGGTGGGGTCGTTCATCAGGGCGCGGGCGATGTTGACCCGTTGGCGCTGGCCGCCGGAGAGCTGGTGGGGGCGGCGGTCGGCCTGGGCGGCCAGGCCGACGGCGTCGAGCAGTTCCATGGCGCGACCGCGCGCCCGGGTGGGGGAGCGGCCGTCGAGGTGGGCGATTACCTGGAGCTGTTCGGCGGCGGTGAGGGAGGGCAGCAGGTTGGGCTGCTGGAAGACGATGCCGATCTTGTGGCGGCGCAGGTCGGTGAGTTCGGCGCGGGTCATGCCGGTCGTGGTGGTGCCGTCGACGGTGACGGTGCCGGAGTCGGGGGTGATCAGGGTGGCGGCGACGGCGAGCAGGCTGGACTTCCCGGAGCCGGAGGGGCCGATGACGGCGGTCAGGGTGCCCTTGGGGACGTCCAGGGTGACGTGGTCCAGGGCCGTCAGGCGGCTGTCCCCGTCCGGGTAGGTGAGGGTGACGTCGGTCAGGTTGAGGCTCATCGGGCGCTCCCCAGGGCGGTCAGCGGGTCGACGGAGGTGATCCGGCGGATGGACAGGGCGGCCCCGAGCGCGCCGAGGAGGATCATCACCGCGGCGGGGGTGAGGACGGTGGCGGGGGTGAGGAGGAACGGTACGGCGGTGCCGCCGAGGAGGGCGCCCAGCGCGACGGCGACGACCGTGCCGATGAGGGTTCCGCCGGCGAGCAGGACGACGGCCTGGCCGAGCGCGTCGCGCAGCAGGTTGGCGGTGGAGGCGCCCAGGGCCTTGAGGACAGCGACATCGGCGCTGCGCTGGATCGTCCAGACGGTGAAGAAGGCGCCGATGACCAGGGCGGAGATGGCGAACAGGAAGCCGCGCATCAGCTGCAGCGAGCCGTTCTCGGAGGAGTAGGAGCCGATGGCGGACAGTGAACTGCTCGTGGAGACCGTCCTGGTGCCCGTGGCCTCGTCGGTGGCCTGCACGTCGACGCCGGAGGTGGTGTTCAGGGCGATGACCGTGGCGCTGGGGCCGTGGTCGTCGCCGACAGCGGGCGTGATCTCCTGCCAGGCGTCGAGGCTGATCCAGATCACCGGGGTGTGGCTGAAGGAGGCGTCACCGCTCACGGCCGCGACGGTCAGCGGCTGGCCGGCGATGCTGAGGGCGTCGCCGGGCCCGAGCCCGAGTTCGTCGGCGGCGTTGCGGGACAGCACCGCCGAGTCATCGTCGATCCTGTCGCTGTCCGGGGCCAGCGAGGCGCCGGGTCGGACGCCGAAGGCGGACACGCCGGCGCTCCTGTCCCCGGCGGTGGCCTTGGTCGTGGTGATCCCGAGCGGCTCGGCGCTCGTGACGCCGGGGGCTGCGGCCCACTGCCGCCACTGCTCCTCGGTGACCGTCGAGTTGGCGTAGGACAGCTCCTGCCCGCCGCTTGGAGGCTCGAAGGCGATCTTGTTCGCGGGCAGGTCGGTGATCGCGGAGACGTTCTGCTGGCCCAGTCCGGCGGTCAGCCCGGACAACAGCCCGACCAGCAGGGTGATCAGCACGATGACGGCCCCGACCAGGGCGAACCGCCCCTTGGCGAACCTGAGGTCCCTCCAGGCGACAAACATGCTGTGACCTGCACTTTCATTGGTTGGAAGCGGTACCCGTCCACCGTCGCAGCCGGTCCCCGGTCGGGACATCTGGCGCAGGGGGACAGTTCTCGGATCGGAGGGTGGCAGGCGGTCTCTAACTTTCGATCGACGCGCCGCGGGTCGCCGTCTCCTACGCTGGAAGGACCGTGAACACGACCACTACCGCGCCGACCCCCACCACCCGCACACTCGCGTGGTGCCTGCACCTGCTGATCGTCGGCCTGCTCGTTCTGGCCGCGGCCCGGTCCGTGGCCGAGGGGGCGCCACGGCCCACGGCCGTCGTCGTGACGGCCGCCGCGATGGGGCTGGCGTACGCGGCCGGCCAACTGCTGCCGCGCGTCCGCGCCGACCGCCGCGCCGCCGCGGTGTGGCTGGCCGCCGTCGGCGCGTTGTGGCTGGTGCTGCTGGCCCTGTCTCCCGACGGGATCTGGGTCGCCTTCCCGCTGTACTTCCTCCAGCTCCACCTGCTGCCGCGCCGCGTCGGCCTGGTCGCGGTCGTCGCCACCGCCGCGGCGGCCGTCGCGGCCTTCGCCGCCCACAACGGCGCCTTCACCCTGGCCATCGCGGTCGGCCCGGCCCTCGGGGCGGCCGTGGCAGTGGCGGTGGTCTGGGGGTATCAGGCGCTGTACCGGGAGAGCGAACAGCGCCGGAAGCTGATCGAGGAACTCACCACCACCCGCGCCGACCTGGCCGAGGCTCAGCACGCCGCCGGTGTGCTGGCCGAACGCGAACGCCTGGCCCGCGAGATCCACGACACCCTCGCCCAGGGGCTGTCCAGCATCCAACTGCTGCTGCGCGCCGCCGAACGCGCCCTGCCCGGCAGGCCCGACGCCGCCGCCCGCCACGTGGACCAGGCCCGTCAGGCAGCCGTGGACAACCTTGCCGAGGCCCGCCGTTTCGTCGCGGCACTCACCCCGCCCACCCTGGAGGGCACCACCCTGGCCGGCGCCCTGGAACGCCTGTGCGCCACCACGTCCACGCGCCACCCGCTCACCGCCCGCTTCCACCTCACCGGTGATCCCGTGCCCCTGCCCACCGCGCACGAGGTCGCCCTGCTGCGCATCGCCCAGTCCGCCCTGTCCAACACCGTCCGTCACGCCCGAGCCGTCCACGCCGAGGTCACCCTCAGTTATCTCGGCGACCGCGTCGCCGTCGACGTCGTCGACGACGGAGCCGGCTTCGCCCACGACCGGCCGCCCACCGCCGGCCCGCCCCACGGCGGGTTCGGTCTGGCCGCCATGCGCGCCCGCGTGGACGCCCTGGGTGGCTCCCTCACCATCGAGTCCGCGACCGGCCGCGGCACCGCCCTGGCCGCCCAGCTGCCGCTCACCACCGCCGGGACCGCCCGTGACTGAGACCGAGTCGCTCATCCGGCTGCTCCTGGCCGACGACCATCCGGTGGTGCGGGCCGGGCTGCGTGCCGTGCTGGAGACCGAGCCCGGCTTCACCATCGTGGCCGAGGCGGCCACCGCCGAGGCCGCCGTCAGCCGCGCCGCCGAGGGCGACATCGACGTCGTCCTGATGGACCTGCAGTTCGGCAAGGGGATGAACGGGGCCGAGGCCACCGCCGTGATCACCGCCCGGACCGGAGCCCCCCGGGTCCTGATCGTCACCACCTACGGCACGGACGCCGACGTCGTGCCCGCGATCGAGGCCGGCGCCACCGGCTACCTCCTCAAGGACGCCCCGCCCGAGGATCTGGCCGCCGCTGTGCGCACCGCCGCCGCCGGCCGCAGCACCCTGGCTCCCACCGTCGCCGACCGGCTCATGAACCGGCTGCGTGCCCCCAGGGCCGCCCTGACCAGGCGCGAGATCGAGGTTCTCGCCCTGGTCGCCGAGGGGCTGTCCAACCAGGCCGTCGGCCAGCGGCTGCACCTCACCGAGGGCACCGTCAAGTCCCACCTGGCCCATGTCTACGCCAAGCTCGGCGTCGACTCCCGTACCGCCGCCGTCGCCGCGGCGACGGATCTCGGCCTCATCCGCCGCTGAGCCGGTGGGGCCCGAGCCCTGACCGTGCTCCCCGCCGGTCCCGGGCGGGTGGGCCGCCGGCGGTCACCTGGCCCGGTGCGGGCCGGTCGGTAAGCTGCATCCTCCAGCGCGCGTACTGTCGGCGGGTGAGCACGCGTCGGCGGACCGGTCGCCGATCGTCGTCCGGCCGGCCCGGTCGACCCCGGGAGACCCGGCGGTGACGCCGGGCGTGGTGGGTCGTGACGCGGGCGGACGAGCCGGGTGGGAGTGGTCGTGACAGTGGACTGGCAGGCCGGAGGGGGTGCCGGCGCAGCAGGGTCGGGACTGGCGTTGGTGGCCCTGCAGGGCCGGCTGAGCCTGCGCGAGGAGGTGGCCCAGGCGCTCCGTGCCGCGATCGTGGCCGGCCAGATCCGGCCCGGCACCATCTACTCGGCGCCGACCCTGGCGGCCCAGTTCGGCGTCTCCCCGACGCCGGTGCGGGAGGCGATTCTCGATCTGGCCAAGGAGGGCCTGATCACGATCGTCAAGAACAAGGGCTTCCGGATCAAGTCCCTCTCCGACCGGGAGCTCGACGAGATCACCGAGATCCGCGAGCTGCTGGAGATCCCGGTGGTGGCCGACCAGGTGGGCCGGCTCGGCGAGGAGCAACTCCGGGAACTGCGGACCCTGGCGGAGGCCGTGGTGACCGCCGCGAGCCGGAGCGACATCGTCGCGTACATCGAGGCGGACAGCGCGTTCCACCTGACTCTGCTGAGCGCCGGTGGCAACCTGCGGTTGGTGGAGACCGTGGCCGACCTGCGTAACCGCACCCGGCTGTACGGGCTGGACGGGCTGGTCAAGAGCGGCCAGCTGGTCAGCTCGGCGGACGAGCACGTCCAGCTCGTGGACCTGTTGGAGGCGAAGGACCGGCCGGCGGTCGTCGAGTTGATGCGCCGGCACCTGCAGCACGTACGGGGAATCTGGGCCGCCCGGCCCGAGCAGTAGCGGCGCGGCGGCGTTCCGCGCCGCCCTCGTCCCGGCCGCCGCCCAGCCCGGCACCACGAACCGGGGCGGCGGCGCCTGCGCCTGTCGGAAGACATCCGTGGCTATTGGTCGGTCTAGCCAACCGTGTTACGGTGCCATGTAACATACTACTGGAGGTTCGGTGGAACAGATTCCGTGGCGGGGCGTCCTGGTGGCCACCGCACTGCCGTTCCGGCTTTCCGACCTGGGTGTCGACCACGAGGCGTACGCCACGCACGTGCGGTGGCTCGCCGAGAACGGCTGCCAGGGCGTCGTACCGAATGGCTCGCTCGGCGAGTACCAGGCGCTGACCGCAGCCGAACGCGCGGAGGTGGTGCGCACCGCGGTCGCGGCGGCCCCGCCCGGCTTCTCGGTGGTTCCCGGCGTGTCGGCGTACGGCGCGGACGAGGCGCGGCGCTGGGCCGACCAGGCCGCCGAGGCGGGCTGCCCGGCCGTCATGCTGCTGCCACCCACCGCCTACCGGGCGGACGACGCCGCCGTGCTGACGCACTACCGCGAGGTGGCCAAGGCGGGCCTGCCGGTGGTGGCCTACAACAACCCGCTGGACACCCGGGTCGACCTCACCCCGGCCCTGCTGCGCCGGCTGCACGACGAGGGCCTGATCGTCGCGGTCAAGGAGTTCAGCGGCGACGTGCGCCGGGCGTACGAGCTGGCCGAGCTCGCCCCCGGCCTCGACCTGCTGGCCGGCGCCGACGACGTGTCCCTCGAACTCCTGCTCGGCGGGGCGGTCGGCTGGATCGGCGGCTACCAGAACGCGGTCCCGGCCAGCTGCGTCCGCCTCTACCAGGCCGCCGTCGCCGGGGACCTGGCGACCGCACTGCCGCTCTACCGCACGCTGCACCCGCTGCTGCGCTGGGACTCCCGGCCCGACTTCGTCCAGGCGATCAAGCTCTCCATGGACGTCGCCGGCCGCCCGGGCGGGCCCACCCGCCCGCCGCGCCAGCCGCTGTCTCCGGCGGTCGCCACGGTCATCCGGGAGACCACCGAACGGCTGCTCGCGGCGGGTCACCGCTGATGCGCAGCAGCCGGGTGATCCACGTGGTCGACTCGCACACCGAGGGGATGCCCACCCGGGTGGTGACCGGCGGCGTCCCGGTGATCCCGGGCGCCACCATGGCCCAGCGCCGGGAACACCTGATCGCGCACCTCGACGACCTGCGGACCTTCCTGATGTACGAACCCCGGGGCCACTCGGCGATGTCGGGGGCGATCCTGCAACCCCCGACCCGGCCGGACGCCGACGTCGGCGTGGTCTACATCGAGGTGTCCGGCTGCCTGCCGATGTGCGGCCACGGCACGATCGGGGTGGCGACCGTGCTGGTCGAGACCGGAATGGTCGAGGTCACCGAGCCGGTCACCACCGTACGGCTGGACACCCCGTCCGGGCTGGTGGTGGCGTCGGTGGCCGTGACCGGCGGTCGCGCCACCGCGGTGACCATCCGCAACGTGCCGTCCTTCGTGGTGGCGCTGGACGCCTCGGTGCAGGTGCCCGGCCTGGGTCGGGTCCGCTACGACCTGGCCTACGGTGGCAACTTCTACGCCATCGTGGACCTCGCCGAGGTGGGACTGCGGCTGGACCGGGGTGACAGGCAGCGGCTGCTCGACGCGGGCCTGGCCATCATGGCGGCGATCAACGCCGCCGACCGGCCGGTGCACCCCGAGCAGCCGGGGATCTCCGGCTGCCGCCACGTGTACCTGGCCGGGGAGGGCTCGGACGCGCAGCACTCCCGGCACGCCATGGTGATCCATCCGGGGTGGTTCGACCGGTCGCCCTGCGGCACCGGCACCTCGGCCCGGATGGCGCAGTTGCACGCCCGGGGACTGCTTCCGCTGGAGCGGGACTTCACCAACGAGTCGCTGCTCGGCACCCGGTTCGTCGGCCGGCTGGTCGGCACCGCCACGGTCGCGGGCGCTGCGGCGGTGGTGCCGACGGTGACCGGGCGGGCCTGGCTGACCGGCACGGCGCAGTTCTTCCTCGACCCCGATGACCCCTTCCCGGCAGGATTCCAGCTGTGAGCGAACTGATCCGTAGCTGCTCCCCGCAGCGCCCCACCGAGCTGGTCGTCGAGCGGGCGGCGGTCGCCCCGGACCAGGTCCGCGCGCTGGCCGCGCGGGCCCGTACCGCGCAGGCCGGCTGGTGCCGGGAGTCGGCGACCGGCCGCGCCGCCGCCCTGCGGGCCGCCGCCGACCGGCTGCGGGAGCGGGCCGACGTGCTCGCCGACCTGATCGTCCGCGAGGTGGGCAAGCCGGTCGGCGAGGCCCGCGCCGAGGTGGCCCGGGGCGCGTCGATCCTGGACTACTACGCGCAGGCGTGCCTCGCCGCCACCGGTGAGCTGCTGCCACCGTCCCTGCCGGCGGACCAGCCCGGCCTGCTCTACACCGAACGCCGGCCGCGCGGCGTCGCCGGGCTGCTCACCCCGTGGAACTTCCCCCTGGCCATCCCGCTGTGGAAGGCCGCACCGGCCCTCGCCACCGGCAACGCGGTGCTGCTCAAGCCCTCCCCGGACGCAATGGCCTGCGGCGAGGCCGTGCAGCGGCTGTTCGACGGGCTGCTGCCGGCCGGGCTGCTGCAGGTCGTACAGGGTGGGCCGGAGACCGGGCGCGCGGTCGTCGCGGCGAGCGACGTCGTCTCGTTCACCGGCTCCGCCTCGGTCGGCGCGGAGGTCGCGGTCGCCGCCGCCCGCGCCGGCCGGCTGGTGCAGGCGGAGATGGGCGGCCAGAACGCCGCCGTGGTGCTGCCCGACGCCGACCCCGGCCCGACCGCCGCGCTGCTGGCCGGCGCCGCCATGGGGTACGCCGGGCAGAAGTGCACCGCGACCCGGCGGATCGTGGTCGTGGGTGACCCCGCGGAGTTCACCGAGGCGCTGGTGGCGGCGGTCGAGGCGGTCCGGGTCGGTGATCCCGCCGACCCGGCGGTCGCCGCCGGTCCGGTGATCAGCGCCGCCGCCCGGACCCGGATGCGCGACGCCGTCACGGCGGCGCGGGAGGCCGGGGCACGGGTGCTCACCGGGGGCGGGCCCGGGACCGGGGACGGCTTCTTCGTCGCACCGGTGCTGCTGGACCGCGTCGAGCCGACCCATCCGGTGGCCCAGGAGGAGACCTTCGGCCCGCTGGCGACCGTGCTGTCCGCGCCGGACCTGGCCCGCGCCGTCGAGCTGGCCAACGGCGTGCGCTACGGCCTGGTCACCTCGGTGCACGGCCGGGACGTCGGGGCGCTGCTGCACGCCGTACGTGGCCTCGACACCGGCCTGGTCCGGGTCAACGCGCCGACCACCGGGGTGGACTTCCACGCGCCCTTCGGCGGCGAGAAGGCGTCCAGCTACGGCCCGCGCGAGCAGGGCACCGCAGCCCTGGACTTCTACACCGCCACCCGGACCGTCACCTTCGCGGCCCCGCCGGCCCCCTGACCGGGCCACCGCCCCCGTCCGACAGCCCCCACCCGTCCCGTGAAGGAGTCGCTGTGACCCGTACCGACCTGCGTACCGGCAGCCACGACCTGCCGGTCAGCTCCGCGCTCGAGGAGTTCATGCTGACCGGCTGGGCGGACACCGAGCACCGTGACCTGCCGGTCGACGAGGTGGCCGACTGGGCTGCCGCGCGCCGCGCCCGGCTGCACCGGATGTTCCCCGGCGAGCGGCTGGTGGTGCCGGCCGGCAGCTATCAGCGGCGTTCCAACGACCAGAACCACCGGTTCCGGCCCCACTCGGCCTACGCCTGGCTGACCGGTGACCAGTCCTCCGACGGGGTGCTGGTGGTCGAGCCGGACGGGGAGGCGACGCTCTTCCTGCGTCCCCGCTCCGGCCGCGCCGACGGCGAGTTCTTCCGGGACCGGGTCTACGGCGAGCTGTGGGCCGGCCGGCGTCCGACGCTGGGGGAGAGCAGCCGGCGGCTGGGGCTGCCGACCCGGCACGTCGCCGAGCTGGCCGAGGCGGTGGCCGTGGCCGCGCCCACCCGGGTGCTGCGCGGCGTCGACGGGCACGTCGACACCCTGGCGCCCGGCCGAGCCGGGGGCGCAGACGCGGAGTTCGCCTCCGTGCTGGCCGAACTCCGCCTGGTCAAGGACGAGTGGGAGATCGCCCAGTTGGAGGAGGCGGTGGCGATCACGACCCGGGGCTTCGAGGACGTGGTCCGGGCGCTGCCGACGGCGATGCGCACCTCCGAGCGCCACCTGGAGGGGGTGTTCTGGCAGCGGGCCCGGCTGGAGGGCAACGACGTCGGCTACCACTCGATCGTGGCGGCGGGCGCGCACGCGGCCACCCTGCACTGGACCGACAACGACGGGCCGGTCCGCGACGGGGACCTGCTGCTGCTCGACGCCGGGGTGGAGACGCGGTCGCTCTACACCGCCGACATCACCCGGGTGCTGCCGGTCTCCGGCCGGTTCAGCCCTCTGCAACGGGACCTGTACGAGCTGTGCCGGCGGGCGAACGACGCCGCGCTGGACTGCCTGCGGCCGGGCGTGGAGTTCCGGGCGTTCCACCGGGCGGCGATGACGGTGCTGGCGCACGGGCTGGCGGACCTCGGGGTGCTGCCCTGCCCGCCGGAGCAGGCGCTGGCGGAGGAGTCCGGCCTGTACCGGCGGTGGACCCTGTGCGGGTCGGGCCACATGCTCGGTCTGGACGTGCACGACTGCGCCGCCGCCCGGGCCGACGTCTACCTGGACGGTCGGCTCGCCGCCGGGCAGGTGCTCACCGTGGAACCGGGGCTGTACTTCCAGCCGGACGACGAGCTGATCCCGGTCGAACTGCGCGGACTGGGCTTCCGCATCGAGGAGGACATCCTGATCACCGACGACGGCTACCGGGTGCTCTCCGACGGCCTGCCCCGCCGGGCCGACGACGTCGAGGCGTGGATGCACCGGATCGGGTCATGAGTGCCACCGGCGCGGATGTCGTCGTCATCGGGGCGGGAATGGTCGGCGCGGCCTGCGCCTACTACGCGGCGCGGGCCGGGCTGGCGGTGACGGTGGTCGACGGGGCCGGGGTGGCCGGCGGCACCACCGGCGCCGGTGAGGGCAACATCCTGCTCTCGGACAAGCCGCCCGGGCCGGAGCTGACGCTGGCCCGGCACTCCGTGCGGCTCTGGCACGAGTTGGGCGACGACCTGGGCGGCGAGCGGATCGAGCTGGAGCGCAAGGGCGGGCTGGTGGTGGCCGCCTCGGCGGCGGAGCACACCGCGCTGCGGGCGTTCGCCGCCGGCCAGCGCGCCGCCGGGGTAGAGGTGGTGGAGGTGCCCGCCGACGCGCTGCCCGAGCACGAACCGCACCTGGCCCGGGATCTCGCCGGTGGTCTGCACTACCCGCAGGACATGCAGGTCCAGCCGATGCTGGCCGCCGCGCACCTGCTGCGCGCGGCCGGGGTGCCGGTCCTGACCGGGACCACCGTGACCGGCCTGCGGCGCGACGCGGCCGGCGCGATCCGGGGCGTGGTCACCGACCGGGGATCGCTACCCACCCCGGCGGTGGTCAACGCCGCCGGGGTGTGGGCCGCCGGGGTCGCCGGCCTGGCCGGGGTGGGGCTGCCGGTCCTGCCCCGACGCGGGTTCATCCTGGTCACCGAGGCGCTGCCGCCGCTGATCCGGCACAAGGTGTACGCGGCGGGCTACGTCGCCAACGTCGGGCGCGGCTCCGAGGGGCTGGAGGTCTCCCCGGTGGTCGAGGGAACCCGGGCGGGCACCGTCCTGATCGGCTCCACCCGGGAGCGGGTGGGCTTCGACCGGACCGTCCCGCTGTCGGCCCTGCGCCAGCTCGCGGCCGGGGCGGTACGTCTCTTCCCGGTCCTCGCCTCGGTGTCGGTGATCCGCGCGTACCGGGGGTTCCGGCCGTACAGCCCCGACCACCTGCCGATGATCGGGGCCGACCCCCGGGTGCCGGGCCTGTTTCACGCCTGCGGCCACGAGGGCGCCGGGATCGGGCTCGCCCCGGCGACGGGGCACGCCGTCGCGGCCCTGCTGACCGGGCGTCCCCCACAGGTGGACCTTCGACCATTCGCCCCGGAGCGCCACGATGTTCACGTTTGACGGCCGGCCGGTGCCCGGCGACGGGGAGCGGAGCATCGCCGCCGCGCTGCTCGCCGTCGGGATCAACTCCTGGCGGCGCAGCCGGGTCGAGGGCCGCCCCCGGGGCGTCTTCTGCGGCATCGGGGTCTGCTTCGACTGCCTGGTGCGGGTCAACGGGGTGCCGGCGCAGCGGGCTTGCCTGGTGGTGGCCCGCCCGGGCGACGTGGTCGACAGCCAGGACGAGGGCGAGGAGCGGGAATGACCGGGTACGACGTGGTGGTGGTCGGCGCCGGTCCGGCCGGGCTGGCTGCGGCGGCCGGCGCGGCGCGGGCCGGCTGCCTGGTGGTGGTGCTGGACGCCGCGGCGCGGCCCGGCGGGCAGTTCTGGCGGCACCGCCCCGGGGCCGACGGAGCCGGCCACCACGACTGGCAGACGTTCACCCGGCTGCGCGAACAGCTCGGCCGGGTCACCCACCGGGCCGACGCCGCCGTCTGGTTCGTCGAGGCCGACACCATCGCCGGGGAGCCGGGTTTCGCGGTGCACACCCGGGCCGGAACGGTGTACGGGCGGCGACTGGTCGTGGCCACCGGCGCCCATGACCGGGTGGTGCCCTTCCCGGGCTGGGACCTGCCCGGGGTGGTCACGGCCGGCGGCGCCCAGGCCCTGCTCAAGGGGCAGGGGGTGAGCTTCGCCAGCCGGGTCGTGGTGGCCGGCACCGGCCCGTTCCTGCTGCCCGTCGCGACCGGCCTGGCCGCCGCCGGCAGCGTCGTGGTCGGCGTCTGCGAGGCGAACGACCCGCTCGGGTACGCCCGCCAGCTCCGCCCGGTCGCCGGTGCGGCGGGCAAGCTGGCCGAGGCGGGGCGGTACGGCTGGCGGATGCTGCGGCACCGGGTGCCGTACCGGCGTCTGACCGTGGTGGTGGCCGCGCACGGCACCGACCGGCTGACCGGGGTAACCCTCGCCTCCGTCGACGCCGGCGGCGCGATGCTGCCCGGCACCGAGTCCGAGTTGGAGTGTGACGGGCTCGCGGTGGGCTTCGGCTTCACCCCGCAGGTGGAGCTGGGCCTGGCCCTGGGGTGCGCGACCCGGCTCGACGGCGACGGGAGCCTGGTGCTCACCGTCGACGCGGCGCAGGCGACCTCGGTGCCCGGGGTGTACGCCGCCGGTGAGGTGACCGGGGTGGGCGGGGCCGGGCTCGCCCTGGTGGAGGGGGAGCTGGCCGGTGCCGGCGCGGCGCTGTCCCTGGGCCGCCCGCTGCCCTGGTCGGGCCGGCGGCACGGCCGGCTGCTGCGGGCCCGGCGCCGGCTGCGCCGGTTCGCCTCGGCGCTGCACGCGGTGCACCCGGTGCCGGCCGGCTGGCCGGACTGGTGCGCCGACGACACGCTGGTCTGCCGCTGCGAGGACGTGCCGGTCGGGGCGGTACGGCAGGCGGTGCGGGAGTTGTCCGTCGCCGACGCGCGGGGCGCGAAGCTGATGACCCGGGCCGGCATGGGCTGGTGCCAGGGGCGGACGTGCGGTTACGCCACCGCCTGCCTGACCGCGCGGGCGGCCGGCCGTGCCCTCACCGGGGCGGATCTGACCGGGTTCGCCACCCGCCCGGTCGCGCAGCCGGTCACGCTCGGCCACCTCGCCGCCGGCGGCTGACCGCTCCTGCCCGGCGGCGACGCCGCACGGACCGCGCCGCCCTCCCGGAGGCGGTGGTCCCGCCGGGGCGGGAGCCCACCGGCTCCGAGGAGGACGGCGCGGCGGCGGTGCGGCGCGCTCAGTACTGCGAGGTCACCGTGACCCCGGTGAACGCCTGCCGGGCGTGCAGGCTCACGTAGTGGTAACCGGCCGCCGGGTTGCTGACCGTGATCGTCTCGCCGTTGCCGGTGTTGACCGACCGGCGGGTGTAGCTGGTCGTGGTGGCCCAGCCGGTGGAGCTGTAGTACAGGTCCGCGTCGCCGGTGCCCCCGGACGACGTGAGCTTCAGGCTGGTGGTGCCGGCCGGGACGTAGAGGTACAGGTGGTAGAGGTTCCCGGCGGTGGCCTGGAGGCCGCCCCGCCGGCAGTTCTTGCCCAGCGTCCGGATGTCGCTCCCGGTGCACTCCGGCAACGGCGTGGTGCCACCGGTGACGGTTACGGTGCGTGAGGTGGTGCCGGTCGCGCCCTTGTTGTCGGTGACCGTCAGCGTGACCGGGTAGGTGCCGGCGGCGCCGTACGTCTTGGTGGGGTTGGCCGCCGTCGACGTGGTGCCGTCGCCGAAGGTCCAGGCCCGGGAGGCGATGCTGCCGTCGCCGTCCGTGGACTGGTCGGTGAAGGTGGCGGTCAGGCCGCTGGTGGTCGCCGTGAACGCGGCCACCGGGGCCTGGTTGGCGGGCGGGTTGGTGCCGCCGCCGCAGTCGCCGGCCGCGCAGGCGTCCAGCCACACGTACCAGTCGGGGTCGTAGCGGCTGCCGATGGTGCTGGTCAGCAGCGTCCGGGCGGCGGCCCAGTTGCCGGCGCGGTAGTGGCCGAGCAGCGTGGTCACGTCGGCGCGGTGCGACTGGAGCATGTACCGCACGGCCAGGTAGCCCCAGCGGTAGACCCGGGTGGTGTCGTGGTCGTAGGTGGTGTCGAAGATGGTGCGCAGGGCGTACGTCTTCTTGCCGGCCTCGGTGATCGCGGCCTGGTAGGTCTGCTTCCGGTACGAGTACGACACGTACTCGGCGAAGCCCTCGATCCACCAGATCGTCGGGGTGGAGATGTTCGCGGTGAAGTCGCCGTACATGTCGAACCGGCCGTCGAGGTAGTGGGTGTACTCGTGGTTGAGGTTCCAGATCTCGAAGGTGGGGCGCAGCCACTCCGCCTCGTAGGCGATGAAGCGGGGCTGGTTGCCGGTGGCGGCCGGGTTGCCCTCGAGGTACATGCCGCCGTTGTTGGTGTCGATGCCGAACATCGGCCCGCCGTACGTCTGGTAGTCGGTGCTGGAGTCGAAGACCACCACCTCGAGGGTGGTGTTGCGGTCGTTGGCCACCGGCCCGGGGTCCGCCACCACGGAGTGGAAGTACGCGTCCTGGTCGCGCATGCTGGCGCAGGCCCGGTCCAGTTCGGCGGAGGTCATCTGCTGGGCGCGCAGCCGGATGGTGGTGCCGCAGGTGTAGGTGATCGGCAGGACGACGGCGGCCAGCCGCGCCTGGAGGTCGCAGGTGTCGTAGTAGGCGCAGTTGGACCGGTCGTAGTAGTCGGTCATCTCGGCGACGCCGACCCAGAGGGCGGCGGTGGGGCCGGTGATCGCGCTCAGGTTGAGCAGTCCCCGGGCCAGCGGCCGGGTCTTGGCCTGCAACGCGGTGTGCTGGAGGAAACGGCCCAGCTCCCGGCCGGCGTTGGAGACCAGGTAGCCCTGGTCGGTGCCGAGCAGGGCGCGGTGGCCGGAGGCGAAGGCGTACAGCGTGTCCAGCACGCTCGGGTCCGCGGTGACGGCGGTGACGAACTCGGGCACCTGGTGGCCCCGGAACAGCACGAGGTAGACGTTGTTGACCGCGTTCAGCATCCACCAGGACGTGTTGTACGAGCTGTTGTAGCCGGTCAGCAGGCGCTTCACCACGTACAGGTAGCGGGCGTTCTCCTCGGCGCTGTCGATGAGGGTGACGGCCTCGGCCAGGATCTCGCCGTTGGCGTCGCTGACGTCGCCGGAGTGGCCGTTGGCGAAGAAGGCGTCCAGGCCGGCGCGGATCGCGGTACGCAGGCCGCTGCCGTAGGTGCCGACCGTGGACGGGTAGTACCAGTGCACGTAGTAGCCGGCCCGCAGGTACAGCACGAGGGAGGCGGTGCCGGTGCGGTTGGTGCCGTCGTAGGAGGCGGCGTCGTCCCGCAGCGCGTACGCGACGCTGGTCATCTGCGCCTCGCGGAACGCCAGGTAGGCGTCGTTGCCGGTCAGGTTGAACAGCGTGTTGACGCAGTCGGTGGTGGACGCCTTGATCTGCTGCACCAGGGCGCTGCCGGTGCGGCTGGTGAAGTCGCTGGTCGCGCAGGGGGCGGCGGCCAGGGCGGCCCGGCCGCGCATGGACGGGGCGGTGCGTCGTTGCCCGCCGTCGGGCTCGTCGTAGTCGCGGCGCAGCTCGTCGCGGGCGGCGGGCAGCGGGGCGCGTTCGTCGAGCGGCAGCGCGTTCCGCCGGACGTGCCGGTCGCCGGCGCCGGCGTCGGCCGGGGCGGCGCCCTGGGCGGGTGTCGCCGCCGGTGCCGCGCTCGCTGTGGCGGGGGCGGCCAGCGGGCTCAGCCCCAGCGCCAGGGCCAGGGTCAGGGGCGCGGCGGCCAGCCGGGCGCGTCGCTTTCGTAACAGTCGGATCATCGGGGGTCGCCTCCTGGGCGGGGTGTCGACGGGGCTTCGGGGCCGGGTCGATGGGGGGATGTGGTCGGGTCCGGTGTGGACCGGGCTCGGCCGGGTGCGGGGGTCCCTGCGTGTCTCCGCGCACGTCAGGGCGGTTGTGGTGGTCGGTTCCGCCGCTTTTGCGGGCGGATCCCGCGTCGACACTCGTCGATCTGGGTCGATGTCGCGCCGGACGTGGCCAGTACAATGGCACACATCACACATCGGTGTAAAGAATTGTTGATGATCGATCATGGGGTCGGGATGTCGGCCGCAGCGGCCCAGCTCCGGCGACCTCGTGGCCGGCGCGAGCCCGACGCGGGAACGGTCCGGCGACCCGCGCCGCATCGTTGACACGTGTTCGGCCGGTCGCCTAGGGTCGCGGGCAGCATCGCCCACAACTGCACAGACACCGTTCGAACCCGCGCGGGAGAGTCCCCGGCCACCGTCGGGGCGCCGAAGGAGCAAACTCCCAAGAAACTCTCAGGCCCCGTTACCGCGCAGGCGAGGTGAACTCTGGAAAGCAGACGATCCGTCGTCTCACCCACGGTGCAAACCGCCGCCAGGCGGTGAAGCTCTCAGGTCCATGACAGAGCGGGAGGCAACCGACCGTACGACGCGACCGCGTCGGGACGAAGGAGCGCCTCCATGCATCAGAGTCCGACGACCCTGACCCGCCCACCCCTGCACGCCGTGCACGTCGAGCTGGGTGCCCGGTTCACCGGCTTCGCCGGTTGGTCCATGCCGCTGCGCTACCAAATGCGGGCTAGGGCGCAAAAACGCAGTGTCTGCTTCTTCCCGTCCACCCGCATGTGCTCCGACTGCGCTCGGATCAACGACAAGATGGCGTTGGACGTCCGAGCGTGGGACTGCCCCTGCGGCAGCCACCACGACCGGGACGTCAACGCGGCCCGCAACATCAGGGCCGCCGGACGGGCGGACCTCAACGACCGTGGAGCGCAGGTAGGACCGGGACTTGTTCCGGCACCGCGCAGGGAAGCGGTAACCCGCCGGGAGCTTGTCCCCTCGGGGGTGTAGCAGACCGGAATCTTCGCCCTTCAGGGCGGAGAGGACGTCAAGGCAGCGAGACCGCCGAGCACCGGGCCGTACGAGAACGGGCCGGCCTGTTCGACCTCAGCCACATGGGACAGATCGAGGTCTGCGGGCCGTTGGCCCCGGCCGTGCTGGGCCACGCGCTGGTCGGTCACCTCTCGGCCACGCCCGTCACGCTGCCCTTCTACCGCCGTCCGCGCTGATGCGCAAACCTGCCGGAAGAGGAAGAGATAGTGGAAATGGATGTTCCCGCGCGCCTGCGCTACAGCGCCAACCACGAGTGGGTCGACGACAGCGTCGAGCCGGCGTCGGTCGGCATCACCGCCTTCGCCGCCTCGGCGCTCGGCGACGTGGTCTACGTCGAACTGCCCGACCCGGGTGCCCACCTGGTGGCCGGGGAGGTCTGCGGCGAGGTCGAGTCCACCAAGTCGGTTGCCGAGCTGTACATGCCGGTGACCGGCCGGATCCTCGCGACCAACGAGGCGGTCGTCGCCGACCCGAGCCTGATCGGCGGCGACCCCTACGGGGACGGCTGGCTGTTCCGGCTGCGGGTGACCGACCCGCCGGCGCTGATGACGGCCGACGAGTACCGCACCTACCTCACCGAATCCCACTGACGGAGGCCACTGTGGCTGTACTCGACGACGACCTGCGGGACGCCGACCCGGAGATCGCCACGGCGGTCACCGCCGAGCTGCGGCGTCAGCAGCGGACCCTCGGCATGATCGCCTCGGAGAACCTCGCGCCCCGGGCAGTCCTGCAGGCACAGGGCTCGGTGCTCACCAACAAGTACGCGGAGGGCTACCCGGGCCGGCGGTACTACGGCGGCTGCGAGCATGTCGACACCATCGAACGGCTGGCGATCGAACGGGCCCGGCTGCTGTTCGGAGCGGCGTACGCCAACGTGCAGCCGCACTCCGGCTCCCAGGCCAACGCGGCGGTGATGACGGCCCTGCTCACGCCGGGCGACGCCATCCTCGGCCTGGACCTGGCGCACGGCGGTCACCTGACGCACGGGATGCGCGTCAACTTCTCGGGCCGGCTGTACCGGGCGGTGGGCTACCGGGTGAACGCCGAGACCTTCCTGGTCGACATGGACGAGGTCGAACGGCTCGCCCGTGAACACCGGCCTAAGCTGATCGTGGCGGGCTGGTCGGCGTATCCGAGGGTGCTGGACGTCGCGCGGTTCCGGCGGATCGCCGACGCCGTCGGCGCGTACCTGCTCGTCGACATGGCGCACTTCGCCGGGCTGGTTGCCGCCGGGTTGCATCCCAACCCCGTACCGCATGCGCACGTGGTGACCCTGACCACGCACAAGACGCTCGGCGGCCCCCGCGGTGGCGCCATTCTCAGCGCGGACACCGAACTCGCCCGCCGGCTGGACTCGGCGGTGTTCCCCGGCCAGCAGGGTGGCCCGCTCGAACACGCGATCGCGGCCAAGGCGGTGGCCTTCCGCATCGCTGCCGGGGACGAGTTCCGCGACCAGCAGCGGCGGGCGCTGCGGGGAGCCCGGCTCGTCGCCGAACGCCTTGCCGCGACCGACGTGCGCGACGCCGGAATCCGGGTGGTCAGCGGGGGCACCGACGTGCATCTGGTCCTGGTCGACCTGAGGCGGGCCGAGCTGGACGGCGCCCAGGCCGAACGGCTGCTCCAGGAGGTCGGGATCACCGTCAACCGCAACGCGGTGCCGTTCGACCCCCGCCCGCCGATGGTCACCTCGGGGCTGCGGATCGGCACCTCGGGGCTGGCCACCCGGGGCTTCGACGAGCACGATTTCGTCGAGGTGGCCGACATCATCGCCACCGCGATGACCGCGCCTGAGGCCGGTGAGGTGCTGCGGGCGCGGGTCGACCGGCTCGCCGAGCGGCGCCCGGTCTACGGAGGACAGCTCAGCTGACCGACCGGCCGCTCGGCGGCCCGTCCGTCGCGGTCAGACGGGTTCCGGTACGACCTCGGCGTACCGCCGGCGCAGCAGGCCGATGATCGGGTGACCGGTCGCGAACGTGACCCCGTCGACGGCGACGATCGGCCGGATCCCGCCGGCCGCGTTGGTGGCGAAGGCGGTCGCCATGCCGGCCAGCCGGGACAGCTCGACCGGCTCGGTGCGCTGCGGGCCGTCGTGGGCCGCGGCGAGCAGCCGCATGGTCACGCCGGGCAGCGCGTCGGCCAGCGGCCAGACCACGGTGTCGCCGTCGACGAAGCCGACGTTCCAGGTCGGTCCCTCGGCGACCCGCCCGCCGCCGTCGGTGAACAGCGCGTCGTCGTAGCCGTCGAGCTGGGCGCGGCGGCGTGCGAACAGCGGGCCGAACAGCCCGGTGTGCTTGACCGCGGGCACGTCGCGCGCGTAGGTGGTGGAGCGCACCCGCATCGGCGGCTGCGCCTGCGGCGTGGCGGCGCGCGTGGTGACCAGCACCTGCGGATCGGCCGGGGCGGCGGGGTGGGTGAGCCGCAGGCCGGGATCGGCCACGGTGACCCGGACCGTCAGCGGGCCGTCGGCTTCGGCGATCGCCCCGCGGATCCGCTCCCGGACGTGCCCGCGGGACAGTTCGGCCCCGAACACCGTGGCGCAGTCGGTGACCAACCTGTCGAGGTGCAGGCCGAGGCCGCGGACCGCACCGTCCTGCACCCGCATCGTGGTGAAGTGCCCGTAGTTGGTCAGCGCCAGGTTGCCGATCGCCGTCATGGCGGCCAGTCTGGCACCGCCGGGATGAATCAGCGGGCCACGAGCGCCGGGACGGGCAGCACGAGTTGGACGGTGGTGCCGGGGCGGGCGTGGGCGGGATCCGCCCGCGCGATGGTGAGCGCGGCCCCGATGCCCTCCGCGCGTTCCCGCATCGACGCGGTGCCGACGCCGGCGACCAGCGGGGCGGGGATGCCCACCCCCTCGTCCGTGACGCACACGACCAGGCTGTCCGGTGCCACGGAGACGTCGATGACGCACCGGTTCACACCGGCGTGCCGGCGCACGTTGCGCACGGCCTCGCCCACGATGCCGTACACCGCGATCGCCACGGTGTCGGGAAGCGCCACGTCGGGCGCCCGCACCAGCACCGTCAACCCGGCATCGGCGTAGCGTTCCCGCAGCCGGTACAGCGCCGGCCGTAGCCCGCCGCCCTCCAGCGGTGGCGGCACGAGGTCCCGGGCGATCTCCCGGACTCCCGCGGCCTGGCGGTCCATCTCGGCGACGAGCCGTCCGAGGAGGTCGTCGGCCGCCGCGATCTCGGACAGGTGGCGGTGCGGGCGCAGCATGTTGCGGCCCGCGGTGAGTGCGAGCCCGACTCCGCTGATCGCCGGCCCCAGGTCGTCGTGCAGGTCACGGCGTAGCTTGCGGCGCTCCTCGTCCCTGCTCTGCGCCAGCCGCACCCGGGAACGGTCCAGGTCGCGCTGGGCGAGGGCGAGCAGGGCGAGCGCGGTGACGACCGGCGCCAGGTCGTGCAGCAGCGCGGCGGTCCGCCCGTCGAGCCGCTCACCGGGGCGCGGCCAGGCCCACAGCTCTCCCACCGACCCGTTCCCGCCGTCCAGACACACCACCAGGGCCGGCCCGCGCGCCGACGGCCCTTCCCAGGCCGGGGCGCGGCGCGGCGGTACGGGCGGGACTCCCGTCAGGGTTATCGTGGCCGAGGCCAGCCGCAACGAGTCGGCGATGCCGTCCGCCACCGCGTCGAGCATCCGGGCGCTGGGCTCCGCCGCGCGCAGCCGGTCGGCGACCTGCCGGATCAGGCGTGGCCCGTCGTCGCCGTACACCAGCCGGTCCACCCTGCCTTGCACCCACGCGCGCGCGGGTTGGAACCCGGCGGTGAGCAGCACGGTCACCACGGCCTCGGGCACCGCCGAGGTCGCCGGCATGACCGTGCCGAGCAGCAGCACACCCACGACGTACGCGCCGATCACCAGCCCGGTCATCAACGCCCAGACCAGGGTCCGGCGGATGGTCAACTCCAGGCCCCACAGCCGTTGACGCAGCACCACGACCAGCACGGAGGCGGGGAAGAAAGCCTGGGCACCGAGCATGAGCAGCGGGGCGAACGGCACCGGGACGGCGACGTGGAAGGCGGGGTTCAGCGCGAGCGGCAGGAAGGCCGCCGCCAGCAGCAGGGTGCCGATGGCGAGCCAACCGAGGCCGTGCCGCTGCTGCCGCGGCAGGGTACGGCGGCGGGCCAGCACGCCGACGGCGGCGGCGACGCCGAGCACGACGAGCGCGGGCTCCACCCAGGGATCGACCGCCGCGCGGGCCGCGACGAGGGTGTCGTCGGTGAGCGGGATCGCGTGCAGGCCACCGGGCAGGGTGAGGGCGCACGCCTGCGCGACCACGATGAGGACGGCGCCGGCGCCGATGGCGACCCGGGTGCTCCGATCGAGCGGCCGTACCGGCAGGAGCCAGGGCAGCAACACCACGAGGGCGTAGAAGCCGGGCACCCAGGCCCAGTACGCGACGCCGGCGAGCTGCCCGGTCATCCACAGGTCGGGCCAGCGGTACACCACCATGCTCCAGCAGGCCGTCGCCGCCGACAGCGACCCGCCGACGCCCGCCGCGGCCATGATCCAGGAGGCCAGATGGGTACGGCGCAGCAGGGTCAGCCAGGCGACCACGCCGTAGACCGCGCCGACCACGAGGTCCACCAGCGTGTAGAGCATCCACGGGTGCCAGGGCGGTGCCGCCACACACCAGGCCACCACGGAGGCGGCGGTCAACCCGCTGGTACCGGTCAACACCGCCCACGCCACGATCCGGCCCCGGGGACCGGTCCCGGCGGCCGGACCAGCCCCTGCCGCGCCCGACACGATCGCCGGAACCACCTTGCCGTCCACCTGACCCGGCCGGTCAGGCCGGGCCGGCGAGCGTCTGGCAGACGTTGTCCTGCCTACCGACGGCGACCGCCATCCGGCGGGTTCCGGCGGCGTCGAACGTGATGACGTGCAGCCCGTCGAGCAGGTAGTAACCCTGCGGATAGTGGTCCCCGGCCCGGAAACCGAAGCCCGCGGGGCCGACGATGGTGTACCGCAGCCACCCGCCGTCCGGGCGGTAGTCGGCCGCGCCGGACCCGCCCGCGTCCCGGCGCGTCATCCGTCCCGTGGCGACGTCGACGAAATCGACCACGAGCGGACCGGCGAACTCCTCTCGCCTGACGGCCCCGTCGGGATACCGGTCGACCACCCGGACCCGGACGTCCTGTGAGACCACCTGGACCCGCAGCGGAAACGCGCAGTACCGGCCGGCCGGCGCGGTCCACTCCTCCTGCGTCCAGGGCCGCCAGGGCTCGGGCTGGCGTGACCGTTGGGCGGAACGTTCGGTGCCGGCTGCCATGGCGGGCGCGGGGATGGCCACCGCCACCGCGGCTAGCGCCAGCATGACCCGTAGGCCCGGGGATGCGACCTTGGACAGCAACATGCCTCACCTAACCATTCTCGTCGAGTTAACCGGTGTGTTGACAATGTCTGGTTAGTGGACGGCCGGTCAAGGCATACTGGTGTCGTGCATTGGACCGATGTCGACGGCCTCCGGATGCCAGTGCTGCTCGCCGGTCACCCGGGGCTGGAGCTCTGCAACACCTGGGCGGGTTGGGGCCATCCCCCCGGCCCGCAACGGGAATGGCTGCGCGGCTACGACCACCTCGCCACCTGGGCCGGGCACGCCTCGCTGCTCGACGTGCCCACCGTACGGCGGCTGCGCGCCGCCGCGCGTCGGGAGCCCGCCACGGCCGAGCGCGCCCTGGCCGCGGCGCGGTCCTTCCGCACCTCGCTGCGTACCCTCCTTCTCGACCCGGGCGACGCCGGGGCGTTCCGCGCCGTCGCGGCCCAGGCCCGGCGCGCCGCCGCCGCCGCACGTCTGACGGCGGGCGCCGACGGCGTCGCGTCCTGGACCCTCTCTCCGGACAACACCCTCGACCTGCCGCTGCTCGCGTGCGCCCGGTCCGCCGCGGACCTGCTCTGCACGCCGGCACGGGCTCACGTCCGCGCCTGCCCCGGGGCCGACTGCGGGTGGCTGTTCCTCGACCCCCGGGGCCGGCGGCGCTGGTGCAGCATGGCCGTCTGCGGCAACCGGGCCAAGGTCCGGGCGTACGCCGACCGCCACTGACGAACAGGCACCCCTGATCTGCGTGCCCCTGCGCTACCAGCAGGAGGACGTGGTCGGTGCCGGAGCGGCGGACGGCGAGTCCGGCTGCGAGGCGGCCCGCGGCCAGGGCCAGCCCGACCAACCCGGCGGCCGCCAGCACGGAGACCGTCCCGGTCAGCGCACCGATCAACCCACCGGCGCAGGCCGCCACGGCGACGGCCACCGACAGGAGGACACCAGCGGCGGCAAGTGGCCCGCCGCCGTGTTCAGAGACCCTTCAGCGGTCCTGTGGACCCCCGTTCTGGTTCCGGCGGATGTCCTCGATCAGTTCCGCCACCAGCGCCGCCCGCTCCGGCATGGCCGCGACGACGACGTGTTCGCCCTCGGAGTGCGCGCCGTCCCCGACGGCGCCGAGACCGTCGAGCGTGGGACAGCCCACGGCCGCGGTGAAGTTGCCGTCGGACCCGCCACCCACGTCGGCGCCCCGCAGCGGACCGAGGCCCAGCGCCGGCGCGAGGGCCACAGCCCGCGCGAACAGGGCCGCGGTGGAGGACGCCGGCAGCGGTGGCCGGCTCGCCCCACCGGCGAGTTCGACGAACACGTCGGGCAGGATGGGCTTGAGGGAGCGCAGTTCCCCGTCCACGCGCTCCGCCTCGCTCTCGACGGCGACCCGGACGTCGACCCCCAGCCAGGCGTGCGCGGGCACCACGTTGCCGGCGGTGCCGCCACCGGCCATGGTCGGCGTGACGATCGTGCCGAGGTCGGGCCGGGCGAGTTCCCCGACGTCGAGCAGCAGGCGACCCAGCACGGTCAGCGCGTTGCGGCCGAGCTCCGGGTCCAGCCCGGCATGGGCGGCGCGTCCGTGCACGTCGAAGCGGTACCGGCCGATCCCCTTGCGACTCGTCTTCACCGCTCCGTCGACGGACGGTTCGAGGATGAGAGCGGCGTCGCAGCGGTGGGCCGTCTCCTGCACGAGCTTCCGGCTGGTGGGAGAGCCGATCTCCTCGTCGCAGGTCAGCAGGATCTCCAGCCCGGCGCGATCCGGCAGCGTAGCCACGGCGTGGAAGAGCTGCACGATCCCGGCCTTCATGTCGAAGCAGCCGGGGCCTGTGGCGGTCCCGGCCGCGTCGTCGAGGGTGAACGGCCAGCGGTCCAGAGTGCCCAACGGCCAGACGGTGTCGTAGTGGCCGATCAGGGCGACGGTCGGCTGGCCCGATGCGGCGGGCCAGCGCCATCGCAGGTGGGTCCGTCCGTCGACCTCGACGGAATCCGCGGGCACGCCGATGATCTCCTCGGCGATACCGGACACCGTCTCCGCCCCGGCCTGGCAGGCCGACAGGTCGGTGGACGGCGTCTCGACCGAGACCAGACGGCCGAGTTGCCCCACCATCTCGGCCGTGCGGGTCCGTAGGTCGTGGAGCCGGTCAGTGGATACGCTCGTAGGCATCCATGGATCTTTGCCTGGATGAAGCGCGACGGCAATCATGTCCCGGAGCTGAGCCGGTAGCAGGACCCGACCTCACCGACGCCCAGTGGGCATCCCCGGAATCTGCGGGTGGGGTGGCGGTGGGCGTCGACGTCCCCGACGCCCACCGCTGCCCGCGCGGACGGTCAGGCGACGGCGCAGGCCGCCCCGTTGAGGGTGAACGAGGTCGGCTTCGCGGTGTTGCCGGTGTGGGTCGCCTGGAAGCCGATGTCGACCGAGGCGTTCGGCGCGATGGCGCCGTTGTAGGAGACGTTACGGGCGGTCACCGCCCCGCTGCCGGGGGAGTAGGACGCGTTCCAGCCGTTGGTGATGGTCTGTCCGCCGGGCAGGGTGAACGCCAGGGTCCAGCCGTTGACCGCGGCGCTGCCGGTGTTGGTGATGGTGACGGAGGCGGTCAGGCCGCTGTTCCACGCGTTGACCGCGTACCCGATCCGGCAGGCCCCGCCGGGCGGCGGCGTGGTCGGGGGCGGGGTGGTGGGCGGCGGCGTGGTCGGTGGGGCGGTGGTCGGCGGCGGGGTGGTGCTGTCGAGGCCGAAGAAGCGGATGGCCTGGGCGGCGTCCACGGGGAGGTTGTGCGACACGCCGCTCATGCTGATGGCCTCGACCGGCGCGGTGGGGCCGCTGCCGCCGTACCGGGTGCGGGTGTGGCCGGACTGCGGGGTGTCGGTGTACGTCGGGGTCTGGCTCAGCCCGTGCACGTTGGTCCACTGCTTGACCTCCTCCCCGAAGTTGGGGTAGCGCAGGACCTCGTCGTTCGTGCCGTGCCAGAGCTGCATCCGGGGCCGCTTGCCGGTGTACCCGGGGTAGGCGTTGCGGACCAGGTCGCCCCACGCCTGCGGCGTCCTGGTGAGCTGCCCGTTGGCGCACTCGCTGTTCCATTCCGAGCCGTTCGTGGTGGCGAAGCAGGCGAACGGAACACCGGCGAACGCCGCGCCGGCGGCGAACACGTCGGGGTAGAGGCCGAGCAGGACGTTGGTCATCATCGCCCCGGAGGAGACGCCGGTGGCGAAGATCCGGTTCGGGTCGACGGGGTAGCGCTGCCGGACGTAGTCGATCATCGACTTGATGCCCACCGGGTCGCTGCCACCGTCGCGGCGCAGCGCCTGGGGTGAGGCGACGTCGAAGCACTGGCTGCTCCGGGTCACGGACGGGTAGACCACGATGTAGCCGTACCGGTCGGCCAGGGCGGCGAACTGGGTGCCGGAGTACATGGCCGGGCCGGTGCCGGTGCAGTAGTGCACCGCGACCACCAGCGCCGGTCGGGGCGCGACGTTGTCCGGAACGTACAGGTACATGCGCAGGTTGCTCGGGTTGGTGCCGAAGCCGGTGACCTCGGTCAGAGCCGCGGCCGACGCGGGGGTGGGGACGGCCAGCGCCGTCAGCGCGGTCACCGCGGCGGCCGCCAGGGCGGCGCACAGCAATCTGATCTTCGCTCTCATGGACGGGTTCCTCCGGAGAATGCGAATGCGACAGGGTTGCCGATCGAGGCTGCCCGGCGCCCGATCATGTCCGGCTCAGGAACATCCATCAGTATGGATAGCCTGTGCCCGTCTGGCAACCTCGCGAACGGGGTAGCGGTGTCATCCGCACCCGTGCCCGATGTCCGCGCCCCTGCCCCCGGCGGGGCGGGCCGGTCGGCCGGCGCCGACGGGTGAGCCTTCCCCCGCTGCGGTCCGGCCCGCGTGCCGGCTAACGTTGGCATCCTGGTGTGCCGGGAAGTCTGGTCGGCGATGGATGACGCGACCCCTGCCGACGAGGAGATCCCGTGACCGACGCCCCCCGGCGCCGTACCAGCCTGTTCGCCCGACGCTCGTGGGGTGAGACCAGTCGCATCTCGGCCATCCTGCGCAAGGAGACCGTCGGCGGGGCGCTCCTGCTCGCCGGGGCCCTGCTGGCCCTGATCTGGTCGAATTCGCCCTGGTCCAACGGATACCAGGCGCTGCGGGACCTCCGGTTCGGCCCGGCGGCGCTGCACCTGGACCTCAGCCTCGCCACCTGGGCCGCCGACGGCCTGCTGGCGATCTTCTTCTTCGTCGCAGGGCTGGAGCTCAAGCGCGAGTTCGTCGCCGGTGACCTGCGCGACCCGCGCAGGGCCGCGGTGCCGGTGGCCGCCGCCGCAGGCGGGGTGCTCGTGCCGGCAGTCCTCTACTCCCTGATCGCCGACGCCGACGCGGTGAAGGGCTGGGCGATCCCGACCGCGACCGACATCGCCTTCGCGCTGGCCGTGCTCGCCGTGGTCGGGCGGTTCCTGCCCGCGGCGCTGCGCACGTTCCTGCTCACCCTCGCCGTGGTCGACGACCTGCTGGCCATCGTCATCATCGCCGTGTTCTACACCTCCGACCTGGCCGTCGGGCCACTGCTGGGCGCACTGGTCCCGCTGGCGGCCTTCGCCCTGCTGGTGCGGCGCCGGGTGCGCTCCTGGTGGCTGCTGCTGCCGTTGGCGGCGGCGACCTGGGCCCTGGTGCACGCCTCCGGGGTGCACGCCACCGTCGCCGGTGTGCTGCTGGCCTTCACCGTGCCGGTCCTCCGCAGCCGGGCCGCCGGCGGCCCGGACGCCGGTCCGGGCCTGGCCGAGCAATTCGAGCACCGGTTCCGTCCGCTCTCCGCCGGCGTCGCGGTGCCGGTCTTCGCGTTCCTGTCCGCCGGTGTCACCATCGGCGGCCTCGCCGGGCTGGCCACCGCCCTGACCGACCGGGCGGCGGTCGGCGTCGTGGTCGGCCTGGTGCTCGGCAAGCCGATCGGCATCGTGCTGGCCACCTGGCTGGTCTCCCGGTTCACCCGGGCCGACCTCGACGAGGGACTGAACTGGCTCGATGTTCTCGGCCTGGCGCTGCTGGGCGGGATCGGGTTCACCGTTTCGCTGCTGATCGGGGAGTTGGCCTTCGGGCTCGGCAGCGAGCGCGACGGCCACGTCAAGGTGGCGGTGCTCACCGGCTCCCTGGTCTCCGCCGTCCTGGCCACGGTGATCCTGCGCGGGCGCAGCCGGCTGTACCGGCAGGTGCACGAGGCCGAGAACGTCGACCTCGACCGCGACGGGGTGCCCGACGTCTACCAGCCGGAGCCCGGGCGGCCCGACGGCCGCTGAACCGGCCGGATCCACACCCGCCCGGTCCGGTGGTCACCCCGGCGCCGGGCGGGCCGGGGTTCACCGCCCGGGGGTACGAACGGGCCGGGGTCGGTCCAGCAGGGCCTCGCGCCGGGTGTCGAAGACCGGGAAGACGCCGTCCAGTCGCATCGTGTGCAGCACGGTGCGGACGAACCGGGACGGGGCGGCGAGGCACAGCACGACGCCCCGGTTCCTGGCCTGCTGGTGCGCGCGCACCAGCAGGCCCAGCCCGGCCGGGTCGATCTGCTCCACGCCGTGCAGGTCCACGACGGCCCGCCCGTCGAACTCGACCCTGTCGTCGAGCGCGGCGCGCAGGGCGCCCTCGTCCCGGCCCGTGACCTCGTCGCAGTCGTCGACGTGGTCCAGACCGAGGGCCGGGCCGGCCCAGCGGGGGCCGCCCTCCGGGCCGGCGATGCTGCACGGCGGGCAGCGGTGCGGGCCGACCGCGAAGGGTGAGCCGCTCCAGCCGTGCTCGGACACCAGTGTCCAGACGACCTCGGCGTCGGGCAGCACACAGGCGTGACCGGTGGTGGTGTCGCCGCAGTCGTCGCAGATCAGCGTCATCAGGCGATCGTCCGGTACGACGGTCATCCCGGATTCCTCTCGTTGTCCGCTGCCGCGGTCGGGCCCCGGAGGACGTCGGCCGGGCATCGGTGTGACACCGACCGACCCGGCCCGGACCCGTCGGTCACCGCCTGGCGGCGGCACGGGGCCGCCGCGGCGTCTGGGCAACCGCAACCCTGCTACGTGGTTTTGGAGGGGATCTCCCAGTCGTATGACAGTTGCGTGACAAAACCGAGGGCCGCCGGGATCGGCGGGGCTCGCGGCGGTGACGCCGCCGCAGGGGCTCCCGTCGCCCCCTGGTTTCCTCGCCTCAGGTTTCGCATTCGGGCCGGGGCGGGCATGGTGGTGGGAAGCCGTCGAAAGTGGACGGGACGGATCGCGGCGCTCGACGGCCGCGGGGCCCGCCCCGCTCACCAGGGGAGGGGACCGGTCCATGACCAGATCCAGGCTGGCCGGCGCGGCACTCGCGCTCGCGCTCACTGCGACAGCCGGGTGCAGCTCCGGCGAGAGCGTCGACGTCGGCGGCGCCGGTGACCCGGGCGGCGGGGGCGCCGGGGGGACGCTCGCCGCGGCCATCGGCGGGGAACCGGACCAGCTCGACCCGCACAGGACCTCGGCCTACTACAGCTTCCAGGTGCTGGAGAACGTCTACGACACCCTGGTCGAGCCGGGCGCGGACCTGCGCATGGGCCCGTCGCTGGCGACGGGGTGGACCACCAGCGACGACCAGCTCACCTGGACCTTCACCCTCCGCGAGGGGGTCAAGTTCTCCGACGGATCGCCGCTGACCTCGGAGGACGTCGCGTACTCGTACAACCGGATCATCTCCGAGAAGCTGAACCAGGCGTACAAGTTCGAGACCGTGAAGTCGGTGGCCGCGCCGGCCCCGACCACCGTGGTCGTCACGCTCACCAAGCCCACCCCGAACCTGCTGGCCAACCTCGGCGGCTTCAAGGGCGTCGCGATCGTCGAGAAGTCCAACGTGGAGTCCGGGGCGGTCAAGACCAAGCCGGTCGGCAGCGGGCCGTTCGCGGTGGCTGGTTACACCTCCGGCGACAGCGTCAAGCTGGTCCGTAACGACGCCTACTGGGGCGGCCGGCCCAAGCTCGACGGGGTCACCTTCACCTTCGTCAAGGACCCCACCGTGGCGCTGCAGAACCTGCGCGGCGGCGAGGTCCAGTGGACCGACAACCTCCCGCCCCAGCAGGTTGCGGCGCTGAAGGAGGAAGGCGGCGGCGTCGCCGTCGAGTCGAGGCCCTCCACCGACTACTGGTACCTGGCGCTCAACCAGGGCCGCAAGCCGTACGACGACGTGAACGTGCGCCGGGCGGTCGCCTTCGCCCTGGACCGCGAGGCGATCACCAAGGCGGCCAAGTTCGGTCTGGCGAAGCCGAACCAGACCGCCATCCCCGAGGGCAGCTCCTGGTACCACGAGTACGCGCCGTACCGGCACGACCCGGCCCAGGCCCGGCAGCTGCTCGGGCAGGCCGGCGTGCGCGGGCTGACCATGGACCTGATGGTGACCAACGAGTACCCGGAGACGGTTGCCGCCGCCCAGGTGATCGCCGCCCAGCTCAAGGACGTCGGGATCACCGTCAAGATCCGCACCCTCGACTTCGCCCAGTGGCTCGACGAGCAGGGCAGGAGCAACTTCGACGCGTTCATGCTGGGCTGGCTCGGCAACATCGACCCGGACGAGTTCTACTACGCCCAGCACCGCACCGGCGCGACGTTCAACTTCCACAGGTACAGCAACCCGGCCGTCGACAAGCTCCTCGACGCCGGCCGGACCCAGACCGACCCGGCGGCCCGCAAGCGGACGTACGACCAGGCCGCGAAGCAGATCGTCGACGACGCCAGCTACCTCTACCTGTACAACCCCGAGGTGGTGCAGGGCTGGTCGAAGCAGGTGACCGGGTATCAGGTCCGCTCCGACCGGGCCGTCCGGTTCCGCGACGTCGGCCTCGACCGGTGAGCTGACGGGAGCCTCGCGTGGCACGCTTCGTCCTCCGCCGGCTGCTCCAGTCGGTCGTCGTCCTGCTGGGGGTGACGCTCGTCGTCTTCCTCCTGCTCCAACTGGTGCCGGGCGATCCCGTCCGGGTCGCCCTCGGCACCCGCTTCGACCAGCAGACCTACGACGCGCTGCGGGAGCGGTCCGGGCTCGACCGGCCGCTCGTCGCGCAGTACGTCAGCTACGTCGGCCACGCGCTGACCGGCGATCTCGGGGTCAGCTTCCGCAGCGGCCAGCCCGTCACCACCATCGTGCTGGAGCGGCTGCCGGCCACGCTGTCCCTGGCGGTGACCGCCGTGCTGCTCGCCCTGCTGGTCGCCTTCCCGCTGGGGGTGCTCTCCGCCGTGCGCAGCGGCTCGGCCCTCGACCACGCCGCCCGGGTGTTCAGCCAGTTCGGGGTGTCGGTGCCCGACTTCTGGATGGGCATCATGGGCATCCTGCTCTTCGCCGGGGTGCTCGGCTGGCTGCCGCCGTCGGGGTACGTGGCGCTGACCGAGGACCCGGCGGGGTGGGCGTCCCACGTGCTCCTTCCGGCCGCGGCGGTCGGGCTGGTCACCGCCTCGATCCTCACCCGGTTCATCCGCTCCTCGGTGCTGGAGGTGCTCTCCGAGGACTACGTGCGCACCGCCGAGGCCAAGGGGCTGCGTTCCCGGGTCGTGGTCGTCCGGCACGTGCTGCGCAACGCGCTGATCCCCGTGGTCACCGTGGTGGCGGTGCAGTTTGCCAGCCTGATCGGCGGGGTGATCGTGATCGAGGTGCTGTTCGCCTGGCCGGGCGTCGGGCGGCTCACCTACGACGCCGTCCAGGCCCGTGACTACCCGGTGCTCCAGGGCGCGGTGCTGTTCGTTGCCGCCCTGTTCCTGCTGATGAACCTGCTGGTGGACGTCCTCTACGCCCGCCTCGACCCGCGGATCGGCGTCCGGTGAGCGGCCGGGGGAGCGGCCCGGGGGACGGCACGCTGCGCCGGGCGCTGTCCGCGCTGCGGCACGACCCACCGGCCGTCGTCGGCACCGTCGTCCTGCTCCTGCTGCTCGTGGTCGGGGTGGCCGGCCGGTGGCTGGCGCCGGACGGGGTCAACGACGTCGACGTCGACGGGATGCTCCGCCCGCCCAGCCTCGACCACCCGTTCGGCACCGACGAGCTGGGCCGGGACGTGCTCAGCCGGGTGCTCGTGGCCGCCCGCGTGTCGTTGCAGGTGGGCCTGGTCAGCGTCGGCATCGCGCTGCTGGTCGGGGTCACCGTCGGGCTGCTCGCCGGCTGGTACCGGGGCTGGGTGGACAACGTCCTGATGCGCGGCATGGACGTGCTGTTCGCGTTCCCGGTGCTGCTGCTCGCCGTCGCGATCGTCGCCGTGCTGGGGCCGGGCCTGCTCACCGCGATGGTCGCCATCGGGGTGGTCTACACCCCGATCTTCGCCCGGGTCACCCGCGCGGGCGTGCTCTCGGTGCGGGAGCAGGTCTTCGTCCGGGCGGCCGTGTCGATCGGGGCGTCGGACGCCCGGATCCTCCGCCGCCACGTGCTGCCCAACATCGCCGCGCCGCTGATCGTGCAGACGTCGCTGTCCCTGGCCTTCGCCATCCTGTCCGAGGCGGCCCTGTCCTTCCTCGGCCTCGGCATCCAGCCGCCGGACCCGGCGTGGGGCCGGATGCTCTACGACGGACGCGGGTTCGTCACCGAGGCGTGGTGGCTCGGCGTCTTCCCCGGCGCCGCCATCTTCCTCACCGTGCTCGCCTTCAACCTGGTCGGCGACGCGCTGCGGGACGTGCTGGACCCGCGTCAGCTCACCGTCGGCGAGGCGAGAAGGAGCGGGGCATGAGCGAACGCACGGGCACCCCGGCACAGTCCGGCCGTGATCCCGGGGCGGCCCACCGCGACCCCGGCGCCGTGACCGACGCCGAGCCGGTGCTGGCCATCGAGGACCTGACGGTGACGCTCGGCACCCGCCGGGGCCCGGCGCGGGCGGTCGCCGGTGTGAGCTGGTCGGTGCGGGCCGGGCAGACTCTCGCCCTGGTCGGCGAGTCCGGCAGCGGCAAGAGCATGACCGTGCTGGCCGCCACCGGGCTGGCCCCCCGCACGGCCCGGGTCACCGGCCGGGTCCGGCTGCTCGGAGGGGAGTTGACCGCGTTGCCCGAGCCGCGCCGCCGCCGGCTGCGCGGCCGGCAGGTCGGCTTCGTCTTCCAGGACCCGATGACCTCGCTCAACCCGGTGCTGACCGTGGGCAGGCAGGTCTCCGAGGCCTGCGAGGAGCACCTGGGCATGACCCGCCGCCAGGCCCGGGAGCGGGCCGTGGAACTGCTCGACATGGTCGGCATCCCGTCGCCGCGGCAGCGCGTGGACGCGTACCCGCACCAGTTCTCCGGCGGGATGCGGCAACGGGTCGTCATCGCGATGGCCCTGGCCTGCGAGCCGGCCCTGCTCATCGCCGACGAGCCGACCACCGCGCTGGACGTCACCACCCAGGCGCAGATCGTCGAGCTCGTCACCGACCTGCGCCACCGGCTCGGCACCGCCGTCGTCTGGATCACCCACGACCTCGGCGTGGTCGCCGGGGTCGCCGACACCGTCGCCGTCATGTACGGGGGGCGGATCGTCGAGCAGGGGCCGGTCGACGCCGTGTTCGACGCGCCGTCGCACCCGTACACCCGGGCGCTGCTGGCGGCCCGGCCCGGCCCTGGCCTTCGGGACGGGGACCTGCCGGCGATCCAGGGGTCGCCGCCGAGCCCTCTCGAGCTGCCCGCCGGCTGCGCCTTCTGGCCCCGCTGCCCGGTTCGCGGCGACGCCCGCTGCGAGCACGAGCTGCCGCCCCTGGTCCCGGTCGCCCCCGGTCACCGGGTGCGCACCTTCTACCCGCTCTCGGAGGACGCATGACCGCCGACACCGCCCGGGGCGTACCCCTTCCCGCCGCCGGTCCGGGCGAGCCCGTCGCCGAGCTCGACAAGCTCAGGGTGTGGTTCCCCGCGCCCGGTGGCACCGCCGTCCGCGCCGTCGACGGGGTGTCGCTGCACATCCGGCGGGGCGAGACGCTCGGGCTGGTCGGCGAGTCGGGCAGCGGCAAGTCGACCGCCGGCCTGGCGCTGCTGCGCCTGGTCGACGCGACCTGCGGGTCGGTCCGGGTCGGTGGCCGGGACGTGACGTGGTGGTCCCGCCGCCAGTTGCGTGGCCTGCGCCGCCGGGTGGCCATGGTGTTCCAGGACCCGCAGGCGTCGCTGGACCCACGGCTCACGATCGGCGCGAGCATCGCCGAGCCCTTGGTGGTGCACCGGCTCGTCGACTCCGCGGACGCCCGCCGCCGGCGGGTCGCGGAGCTGCTGGAGATGGTCGGCCTGCGCGCCGACCTCGCCGGCCGGCATCCCCACGAGCTCTCCGGCGGGCAGCGCCAGCGGGTCGGCATCGCCCGGGCGTTGGCCGGGGAACCCGACCTGATCGTCCTCGACGAGCCGATCGCCTCGCTCGACCTGAGCGTGCAGGCGCAGATCATGAACCTGTTGCGCGGGCTGCAGCGCGACCTCGGGCTGACCTACCTGTTCATCGCGCACGACCTGGCCGCCGTCGAGCACATGAGCGACCGGGTCGCCGTGATGTACCTGGGCCGGATCGTGGAGACCGGCACGCCGGCGCAGCTGTACGGGGAGCCCGCCCACCCGTACACCGCCGCGCTGCTGTCGGCCATCCCCGTGGCCGACCCGAAGGTGGAGCGGCACCGCCGGCGGATCATCCTCAGCGGCGACATCCCGAGCCCGGTCGACCCGCCGAGCGGCTGCCGGTTCCGGACCCGGTGCCCGCAGGCCCGCCCCGACTGCGCCGAGACCGACCCGGCGCTGGTCGAGGTCGCCGCCGGGCACGAGGCCGCCTGCCTGTACGCGGGGGAGGCCGTCCGCGCGATGCGGGCCGACCCATGACATTGATAAGTGCAACGGTCTGGATGTATATCTTCTCTGCACCGTCGCCACGAGCCGGCGGTCGGACCATGCAGAGGAGCCCGCGTGCACACTCCCACCCTCCGCCGCGCCGCGCTTGCGGCCGGCCTCGCGGCGGCCGTCCTGGCCACCCCGGTTGCCACCCCCGCGTACGCCTTCCCCGAGCACCGGGGCCCCGCGCCAGCCGCCGCCCCGGCCGGCGCCGTCCTCTCGGTCACCGACGGGCTGGCCCGTCGGCTCGCCGGGGCCCTCGCCGACCCGGCGGCGACCCGGGCGGTCCTCGCGGCCACCGCCGACGGCCCGGCCGACCTGCTCGCCGTCCCGCTCGCGGCAGCGGGCCTGCCCGCCGAGGCGCGGGCCGCGAACCGGCGGGTGCTCGCGGCCAAGGGCCTGCCGGCAACGGCCGGGTCGCTGCTGCGGCTGCGCTGGGCCACCCCGGACATGCGCGCCGCGGCGACCCGGGGCGCGGTTCCGCTGGTGGCGGCGACCCCCACCGACGACGAACTGACGAGCGTCACCGCCTACGACCGGGCTGCCCGGCCGGTGCTGCTGGACGCCGCCCGGGTTCCCGACCGCCCGGTGCTGCTGGTGGAGGTCGACACCGGCCGGGCGCTGTCCGCCGGCCTGAAGCTGATGCGCGGGGAACTGGCCCGCCGGGGCATCACCGACACCGCCGCCGCGCGGGCGGCGACCACCGCGCGGACCGCGGCGGCGTCCGGCTACTGGGCCACGAAAGTCGACGCGGTACGGCTCAACGACGACCACGAGCCGTGGCTCAAGGGCGACGCCGAGATCTACAGCCTCGTGGCCGGGTTCGGGCTCGACGGCAAGCCCACGGTCGACCTGGTCCAGATGCCCTACCTCGACCACGACGGCACCACCTACCGCCCGAACCAGCTCCTGGTGCACTTCTCGGCCTACAAGTACAACCTGGCCGACGTGGTGATGATGGAGGACGACGGCGACACCAACTACAAGGCCCTGGTCCAGGCGATCGTCGGCGCGCTGCTGGTGATCGTGGACGGCGGGGTGTACCAGCCGCTGGTGAGCGCGATCCTCGACGCCATCCCGACCTCCTGGTACACCGACGACCCGGACTACGTGGACTCCTGGTACACCCTGTCCACCGCCAGCAGCGGCCGGCTGGGCGGCGCGGCCGGTAACGGCTGGTTCGACGTCTCCCCGTACTTCGTGCAGCCGCTCTGATTACGACGTACCCGGTGGGGCCGCCGAGCGCGGGCGGTCCCACCGGGTACGGGTGGCGGGCTCAGCTGGTGGGGAAGTTGTCCGGGGTGCGGATCCGGTTGCGCATGAAGGTGCCGGACTCGGTCAGCACGGAGGGGCCGGTGTACGTCCCGCCGTAGCAGGTGCCCGGGCGGAACGCGGCGCTGCCCTCGTCGGCGTCCGAGAACGTCCAGTTGGCGTAGCTGATCTTCAGCCGGTCCAGCAGGTCCAGCCAGGCGGTGCTGCTGGCCGCGTCCACGGCGCCGCCACCGGTGTACGTGACGGTGCCGAACTCGGTGACGAACATGGGCAGCCGGGCGGCGGCGCGCTCCAGTTCGGCGCGGTAGCTGTCCCTGTGCGACGCGGCGTAGAAGTGGAACGCGTACATGATGTTGCCGGCGTTCACCGGGTTGTTGACGACCTCGGTGGAGTTGCCGCCCTCGGACACCCCGAGCGAGGACCAGGCGCGGGTGCCGACGACGATGACCGCGTCCGGGTCGTTGGCGCGGATGACCGGGATGACCTGTTCGGCGTAGTTCTTGATGGTCGACCAGCTCACGCCGTTGGGCTCGTTGGTGATCTCGTAGATGACATTGTTCTTGCTGGCGTGCCGGGCCGACACGGCGGCGAAGAACGTCTTGGCCCGCGCCAGGTTGAACATCGGGTCGCCGGGCGTCAGCGTGTGGAAGTCGATCAGCGCGTACATGCCGCGCTCGGTGGCCTCGTCGACCAGCGTGTTGACCCGGTTGGTGAAGCCGGCGGGGTCGGTCTCGTAGCCGTCCTCCTGCACGTACATCGAGACGCGCAGCAGGTCGGCCAGCCAGTCCTTGGACAGCGCGTCGAGGGACGCGTCGTTGTAGCACTGGGAGAACCACTGGAGGCCGTGGGTGCTCATGCCCCGCAGCTGGATCGGCCTGCCGTACTGGTTGCACAGGTTGACCCCGCACACCCGGAGCTGGCCGTTGATCGCCACGGGCGTCGTGCCCCCCGGCGGCGGCGTGGTGGGCGGGGGCGTCGTCGGCGGGGGAGTGCTGGTCGGCGGCGGCGCGGTGGTGGGCGTCGTCCCGCCCGTGCACACCGTGCCGTTGAGCGTGAACGACGTCGGCGCCGGGTTGCTGCTCGTCCAGGAGCCGTTGAAGCCGATGTTGGTGCTCGCTCCGGTGGCCAGCGAACCGTTGTAGCTCAGGCTCTGGGCGGTGACGGCGCTGCCGGTCTGGTTGAAGGTGGCCGACCAGCCCTGCACCACCCGCTGCCCGGAGTGGGGGAAGCTGAAGCCGAGGGTCCAGCCGCTGACCGCGGCCCCGAGGTTCTTGATGGTGACCGAGGCGGTGAACCCGCCGGCCCAGCTGTTGGTCGTGTAGGTGACGGCGCAGCCGGTGGCCGCGATGGCGTTGGTGGCCGGCAGGACCGCCGTCGCGCCCAGGGTCAGCGCGCCGACGGCGCCTGCCATGGCCAGGTGTCGTCGGGACGGGCGGGGGACTCTCTTCATCGGACCGTCTCTTCCGTCGGGGGTGGTGGGGCGGGGCCCGGGACGGGGGTCGCCCCGGCGGTGGGGGTGTGGTGCGGGACGTGCCTACGCGCGCATCCGCCCGATCGGCGGAGTCCTCGGGAGCGCTCCCACGGCAGCTTAAAGGCGTCCGTAACCTTCATGCAACATGTCGATACATCGAAGTCCGCGAAGCCCGCTGCCCGGTTCGACGACCCGCGGACGCCGGCCGGCGTCGTACGGCGGTGCGGCGATGCCGTACCTGCGGTCCCGTGTGGTGCGTGCCGTGCCGGGCGGTGCCCTGCGGTCCGGCGTGATGCGTGCGGCGTGGTGCGGTCAGTGGGCGCGCGTGCTGTGCCGGACGATCAGCGGGGTGGCGAGCTCGATGCGGTGGCTGCCCAGTTCCTCGCCGTCCATCAGGTTGAGCAGCATCCGGGCGGCCATCCCCGCCATCTCGGTCAGCGGCTGGCGGACGGTGGTGAGCGGCGGCACCACCCACCGCGCGGCGTCCAGGTCGTCGAAGCCGACGACGCTCAAGTCGTCGGGCACTCGCAGCCCGCGCTCGTAGAGGGCCTCGTACGCCCCCCAGGCCATCTCGTCGGAGCACGCGAAGATCGCGGTGGGCGGCCGGGTCAGGTCGAGCAGGGCGTTCGTCTCCCGGTAGCCCGACGGTGAGGTGAAGTCCCCGGCGCGGACGTAGCCGGCGGGGATCCGCCGCCCGGCGGCGTCCATGGCGGCGCGGTACCCGTCGACCCGGGCCCGGCTGCACGGCACGGCGGCCGGCCCGCCGATCACGGCGATCCGCTGGTGCCCGAGGCCGAGCAGGTGCTCGGTGGCGGCCCGCCCGCCCGCCCAGTTCGTGGCGCCGACGGAGGGGATGTCCGCCTCGGGCTGCCCGGCCGGGTCGATGATCACCACCGGGATGCCCAGCTCGTCGAGCTGCCCGCGCTGGCCGGTCGAGATGTCGGACAGCACGAGGAGCACGCCGTCGCAGCGCCGGGCGGCGAGCTGCTCGGTCCACCGGCGGTCGGGGCGGTTGCGGTGCCGGCCGTGCACCGCGGAGACGACCACGCCGAACCCGGCACGGTAGGCGAACTCCTCCACCCCGTCGATGATCTGCATCGCCCACGGGCTGCCCAGGTCCCGCAGCACCAGGTCGATCAGCCCGGCCCGGGCAGCCGGCCGGCTGGACCCGCGCGCGGTGTAGCCACGCTCGTCGAGCAGCGTCTGCACTCGCCGGCGGGTGCCCGGCGCGACGTCGGGTCGGCCGTTGAGCACCTTCGAGACGGTGGGGACCGACACGCCGGCGGCGTGCGCGATCTCCGCCAGCGTCGCCCGCCGCTGCTCCATCACATCTCCCTCACGAGGTCGGCCCGGCCGCAGCATATCCCGAAACTTTCGGCGGTCGGCCCTCCCGGAACCGGTGCCGGTCCAGTCGTCGCGGCTGTTTCCTCCTCCACCACCGCCCGGCAGCCGAAACATCTCCGAAAGCTCCGGTCGCCCGGGGCCGGCCGCGGACACTCGATGGCCAGCATCTTGACGGCGATGTATGCGAGCGCTGTCGTGCGGCGCGAGGTTGACGACACGCGCCCCGGGGCATAAACCGGTTGCGTGTTGACCGGTGGTTTTGAGTAGTGTTCGCGCCATGTCGAGCCCTGAGGCATCCAAGGTGGGGGCTTTCGGTCACGCCGTCAGCCCCCTGAGCCACTGAGTTCATCGCCCGCTCCCCAGCAGTCTCGCTGCATGGGACATTCGCGCGCGCCCCTGGGGTGCTGGCCGCGGTGACGAGACGTCTCCCCGTTTCCGCTCACCTCGGAGCTCTTGATGCCTCTGCCGCTCTACCTGCTTGCCGTGGCGGTCTTCGCCATGGGCACCTCGGAGTTCATGCTCGCCGGCTTGGTGCCGGACATCGCCACGAGCCTCGGCGTGTCGGTCGGGGCCGCCGGGCTTCTGACCTCGGCGTTCGCTGCCGGGATGATCGTCGGTGCGCCGCTGATGGCGGCGCTTGCGCGCTGGTGGCCCGCCCGGGCCAGCCTGCTGGGCTTCGTGCTGGTTTTCGCCGTGGCCCACGTGGCAGGCGCCCTCACCACGAGTTTCGCGGTTCTGTTTGTCACCCGGGTGATCGCCGCCCTGGCCAACGCGGGCTTCCTGGCTGTGGCACTGAGCACGGCGGCCACGCTCGTCGCATCTGATCAGAAAGGGCGCGCGCTGGCGGTGCTGCTCTCGGGTACGACGGTGGCCACCATCGCCGGGGTTCCCGGCGGTGCGGTGCTCGGCACGTTGCTCGGCTGGCGGGCGACCTTCTGGGCGATCGCACTGCTCTGCCTTCCCGCTGCCTTCGGCGTCGTGAAGGGCATCCCGGCCCGTGTCGGAAGGACCCCTCGGGACACTCGGGCCGGCTTGTCTCTTCGGCACGAGATCGCCCAACTCGCGATGCCCAGGCTGCTCCTGGTCATGCTGCTCGGTGCCCTGGTCAACGCTGCCACCTTCGCCACGTTCACCTTCCTGACACCGATCGTGACTGACACCGCCGGCCTGGGCGAGCTGTGGGTCTCGGTCGCGCTGGTGCTCTTTGGCGTTGGGTCCTTCGTCGGCGTCACCCTCGCGGGACGGCTCTCCGATCAGCGTCCCGGCATCGTGATCGCTGTCGGTGGCCCGTTGCTGTTGCTCGGCTGGGTCGCGTTGGCGACCCTGGCCGCCCAGCCGGTGGCGCTTCTGCTCCTCGTGTTCGTGCAGGGCACGCTCTCCTTCGCGTTGGGCAGCACCCTGATCGCCAGGGTGCTCTACGAGGCAGCGGGCGCCCCCACCATGGGAGGGTCCTATGCGACCGCGGCGCTCAACATCGGCGCTGCTGGCGGCCCCGTCGTTGCGGCAGCGACCCTCGGGGCCGATGCTGGCGACCTCGGCCCGGTGTGGGTCAGCGGCCTCCTGGTGGCGGTCGCACTGCTCATCGGCCTGCCGCTGCGGCGATTCATCGCACCCCGCGTCGGCCAGCCGATGCGATGACCCACGCGAACGCTCCGTCGCGGGCCGAGGGTCTCGGGCCGAGGGACGGCGGCGACCGATCGAGCGTTGCCGAAGATGTCGCGAGCGGGTGAGCGGAGGGTGTCATGAGCGTTTCGCCAGGGCCAGGGGACCGGTACGTCGTCGGTGTCGACTACGGCACGCTGTCGGGTCGGGCGCTGGTGGTGCGCGTCGGCGACGGCGCCGAGCTGGGCACGGCGGTGCACGACTACCGGCACGGCGTGCTGGACTCGGCGCTCGCCGTCGACGGGCGGGCGCTGCCGGCGGACTGGGCCCTGCAGGACCCGCAGGACTACCGCGACGTGCTGCGACACGCGGTCCCGGCCGCCCTGGCCGCCAGCGGCATCGACCCACGTCGCGTCGTCGGCGTCGGCATCGACTTCACGGCCTGCACGGTGCTGCCCACCCTGGCCGACGGCACCCCGCTGTGTGAGCTGCCCGAGCTGCGCACCCGCCCGCACGCCTGGGTCAAGCTGTGGAAGCACCACGCCGCCCAGCCCCAGGCCGACCGGATCAACGCCCTGGCCCACGCCCGCGGCGAGCCGTGGATCGGCCGCTACGGCGGGAAGATCTCCGCCGAGGGGCAGTTCGCCAAGGGCCTGCAACTGCTGGAGGAGGACCCGGAGGTCTACCACCGGGCCGAGCGGTGGATCGAGGCCGCCGACTGGATCGTCTGGCAGCTCTGCGGCGTCGAGACCCGCAACGTGTGCGGCGCCGGCTACAAGGGCCTCTACCAGGACGGCCGGTACCCGTCCCGGGACTACCTGACCGCCCTGCACCCCGGCTTCGCCGACTTCGCCGCCAAGATCGATGGTCCGCTCGCCCCGCTGGGCGCCCGGGCCGGCGGGCTGACCGCGCGGGCCGCGGCGTGGACCGGCCTGCCCGAGGGCGTCACCGTGGCGGTCGGCAACATCGACGCCCACGTCACCGCCGCCGCCGCGCGGGCCCTCGCCCCGGGCCGGCTGGTCGTCATCATGGGCACCTCCGCCTGCCACATGGTCAACGCCACCGAGCCGGCCGAGGTGGCCGGCATGTGCGGCGTCGTGGACGGCGGGATCAGCGCCGGCTCCTGGGGCTACGAGGCCGGCCAGAGCGCCGTCGGCGACATCTTCGGCTGGTACGTCGCGCACGCCGCCCCCGCCGGCTACGCCTCGCACGAGGCGCTGACCGCTGCCGCCGCCGCCCAGCCCGTCGGCGCGCACGGCCTGGTGGCGCTGGACTGGTGGAACGGCAACCGCTCCCCGTTGGTCAACCACGACCTCAGCGGGCTGATCGTCGGGCTCACCCTGGCCACCCGGCCGCCGGACGTCTACCGTGCCCTGCTGGAGTCCACCGCGTACGGCACCCGCATGATCATCGAGGCGTACGCCGAGGCGGGCGTGCCGGTCGACGAGCTGATCGTGGCCGGGGGGCTCACCGCCAACGCCCTGTTGATGCAGATCTACGCCGACGTCACGAAGCGCCCGCTGGGCATCATCGGCTCCGCGCAGGGCCCGGCACTGGGCTCGGCGATCCACGCGGCGGTCGCCGCCGGCGCGTACCCCGACGTGCCGGCCGCCTCGGCGGCGATGGGCCGGGTCGACCGCGACGTGTACCGGCCCGACCCGGAGCGGGCCCGCGCCTACGACGCGCTGTACGCCGAGTACCGGCGGCTGCACGACCACTTCGGCCGGGGCGGCGACGACGTGCTGTTACGCCTGCGCGCCATCCGCAACGCCGCCCGACGGGCGGCCGACCGCGACCCGGCCGGGTAGGCGGCGGCCCTCTCGGGGTGATGCATGAGCCCGAAGCCGCGCCCCGAGGCGGCGCGGCCCACCGCTCGGATCGCGCGGCCGACGCTCCCGGCCGGGGCGCTGCGACGAGTCGACTCTGCCCGGTGCTGTCCGGGAAACCACCGGACAGCACCGGCCGCCGCGATGCTGGATCGACCTGGTCACCGTCCGATTACCACAACAGGCAAGGAGCTGTAGTGATCGAAGTAAGCGGAAAGACACAGTCGGGAAGCCTGCCCGGCAGGTCACGCGATCGCCGGGGGACCCTGCGTGTCGCGCTGGAGTCGCTGCTCGGTGTGTTCCTGGCCAGCGGCCTGCTGCTGCTCGGCGCCGGTGCAGCCCAGGCCGGCGCGGGCACGCCGCAGGCTCGGGGGAGTGCGGCACTGGGAACTCAGGCGATCGACTACTACGAGTTCCGCGCGCAGCACAGTGAGAAGTGCCTGGACGTGGCGAACGCCAGCACCGCCCACCTCACGCCGATCGTGCAGGGCAACTGTTGGGGCGGGACGAACCAGCACTGGCGGTGGATCGCGGTCGGGAACGGCTACTACGAGATCCGGGCGCAGCACAGTGACAAGTGCCTGGACGTGGCGAACGCCAGCACCGCCCACGGCACGCCGGTCGTGCAGGGCAACTGCTGGGGCGGGACGAACCAGCACTGGCGTTTCGTCCTGCTCTCCAACGGCTTCTACGAGATCCGGGCGCGACACAGTGACAAGTGCCTGGACGTGGCGAACGCCAGCACCGCCCACGCCGCCCGGGTCGTGCAGGGCGACTGTTGGGGTGGAACCAACCAGCACTGGCGGCTCGCGTACGCCGGAACCTGGGGCTGATCCCGACGGTGCTCCTGTGGTGGGTCAGGCTCCGCGCTCGTGGCGGGGTCTGACCCCGTCGGTGGCGGTCATCGTGCGACGCGGCTCGCGTACGCCCGGCCCGGCCGGCGCGTGACGTCGCCGGTCGGTGCCCTCGGTAGGGTGGGGCCATGCTCGACGTACCCTGGCCGGCGTCGACCGAGGACCGACCGGGGCGCCGGGCCGGGCCGCCAGGGCTGGCCGGGTGGTGCCTACGGGTCGTCCGGTCGCGGCTCTTCGAGGTCGCCATCGTCGTGCTCATCATGGCCAACGGGGTGGTGCTCGGCGTCGAGACGTACCCCGATCTGGGGCCGGCGCGGCCGGTGCTGCAATGGCTGGAGTGGGTCTTCCGGGCCGCCTTCGTCGCCGAGATCGCCGTCCGGGTGCTGGCCTACGGTCGCCGGCCGCAGGACTTCTTCCGGCACGGATGGAACGTCTTCGACTTCGTCGTGACAGTCGCGATCTTCCTGCCCGGCCTGCACGGCGACTCCGCGTTGCTGCGCGTCGTGCGGGTCGCCCGGATGCTGCGGTTGGTGCGGTTCTCGCCCGGGCTGCGCACCATCGTCGCGGCGCTGTTGCGCAGCCTGCCCGGCGTCGCCGGTTTCCTCGCGCTGGCCGGGGTGACCCTCTACGTGTACGGGATGGCCGGCTGGCTCATCTTCGGCGAGGCCCAGCCGGAGCAGTACGGCGACATCGGACGGTCGCTGCTGACCCTGTTCGTGCTGCTGTCCCTGGAGACGCTGCCGGACCTCGTCGAGCAGGGCATGGCCCTGTCCCCGTGGACCCTGGTCTACTACGTCAGCTACGTCATCATCACCGTGAACCTGCTGCTCAACATCCTGATCGCGGTCATCGTCAACTCGATGGAGGAGGCCCGTCGGCTGGAGATGACCGAGCGGCTCGGGCCCGGCTACGACGAGGACGGCGACGGGGTGCCCGACGAGGTGGACCGGATCGCGCTCACGCAGCGACTGGACGACCTGCGGGCCGTCATCGGCGAGCTGGAGCGGGAACTGCGCATCGACCGGGACGACCGGCCGCCCCGACCGCGCCGCGACCCGGGGGAGCCGGGCACCGAAACCGGGGCCGCCAGCCGGGCGGATAGGGTGCGGGCCGGACGACGACCCGACGGAGGATGACGTGGCGCACACGACGACGGTGGACGTGCCGGTGGGTGACGGCGTCGCCGACGCGATCCTGGCCCGGCCGGACGGCGACGGACCGTTCCCGGCCGTGCTGTTCTTCATGGACGCGTTCGGCCTGCGACCCCGGCTGGTCGAGATGGCCGGGCGGATCGCCTCCCGGGGGCACGTCGTGCTGGCGCCCAACCTGTTCCACCGGGCCGGCCGGGCCCCGCTGTTCGACCTCTCCCGCCTGGACGACCCGGAGGAGCGCGGCCGGGCCTTCGAGCGGATCATGCCGCTCGTCGCCGCGCTGACCCCTGAGGTGGTGGCCGGGGACGCGGCGGCCTACCTGGACTTCCTGGCCACCCGGGACGACGTCGCGTCCGGCCCGGTCGTGGTCACCGGCTACTGCATGGGCGGTACGAACGCCCTGCGCGCCATCGAGGCGCATCCCGACCGGATCGCGGCGATGGCCAGCTTCCACGCCGGCCGGGTCGTCACCGACTCACCGGACAGCCCTCACCTGGGCGTCGGCTCGGTGACCGGCGAGCTGTACTTCGCCCACGCCGACCAGGACCGGTCCATGACGCCCGAGCATGTCGCGACGCTGGAGGCGGCGCTCGACGCGGCCGGGGTCCGGCACCGGTCCGAGCTGTACGTCGGCGCCGCCCACGGGTTCACCATGGCCGACACCGCCGCCTACGACGAGCGGGCCGCCGAGCGGCACTGGGCCGCCCTGTTCGACCTGCTGGACCGCACCTTCCGCGGCTGAGCGCCTTCGAGAAGGTGGGGATCGGGTTCGGTGTCCCGTGGCAGCCGCCGGCCCTTCGGACGCCGCGACGAACACCGGTGTTTGAGTCACCCCGCCGCGCCGGGAGACAATACCGGCATGACGGATCTCGGTGTGGTGTTCCTGCCGCAGTCGCCGCCGGAGCGACTGCGCGACATCGCCCTGGCCGCCGACGAGGCCGGGCTTGAGGAGCTGTGGCTCTGGGAGGACTGCTTCCTGGAAGGCGGCATCGCCACGGCCGCGGCCGCCCTGGCCTGGACCGGGCGGGTCCGCGTCGGGGTGGGCCTGCTGCCGGTGCCGCTGCGCAACGTGGCGCTGACCGCGATGGAGGTCGCCACCCTCGAACGGCTCTTCCCTGGCCGGTTCCGCATCGGCGTGGGCCACGGCGTGCAGGACTGGATGGGGCAGGTGGGAGCCCGGGTCGAGTCGCCGTTGACCCTGCTGCGGGAGTACCTCACGGCGCTGCGAGCGCTGCTGGCCGGGGAGCGGGTGACGACCGAGGGCCGGTACGTGCGGCTCTCCGAGGTGGCGCTGGACTGGCCTCCGCCGGCCCCGGTCCCGCTGCTGGCCGGGGCGACGGGGCCGAAGTCCATGCGGCTGTGCGGCGCCGCCGCCGACGGCGTGGTGCTCACCGGCGGCACCACTCCGCAGGGGGTACGCGACGCGCTCGCACTCGTCGCCGAGGGCCGCGAAGAGGCCGGGCGGGTCGGCGCGTACCCGGTCGTCGTCTACCTGCACGCGGCCACCGGCCCGGACGCCGACGCGCGGTTGGAGCGGGAGCGGGAACGCCGGGGCTACTCGACAATGGCGGACCGGGCTGTCTCCGGCGACGCCGAAGCGGTGGCGGCCGGGGTGCGGCGGTGGGCCGAGGCGGGGGCGGACACGATCGTCCTGCAACCGACCCCGGACGATCCCGACCCGGAGGGCTTCGTACGCTTCGTCGCCCGGGACGTCCGTCCGCTGCTGGCCTGATCGACGCGCCGGCCGGGGCGCGTCCGGCCCGGTCCGCGCCGGGCCGGACGCCACGCGGGGCCCGCCTCAGCGGGACTGGAGGGCCCGTACGTTGTCGCCGAACGTCCAGCCCTTCGACCCGTCCCAGTTGATCGACCAGGTCATCAGGCCCTTGAGCCCGCTGATGCTGTTGTACGCCTGCGACACCAGGGACGGGGTCATGTAGCCACCGCCCGCTCCGGGCTGCGCGGGAAGGCCGGGCACCTGCTTGTCGTACGGAACCTTGATCGTAGTGCCTTGGATCGTCAGCCCGTTGTTGAGGCACTGGGTCTGCACGGTGAAGCCCTGCACGGTGCCGGCCGAATAGGAGTCACCGGAGCAGCCGTACATCGAGCCGTTGTAGTACTGCATGTTCAGCCACCACAGCCGGCCGTTGTCGGCGTACTTCTTGATGATCGGCAGGTACGCGCCCCAGATCGAGCCGTAGGTGACGCTGCCGCCGGTGACGTACGCGGTCTCCGGCGCCATGGTGAGGCCGAACCCGGCGGGCATCTGGGCGAGCACGCCGTCGATGATTCGGATCAGGTTCGCCTGCGACGCCGAGAGTTGGTTGATGTTGCCGCTGCCGGTCAGGCCGGTCTCGATGTCGATGTCGATGCCGTCGAAGTTGTAGCGCTTGAGGATCGGCACGATGGTGGCGACGAACCGGTCGGCGACGGTCGCCGAGCCGAGGTCGATGCCGGCCGCCGCGCCGCCGATGGACATCAGGACGGTCAGGCCGGCGGCTTTGGCCCGGCACATCTCCGCCGGGGTGGGCACCTTCACGGTGACGTCCATGCCGTCCTCCCACAGCGCGGTGCCGTCGGCGCGGATCACCGGGAACGCGGCGGTGACCACGTTGTACCCGTGGGCGGTGATCCGGGAGTCGGTGATCGGGATCCAGCCCAGCGGCGGGTGCACGCCGTTGGCCGCGCCGTCCCAGTTCTCCCAGTAGCCCTGGAGCACCTTGCCGGCCGGCCTCGGCTTGACCGCGCAGGTCTCGTCGCCCGGCGGAGGCGTCGTGGTCGGCGTCGGTGTCGGTGTGGGCGGTGCGGTCGGCGACGCGGTGGGGGAGGGCGACGAGGACGCGGTGGGCGTGGGGGAGGGGGTGCCGTCGCAGGGCCCGAGGTCCTTCCACAGCGAGGGCGCGGCTGCGGGGTTCCAGCCCGCGCCGGCCGGCGGGGTGTGCGTCACGAGGGCCTGGTAGATCCGGCCGGCGTAGCTGACCCGGGTGCCCGCCGGATAGCTGGTGCCCTCGGCCCAGCCGGGGGCGGAGCAGGCCACGGCGGCGACCGTCGCCGGGTCGGTGGCCGCCGCGGCGAGACCGCCCGTGGCGGTTAGGGCCCCGGTGGCGACGACCAGCGTCGCCCCTGCCAGCAGGGCGGTGGCCCCGCGTCGAAGCTTCATGACATCCCCTCTCGTCGATGGGCGGGAGCGTATCAGTAAAGATTGTTAAATGTAAGGAGGGTTGCTATCGATCTATGTCGATGAATACGCTGACCCGGTCCCCGCTCGCCCCGTCACTCAGTGGAGCGTGACCCATGCGTCTGTCCAAGGTTTCCCGGATCCTCGCCACCCTCGCCGCCGCCGCGATGGCGACGCTCGGCCTCACCGCCGTGCAGGCCGCGCCGGCCTCCGCCGCCGTCAGCAACGTCTGCTACAACACCAGCCAGGCTGGCCCCTTCGCCAGCTACGCCAACCAGGCCGCCACGATCTGGAACAACTACACCAACAACATCAACATGGCCCAGTGCGGCTCGAACCTGGTGATCTCCTACACCTACGGCGGCGGCTCGTACGCCCAGCGCACGAGCCTCGGCAACGGTCGCGTCGTCATCGACTACTACCAGGCCCAGCAGTACAGCCCGCTGCGGATCATGACCCACGAGATCGGGCACATCCTCGGCCTGCCGGACAACTACAACGGCAACTGCGCCCTCCTGATGTCCGGCGGCAGCGCCGGCACCTCCTGCACCAACCCGTACCCGAGCGCCGCCGAGGCCGCCAGGGTCGACCAGCTCTTCGGCTTCGCACCCCGGAGCGCGACCGGCGCCGGCGTCTTCACCGGCAGCTGGCCGGCCCCGGCAACCGCCGGCGCCCAGCGCTGATCCCCCGACCACCCACCACCCCGGGGCCGGGGTCGGCGCACCGCGCCGGCCCCGGCCCCACCATGTGCGGTGATCAAGAGGTTTGCGTCGGACTCGGGCCGCAAACCTCTTGATCACCGCTTTCGCGCGGACGGCCGGAGGGCGTGCGGCCTGGGGCGGTGTGGCGGCCGGTCAGCGGTCCTCGGTGTCGGCGGGGGCCATCACCCGCAGCGCGTTGGCGGCCAGGCCGATCCGGATCGGGGTGTGGCCGCACAGCTCGCCGTCGACCTCGACGCGCGCCGGCCGGTCGGTCTCCAGCCACAGCTCGCCGACAGCGAGGAACGGGGTCTCGGCCAGCGTGCGGCGGTGACCCGTCGCCGCGTTGCGGGCCGTGTCCCGCAGCAGCCCGCGCCGGGTCGGCCCGCCGACCGGGTACGCGACCAGCAGCCGGTCGTCGGCGTCGGCGTCGGCCGTGATCGGCCGCCCGGCGTGGAAGCCGCCGTTGGCCACGTAGATCTGGTGGGTGTGGAACTCGTGCGTCGTTCCCCCGGTCCGGACGGTGGCCCGCAGCGCCCGATGCCGGGCCAGCAGCGCCAGCGCGGTGGCCGGGTACGCGAGCCGGCCGGTGACCCGTTTCAGGGCGGGGGGCGTCCGGAGCATGATGTCGGCCGACAGCCCGACGCCGACGTGGTTGGCGAACGGCACGTCCCCGGCCAGCCCCAGGTCGACGTCTATCACCTTGCCCTCGGCCAGGACGGCCACGGCGCTGTCGAGATCGAGCGGGAGGCCGAGGGTGCGGGCGAAGTTGTTGGTGGTGCCCAGCGGCAGCAGTCCCAGCGCGACGTCGCGGTGGGCGAGCAGCCGCGCGGCGGCGCTCTGCGTGCCGTCGCCGCCGCCCGCCACGAGCAGGTCCGGCCCGAGCGCGAGGGCGTCGTCCAGGCTCCGTTCCAGCTCGCCGGGGCGGTCGGCCGGGTAGCAGCCGAGCAGGGTGAAGCCGGCCTCCGCCAGCCGGGCACGGGCGTGCTCGTAGAGCCGGCGGCCCTGACGCGAGCGGGCGTTGACCACCAGCGCCGCCCGCCGCTCCCGCCGGATGGCCGCGCCCAACTCCTGCTTCGTCCGCATGGGTGCCGACCCTATCTCTCCGCCCGGTCCCGGGAGCCCCGCCGGAACTCCGTCGGGCCTCGGGAACGCCGGGCGGGATCGACTGCGTCAGCGTCGGCCCAGGGCGCGGCGGAGGTTGCCGCCGAACACGTCGGCCGCCTCGGCGGCGGAGAGCCCGTCCAGCCCGACCGGGTGCAGCGTCTGCGCGAACGACACGTGGTCCAGGCTGGGGGAGAAGTCCGAGCCCCAGTACAGCCGTGCCGGGCCGAAGCGGTCCAGCAGCAGGTCGACGAACGGCCGGGCGGCGGCGTGCGGGTACGCGTCGGCGGGGTCGCTGACGGCGTACAGGGCGGAGACCTTGACCCCGACGTGGGGCAGCCGGGCCAGCTCGGTGAGCGGGGCGAGCCGGCCCGCGACCGCCTCCGGGGTCGGGACCGTCGGGTGCCGGCCGGGCAGGCCGAGGTGGCTGAGGAGCACCGCGCACCCGTCGAGGGCGGCCGACGCCCGGCCGAGCCGGCCGGCGGCCTCCGGGGTGGCGTTGAGGCTGACCACCGCCGCCGCGTCGTTGAGCGACCCGGCGGCCGTCGCGGCCCAGTCGACGAACGCGTCGGCCGAGGCCGGGTCCGGCAGGTACGCGGCGACGCCCGCGAAGCCCGCCGACCGGATCCGGTCCAGGCCGCGCCGGTCCGTGCCGGTGGCCGGCAGGTACGCCAGCGGCGCGATCCAGTCGTGCTCGGCCGCGAGCCGCGCGAGATGGCCGTTGTTGCCGGCGAACTCCGGTGCGCCCTCGTAGCCGACCACGAGCGCCCGGTCGATGTCGTGTTCGCGACGCAACGTCTGGTAGACGGCGAATTCGTCGCCCCCGGCCGGGGACCGTCCGTAGCGGCCGGGGTAACCGTCGGCGAACAGGTGCAGGTGTGCGTCGGCGCGTGGCATGGCCGGACCCTAACCGATTCCGGCAGCACCATTGACGTGGGAGGACCCCTCCTTTAGGTTCTTGTCTCAATTAGGTCCGGATTATCGGCCGCAGGCGAGGGGTGGACCGCGTGGTGCAGGCGCACGAGGACGTTGACGATCTGGTACGGCTGCGTCGGCAGCTTCACCAGCACCCGGAGCTGCGGTTCACGGAACGGCAGACCGCAGCGGTTCTCGCCGACCGGCTCGCCCCGATCGCCCGGGTCCGCTCCGGAGTCGCCGGGACCGGCCTCGTGGCCGAGATCGAAGGACGTGCGTCGGGGCCCTCCGTGCTGCTTCGGGCCGATATGGACGCCTATCCGGTCCAGGACGCCAAGGAGGTGCCCTGGGCGTCCGGCAACGCCGGGGTCTGCCACGCCTGCGGGCACGACGTGCACATGGCCGTCGTGCACGGCGTCGCGGCCCGGCTCGCGGCCGACCCGCCCGCCCGGGGCTCGGTGACCGTGCTGTTCCAGCCGGCCGAGGAGATCCCGTTCGGCGAGGACTCCGGCGCCGCCGCGGTGCTCGCCGACGACGCCCTGCGCGGCCGGCGCTTCGACGCCGTCCTCGGCCTGCACTGCTGGCCCGACCTGCCGGTCGGGACGGTCGGTGTGGACCGGATGACCGCGATGGCGGCCAAGGACGCCTTCCGGGTCGAGGTGCTCGGCCGGGCCGCGCACGCCGCCACCCCGGCGCTCGGCCGCGACGCCATCCTCGGCCTGGCCGGCATGATCACCCTGCTGCACGCCGGAGTGGCCCGCTCCCGCAACCCACACGAGCTGGTCGCGTTCAACATCGGCACGATCGACGGCGGGGCCAGCCAGAGCCAGGTCGCCGAGCGGGCGGAGGCGACCGGCACGCTGCGCACCCACGACGAGGCCACCCGCGCCCGGCTCAAGGAGGTCATCGAGCGGATCGCCCGGCAGCAGGCCGCCGCGCTCGACCTCGGCCTGCGGTTCACCTGGGCCAACGAGATGCCCCCGGTGCGCAACGCCGCCTCGCTGGTGGCGCTCGCGCACGCCGAGCTGCCGGGCCTGGTCGAGGTCGCCGACCTGACCGCGCCCCCGCTGACCACCGACGACTTCGCCCTGCTCGGCGCGCTCGGCCCCAGCCTGTACGTCAAGCTCGGGGTCACCGGGGAGCGCGGCGGCGCGCCGCTGCACTCCGGCGCGTTCGACGTGGACGAACGGTGCATCGGGGTGGGGGCGACCGCCCTGGAGCGCCTCACCCGGGCCGTCCTCGCCGGCCGGCTCGCCGAGGCCGGCGCCGACGAGCCCGACGGAGCCGGTGGGGCCGGCCCCGGCGACCGCGCCGCCGCCGTCGAGGCGGTCCGCGCATGAGCCGCCCGTCGGTCGCCGTGGTCGGCGCGGGGGCGTTCGGCGTCCGGCACCTGGCCGCGTACCGGTCGCTCGGCGTGCCCGTGCGGGCGCTGGTCGAGCCGGACGCCGCGACCCGGCAGCGGGTCGCCGCAGAGCACGGGGTGCCGCAGACGTACGCCTCCGTGGCGGACCTGCTCGCCGCCGCCCCGCCCGACGCGGCGTCGGTGTGCGTGCCCGGCCCGGCGCACCGCCCGGTGGCCGTGGACCTGCTCACCGCCGGGGTGCCCGTGCTGGTGGAGAAGCCGCTGGCCGCGACCGTCACCGACGCCGCCGCCATCGTGGCCGCCGCCGGGCGCGCCGGCGTGCTCTGCCAGCCGGGGCACATCCTGCGCTACAGCGCCCCGCACCGGGCCCTGCACGACGCGGTCCGCGCCGGCCGGCTCGGCGACGTGCTCGCCGTCTCGTCCCGCCGCGACCGGCCCCGGACGCTCAGCCGGCTCTTCCCGCGCGAACACCCCGCGCTGCTCACCGCCGTGCACGACATCGACCTGGCCCTCTGGTACGCCGGAGCGCCCGTGGTCGAGGTCCGCGCGGCGGCCCGGGCCCGACCCGGATCGGCCACCCCGGTCCTGGTGTGGGCGGAGCTGCGGCACGCCAACGACGTCGTGTCGTCGATCCGCAACAGCTACCTGCTCCCCGAGCACACCCCGAACCACACCTCGGACCTGGTCGAGGTGTACGGCACCGACGGGGTCGCGCACGTCGACCTCGGCCACCCCACCCTGCTCGTCCAGGGCGAGTCGACCGAGGCGCCCGACTGGCTCCTCTCCCCGGTCGACGGCGGCGGAGCGCTCGCCGCCGAGCTGCGGCACTTCCTCGGCCAGGTCGACGGCACCGAACCGACGGCGGTCGTCCCGCTCGCCGACGGCCTGCACGTCGTGCAGGTCGCCGAGGCCGTGGCCGACAGCGCCACCGCCGGCGGCGCGGTCCGCCGGATCCCCCCGAGCCCCCACTTGTGACAGGAGCTACCCGATGTTTCGACGGAGATTGGCCGGCGTCCTCGCCGCCGGCATGGCAGCCGCCGCGCTGCTGACCGCATGCGGCGGCGACGACGCCGCCGGCGGCCCGGTCACCCTCAAGGTGCTGACCTGGGAGCCGGGTGGCACCGAGTACTGGAAGCAGGTCAAGACCAGCTTCGAGGCCGGCCACCCGGACATCAAGCTGGAGATGCAGTCCGTACCGTTCGACAAGTACCCCGAGGTGCAGGGCCCGTACATCACCTCGCAGTCGGGGCCGGACGTGATGGCCAACAACGCCGGGCTGGAGCTGTTCGACCGGCGCGGCGCGTACGTGCCGCTGGGTGACAAGGCCGCCGAGATCACCAAGGACCTGGTCACCTACAGCGGCGCCTGCGAGGGCTTCGACACCGCCAAGCCCTGCTACGGCGTGCCCTTCTCCTACCAGGGCAACGTCCTCTACTACAACAAGGCCGTCCTGACCGCCGCCGGGCTCGACCCGGAGAAGCCGCCGGTGACCTGGGACGAGTTCGGCGCGGCCTGCGACGCGGTGAAGAAGGCCGGCAAGACCTGCCTGGCCCTCGGGCTGTCCGGCACCTTCCCGGCCTACTGGGACTTCCCGGAGATCGCCCGCAACTACCTCACCGAGGACGACATCCGCGCCCTGCTCGCCGGCAAGCTGTCCTGGAAGGACCCCAAGCTCGTCTCGGTGCTGGAGAAGCTCGCCGAGATCACCACCAAGGGCTGGGCCAACAAGAACGCCCCGTCGATCACCATGCTCCCCGACGGCGCCGACATCTTCCAGCGCGGCGACGCCGCGTTCGCCGGCACCATCATCTCCGACGCGGTGAACTGGGAGGCGTTCGGCAAGGCCCTCGGCGACGACAAGCTCGGCGTCACCCGGTGGCCGGCGGTCGACCCGTCCGCGCCGCTGGCGCAGAAGTTCTCCGGCATCGAGGGCGCCGTCTACGGCGTGACCCAGTGGAGCGAGAAGAAGCAGGCCGGCCTCGAGTTCATCAGCTGGCTGGCCGGCAAGGAGAACGGCGAGCTGTGGGTCAAGCACGGCAAGGGCCAGCCGCTGAACAAGAACGTCGACAAGGCGCTGCTGCCCTCGTCGCCGGCCTTCCAGAAGATCCAGGAAATGGTCGCCCAGCCGACCCTGCACGCCGGGGTGATGCTCTCCGGCCCCGAGGCCGACGCCCTGGCCCGCGGCTGGCAGCAGGTCACCCTCGGCCAACTCACCGTCGACAAGTGGGCCGACCAGATGCAGCAGGCGCTGGAGCGTAGCCCCACGAAGAAGCAGACCAAGTAGCAGCACCCGGGCGGGGCGACGCCGTGTCGCCCCGCCCGGCCAGCCCGGGGGAAGGAACCCTGATGACGATCTCCACCGCGCCGGTGTCGGAGCCGGTGGCCGCCGACACCCCGCCCGCGCCGGCCCGCCGCCCGCCACGACCCGGGCGGGCCCGGGAGTGGTGGCTGGCCGCCGCGCTGGTGCTGCCCGCCCTCGTGCTGGCCGTGCTGTTCAAGCTGGTGCCCCTCGTGCGGGGCGTGCTCACCAGCTTCGAGTCGTCCAGCGGGTTCGGCGGCAGCGAGTTCGCCGGGGCGGACAACTACACCCGGATGTTCGACGACTCGATGGTCCTCACCAGCTTCCGCAATGCCCTGCTGGTGGTGGCCACCCTGCCGGTGTGGATCGTGCTCCCGCTGGTGCTGGCCCTGCTGATCCACCAGCGCTCGCCGGGCTGGAAGTTCTTCCGGGCCGTCTACTTCGTGCCGTACACCATCGCGCCCATCGTCGTCGGCATCATGTTCCGGCAGATCCTCTCCCCCGACGGGCCGCTGAACGCCCTGCTGCGCGGCGTCGGCCTGGAACCGCTGGCGATCGAGTGGCTCAACGGCCGGTACAGCGCGCTGTTCTCGCTGGTGGCGGTCGCCCTGTGGAGCTTCTTCGGGCTCGGCGTGATGACCTACCTGGCCGGCCTGTCCACCATCCCCGACGAGATGCTGGAGGCGGCGTACCTCGACGGCGCCGGGTTCTTCCGGCGGCTGTGGTCGGTGGTCGTGCCGATGCTGCGCCCGACCGTGGCGTACTGGAGCGTGGTCTGCGCCTCCGGCGTGCTGATCTGGCTGTTCCCCTTGATCTACGCGCTGACCCAGGGCGGGCCGGGCGACGCCACCATGCTCCCCGAGTACCTGGTCTTCCTCACCACCTTCCAGTTCCTTGACCGCGGCTACGGCTCGGCCATCGGCATCGCCCTGTTCGTCTTCGTCGCCGTGCTGTCGATCTTCAGCGTGCGGCACATGTTCACAGAGGGGACCCGCAAGCCGCGATGAACCCGCGCCACTCCGCCCGGATCGGGCGCTACCTGCTGACCTTCGCGCTGGTCGTCGTCGCCGTCGCGGCGATCTACCCGCTGCTGTTCACCGTGGTCAGCTCCCTGAAGACGCAGTCCGGCTTCGCCCACGACCCGCTGGGCCTGCCGGCCGGGATCACCCTGGACAACTACTTCGAGGCGTTCCGCCGGATGAACATGCCCCGGCTGCTGCTCAACTCGCTGATCACCACGCTCGGCGGGCTGGTGCTGTCGGTGCTCGCCGCGCTGTTCGTCGCGTACGCGGTGACGAAGATGCGCTTCCGCGGCGGGAAGATCGTCTTCCTGCTGATCATCGTGACGCTGACGATCCCCAGCCAGGCGATCATCTACCCGCTCTACCAGACGGTGCTGGACCTGGGCATGTCCGGCCAGTACCAGGGCCTGATCCTGGCGTACGCCGCGTTCGGGCTGCCGCTGGGCACGTACCAGCTCGCCGGGTACTTCCAGCAGATTCCCGACGAGCTGATCGAGGCGGCCCGGGTCGACGGCGCGGGACACCTGACCATCCTGTTCCGGCTGCTCGCCCCGATCGCCACCCCGGCCCTGGCGGCGCTGGCCATCTTCAACTTCGTCTGGATGTGGAACGACCTGCTGCTGCCCCTGGTCATCATGGGCGGCTCGGACAGCAAGACGCTGATGGTCGGCGTCTCCATGCTCAGCGGCCAGTACGACGTGTCGGTGCCGCTGGTCAGCGCCGGGCTGATCGTCGCCCTGCTGCCGGTGCTGATCATCTACCTGGTCTTCCAGCGGCAGCTCGTCTCCGGCGCGCTCGCCGGCTCCGGCAAGTGACGGTTTCCGGTCCGCCCAGGGCGGCCCCCTGTCCACCCGGGCCGGTGGCGGCCCTGCCACCGGCCCGGCGGGGCGTCCGGTGAGCGCGACCGCCGGGCCGGGGGAGCAGGTCTGCCACCTGTACCGGTTGCGCCCCGGCGCGGAGGCCGAGTACGAGCGCCGCCACGCCGAGATTTGGCCGGAGCTGTCCGCGCTGCTGGACGAGGCGGGCATCTACGACTACGCCATCTACCGGCGAGACCTGCTGTTGATCTGCGTGCTGCGCACCCGGTGGGGCTTCGCCCACGCGGGCGCGGTCACCGGCGCCTCGGACGTGCAGGCCCGCTGGACGGCGTCGCTGGCCCACCTGTTCGCCGAGATCGCCGACGCCGACGGCGAGCCGCTGTGGGCGCACCCGGTCTTCCACCACCCCGGCCGCCCGCCGACCCGCTGAACTGTCGCGCCGCTACCTGACGCGGGCATGATCAGCGAGCATGCTTCCCCTAATGCCCGGGATGAGAACAGCCATTGGGGGAAGCATGCTCGTCATCGCGCATCTCAGCGACACGCACCTCGACAGCCATCCTCGGTCAGCCGAACGGACCGCCCGGGTGATGGACCACCTGCACGCCCTGCCCCGACCGGTCGACGCGATCCTGATCAGCGGGGACATCGCCGACCACGGCGAGGTGGCCGAGTACCGGACCGCCGCGAAGCTCTTCGCGTCCCCGCTGCCTGTCATGCTCTGCCCCGGTAACCACGATGTCCGTGCCGCGTACCGCAAGGGTCTGCTCGGTGACGGGGGCGGCGGCAACGGCCCGATCAACACCCGGTACGACGTCGCCGGCGCGGTCTTCCTGCTCGCCGACTCGTCGATTCCGGGCGAGGACGACGGCCACCTCGACGCGGAGACCATGGACTGGCTCGCCGACCAACTCGGCTCGGTGCCGGCCGGGACACCGGTCTTCGTCTCCTTCCACCATCCGCCGGTCGAACTGCACCACCCCGTCATCGATTCGATCCGGCTGTTTCCCGCCGAGCCGCTGGCCGAACTGCTGGCCGCTCATCCGCAGGTCGTCGCGGTACTGACCGGGCACTTCCACACCGCCGCCGCGAGCACCTTCGCCGGGCGGCCACTGCGGATCGCGCCCGGCGTCGTCTCCACGCTCCGGCTGCCCTGGGAGGGTGACGGGCCGTTGGTCGATCTGCGGCAGCCGCCCGGGGTGGCGTTCCACGTCTACGACGATGCGGGGCTGCTGACCACCCACTACCGGGTGGTGGTCTGAGGATGCGGGGAATCTCCGTACTCGGCTTCCTGGTCGCCCTCGCGCCGATCACCATGACGCCGGGGACCAGCCTGACCCTGGTCGTACCGCGGGTCGCCGAGGGCGGTGGCGGGTGGAAGGTGCCCTTCCCTACACCGCGTACGCGACCGAACCGTCGGCGCGCAACGGGATCCGGGTCAGCGGCCGGCCGGTGAGGTCCAGCGGTCGCTCGTCGGCCAGGTCGAGCGTCACGCCCAGCCCCGGGGCCTGCGGCACCGGCAGGAACCCGCCCTCGCGGCGGACGCAGGCCCGGGCCGGCCCGTCGGCGAGCCGGTCGTCGATCGGGGAGTACTCCTGGGTGACGAAGTTCGGGATGACCGTGTCGAGCTGCAGCGAGGCCATGGTCAGCAGCGGGCCGAGGCAGTTGTGGGTGACCACGGCCGCGTGGTACGCCTCGGCCAGCGCGGCGATCTTCCGGCCGTGGCTGAGCCCGCCGGCGAGCCCGATGTCGGGCCGGACGTACTGGGCGCCGCCCTGGGCCAGCAGCTCCTTGAACTCCCAGATGGTGTGCAGCCGTTCCCCGTTGGCCATCGGCACGCCGAGCGCCCGGCGGGCCACCTCGGCCTGGCTGCTCACGCTGTCGATCTGGATCGGGTCCTCCACCAGCAGCGGGTGGTGCCGGGCCAGCGCCGGCACGACGGCCGTGGCCTGCAACGGGGTGAGCTTGCGGTGCAGCTCGACGAGCAGGTCGACGTCCGGGCCGACGGTGTCGCGCACCGCCGCCGTGGTGGCCTCGGTCTCGGCGACGAGGCGGGCCAGCGACACGTCGCCGTAGTCGGCGGGCAGCGGGTCGAACTTCACGGCGGTGAAGCCGTCGGCGACGGCGGCGGCGGCCTGGGCCGCGAGGGCCTCCGCCCCGGTGCCGCCCAGCAGCAGGTGCAGCCGGATCCGGTCGCGCACCCGGCCGCCGAGCAGCTGCCACACCGGCACGCCGAGCCGCTTGCCCAGCAGGTCCCACAGGGCCAGGTCGACGGCCGAGACGGCGGCGGTGAGCACCGAGCCGCGGAACGGCCCCATCCGGTAGAGGTGGTGCCAGTGGTGCTCGATCCGGTCGGGGTCCGCCCCGAGCAGGTACGGCCGGAACGTCTCCACCACGGCGTGCACCGCCGTCGGGTATCCCCAGCAGGCGGACTGGCCGACCCCGGTCAGCCCGTCCGACGTGCGCAGCTGGACGAAGTGCGCGTCGCCGCGCACCACGGACTCCACCTCGGCGATCTCCATGCCCGCTCCCCAAATTAGAGACCAATAACGGCCACAAACTTGCTTGTGCACTCTTCCATAGCCTTGGACTGCTGGTCTAGGCTCCTCAACCAACGAGCCGGAATAAGGCTCAATTATCTCAGGGGGTGTGATGGGCCTGCCCGACGACTATCGGCTGATGGCCCGGATCCGCCGGTTCGAGGAGCGGCTGGCCGCCCTCAAGGACGCCGGCGAGATCCCGGGCTCGATCCACCTGTGCAACGGCCAGGAGGCCGTCCCGGTCGGCGCCTGCCGGGCGCTGCGCGACGGGGACCACGTCACCGCGACCTACCGGGGCCACGGCTGGGCGATCGCCCGGGGCGTCGACCTCACCGGCCTGTTCGCCGAGATGATGGGCCGCGACTCCGCCCTCTGCGGCGGGCGGGCCGCGTCGCCGTACCTGTCGGACCCGGGGCGCTGGTTCGTCGGCGAGAACTCCATCGTGGGCGCCGGGGTGCCGATCGCGACCGGCGCGGCGCTCAGCGCCCAGCGCACCGGCAGCGGGGCCGTGTCGGTGGTCAGCATCGGCGACGGCGCGATGAACCAGGGCAACGTGCACGAGGCGCTCAACCTCGCCGCCGTGCTCGACCTGCCGCTGGTGCTGGTGGTGGAGAACAACGTCTACTCCGAGATGTCCCGGATCGAGGACATGGTGCGGGTCCGGCAGCTCGCCGAGCGGGCCGCCGGCTACGGCCTGCCCGGCCGGGTGGTCGACGGCAACGACCCCGACGCCGTCGCCGAGGCGATGGCCGAGGCCGTGGACCGGGCCCGGGAGGGCTCCGGGCCGTCCATCGTGGAGGCGATGACCGAGCGACTGGTCGGCCACTACAGCGGCGACGTGCAGCACTACCGCCCGGCCGGCGAGATCGCCGCCGCCCGGGAACGCGAGCCGCTGGCCCGCATCCGCCGGGCCGCCGACGCCGACCTGGCCGCCCGGCTCGACGCCATCGACGCCGAGGTCGCCGACGAGATCGAGGCCGCCGTCACCGCCGCCCGCGCCGTGCCCACCCCGGACCCGGCGACCGCCAAGGAGCACGTCTATGTCTGAGTCGATGCGCTACATCCAGGCCGTCAACGCGGCGCTCACCTGGGCCCTGGACAGCCGGACCGACACCATCTACTTCGGCGAGGACGTCGCGCTGCCCGGCGGGCCGTTCGGCGCCACCAAGGGGCTGCACAAGCGGTTCGGCTCCGACCGGATCTTCGACACCCCGATCTCCGAGACCGGCTTCCTCGGCATGGCCCTCGGCGCGGCCATGACCGGCCTGCGGCCGATCGCCGAGATCATGTACGCCGACTTCTCGTTCGTGGCGATGGACCAGATCGTCAACCAGATCGCCAACATCCACTACTCCAGCGCGGGCCGGTGGAAGGCCCCGCTGGTGATCCGGATGCAGCAGGGCTACTCGCCCGGGGCGTGCGCCCAGCACTCGCACTCGACGGAGGCATACTTCGCGCACACCCCCGGCCTGCGGGTGGCGCTGCCGGCCACGCCGGATGACGCGTACCAGATGCTGCGCACCGCGGTCGTCAGCGACGACCCGGTGGTGGTCGCCGAGGCCCGGATGCTCTACCCGACGCGGGGCCCGGTGCGTACCGACGCCCCCGTCGAGGAGATCGGCGGGGCCCGGGTGGTCCGGCCCGGCGCCGACGTCACCGTCGTCGCCTGGTCCCGGATGGTGTCGGCGGCCCTGGACGCTGCCGCGACCCTCGCCGAGGAGGGCGTCGACGTCGAGGTGATCGACCTGCGCTGGCTCAACCCGCTGGACTTCGACACGGTCGCCGCGTCGGTGGCCCGCACCGGCCGGCTTGTCGTCGCCCACGAGGCCAACCTGACCGGCGGCTTCGGCGCGGAGATCGCCGCCCGGGCCGCCGCCGAGTGCTTCGCCGACCTGCGCGCCCCGATCGCCCGGGTGGCCGCCCCGGACGTGCCGATGCCCGCCGCGCCCGCCCTCCAGGCGGTCGTGGTGCCCGAGGCGGCGACCGTGGCCGACGCGGTGCGCCGCACGGTCCGCGCGTGAGCGGCGGCACCCCGGCGGCCGACCCGGGCGGCGGCGGCACCCCGCCGCCCGGACCGGGCGTGGGCGGCGGAACCGCGTCGGTCGGCCCGGGTCCACGTGGCGGAACCGCCTCGGTCGGCCTGCTGGCCGGGCGGCGGGTGGTCGTCGTCGGCGGGGCGTCCGGCATCGGTCGGGCCACCGTGCTGGCCGCCGCCGGGGCCGGCGCGGCCGTCGCCGTGCTGGACGCCGACGCCGCCGGCGCGGCCGAGGCCGCCGCCGAGGCCCGGTCTGCCGGGGCGAGCGCCTGCGCCCGGGGCGTCGACGTCACCGTCGAGGCCGAGGTCGCCGGGGCGCTCGACGCCGTCGCCGCCGAACTGGGCGGCGTCGACGCCGTGCTGCACGTCGCCGGGATCATGGGCGGCCAGGGCCTGGACGTGCGGGACGTGCCGGTCGAGCTGTGGGCGCGGGTCATCGCCGTCAACCTCACCGGCCCGTTCCTGGTCGCCAAGCACGCCGCCCGGCACCTGAGCCCCGACGACGGGGTGCTCGTGCTGGTCGGATCGAAGGCGGGCGTCCAGACCGGCTCCGGCTCGGTACCCTACGGCGCGAGTAAGGGAGGGTTGCACGGCCTGGCGATCACGCTGGCCCGACAGCTCGGTCCACAGGGGATCCGCGTGCACGCGCTCTGCCCGGGAGACATCGACACGCCGCTGATGCGGCGGTCGCTGGACGAGGCGCGGGTCAACGGCACCGACGGCGGGCGGGTCGCCGCGATCGAGGCCGCGCTGGGCCGCCCCGAGGACGTCGCCTCGGTGCTGGTGCTGCTGGCGTCGCCCGTCAGCGCCGGCCTGGTCGGCACGGTCTGCACGGGCTGAGCACCCCACCCTCTAGGCCAGCGGGACACCACGTGGAGGCAGCATCGTGATCGGGATCATCGGCCCGGAGGACTCGATCCGGCTCGTGCAGGAGGTGGCGGTCGGGGAAGGCCGCGCGGAGGCGGTGACAACACGCGTGTACACCCGCCCCGAGCAGGCCCCCGAGCTGGCCCGCGAGCTGGACGAGGTGTGTCAGGTGCTGCTGTTCACCGGGCGCATCCCGTACGCGTTCGCCAACGCGGCCGACGAGCTGCGGGCGGAGATCGACTACGTCCCGCACGCCGGCATCGACCTGTACCGGACGCTGTCGCGGATGCTGCTGGCCACCGGCGGGAAGCTGCCCCGGGTCAGTGTGGACACCATAGAGGCGGAGACCGTCCGCGAGACGTACCACGACATCGAGGTCGCCCCGCCCACGGAGATCCTGCCGATCGCCGACTCCTCCGGGCTGCTCTTCACCGGCCTGGACGAGATCACCGCGTACCACCGGGAGCGGTACGCCTCCGGCGCGGTCGAGGCGTGCCTGACCTGCCTCGGCGCGGTGCACCGGGACCTCGTCGACAGCGGGGTCCCGGTGTGGCGCGTCGAGCACACCCGCGCGTCGGTGCGCGACGCGCTGCGCCGGGCCTGGCTCGCCGCCGAGATCCGCCAGTCCCGGGCCACCCAGATCGCCGTGATGATGGTCGACCTGGGTGTGCCGACGACCCGGGCGCAGGACCCGTACCAGGCGGAACGGCAACGGCTGCGGGTACGCGAGGCGCTGCTGGAGCACGCCGAGCGGATGCGCGGCCGGCTGGCCGCCGTCGACGACCGGACGTTGCTGATCACCACCACCCGGGGCACCGTGGAGAGCGCCATCGCCCGGCACCGGGACGGGCACGCCTCCCTGCTCGCCCTGCGCGGGGTCGACGTCGAGCACGCCGTCGGCTTCGGCGCGGGCACCACCATCGCCGCCGCGGAGGACAACGCCCGCAAGGCCCTCGCGCTGGGCCGGCACAGCGGCGACACCCACGTGGTGTTCCCCGACGGGGAGGTCTACTCCAGCCGGGAGACCGCCGTGCGGCCCCGGCTGCGGGAGACCGCCCCGGGCGTGCTGCGGGTCTCCGAGCAGCTCGGGATCGGGCCGCTGTCCACCCGGCGGCTGCTGGAGGCCCTGCACCAGATGGACCCCGACGAGGTCACCGCCCGAGGGCTGGCCGACGCGTACGGGGTGGAGGCGCGCTCGGCCCGCCGGCTGCTCAAGGCGCTGCGCGCGGCCGGCTTCGCCGAGGAGGTCGGGGTGCACGTCAGCACCGGAGCGGGCCGCCCGCAGACCGTCTACCGGGTCGCCATGCGGCGACTGCTCGGCGCGATCGGAGCCGAGGCATGAGTCTGCGCCATCGGGGCCGGGGCGTGACGGCCGGCCCCCGGCGCGGCCGAGCCGGGCCGACCGGGACCGGGCGGGCCGTCACCGCAGGGGGAATCCACTCGTGAAGTTCGAACCGACCTACCTGGTCACCGCCACCTTCGCCGCCGACGTCGTCGTCCGGCGCGAACCCCACCGGGCCGCGCACCTGGCGCACGTGCGCGCCCTGCTCGCCGACGGCACCGCCCTGATCGCCGGGGCGCGTGCCGACCTGAGCGCCTCCGTGCTGGTGCTGCGGGCCGCCGACGCGCCCGCCGCCCGCACCCTCATCGAACAGGATCCCTACTGGCGGCACGGCGTGTGGACCGCGATCGACGTGGTCGACTACCTCGCCGCCACCGCCCACACCATCGGGAGGACATGATGTCGTCGTACCGCCAGGTCTCCGGCGTGCGGGTGCTCGGGGCCGAGCACGCGCCCTTCGCCGCCGGGCTGCTGCGCGAGGCTTTCGGCGAGGGCGGCCCGGACGCCGTGCCGGTCCGCCTCGCCGTCGACCCGGCGCTGCCCGAGGGCGGCCACCGGACCGACGTGCCCGAGCGGGGCGAGATCCGGCTCACCGGCGACCCGTTCGCCGGCCTGGTGTACGCCGCCCGTGCCCTGGTCGCGGCGGCCACCCCGGCCGGCCTGCCCGTCGGCGCGTCCGCCGCCGCCCCCGGGTTGCCGCTGCGCACCCTGTGGACCTGGGACCACTCCACCAACTGGGACACCCGGCAGCTCGGCCAGCAGGAGATCGGCGCGCTCAACCCGTACGCGAAGTCCGCCGACGCGTTCGGCGCCGACTACCGCCGGCTGGTCGACTTCTGCAGCCGCGAACGGATCGGCGGGATCGTCGTGTACGGGCTGCTGCGCGACGCCCACGGCGGCGTCGAGGCGGCCCGCGAGCTGTGCGAGTACGCCAACGCCCGGGGCGTGCGGATCATCGCCGGGGTCGGGATCAACGCCTACGGCGGCATCTACTTCGACGGCCGGCACCGGTACAACCTGGCCACCTGGCTGCGCCGGCGCCCCGACCTCGCCGCCGAGCTGCCGAAGAAGGTCGGCTTCGACATCGACGAGTTCGGCGACCTGCACTTCCCGGCCAGCGAGTACATGATGGCCGCCTGCCCGTCCCAGCCGGACAACCTGGCCTGGCACCGCGACGCCATCGACTGGCTGCTGGACACCCTGCCCGTCGGCGGGATCAACTTCGAGACCGGCGACTACGGAAGCTGCGCCTGCGCCCGGTGCGCCGCCCGCGCCGGGGGCGAGCGCACCTCCTGGTCGTACGAGGCGATGCGGTCGGTCTACCCGACCCTGCTGGAGACCGCCCGGCGCAACGGTCCGGCCGGGGTGCCGCTGCGTCACCTCGTCGAGGTGTACTGGGACAACATCTTCGACCTGGACGCCCAGAAGCCACTGGCCGACCTGCCCGACGACGTGGCGTACCAGTACTGCGTGAACCGCGGGTTCTGGTACGACCAGCGGGACCGGTTGACCGCCGAGCACGTCGACCGCCTGCCACACACGACCAGCGTGCTGCGCACCCACGCCGGGTCGCAGTGGAACCGGCAGCGGCACTCCTGGGTTCCCGAGATGTACGCCGACATGGCCACCCGCTCCGGGGCCGCCGGGATGCGAGGGCTGACCATCTTCGCCGAGCCGTCCGCGTACCACCCGACCAACGAGATCAGCTACCTGGCGTACGCCCGGTTCTCCTGGGATCCGGAGCTGGCCTGGGCGGACTTCTGGCGCGACGAGGTGGCCCCCCGGTTCGGCGGCTCGGCCGAGGCCGAGGCGTTCCGCGACGGCGCGGCCCTGCTCGACGACCCGTCGGCAACCGGCGCGGCCCTCACCGCCGTGCGCGGCGACGCCCTCGCCATGGTCGCCGCCACCGCCGGGGAGACGCAGCGCCGGTGGCTGTGGCTGGCCGAGCGGGCCGCCAGGTACGCCCACTGCGCCGGCTGACCGGGGCCGGCCACGGGGTGTGACGGTTGCCGCGCGGGACCATGACAGTCCTGTGAAGAATGCGCCGGTCGGGCCGTCGGCGGTTTGGCCGGGCGGCCTCCGGGGGCACCGTGGAGGACGCAGGCGACAACACTTCGAAAGGAACGGCCCACCGTGGAAGTAACCGGGTTCTTCACCGCCATCATCATCGGCCTGATCATCGGCGCGCTGGGCCGGCTGGTCGTACCGGGCAAGCAGACCATCCCGATCTGGCTCACCCTGCTGATCGGCGTGGTCGCCGCGATCCTCGGCACCCTCGTGGCCGGCGCGTTCGGCGTGGACGACACCGCCGGCATCGACTGGATCGAGCTGCTGATCCAGGTCATCTTCGCCGCGGTCGGTGTGGCGCTCGCCGCCGGCGCCTACGGCCGCCGCCGACACTGACCCGCCGCGCCCGACGGCCGCTCCGCCTCCGTCGGCGCTCGCCCCTCCGGCCGCCGGCCCGCCCGAACCAGGGTGGGCCGGCGGCCGGCGTCAGGGCGTGGCCGGGGCGTCCGCCCGGGCGGCCGGGCCTTCGCCGGTACGCCGGTCCGGCCGGCGCGTGGCGTCGGGCCCACCGGCAGCCGCCCACGCCGTGGTGAGCAGGAGCAGCGCCGTGCTGTAGGTGCTCATCACGAGCAGCCCGTGGCCGGGCAGGGTGGTGCCGGCCGCGTCCAGGCCGATCAGCAGGTCGGAGACGAGGAAGAACGCTCCGCCGACCGCCGCGCGGGCCGACACGCCGGCCGCCGCGGCAGCCATCAGGCACAGGGCGAGGCTGTAGCCGAGCACGGGCAGCCGCAGCTCCCCGAGCGGGCCCCACAGCACGACGTTGGCCAGCGCCCACAGCACGAGGTAGCCGGCCACCACCGCCACCGGCGGCCGTCGGTGCCGGGTGAACGTCACGATGAAGCTGACCTGGGCGCCGAGGAAGAATCCCATCCCGACCAGGAACGCGGGCTCGTCGGGCAGCAGCAGCGCCACGTCGCCGGCGGTGGCGAAGACCAGCCCCAGCGCGAACCCGTCGAAGCGTCGGCCGGAGCGCAGCAGCCAGAGCAGCAGCAGCGGGGCGAGCAGCGGCTTGGCCAGCCACTGGAGCACGGTGCTGTCCGTGGCGACGCCGACGAGTTCGACGGCGGCGGCCACGCCGAAGGGAATGAGCCGCCTCATCGGGCGGGCTGCCAGCCGGGACGGCCGAACACGTGGCCCAGCCGGTGCCGCCAGGACCCGGAGGCCCGCACGTCGGCCCAGATCGCCCCGTACTCGTGGGTGGCCACCCGCAGCGGGTGGTAGGTGCCGATGTTCTTGGTCAGCCCGTACCGGGCGGGGGCGCGCTCCGGCTCGAAGGTGCCGAACAGCCGGTCCCAGACGATGAGGATCCCGCCGTAGTTGCGGTCCAGGTACTCGGCGTTGACGCCGTGGTGGACCCGGTGGTGCGACGGCGTGTTGAAGAGCCACTCGATCGGCCGGGGCAGCACCCGGACCCGCTCGGTGTGCAGGAAGAACTGGTACAACAGGCTCACCGACTGCTGGAGGAAGATCATCCACGGCGGGACGCCGAGCAGGGCCAGGGCCAGCCAGAACGGCAGCGAGGTCATCGGCGTCCAGCTCTGCCGCAGCGCGGTGGACAGGTTGTAGAACGTGCTGGAGTGGTGCACGACGTGACCGGCCCAGAACAGCCGTACCTCGTGGTGGGTGCGGTGGAACCAGTAGTAGGCCAGGTCGTCGGCGAAGAACAGCAGCACCCAGGTCCAGACGCTGGTGGGGGAGAGCTGGATCGGCGCGACCGTCCACACTGCGGCGTAGAGGCCGACGGTGAGCAGCTTCCACGGCAGGCCGATCACCTGGCTGCCGGCGCCCATGGTGAGACTCGTGGTGGTGTCGCGCAGCTCGTAGCCGCGTTCGTCGTCGTCGGGGGCGAACCGGTAGGACAGCGCCTCCACGACGATGAGCAGCAGGAACGCGGGTACGGCGTAGAGCACGGCGGGGATCATGCTCGGCATTCCCTTCCGGGTGGGGTGACGGGGGTGGCGAGGGCGGCGGTGAGCAGGGCCCGGGCCTGCTCGGCGGCGGCGTCGCCCCGGCCGGCGGCCACGGCCTCGGCGAGCCGGTGGTGCCCGGCCACGTCGAGCAGTTCGGCGGCGTGCCGCTCGGGCGGCACCTCGCCGACGGCGAGCGCGCCGGCCACGAGGCTGTTGAAGCTCAGCAGGTACGCCGTGTTGCCCGAACCGCGCACCACATGTCGCCACAGGGCGATGTTGGCCTCGGCCATCCGGGGCAGGTCGGGGGCGAGCCCGGCGTACTCCTGCGCGGCGCGGGTGACGGTCTCGCGCGTCGCCGCGTCGGCCCGTTCGGCGCAGAGCCGGGCCGCGTCGACGCCGATGCAGGCCCGCATCTCCAGCATGTCCCGCACCAGCGTGTCGACGGGCAGGACGTCGCCGGAGCGGACCAGGGACAGCGCGAGGTCGAGCCCCGCGTGCACCCGCCAGTCCAGCACCAGGGTCGCGCCGCCCTGGCTGACCCGGACCAGTCCGAGCTGTTGCAACCGGCGCAGCGCCTCCCGGACGGCGTGCCGGTTCACCGCGAAGGCGGTGGCCAGCTCCCGCTCACCGGGCAGCGTGTCGCCGGGCCGGTACGCGCCGCTGACCACCGCGTCGCGGAGCTGGCCGAAGACGTGATCGGACACGGACCCCCGGGGCACAGGCACAAACACCATGCCGAGCAGTGTGTCCCCCACCGCATCAACCCGTCAACTGGTTGGACCACCACCCGCCCCCTCTCGGCGTCGGTCAAGAGGTTTGCGTCAGGCTCCGGTCCTGAGAGCACGCCTCTTGCTCAACGTCAGCGGGCTGGGGTCGGGGTGGGTGGGGAGAGGGCCTGGTCCACTCGGGTCAGTACCGAGTCGTCTTCTCCGTCGACGCCGCGTAGCAGGTCGATGGCGGTGGCGCGGATCTGTCCGATGATCATCACCACCGGTAGCGGGGGGTTGGACCTGAGTAGCTGGGCGGCGGTTCGGACCGCTTCGAGTGCCGTCGCCTCCGCCTGCTCGGCGTGCCGGGCCGCCTCCTGCCGGCCGGCGAGGTCGGTGGCCAGCGCCGCCCCGGCGGCCCGTACCGCCTCGGCCAGCGCGCGGATCGCGGCACCCACCTCGGGCGGGGTGGCCTCGTGCAGCCGGGCCAGCGTGACCCCGGCGCGGGCCAGCACCCGGATGTTGCGGGCCGCGTAGTCGAGCTGCCGGGCGGTGGCCTCGACGCCCCTGACCCGGCCCAGGTGCCGGCGGCGGCGCACGCCGAGCCGCAGCGTCTCGCCGCATGCCTGCACCGCCGTCCGCAGCCGCTCCACGCAGCCGTCGACCTCGCGGGCCCGCTCCAGCGCCGCCCGGGCCGCCACCTCGTCGCACCGCGCCAGCGCCTCGTCGATGCGGGTGAGCACCTCGGCGAGGTCGGCGAACGTCCGGCGCGCCTCGGCGACCAGCGGCGCGAGCGGGTTGCGGCCCACGGTGAGCTGGCTGGCGGCGAGCGCCACCGCGCCGCCGACCAGCGCGTCGACGAAGCGGAACGGCACCAGGTCGCCCTTCGGCGCGGCCACCGCGACCAGGTACAGCGCGGAGATCGCCGCCTGGACGACGAGGGTTCTGCTCGCCCCGATCGTCACCATGAGGCCGATGGTCAGCACCAGAACCGCCAGCAGCGTTCCGCTGCCCGGGCCGAGGGCCTGCACCACCAGCTCGGCGACCAGCACCCCCGCCGCGACACCGAGGACGATCTCGATCGTCTGTCGGAGCCGCTGCCCGCGCGCTTCGCCGAGGACGACCAGGGCCGCGGTCGGCGCGAAGAACGGGTCCGGGTGGCCGATGAGCCGGGAGGCCACGAACCACGCCACCGTCGCCGCGAGGGCCGCCTCGACCACGTCCAGCCAGTTTCGCCGCAACCGGCCCACCGCCGCCCGCGCCCGGTCCCGCGTCCGGTTCGCCGCGGCTCGTACCCATTCCTGAGCCCGGCCCCACGGCCGGTCAGCCGCAGCTCGTACCCGATCCCGTGACCGGCCCACCACGCTCCGTTCCCAGCTCCGCATCCCGCGCCTCCCGCCGCCCGCCCGCCTGCCGCCACGGCGGACCCGGGCACGGCGCGCCGCACCCCCGGCCAACCGGTTCCGGCCAGCGCAGTACCCCGCAGGAGTGCGGGTAACGCTCGAAGTGGTCACCCGCACAGGCCGGACCGGCGCTTCATGATCGTTTGACGGGAAGTGAGACGACACGCCGGCCGTAGTCGCCAGAATCAGCAGACGATCATGCGAGCGCGGCCCGCTCGGTCAGGTGGTCGGCCAGGGCGGTCAGTTCGGCGGCGTTGTGGTGACCGGGCCAGATGTGCCCCTGGCAGCCGGTCGTCGGCGTGGGCCACCGGGCGGGGCCGGGACCGTCGGGGCGTCGCGACCGGTTCCCCGCCGGCCGTCGCCCCCGTCGGTGCGCTGCTCGTGGTAGTCCTGCTCGACGTTGACCGACCAGACGTCGTGCGTCATGCCGTGGGCGATGTTCTCCGCGGTGAGCATCGCGGTCAGCATGGAGTGATCCTGGTTGTTGTAGCGGTGCATCCCGTTGCGCCCGACCGGGTGCAGGTTCGGCGTCTCGCGGGCCAGCCAGCCCCGGATCACGTCGACGTTGTGCTGGTAGCGCTCGTCGTACACCGGGTACGCCTTGGGCATCCGGACGACGTGGCCCGCCTCGACGACGCCCGGCGCGACCAGGCCGAGCTGCTCCAGCTCGGCGGTGGCCAGCCGGACCAGGTCCTCGTCGGACCGCCGCCACATCTCGTCGTCCTCGAAGACGAAGTACTCCAGGCCCAGGCAGGTCCGGCCGTCCTTGACCAGGTACGGCGACCAGGAGCCGAAGTTCTGGATCCGCCCCACCCGCACGGTCGGGTCGTGCACGTAGATCCAGTTGTCCGGGAACGAGAACTCCTCCGGCACCACCAGCGCCACCGTCAGGAAGTCCCGGTAGCGCAGGTCGGCGGCGCAGGCGAGCACCTCCGCCGGTGCCGACGGGTCCAGCGCCGCCACCAGCTCGGAGATCGGCATCGAGGAGACGACGTGCGCGGCCTCCTCCCGTCGTTCGCCGTCCGGCCCCGCGACGGTCACGCCGGTCACCCGCCGGGCGTCCGGATCGCGGTGCACCGCCCGTACCCAGGTGCCGGTGCTGACTGTCGCGCCGCGGGCCCGGACCTGCTCGGTGCAGCGCTCCCACATCATCCCCGGCCCGAACTTCGGATACTGGAACTCCTCGATCAGGCTGGTCACGTCCCTGCGGTTGCGCCGGGGCAGCAGCGCGGCCCACACCGCGCGGGACAGCGAGAGGTTCTTAATCCGCTGCGCCGCCCAGTCGGCCTGCAACTGGTCCGCCGGCATTCCCCACACCTTCTCCGTGTACGTCTTGAAGAAGATCGAGTACAGCCGCCAGCCGAAGCGCGCCGACACCCAGCCCTCGAAGTGCGACTGGTCCTTCGGCGGGCGCAGCCGGGCCCGGCCGTACGACCCGACGCAGCGCACCGCCTCCCGCAGGCCGAGGTTGCGCAGCGCGTTGCGCGCGTTGAGCGGGTAGTCGTAGAGCGCGCCCCGGTAGAAGATCCGGCTCATCCGGGGGCGGAGCAGGAAGTCCTCGTCAGGCAGGATCTCGTGCCAGAACGCCTCGACCCGGGACACCTTCGTGAAGAACCGGTGCCCGCCGATGTCGAAGCGCCACCCGTCGCGTTCCACCGTGCGGCTGATGCCGCCGACCACGTCGTCGGCCTCGTACACCCGCACCGGCTCGCCGTGCCGGAGCAGCTCGTACGCCGCGGTCAGGCCGGCCGGGCCCGCGCCGATGACCACCGTGCCGGGTTCCGCGCCCATGCCCGTGCTGCCCCCCGTAGTTGCCGAATGAGGCAGCGCCCTTACCCGGTCCGCCGCCGAATTCACCTGCCGGCCGGGTGTGAGCCGGCCGGGAGCGGGGATCCCCGGCCGGTCGCGGACGAGCCGGGGGACCACCAGATGAGCGAGGGGCGCGGAGACGCCGAAGACCGGCCGACCGGCGTACGGGGCTGGCCGGGCCGGGCCACGCGGGGGGCGGCCCGCCTGGCCGCCAGAGTCCCCGCGCCCTGGGGGTTCGTACTGGCCGTCTTCGTCGGCTCCAAGCTCGTGCTGTCGCTGGTCGCCGTGACCGCGCTGACCGCCTGGGACGGGGTCCCCGGGGCACCCCCGGTGGACGAGGCGACGATGCGCGCCCAGCAGGACGCCATGTCGCCGCACCGGTGGCTCTCCCTCTGGTACGCCTGGGACTCCCTGCTCTACGACCACCTGGCCCGGCTGCCGCTCACCGGCGGGTGGAGCGAGTTCGGCTTCCCGCTGCTCTACCCGTTCCTGGCCCGGCCGGTCGCCGCGCTGCTGGGCGGGAACACCGCATGGGCGCTGCTGCTGGTCGCCAACGTCGCGTTCCTGTTCCAGCTCTACTACGCTCACCGGCTCGGCGAGCGGCTCTGCGGCGACGACGCGGCGGCCCGGCGATTCGTCCGGTACCTGCTGCTGCTGCCCGCCGCGTTCCTCTTCCAGGCGGCGCTGACCGAGTCGCTCTTCCTCTGCCTCGCCCTCGCCGCCTTCTGGTACGCCGAGCGGCGGCGGTGGCTGCTCGTCGGCGTCGTCGGCTTCTTCCTCGCGCTGAGCCGGTCGGTCGGCTTCCTCGTCGTCGTCCCGCTCGCCCTGGTCCTGCTGCGCCAGCACGCGTACCGGCTGGACCCGGGCACGCTCGGCCGGTACCTGCGGCTCGGCTGGCCGCTGCTGCTCCTGCCGGCCGGGTGGCTCGCCTTCATGGCGTTCGCCGGGTGGCAGACGGGGGACTGGTTCGCCTACCAGCATGCCCAGGAGCGGGGCTGGGGGATCAGGGTGCAGAACCCGCTCTGGGTGGCGTACCACGGCCTGACCGGCGGCTCGGCCGCCGACGCCGCGCGGGTCTGGTTGGCCCTGGCCGTCGTGGCGGTGGCCGTCGCCGGGTTCCGCCGCGCCGAGCTGCCCTACCTGGTCTACACCCTGATCGTGGTGCTGGTGCCGCTGTCGATGGGGCCGCCGGTGTACAAGAGCCTGCTGCGCTACCTGCTGGCCGCGTTCCCGGTCGCCCTGGCCCTCGCCCGGTGGGCCCGCCGCGCCACCGTCGACACCTGGCTCACCGCCGCCCTGGCCCTGTTCCAGGGGGCCCTGTTCGTGGTCTGGCTGACCTACTGGACCCACTTCATCATCTGACGCCGCCGCGCGGGTGTGACCCACGCCCCCGCCCGGCAGGGTTTAGCGCGCCCCCGGAAGGTGAACGTTCAGGAACAGCGATGACGAGAGGGGTCCCGCGTGTCCGGCACAACGCACCACCGGTCCAGTCACGACGCAACCGCACCGAGCGACGTGACGGACCCGCTGCTGTGGCGCCTGGCGTACGACGTCGCCGAGGCCCACCAACCCGACGAGACCGGCCGTTGCCGCAGCCTGCTCTGCGCGGGCCAGCAGGGCCCGTGCGAGACGCTGCACAACGCGGAGCGCGCCATGGAACTGGCCCGGGGGGCCGGCGCCGTCGGAACCCAGGGGGCCGCACCCCGCCCCCGGTCCGCCGCACCGGCCCCGCCGCGGTCCCGCGCCGATCGGGAGGCCGCCTGACGGCCCAGGGGACCCGAACCTGACCGCGCCGAGGGCGGGGCGTGGGCAGCACGGCGGGGCGCGGGCGGGTTAGCATCCGTCGCCGCGACACCGGCGGCGCGAACCACGACGGGGGCGACGACAGATGTTCCGACGGGTGGCCGTACTACTGGCCGCACTCACCCTCACCGCGACGGCCGGCTGCGCCGACAAGGCGACGCCCACCCTGGCACCCTCGTCGCCGGCCAGCCCGACCGCGTCGCCGGTCGTGGCCGGCCCGCCCTGGTACGACGATGTCGCCCCGGCGGCGGCCGGCACCACGGTCGGCCCCGAGGGCAGCGCCTGCCCGCTGTCGATGACCTTCTCGGTGCCACCGGAGTGGAAGGTGAAGGCGGTCGGGTCCGGGACGGACTACCGGGCCGGCCCCGCCCTGCTGCTCTGCGAGATCGACGCGAAGCCGGCCGGGCACATCGGTTTCCTCCGGGTCTGGCAGATCGAGGGAGCCACCCCGCTCGACCCGCAGGTCACAGTGGACAAGTTCCTCGCCGAGTACAGCAGCAAGGCCGAGGGCCCGCAGTATCGCCGGACCAAGGCCGGGCCGCTGGACTCGTTCGAGGCGACCTGGACCGAGGAGGGCAGCCGCAAGCGGGCGATCGTGGTCCCCACCCCGCACGGCCGGCTCATGCTCACCCTCGGAGGGATGGACGACGAGGAGTTCGAGGCGATGCTCCCGGCGTACCAGCTGGCCAAGTCGAGCGCGAACCTGCCGAAATGACCGACCGCGCGTCAACTCGAGCCCTGGCACCGACTTCGACACACGTCCTGATGGGGCCGAGCTGACCTGGACAGGTAGCCGCACCGCCCGGCAGACCCGGTGCTACGCCTTCGGAACGGCAACATGGTGATCCGGGTAACTGCCGAGAGCCAGGTGGTCCGCGAGCCGCGCGGCGGCGGTGAGCATGGCCCGCCCCCGGTCGGTGAGCCGCCGTCGCCAGCCCTCCAGTGAGCCGGCCAACGCCTCGGGGCCGGCGGCGGCGCGGACCTGGCGCAGGACCGTGGCGATGTGGTCGAGCCGGTAGCCGCCGCGCCGGAGCAGGTGCGCCAGCTCGGCGTCGCGGACGTCGTCGACCCGGTACAGCCGGTGGCCGGTGTCGGGACCGCGCTGCGGCACGAGGACGCCGGCCCGCTCCCACTTGCGCAGGGTGGCCGGCGTCACGCCGATCCGATGGGCGAGGTGGCCGATCGTCAGCGGACGGTCGGCCCGGCCCGTGGCCGGCGTACCCGCCGGTGCGGCCCCGGCGGGTACGCCGGTGACCGCCAGGACCCCGACGGTCGCCTCGACGACGTCGAGCGTCTCCCGGTCGCGGAGCAGCTGGGCGTGGCTGCGGTCGATCGCCCGTAGTGCGGTGTCCACGTCGCCGGCGTTGACGGCGCGCATGATCTCGCCGGCGGTCGCGTAGCCGTGCGCCGGGACGAGCGCGAGGTAGGCGCGCAGCGCGTGCGCGTGCAGGGTCGAGTAGGCGCGGTAGCCGCTCGGCGTGCGCGGGGCCGGCGGCAGCACCCCGTCGCGTTCGTAGTTGCGGACCGCCTGGGTGGAGATGCCGTGCTCCCGGGCGAGGTCCGCGGGACGGTACGAACGCCCGCGTTCTCCCGGTTGAGACTTCAGCCCGGCCTCCAAGCAGCAGATAACGCCAAACCTTCACAGGGTGGGTCAACGATACGGTAAAGGTCATGACTTCTCTGCCTGAGTCCTCCGGCGATCGGGCGGCACCGGCCGTGGCCGAGCTCGTCGAGCGGATCGTCGCGCTGCCGCACGTCACACAGGTGCAGGCCGACGAGCGGTCCGGTGCGCCGGAGGCGAGCTGGGGCGACCGGTTCTTCTTCGTCGGGTCCGACCGTCGCCGGCCGTTCGCCACCATCGTGGAACACGACGTCCCCGGGTTCGACGAGGACTCGCACCTCGACCGGCCGGGGATCTTCCGTCTCAACGTGCACGTCGGCCGCGAGGAGTTCCTGCGCCGGTTCGGCTATCCGCCCGCAGAACTCCCCGACCACCGGTCGGGGATCGACTTCACCCGGTGCGACGAGGTCCTGCCCCACCCCGCCTACGGCACGTACGGCTGGGCGTGCGTGCTCAACCCCGGCATCCGGCGGCTCCCCGAGGTCGACCGGCTGCTCGCCCGTGCGCACGGCCGGGCGGCCGGCGAGCACCGGCGGGCGCGTGGGGAGCAGCACGACCCGCGCTGACCCGGCGTGAGCCGGTCGGGATCCGGGCGGGAGCGGACTGGAGTGACATCACCACTTCGGTGGGTTACGGTCCGAGATGGTCGCGGGTTGGGGTCTGGCCGAGGAGGCAGCTCATGCAGCGAGTCGAGTGCGGCCTGCTCGCGATCATGGGATCCGGCGAGACCAGCCCGACCATGGTCAGCGTTCACCGGGCGGTGGTCGACCGGCTGCCGCCGGACCGGCCGAACGCGGTGCTCCTTGAGACGCCGTACGGCTTTCAGGAGAATGTCGCCGACATCTCCGCCCGCGCGCAGCAGTACTTCCACCGCAGCGTCGGGCTGCGGGTGTCGGTGGCACCGGGCATGCGCGGTCAGGCATCGGCGGATGCTGACCGGGGCCTGGCGATGGTGCAGACCGCGGACTGGGTTTTCTCCGGCCCGGGGAGCCCGTCCTACGCCCTTGACCACTGGCATCGACAGCCCGTCGCGGCGGCCCTCGCCGAACGGATCCGACACCCGCGAGGCGCGGTCGTGTTCGCCTCGGCCGCCGCCGCCACGATGGGGTGTCTCGCCGTGCCGGTCTACGAGATCTACAAGGTCGGAGCCGCGCCGCACTGGCGCGAGGGGCTGAACCTGCTCGCCTGCCTTGATCTCCAGGTGGTGGTGATCCCGCACTACGACAACACCGAGGGCGGAACCCACGACACCCGCTATTCCTACCTGGGAGAACGCCGCCTGACCATCCTCGAACGGGAACTGCCGGCCGACGCCGCGATTCTCGGGGTGGACGAACACACTGCGGTGATCGTCGACCTGCTCGGCGGCAGCGTGGAGATCACCGGCCGGGGTGGCCTGACCGTACGCCGCGCCGGCCGCAGCCGCGTACTGACGGCCGGCGCCACCCTGAGCCTGGCCGAGCTGTGCGCGTTGACCCGCAGCGACCGACTCGCCGCGGGGAGGGTCGACGGTGTCCCCGGCCAACCGTCACGGGCGGCTCGACCGGCGCCCCTGCCGGAGGTGACCCTGGACTGCGAGCGGCGCTTCGAGGCGGCCCGGCTCGCCGGAGCGGCCGACGACATGGTGCAAGCCGTCCTCGACCTCGAGGAGACGATCGGCGTCTGGGGGGCGGACACCGACGAGGACGAGGGCACCACCCAGGCCCGCGCGGTGCTCCGGAGCCTGATCGTGCGGCTCGGACACGCCGCCGCGGTAGGTCTTCGGGACCCACACGACCGGCTCCGCCCCCTGGTGGAACCGCTCCTCGCGCTACGCGAGCGGCTACGCGGGGAACAGGCGTACCAGGCTGCGGACAGCATCCGGGCGGCCCTGACAGCCGCCGGCCTGACCATCCACGACACCCGGGCAGGCACGCAATGGGAGGTGGCCGTGCCCGCCGATGCCTCCGCCGCCTGAGCGGTCCGCCCCGACCCCCGGCAGGGGTGAATCCCTCAGGGACCGACCGAGGCCCAGATGGCCTCCTGCCTAAGCTGACCAGGTGCCACCGCCACCGCAGATCACCGCCGCACCGACGACGCTGCCGCTCCCGACCGTCGTCGTCGAGGTGCTCCTGATCAGCGCGGACCAGGACGGGTTACGGTTCCGGGCCACCGCCGCGCCGCTGCGGGACGAACACCCCGACGTCGTCGCGCGGTCGTTGGCAGAACTGCCGCCGGGCCGCCTCGACGGGCTCCTGCACTCCACGTCGTGGCGCTTCGCCGGCCGCCGCCTGACCGTCACCTACGTGGCACTACCCGACCCTCGTCCAGGCGTTCCCACGACGCCGATCGAACGCACGCCGGTGCTCGGTTCCGACGATCCCCTCGCCCCGGCCCCCGCCGGGATCCGGCCCGTGGACGTCGCTGTTCATGCCTGCCGTCACCTCGCCTTCCTGCGGCAGACCGATCCCACCGTCGCCGCCACAGCCGCTGCCGGTGCACCCGTGATCTGGCGGTTGATCACCGAATTCACGCCGGCCGTAGCGGGCGCGCTCGCCCCGAACACAACGCCGGTGCTTCTGCCAACTGGTTGAGCACCGGCTCCCGGGGCCGTGACACACTCCGGACGTCGGCGTCGGCGGTCCCGCGACCGCGCCTCGCGCGGAGCGCCGAACACCATCTCACTGTTCGGTCGGCGCGAGCTGTACCCGCCGGAGTAGTTGCGCGTTGAGTGCCACGACGATCGTCGACGCCGACATCAGGACGGCGGCGATGGCGGGGTTCAGGGCGAAACCGGCCCAGGCCAGCACTCCGGCGGCGAGCGGGAGTGCGATGACGTTGTAGCCGGCGGCCCAGGCCAGGTTCTGGATCATCTTGCGGTACGAGGTGCGGGACAGGCGGATGATCCCGGTGACGCCGCGGGGGTCGGAGGAGGCGAGCACGACCCCGGCCGACTCGATGGCGACGTCGGTGCCGGCGCCGATGGCGATGCCGACGTTGGCGCGGGCCAGGGCGGGAGCGTCGTTCACCCCGTCGCCGACCATCGCCACGGTCAGCCCGCGCCGTTGCAGGTCGGCGACGATGTCGTCCTTGTCCGCCGGCAGGACCTCGGCGAACACCTCGTCGACGCCGGGCCGGAACCCCAGGTCGGCGGCGACAGCCTCGGCGACCGGGCGGGCGTCGCCGGTGATCATCATCAGTTTCCCGACGCCCAGCCGTCGGAGCTGGTCGATCGCCTGCCGGGCCTCCGGGCGTACCTCGTCCTCGAGGGCGAGTGCGCCTACGATCTTCGCGGTCGCGTCGAGTCGGGCGAGGTAGAGCACCGCCGCTCCCCGGTCCGACCACTGCCCGGACGCGTGAATGATGTCGTCGGGGACGTCGGCGCCGAGCTCACGCAGGAGCGCGGGGCCGCCCACGGCGTACTGGGCGCCGTTGACGGTGGCGCGTACCCCCCGGCCCGTCAGCGACTCGAAGCCGGTCGCCCGTAGCGGTTGCCCGTGTCGGGCGGCGGCGGCCACGATCGCGCGGGCGAGCGGGTGCTCGCTGTCCGCCTCGACCGCCCCGGCCAGCCGGAGCACCTCGTCCTCGCTGCCGCCGGCGGTCGCGGCGACTGCGGTGACGGCATGTTCGCCCTTGGTCAGGGTGCCGGTCTTGTCGAACAGCACCGCGTCGACGGTGCGCATCCGTTCCAGCGCGAGCCGGTCCTTGACCAGGATGCCGGACTTCGCGGCCAGCGCGGTGGACAGGGCGATGACGAGGGGGATGGCCAGGCCGAGGGCGTGGGGGCAGGCGATGACCAGGACCGTCACGGTACGGATCACCGCCTCGTTGACGTCGCCGAGCGCGGACCACACGACGAACGTGAGGATGGCGGCGCCGGTGGCGATGTAGACCAGCCAGGCGGCGAACCGGTCGGCGAGCAGTTGGGCCCGCCCCTGTGACTGTTGCGCCTCGGCGACGAGGCGTTGGATGCCGGCCAGGGCGGTGTTCTCGCCGATCGCGTCGACGCGTACCCGGATCGCGGAGTCGGTGGCGACCGTGCCCGCGACCGCCCGGTCGCCGGCACCTCGCGGCACTGGCCGCGACTCGCCGGTGATCATCGATTCGTCGAGTTCGGCCCTGCCGTCCACGATCTGCCCGTCGGCCGGCACCCGGGCGCCGGGGCGGACGAGCACCACGTCGCCGACGCGCAGCTGATCCACGGGAACCCGCTGGACGCCGCTGTCGGTGACGCGTTCGGCGTCGTCGGGAAGCAACGCGGCCAGCGCGGCGAGCGCACCCCGGGCCTGGCCGATGGCCTTCATCTCCTGCCAGTGCCCGAGCAGCATGATCGTCACCAGCGCGGCCAGCTCCCACCAGAAGTCGAGGTCGAACGCTCCGGCGGTGGTGGCCAGCGACGCGACGTAGGCGACGGTGATCGCCATCGAGACCAGCAGCATCATCCCGGGCGCGCGGTCGCGCAGCTCGCGGACCGCGCCGACCAGGAACGGCCAGCCGCCGTAGAAGAACACGACCGTGCCGAGCACCGGCCCGACCCATGACATGCCGGGGAAGTCGAGCGAGTACCCGAACCAGTCCATCACCATGTGGCTGGTGACCACGATCGGCACCGTCAGCGCGAAACTCAGCCAGAACTTGCGGCGGAAGATCTCGGGGTCGTGCCCGGCGTGCTTGTCGTGCCCCTGATGCCCACCGTGACCGGCGTGCTGATCATGCTCGCTCGCCGGCCGGCCCGAACCATCGCTTGTTACGTCCTGGCGCATCTCATCGCCTCCTTATCGTCGTGGCCAATATACCCCCCGGGGGTATAGGTGCAAGGGGTGGAGTGAAATTTCCCCTTTGGGACTGGTTTCTCCGGACTCGGCGGCGTACCCAGCCTGGTCCGCGCAATGCCATTGACCGCGAAAAGCCCGAAACCGCCCGTCGTCTCCGGCGTCGTCCATTGCCTCACATACCCCCGGGGGGTAAGTTTGCGAAGGGCGTGCCTCGATCTGTCCGAGGTGCGTCTGTGCCGTCAGAGGCTGTCTGCGGTGCCGCCGGAACGACCATCGCCTGTCCCGGGGCCCCGCAGCAGTCAGTTGCCGTGAAGCGGGGAGGCGGAAATGGTTCAGGTCGAAGGGTTCGCCGAGCACGGGTACGACGCGGTGCGCCAGGTCTTCCAACAACTACTGGACGACGGTCGGGAAACCGGGGCGGGAGTGTCGGTCTGGCGCGACGGCCGGGAGGTCGTCCGGCTCAGCGGCGGCTGGGCCGACCCCGAACGGCGGCGTCCCTGGCGCGCCGACACCCTGGTGCAGCCGTTCTCACTGTCCAAGACCTTCGCCACGCTCGCCGCCCTGATCGCCGTCCGCGACGGCGCGCTGTCCCTGGACGAGCCGATCGCCACCTACTGGAAGGAATACGGCACCAGAGGCAAGGAACGGACCACGCTACGTCAGGTGCTCACCCACCAGGCGGGTCAACCCCGGTTCCCGGCCGAGGCCGCCACACTCGACCTGCTCGACGACGCCGCGCTCCGGGCGAGCCTGGCCGGGGCGGCACCCGAGTACGTACCCGGCACGTCGCTGGGAGAGCACGCGCTCACCTATGGCCACCTCATCGACGGCATCCTGCGCGCCGCCACCGGCAGCACACTTCAAGAGGTGTACGACGGCGTCGTACGCCCCGCACTCGGGCTGGACGCGTGGTTCGGCGTACCGGACGGCGCCCTGGACCGCGTCGCCGACCTGGAGTACGCAAGTCCGGATTGGCCAATTCAACTCCACGCGGCCCCGTGGCTGCAGATACCCGCAGGCGTGCTCGGCACCACGCAGGCGAACTCCAGGGTCTGGCGTCAGTCGGTCTTCGCGGCGGTCAACCTGCACACCACCGCAACCGCCATGGCCGGCTTCTTTGCCCACCTCACCAGCGACGACGGGCCCCTGCGTCAGCTACTCGGTCCACACCTGCACGCGGAGCTGCTGAGATCCCAGGTCACCGGACACGACGAGGTTTTCGGCACCAGGCTCACCTGGACACTCGGATTCATCCGCGACCGCGGCAAGATCGCGAAGGGTGGCATCGGGGGCTCCGCCGCCTGGTGGTCACTCACCCACCACCACGCCTGCGCCTACCTCACCCGCAGGCTGGGCGACCACTCGCGCGCCGCGGCCATCGCCGCGGCCCTCGGCGACGACCTGTCCGTGGTCGGGGAGGACTGAACCAGCAGGTTGGCCCTTTCGCGCCGCAACCCCTGTCGGGACGGGTAACGTCAAACCGCCCATACCGGGATAATCCAGATACCTCCGTGAAGAAGGCGTCTGGTGGCATCCAATCGTCGAAAGGGAGTCACGTCTCGTGCGCTCTGTGAGAATCGTGCTGGGGGGCGCCGTCGCCGCCCTTGCGTTGGTGGCGGTCGCCGCCCCGGCAGCCGCCGCCCCCTCAGTTGACTCAGATACGTCATTCACCGCCTTCAGCGGCTCGTTGGACATCACCGCGCCTGACCCGGTGGACCTCGGCTTTGTCCAGGTGGGCGTCCCGGCCGCTGTCTCGTTCGGGAACGTCCAGGTCACCGACGGGCGTAGCGAGGCCCCGAGCACGGGGACATGGACAGCGCAGGTGTCGTCCACCGCCTTCGCCAACGCGGCGGCCGGGGCGACGGTTCCCGCGTCGGCCATCACCTATGTCATCCCGTTCTGCACGGTCGTCGGCACCACCACCTGCACTCCGACAGCACCGGTCACCCTCAGTGGCGCACCTCAGACGGTGGTCAACGCCACCACCGCTTCGACCGGGGACACGGCGACCTGGAACCCCCAGTTCCAGTTCACGGTCCCGGCGGGATCGGCCCCGGGCACCTACCGCGGGACGGTGACGCATTCGGTGTTCTAGCCCGCGCCGCCGGCTCGCCGGATGGTCCTGCGTGGTGCTGCTGTGCGTCGCTGGCCTGGGGACACCCGCCCAGGCCAGCGCCACAGATCCGGCTGAGGACAAGGGAAGCTTCGGGATCTCGCTGCTCGACGTGACGCCCAGCCACCGCTCGGACCCTCGCGCGCTGACCAAGATCGTGGACCACCTGACGCCCGGCACGGTCATCAAGCGGCGGGTGCTGCTGATCAGCGAGCTGCACCAGCGCAGGGTCATCGAGATCTATCCAGGCGCAGCAGCGATCGGGAACGGCAAGCTCCGGGTGGGCGAAGGGCACGCCACGAACGAGTTGACGTCCTGGATCTCGCTGGACCACGACCGGGTGGGCATGTCACCTGGTGACAAGACACCGGTCGAGGTGACCATTCGCGTGCCGAGCACCGCCACGACGGGGGAACGGTACGCGATGGTGTGGGCCTCGCTGTCCTCAAGAGACAACGCAAGCCCGGGTGGCAGCCAGATCGACGCCGTCAACCGGGTCGGCATCCGCATCTACCTGCATGTCGGCCCCGGCGACGAGCCGCCATCGGACTTCACCATAGGAACGATGGTCCCGGCCCTCGACGACAAAGGTGAACCCACCGTCACCGTCGAGGTGACCAACACCGGCGGGCGGGCCCTGGACATCACCGGCGAGATGAGCCTCTCCGACGGACCCGACGACACCCGCGCCGGACCCTTCTCCTTCGACACCACGACGCTGGCGCCCGGCGAACCAGGCAAGGTCACCGCGTCGCTGCCGGCCGATCTCGCGGACGGACCCTGGAAGGTCCGCGTCAGCCTGACCAGCGGCACCGTCAAGCACAGCGCGGCCGGCACGATCACGTTCCCCCGGGCGGGCGAGCCAGGTCAGCCGAGCAGGCTGTCCGGAGTCAGCACCAACTGGCCCACGGTCGGCGGGGCACTCGCGGCAGCGTCCACCGTAGTGCTCACCGGTTTGGTGTGGGTGGCCCGCCGCTCCCGGCGGATGAGCGCGGCAGCACCGAGACAGGCCAGGTGAGGCCAGGCCGGCGGGATCAGGATCGCGCGGACCCGGACGGGGGTCCGGCGCGGGCGGTCCTCACGCGACCCCGACGACCGTGGCCAGGTGCGCCACGTCGGCCGGGACCGGCCCGCCGCGCATCAGGGCGGCGATCACCGTACGGGCCACCGGCCGCAACCGGACCTCGGCCGGCGCGGTCCGGTCCGCGTCGACCAGCACGCGCCCCGCCGCGAGCAGGTCGCCGACCTGGAGGTACGCGCGGGAAGCGTCGAGCAGGTACGCCGCCCGGTGCTCGGCCGGCAACCGCCGCCAGTCGTCCGAGCCGATGACCTTCTCGTGCCGGGCGACGGCCTCGCCCCCGTCGCCGAGGTCGACGGCGGTCGCCACCTGGGCCAGCTCGACGGCCGTGGGCCCGAAGTTGGTCCAGTGCCGGTCGTGGCCGTCGCCGATCTCGTCGGCGATCCCGGCCGCCCGGTCGACCAGTTCCCGTGCGCTCTGCTCGTCGCCGCACGCGGCGGCGGCCAGGGCGGCCTGGAGCAGCAGCGTCCCGTGTAGCGCCAGGTGCTGCGGCGGGCCGCCGCGCGGCACCGTGGGGGCGATGTGGTGGGCGGCGGCGATCGTGGCGGTCAGGGCCGGCCGGGGCCGGTCGAGGGCGCGCAGCGCCTGCCCCAGCGGGACGGCGGCTGCCGCCACCAGCAGCGGGTCACCGGTGGCCACGGACATGGCCCGGTCGGCGGCGAGCCAGCCGAGGTCGCCCTCGCCGAGCTTCACCAGCACCGACGAGGTGATCCGGTACGCCTGCGCCAGCAGTTCCGCCACGTCGTCCCCGCCGCCCGTGTGGGCGCGTTGGGCGTCGCCGAGCAGGGCCGGCAGCATCCGCAGCAGCTGCGGATAGTCGGCATGCTGGTACGTCAGCCAGGCGTGCCGCACCCGCCGGCTCAACTCGCCGGCCGGCGGTGCCGCCCGGCCGCCCGGCCCGGTCAGGACGGTGTCGTAGCGCGCGAGGGCGGCCCGCACCCCGTCCACCCCGTCCACGGTGGCACGGGTCGCCGCCGGCCGGCCGTCCCGGCCGAGCAGCGCCACCGGGTCGACGCGGAGCGCGTCGGCGAGGTCCCGGATGACGGTGAACCTGTCGAGGGAGCGGGCACCCCGCTCGACCTTGTCCACCCAGCTCTTCGACTTGCCGAGCCGGTCGGCCAGCATCTGCTGAGTCAGCCGCCGTTGGGCTCGTAACCGGGCGACCCGGCGGCCTATCGGCAGGTCATGGGTGGTCACGACGCCACCGCCGGTCCGGCACCGCCCTGGTGGTGTCGTCCACCGGCACCCGGTCCGCCTCGGCCTGCGCCAACAGCCGTCGCCTCGCCGCCTCCCGCTCGGCGGCCTCGGCCTGCTCGCTCCGGCGCTGCCCCGGGTCGCTATTCGTGCCGTCCATATCTCCCTGCCTTCTGGTTGGGTAGATAGCGTTGTTGCCGGTCTTGATCTTTCGCGTCGGCCGGGTGCTCCTGGACCACCCACATCTCCAACGGTCTGCCGCACCATCCGACGATGCGCTCGGTGATTTCGGCGGTGCTCATGCCGGTGATTTCCGCGTGGGCGTTCGGCAGGTACGCGGTCATGTAGCGGACGAGCGTTCGGATGTTGCACTGGCACAGCTCCTTGAGCTGGCGCTTGCGGGCCAGGCACGGCCAGGGTTCGCCGCAGACGAGGCAGGTCCAGTCCGGCCTCGACGGGCCGTGGAGCGCCGGGTAGTCAGCCATCGCCCGATTCGTCTTCTGGGTGACGGTGGCAGCCTTGCCGGCGGGGGGAGTAGGTCGGCCACATGGGCGGGCGTCTGTACTCACCGTGTGGTCGCTGTGCCCACGGCTCGCGGGGACGCCGGCGCTCCGCTCGCAGCTCCGTCACGGTGTCCCGGTGGTAGCACGCCTCGTCGCGAGCGGTGACGATCTCCTGGTACAGGGCGTCCAGATCGGCCTCGACCCGACGCAGGAACCTGCCGACTGCCTCCGGGTCTAGGCCACGCCGACCGAACCTGGTCATCGGGAAGTCCTGCCACCGGATGTCGGCCGGCGTCAGCAGATTCCGCCTGGACTGGTAGACCGCGCCGCCCTTGCTGGTGCCGCCGGCCTTGATAAAGGGCCCGTCCCCAACCGCGTCCGTGTTGGGCTCCATGTGCCTCCGTCCTGGGCTGTCGACAGCGCTGTCCTGCCCGGCCGCTGGAGTGACTCGGCTCGGCGCGGTGTGGGCTGATCGGGTCCGGTGCCTGCCGCAACTCGGCAACGGGGACAAATGAGCAGGCACCGGACTTGTGCCCCTCCTGGTGCGACCCGAGGACGAACACGGCTTGTAGCTTAATCAACATAGTAGACCTGGTCTAGCCTGCTCGACATAGTTGATGCAGCTTTCTGGAGGTGATCTACTCGGGGTGCGACCCGAGGAGTTTCAAATGACCGCGAAGTATGAGCGGGTGGCAGAGGCCATCCGCGAGCAGATTCGTACCGGCAAGCTGTCCGTTGGAGACAAACTGCCCTCGACTACCGCGCTGCAGACCCAGCACGGCGTGTCCTACGGCTCGATCCGTGGAGCCATGCTGGTGCTCAAGGCCGAGGGCCTGGTCGAGGGCCGCCAGGGCGAGGGCGTCTATGTGAAGGCGGTGCCGGCGGGCTGAGCACGCTTCTAGCGAAAATCCGCTACGACTACACCCCTGCCTGAAGCATCCCGCGCGCGTTAGTTGTTATCAGGTGCTCCCCTTCAGTCGTCGCACACCGTGTCGGCGTAGCGGACGAAGTCCTCGGGGGTGCGGAACGTGGCAACGTAGCCGTGCTCGCCCTCCCACCGCTTAGCGAGGATCACGTCGGAGCCGGTGCGGCCACGCAGCTCGCTGATCCGGAACGGGAAGTCACGCACTGCGCCGCGGTCCTTGTTCCACGCGCGCAGGGTGTAGAGCTGGTCGTCGTCCAACGTGGGCGGTGCCAGCTTCGTCTGCCAGCCGGCCGCTGGGCCGAGCAGTACGACTTCCTCCGTGGTGCGGTCGCTGCGGCCGGGATCCCGATCGAGCTGGACCACCTCGTCGGTGACCCCGCCGCCGTCCATGCCGAGGTAGAGGATGATCTCGTGAGTCCCGGCCTTGCCCCGACACCAGTCGAACACTCCAATGAGTCGGCCGTCGGCGTCCAGCCGTACCCCGACCGCGCCTTCGGTAGCCGCGCTGCAGCTGGTCAGCCCGGCCAGCACCAACACGCAGACCAGTCCAAGCATCCCCATGCGCCGCATCCCTTGAAGGTAAGCATCGAGGGTCACCTGCTGATCACGGCGACAGAACGGCTTGACGGCATCGGGAATCGGCTTTTCGCACCGGTACAGCAGTCGGATCTCGACGAACGCTCGCCTGCCTGATCCGTATGCGGCTGCCTCGGTCACCATGCGCCCGTCGAGGCGCAGCGCGGTTAGCCTCTCGGTGAGCCGATGCGGCGGGCTGACGCCGTCACCCCGGCATCGGTGGCCACGGCGAGGGTCAGGCAGTCGCCCCCCGCGCGCAGCGCGTCCTCGCCCGCCATGGCGACCATGGAGGCATGCGAGTGCTCGCGCATGTTTGTGATTTCTCGATTCCGGAGCTGTCCTGAGCGTGGTTCATGGGTGCTCCATGGCAGATGGCGAACGTGCGAGGGTTGCACCCTGTGGGGGTTGAGCTCGGTCAGGGTGCGGTTCATCTGCGATGGGTAGCGCCATCTCGCCGGTAGGCAGCACCGCTGCCGACGTACGCTCCTTTTCCCGCCGCCCGATAGGGCGATAGGCCACGCCGAATGCGGAAGCCAGGCAGATCGCGGCGGCTACGACAAGCGTCGGGCGGTCGCCGAGCTGGACGGCGGCGGAGCCGAGGGGAATTGCCAGCACGATAGGACCGAACATCGCGGTGTTCGCGGTCCCGGCCACTCGGCCGAGGACCGCTGTCGGCGTGTGCGTCTGCACCGCCGTCACTGCGGCGACCAGGGCCCAGGGCAGGCCGATGCCGGCGACCACCGAGGCAGCCACCGTGCCGGGCCACCAGGGCAGGCAGCGCACCAGGCAGTTGACGGCGAACAGCGTCGTGCCGGCGACGCCCACGGTGACCGGGCCCCATCGGACGATGAGCCGGCCCACGATGAGACCGCCGATGATGGAGCCGGCGCCCTGCGCGCTGAACAGCACTCCGATGAACGTCGTCGGTAGGCCCAGCGTCCCGGTGACCATCGCGTAGTTGGCGGCGGTCGTGAAGCCGGACATGGCGATGGACACGGCGGCGAGCGCGACCGTGACGCGTGTCGCCCGCTGGGCGAGCAGGACGGCGAGGCCCGCGCGCAGGCCACGTTGCCGCTCGGTCGGTAGGTCGGGTGGCGTCTGCTTCAGTCGTACGGCCGCGTACAGGAGGGCGACCAGAACCGGCATCGCCGCGCTGAGCAGGACGACCGCGTGGCCCCCGCGCCACGCGTAGAGGCCCGCGCCGGCCAGGGGCGCCACGAGCTTCATGCCTTCCTGGGCGCTGGAACGCCAGCCGTTGACGTCGCCCAGCTCCGCAGGTGACAGCGCGGAGGGCAACAGCGCCGTCTCGCCCGCGTCGATCAGCACGTAGCTGACGCCGTACGCACAGGAGACCAGGAAGATGAGCCACGTCTGACCTGGTCCGCGAACCGTGAGGAGACTGAGCAGAGCAGCGGCCAGAGCGAGGTTGACCGCCATGACCAGCGATCGCCGTGACGCTCGGTCGAGCAGGCCGCCCAGCCACGGGCCGGCGAGGACCGGGGCGTACACGCAGAGCCCGGCGAGGGCGGCGAGGCCGGTGGAACCGGTGAGGTCCAGGATCCAGATCCCGGCCACCAGCGACATGGCGCTGCTGCCGAAGCCGGACAGCAGCGAGATCGCCACGAACAGGCCGGCGTTCCGGCGCATGAGCCCTCCAAAGCTGAGTCGGGACGACTCAGATCCTTGATGTTGAGCGGGGCTCAGGCAATACGTTCCCGGTCTGTCAAGGTTTCGTTGACAGAAGATCGTCGAATCGTGCCGCGACAGCCTGCACCGGCCCCGGCAGCCGTTCGCGTCCTGCTTCTGCCAGGTCGAGCGCGAGAAGCGATGTCAACGCGTACAGCGAGCCCGGGTCGGCGTCGAGGGCCGCCTCCGCGGTCTTCCGCACGAGAGCCGCACGCCCGAACCGCGTATCCCACCGCCGGTCCGCGTCGATCCACCGCTGGAGATCGAGGACCGCACCCCGTATCGCCGCGATCCGCGTCGAGTACCCGAGATCCCGTTCGTGCCGCCGCGACCGTCGTACGGCCGCCAGGCGTTGCCGGCGCTGCTCCGCGGCCTGCCGGCTGCCGAGGCCGAGCGCGGCGGCGATCTGTCCCCAGGTCGCACCCGCGTGCCGCGCGCGGTCGATCAGCTCCAGCTCTCGCTCGTCCAGCCGGGCCCGGTCGACTGCGACATCGGTCAGCTCGATCAACTCGGGTGTCATCTGTCAACGTTACATTGACAACTGGTCCTGCCCTGCGCAGCTCGCTGCTGTCGCGGTGCGTGACCGCCATTCGTGGGCCAGGACGGCGAAGACGAGTCGGTCGGCCCACTCCCCCCGGAACAGGTAGCTCTCGACATGGCGTGCCTCCTGGCGCATGCCGATCCGGGTCATCAGCCGGGCGGACGCGTCGTTGCGGCCGTGACACCGGGCGTAGATCCGGTGCAACCCGAACTCGTCGAATCCCCAGTCCAGGAGCGCCGTCACGGCTTCCGTCGCCAGCCCCCGTCCGCCGTGGTCGGGGTGGATGACGTACCCGAGTTCGGCCGTGCGGTCGAGCCGGCTGCGCCAGACCAGCTCCACGGTCCCGATCACCCCGGCGTCGGTGGCCACGGCCAGGGTCAGGCAGTCGCCCTCCGCGCGCAGCGCGTCCTCGCCCGCCATGGCGAGCACCGACGACCGCGACTGCTCGCGGGTACGCGGCTCCGCGCCGAGCATCCAGCGCACGACGTCGGGTCGGCGCTGATAGGCGTACACGTCGTCGAGGTCGTCCAGCGTGACCGGGCGCAGGGTGAGCCGCGCGGTGCGAATCGGGTACGGCGGCCGGGACATCACGCGATCGTAGGGGAGTCGGCGGCCGGATGACCTCTCGATTCCACCGATCGCGTGGGACGGGCCTGGGCGGTGGCTGCCGTCAAGACGATGCCGGGCACCAGGGCGAATCCGGGTGGACGACGAAAGACCCCGTCTCTATGGTGGGCCGATGGCGTCGGTCAAGCAGATCCAAGTCACCTTCGACTGCGCAGAACCCGAGCGCGTCGCTCGTTTCTGGTGCGAGGTGTTGGGGTACGTCGTGCCGCCGCCACCGGAGGGGTTTGCTACCTGGGGCGATTTCGATCGCGCGTTGCCGCCTGAGCGTCAGGGTTCGGCGTTCGCATGCAACGATCCCTCGGGTGTGGGCCCGCGACTGTTCTTCCAGCGCGTTCCCGAAGGCAAGGTCGTCAAAAATCGGCTGCATCTCGACGTGCGGGTCGGCACCGGGCTCGTGGGTGAAGAGCGCCTGGCCGCGCTGGAGGCCGAATGCGCACGACTGGTCGCGCTCGGCGCGGTACGCGTGCGACTACTGCGGGCCGATGGCTACAACGAGTCATGCCTCGTGATGCAGGACATCGAGGGCAACGAGTTCTGTCTCGACTGAGTGGCCGCGAACGTGACCCACCCCTCGGCTTCGTTCGGTGCTGCCTACGCGTCCGGGCAGTCGTAGATACCTTGGGATCCTGATCGAAGCGCTCCCGCCCGACTTCGCAATCGCCCTGCCTGGCCATGGCGCGAGGGTAAGGCCGGCGGGCTCCTAGACGTCGGCAGGGTTGACTACGGTTGCTTCCGAGCATCGCGCCGGCGAGACTCCCATCCGAGGCGAGAGTGGGCACAGGACGTTGACCGAGCAGCACATCCCCGCACCGCGCACCGGTAGCCACGACGCCGTCCTCCGCATCGTCGCCGACGTGCTGAAGGTGCCGCACGTCGCGGCGGCCGACAGCTTCTACGACTTCGGCGGCACGTCTCTGCAGGCCATGCGGATCTGCGCCCGGATCGGCAAGGAACTGGGCGTCCGCGTCAGCCCAGCGGTCCTGTTCGACAGCGACACCCTGGCCGACGTCATCTCGGCGACCGAGGCCTGAGCACCGCACCCATCTCGCGCCGCCCCAGCCCTGCCGGACGTTCGGGAGTCAACTCCGTGCCGCACCCCCTGCCCGCAGCCCCACGACTCATCCACGAAGCGGTGGCCCACCAGGCACGCCTGCGTCCCTCCGCCGTCGCGCTCGCCCACCGCGACGAGCGTGTCGATTACGCCACCTTGGACGCCGCTGCGGATGCCTACGCCGTTGCTCTGTGGACGGCCGGAGTCCGGCCCGGGACCATCGTTCCGGTGCGTCTGCCCCGGGCACCTCAACTGGTGGCCGTCCTGTTGGCGGTCCTCAAGTGCGGTGCGGCGTACGCGGCTCTGGACCGCCGCTGGCCGGGGGAGCGGATCGACCAGGTCACCAGGATGGTGGGGGCGTCCGTCATGGTGACCGACGCCGGGGCGCACGGAGACGTACCCTCTTGGACCGCACCGAACGAGTCGCTGGCACAGGCGGCGTCGCGCCGGGCCGAACCCCCGTCGGTGTACGTCGACAGCTCCGCTGCTGCCACGGTCTTCTTCACCTCAGGCAGCACCGGCGTACCCAAGGGAGTCCTCTCCCCGCACCACGCGACCACCCGGCTCTTTCCCGCACCCGGCTTCGCGGACTTCGGGCCGGGCCGGGTGGTGCTGCAGGCCGCCCCGGTCTCCTGGGACGCCTTCACCCTGGAGCTGTGGGGCCCGCTGACCAGCGGCGGCACCTGCGTCATCGCGGACGCGGACTATCTCCTCCCCGACGACCTCGCCGACCTCGTCAACGCGACCGGGCTGGACACCGCCTGGCTGACCTCCTCCCTGTTCAACTTTCTCGTCGACGAGGACGACCCGGAACGCCCCTGCCTCGCGGGCCTGCGCCAGGTCCTCACGGGCGGCGAGCGGCTCTCACCCACCCATGTGGCCCGATTCCTGGCCCGGTACCCGGACAGCACCCTGATCAACGGCTACGGGCCGGCGGAAAGTTGCGTCTTCGCCACCACCCACCGGATCAGCGCGGTGGACTGCGACCACCCGGACGGCATCCCCCTCGGCGTCCCGGTGCCGGAGACCATTGTGCACATCCTGGACGGGGAAGAGTCTCTCGCCCCGGGGACGGTTGGGGAGATCTGCCTCGCCGGTGCGGGCCTGGCCCTCGGGTACGTCGGTGACGCCCATGCCACGGCTGCCGCCTTCACCCTCCTCCCGCTCGACGGGGAGCCCGTGCGTGTGTACCGGACGGGAGACCTGGGCTTCCTGGACTCCGACGGGGTGCTGCACTTCCGTGGCCGCACCGACTTCCAGGTCAAGATCGCCGGGCACCGGATCGAGCCGGGCGAGATCGAGAGCGTCGCACGCCGGATACCCGGAATCCGGGAGGCCGCCGTGGTTCCCGTCCCGGCCCCGGGCGGCGGATACGACCGGCTGGCCATGTTCTACACGGCCGACGACCCCACCGCGCCGACCCCCGCCGTGGTGCGCCGCGCGCTGGCCGCCAAGCTGCCCGGCTACCTGGTGCCCCACAACGTGCACCGGCGTGCCGCCCTGCCGACCACGACCACCGGCAAGCTCGACCGCAGCGCCCTGCTCGCCTCCCTGTGACCTGGCCCCTCCCGAACCGGAAAGCGCCTCCCATGACGCTCGCCACGCCCCCTGCCGACGCACCGGCCCCCGGTTACCCGATGTCCTTCGAGCAGGAGTCGATCTGGCTGAACGACCAGTTCCAGGAGGGCACCTCCCGGTACGTCGAGTCGTGGGCGTACCGGCTGCGCGGCGCGCGGATCGACCCGCCCGCCGCCCAGCGGGCACTCACCGGGATCGTGGCCCGGCACGAGGCGCTGCGCAGCCGCCTCGCCCTGGTCGAGGGAGAAGCGTGGCAGGCGGTGCTGCCGCCGGCCCCGGTCGAGCTGGACGTCCGTCAGGTGAGCCCGCACGAGCTGCCCGCCGCCCAGGTCGCGGCGGCGACCCGGCCGGTGCCCCTGGACCGGCCACCCCTGCTGCGGGGGACGCTGCTGCAACTGGCCGAGGACGACGCGGTCCTGGTGGTGGCGATCCACCACGCGGTGCTCGACGGCTGGTGCTTCAGCCTGCTGGACACCGAGTTCAGCGCCCTCTATCGGGCCGCGCTGGACGGCACGGAACCCGGGCTGCCCGCCCTTCCCCTCCAGTTCGGCCCGTACGCGCAACAGCGCCGCCGAGCGGGCGCAGGCGACCGCAGGGAATCCGTGAAGTACTGGCGGGAGACGTTGCGCGGGGCACCGCCGGCGTCTTCCTTCCCCACCGACAGGCCCCGGCCCGCGATTCTCGGCGCGCGCGGTGACCGCGTCGAGTTCACCCTGGACGAAACGCTCGGCACCGGCATCCGCCTGCTCGCCCGCAGGGCCAGGACCACGCCGTTCACGGTCCTGGCCACGGCGCTGACCGCACTCATCTCCCGGCTGTCCGGGGTGGACGACGTGGTGATCGGCACGCCCGTCTCCCGCCGGGACGACGAGATCCTCGAACCGATGATCGCCTGCCTGACCGACATCATGCCGCTGCGCCAGCGGGTGCCGGCCGACGTGTCCTTCGCCGAGCTGACCGCCCGGACGAAGGAGCAGGTGTGGGGTGCCGTCGCGCACCGCGACGTGCCCTACTCGCACCTGGTTCGCGAGCTGGAGGTCGAGCGCTCGCCGAGCCGCTTCCCCCTCTTCCAGGTGGTCATCGGGCTGGACGACGCCCCTGCCCCGGCTCTGGACCTGCCGGGCGTGACCGCCGAGCGGCTGTACCTCCACCCGGGTACGGCCAAGTACGACATCTTCCTGCACCTGGTGCCCGCGCGGGGCGGATTCGACGGCTTCCTGGAGTTCTCCACCGACCTCTTCGGCCGTGGCGCCGCCCAGCGCCTGGCGGAGCGTCTGCTGACTCTGCTGACCGAGGCCGTCGCCCATCCCGACCTGCCCCTGCGTGAACTGGACATCCTGCCGGCCGCCGAACGCCGGCTGATCCTCGAAAGCTGGGTGCCCGGGCCCGCCGCCCCGGCCGGACCGCCCCTCGCGCACGAGACCTTCGCCGCCCAGGCCCTCTGCACGCCCGACGCCCCGGCGGTCGTACACGGGGACCGGGTCCTGTCCTACGCGGAGCTGGACCGGGCGGCGGACGCGGTGGCGGCACACCTGGTCGCGCGGGGCGCGGCCGGGCGTCCCGTGGGCGTCTGCCTGCGGCGCTCCCCGGAGCTGGCCGTCGCGGTCCTGGGGGTGCTCAAGGCCGGCAGCGCCTGCCTGCCCATCGACCCCGCGTACCCCCCCGACCGGATCGCCTACCTGGCAGCCGACAGCGGGATCCGGGTCGCCCTGATCCAGCAGGACCTGGCCGGGCTCCTCCCCGACACCGTCGAGACGATCTCCCTTGACGACCTGCCGCCCGTACCCGAAGCAGACCTGCCCGTGGCGGCGCCCGCCGACCTCGCTTACCTGATCTTCACGTCCGGCTCCACCGGCCGTCCCAAGTGCGTGGCCATGCCGCACCGGGCCCTGGCCAACCTGCTGGCCTGGCAGCGAACCCGCTCCCTCGCGGGGTCCGGCACCCGGACGTTGCAGTTCGCCGCGCTCAGCTTCGACGTGGCCTTCCAGGAGTTCTTCAGCACCTGGGCCACCGGGGGCACCCTGGTCATGGTCGACGACGAGACGAGACGCGACCCCGCCCGCCTCCTCGACCTGCTGGCCGCCGAGCGCGTCGAGCGGTTGTTCCTGCCGTTCGTCGCACTCCAGCAACTCGCCGAGTACGCCTGCGCCACCAATCGCCCGGCGGCCACGCTCCGGGAGGTCGTCACGGCGGGGGAGCAACTGCACGCCACGCCCGCCCTGCGGGAGTTCTTCCGGCGGTGGGCGCCCGGCGCGGTGCTGGAGAACCAGTACGGCCCGTCCGAGACGCACGTGGTCACCGCGGAACGCCTGGACGCCGACCCTGACACCTGGCCCGACCTGCCGCCCATCGGCCGCCCGGTGGACGGCACCCGGGTCATGCTGCTGGACCGGCGGCAACAGCTCTGCCCGGTGGGCGCGGTGGGGGAGATCTGCGTCGGCGGCCGGGCCCTGGCCATCGGCTACCTGGGGCGCCCGGAGCTGACCGCGCAGAAGTTCATCCCGGACCCCTTCCATCCGGGCACCCTGCTCTACCGCACCGGCGACCTGGCCCGGTACCTGCCCGACGGGCGGATCCAGTGCCTGGGCCGCCTGGACACCCAGGTCAAGATCCGCGGCCACCGGGTGGAGACAGAAGAGGTCGCCGCCGCCGTCCAGGCCGTGCCCGGGGTGGCCCACGCCGCCGTGCTGGCCCGGGACGCCGTCTCGGGGGGCAAGCGCCTGGTCGCGTACTACCAGCCGGCCGCCGGGGCCGCCCTGCCACCGGACGTGCTGCGCCGTACGCTGGCAGCGCGGCTGCCGGAGTACCTGGTGCCGTCGGTCTGCGTGCCGGTGGAGACGTTCCCGCGCACGTCGAGCGGCAAGCTGGAACTGGCCGCGCTGCCGCCGCCGGACGCCCTCGCGGTGGAGCCGACGGACTCGTACGTGACGCCGGGGACCCCCACCGAGAAGAGCATCGCCGGGATCTGGCGGGACGTGCTGGGTACGGCCCGGATCGGTGTTCACGACGACTTCTTCGCCCTGGGCGGCCACTCGCTGCTGGCCACCCGCCTGATGCTGCGGCTCCGGCAGGAGCTGGGGGTGGAGATCCCGCTCGGGGTCCTGGCGGCGTCGCCGACCGTCGCCGGCCTTGCCACGCTGGTCGACCGCGATCGGACACCTGGGCGGGAGGATGCCGTGCGGGATCTCGACCTGGCCGCCGAGGTCGAGCTGCCGGCCGACATCGTCCCGGCCGGCGAGACGATCCGGGTGGCGCAGGATCCCGCTCACGTGCTGCTCACCGGTGCCACCGGGTTCCTCGGCGCGTTCACCGTGCGCTCGCTGCTGAACCGTACCCGTGCCGTGGTGCACTGCCTGGTGCGCGGCGCGGACCAGGAGCAGGCCGCGGCGCGGCTGCGCCGGGTCATGGAGGGCTACGGCCTCTGGGAAGGCCGCGACGAGCAGCGGGTCGTCACCGTCCCCGGCGACCTGGCGCGGCCCCGCCTGGGGCTGTCCGACGACGCCTTCGACGAGCTGTCCCGCCGGGTGGACGCGGTGTACCACGTGGGCGCCGCCGTGAACCTCTTCGCCCCGTACGAGCAGCTCAGGGCCAGCACGGTGGACGGCACCGCCGAGATACTGCGGCTGGCGGCCCGGCACCGCAGCGTGCCGGTGCACCACGTCTCCACCGTCGGCGTGTACGCGGGGCACGGGGACCACCCGATCGGCCCGGAGCATCCCACGGGTCCGGCGGAGGACCTGGTGCACGGCTACACGCGGAGCAAGTGGGTGGCCGAGGGGCTGATCGAGGCCGCCCGCGCCCGGTCCCTGCCCGCCACCGTCTATCGGCCCACCCGCATTGCCGGGCACAGCCGTACCGGCGCCTGCCAGCGCGGCGACTACCTGTGGCTGCTGCTCAAGGGCTGCGTCCAGGCCCAGGCCGCGCCCGCCGGAGTGGACGCCGCCTTCGACCTGGTGCCCGTGGACTACGTCAGCGACGCCATCGTCATCCTGTCCCGGCAGCCTGCGGCGGCCGGCCGCACCTTCCACCTGGCCGCCGGGCGGCTGCTGCGGCTGGACACCGCGCTGGGCTGGCTGCGGGCCAGGGGCTACGCGCTGCCCGAGGTCGAGCCGGGGGAGTGGCTGGACCGGATCGGAGCCGACCCGGGCAACGCGGCGTTCCCGCTGCTGGGCACGCTGGCCGCCGAGCTGGAAGGGGCCGGCTCCGAGGGCGGCCTGGTCTTCGACCCCGACGCCACCGACGCCGCCCTGGCCGGCTCCGGCGTGTCCCGCCCCGAGGTGGACGAGGCGCTGTTCGGCACCTACGTCGACTACTTCACCCGCACCGGTTGGCTCCCGGAGACAGTGGAGCGCTGATGCGGGCCGGAAGCGCTTGCGGGTCGGTTCCCGCGATTCCTGGCTCGAACGGCGAGGAGCGCACAGCCGATAACCGCGATGCCGCCGAGGATCGTGGGCCAGGCCAGGTGCTCGTGCAGGAGGAGAGCGGCCCAGCAGATGCTCATCACCGGCTGGGTCAACTGCACCTGGCTGACCTGCGCCATCGGTCCAATGGCCAGGCCCCGGTACCAGGCGAAGAACCCGAGGAACATGCTCACCACGGCGAGATAGGCGAACGCGCCCCACTCGATCACCGAGCCCGTCGGTGGCTGCTCAACGATCGAGACGCCGGTGAGCACGATCATCAGCGGGGAGGCCAGCACGAGGGCCCAGGAGATGGTCTGCCACGAGCCCAACTCGCGGGACAGGAGCCCGCCCTCGGCGTAGCCGATCGCGCACACGATGACGGCAGCGAACAGCAGCAGGTCGGACCGGTGCAGCCCGGCGAGGCCACCGCCCTGGATCGCGGTGAACACCACGGCCGCGATCGCGCCGATCCCTGCGGCGACCCAGAACGGGGTCCGAGGCCGCTCGCGACCCCGAATCACGGCCATCACGGCCGTCGCGGCGGGCAGGAGCGCGATGACGACCGCCCCGTGGCTCGCGGGTGCGGTGGTGAGCGCGTACGAGGTCAGCAACGGAAACCCGACGACCGCGCCACCGGCCACGACCGCTACCTGGACCCACTGGGTGCCGCGCGGTATCTGCTGCCGGGTCAGCCACAGCGCGGCTGCGGCGAGGAGCGCCGCGACGACGGCGCGCCCGGAGCCGACGAACAACGGGGACATGCGCCCGCCTCCGACTGCGACGCGGGTGAACGGCACCGTGAACGAGAACGCCACGACACCGAGCAGACCCCACCACAGCCCGGCATGAGCCTTCGGTAGCGGTGGCGACAAAACTAGAGTAGCGCTATCGTCAGTCCTCATGATAAACGGTAGCAGTCAGCGGATCCTGGATGAACTGCGCAGCTGGGTGGCAGCGGCTCCCGCCGGGGCGCGGCTGCCCTCGACGCGGGCCCTCGTAGCGCGTCACGGGGCGAGCCCGGTCACGGTGCAGAAAGCCCTCCGGACGCTGGCCGCGCAGGGGCTCGTGGAGGCCCGGCCGGGCGTGGGCACCTTCGTGCGGGCCGTCCGCACGGCCCGACCGAACGATTACGGGTGGCAGACCGCCGCGCTCGGTTCCCCGCCGAACCGCAGGGCACAGGCGTTCACGGCGCTGCGCACGACACCCAACGACGTGATCGCCCTGCACGCGGGCTACCCCGACAGGGAACTCCTTCCCGAGAGATTGGTGCGGTCGGCGTTCGCACGTGCCACCCGCAGCGATGCTGCTGTCGGGCGACCACCGGCTGCGGGGCTGCCGGAGTTGCAGACATGGTTCGCCACAGAACTCGGTGCGGTCACCCCGCCCGGTCTCGCACCCCCGGCCGCGAGCGACGTGATTGTCCTGCCCGGTAGCCAGAGCGGGTTGAGCACGATCTTCCGCGCACTCGTAGGAGCTGACCGGCCCGTGCTCATCGAGTCGCCGACCTATTGGGGCGCGATCCTGGCCGCCGAGCAGACCGGCGTGCAACTCGTGCCGATCACCAGTGGCCCCCACGGGCCGGACCCCGACGAACTCGACCGCGCGTTCACCCAGACGGGGGCGCGGGCGTTCTACGCCCAGCCGAACTTCGCCAACCCCACCGGAGCCCAGTGGTCGCCAGACCTCGCCGACCGGGTGCTGGGCATCGTGCGCGAGCACGGTGCGTTCCTCATCGAGGACGACTGGGCCCACGACTTCGGGATCACCGCCGAAGCCGCGCCGCTGGCCGCGCGCGACGACGGGGGGCACGTCGTCTACCTGCGGTCGCTGACCAAGAGCGTGTCACCGGCTGTCCGCGTCGCCGGGCTCATCGCCCGCGGGCCCGCCCGCGACCGTATCCTCGCCGATGCGCAGGCCCAATCCATGTACGTCAGCGGCGTCCTGCAAGCCGCCGCCCTCGAGGTCGTCACCCAGCCCGCCTGGCATACCCATCTGCGCGGACTGAGATATCAACTTGCCGCGCGCCGCGACCTCCTCGTCGGCGCGCTGCGCGAGCACGTGCCTGACTCCCACCTCGACGCGGTGCCGCACGGCGGACTGAACCTCTGGCTTCGGCTGCCCGACGACACCGACCTGATGCGCCTGGCCCGCGACTGCGAGGCAGCGGGTGTCCTGGTCGCGGCTGGAGGCGACTGGTTTCCTGCCGAACCCACCGGCCGATACCTGCGCCTGAACTACTCCGGCCCCAACCCCGGCGCTTTCCCCGACGGAGCACGAGCCATCGGACAAGCCCTCGCGGCGCAGCACAGATAGGGCAACGCCCGGCGCTGCCCACCTCGCTGCTTCAGTCCGCCTCGCTGACCGTGACGCCACGCGCTCGCAGCTGCGCGATCTGGTGCTCGGGCAGTACGGCGAGCGGGGTGATTTTCAGCTCGCGCAGGTTGCGCAGCGCCTCTACGCCTGCCAGCGATCGGATGCGGAACTCGTCGGACTCGCCGTCCCACTGCTCCCACACCATGTGCGCCGTGTCGTGCCCACCCCCGAGCCAGCTGAGGGATTCGACGGTGTCGAGCGCCGCCTGGGGTATCACGACCGTCATCAGCCGGGCCAGGTTGCCTTCGTCGAACTCGAACCCGTCGAAGAAGTACGTCGGCGGCAGCTCGACCGAGCCCATCAATCTATCGAGCACTGCCAGCTTCAGGATCGGATCACTGAATGGTGCCGCCGCCTTGACCGGGTCTGGCAGGAAGTTGTCCACCTGGACTCCGCGCGCGGCCAGCGCCGCGAGCACCTCGTGGCCCGCTGGGCGCAGCACGGCCGCACAGCCGATGTGCACCCGCTTGAGCTGATCGCAGGCCAGCAGCGGGGTCAGGTCCGCGTCCGGCGGCACACCGACCCACAGCAGCTCCAGCGCAGGCAGCGCGGTGAGCGGTCCGAGATCACTGACCTCGGACTCGCGCAGGTACAGGTTGTTCACTTCCGGAAAGCCCTCGATGCCGGTCAGCGACCGGATCGTGCCGTCGGCGCCGTCCGGCAGCGCGTCCCACAGATCCGCCTCGTCGGTCCAGGACGCCTGATCTGCGCCCGCCAGGACTTCCAACGCGAGCACCTCGGCATACCGGGCTTTGAGCTCCTCGACCGAACGTTCGCGGATCTTGGCGACCGCGTCGTTGAGATAGTCGGCCTCAAGCAGGGCCAAGTGCAGGCAGGGATCCACGCGGGCAACCTACCTGACCATTCGGGCTGTATCCCGCCGGAGGCGCGTGCCTGCGCTCTGAGCCTCTAAGGATGAACCTTGAGGGTCGAGTGTCGGCGTCCGGCTGTCTCTGCTCAGCGGCGTACCGCCGACGGGCGCCGCGCGGCGGGGACGACCAGTGGCCCGCCCGTCTCCGGGTCGTCGATGACCCGGCAGGGCAGCCCGAACACCCGCTCCACCAGTTCGGCGGTGACGATCTCCCGGGGCGCTCCGGCGGCCACCACGGCGCCGTCGCGCATCGCGATCAGGTGGGTGGCGTACCGGGCGGCCTGGTTGAGGTCGTGCAGCACCGCGACCAGCGTGCGCCCCTGCTCCTCGTGCAGGCTCGCGCACAGGTCGAGCACCTCGATCTGGTGGGCGATGTCGAGGAACGTGGTCGGCTCGTCGAGCAGCAGCAGCTCGGTCTGCTGGGCCAGGGCCATGGCGATCCACACCCGCTGCCGCTGCCCGCCGGACAGCTCGTCGACCAGCCGGTCGGCGAGGTCGGCCACGCCGGTGGCGGCCATCGACTCGTCGACCACCCGCTCGTCGTCGCGGGACCACTGCCGCAGCAGGCCCTGGTGCGGGTACCGGCCCCGGGCCACCAGCTCGGCGACCGTGATGCCGTCGGGGGCGATGGACGACTGCGGCAGCAGCCCGAGGGTGCGGGCGACCCGGCGGGCCGGCTGGGCGTGGATGTCCCGCCCGTCGAGCAGCACCGTGCCGGCGGCCGGCCGGAGCATCCGGGCCAGGGCACGCAGCAGAGTGGACTTGCCGCAGGCGTTCGGTCCGATGACGACGGTGAACGACCGGTCGGGGACGGCGACGCTGAGTCGCTCGGTGATGGTCCGCTTGTCGTACGCGAGGGTCAGGCCGTCGCCGCTGAGCCGGGGGGTGCCGGGCTGCATCAGGGGTGCTCCAGTCTTCAGGTCGCCGGTCACAGCCGGCCCGCCTTGCGTTCGGTGGCCAGCAGCCACACCAGGTAGCCGCCGCCGAGCGCGCCCGTGATCACGCCGACGGGGAGCTGGTGCCCGGTGAAGGCGCGTTGGGCGACCAGGTCGGCGGCGACCAGCATCGCCGCGCCGAGCGCCATGGCGGCGGCCAGGTTCGGCCCGGGCGCGCGGGTCAGCCGGCGGGTCAGGTGCGGCGCGGTGAGCGCGACGAAGTTGACCGGCCCGGCCGCGGCGGCGGCGACGGAGACCAGCAGCACCGCCGCGACCAGCAGCACCGTGCGCAGAGCCCGCACCGGTACGCCGAGCGCGGCGGAGGTGTCGTCGCCCAGCTCGGTCATCCGCAGCGCCGGCCCGCAGCCGAACAGCACCACCGGGACCAGCACCGCCAGGGTGACGGCGAGCGGGACGGCCTGCGCCCAGCCGCGCCCGTCGAGGCTGCCGGTGAGCCACAGGACGGCGCGGGCGGCGTCCATGAGCTGCGCGCGGGTCAGCAGCCAGCCGTTGACGCCGGTGAGGATCGCGGCGACGCCGATGCCGGCGAGGATCAGCCGGTGGCCGTGCGCGCCGCGCGCCCAGGCCACCGCCCACAGCAGCAGGCCGGTGGCCAGGCCGCCGACCACGGCCGCGCCGGCCAGGGCGAGGGTGCTGCCGCCGACCACCACCACGACGAGTGCGCCGGTGGCCGCGCCCTGGGTGACGCCGAGGATGTCGGGGCTGCCGAGCGGGTTGCGCACGAGGGCCTGCAACACCGCGCCGCCCAGCGCCAGGGCGGCCCCGACGAGCAGGGCGGTGACCAGCCGGGGCAGCCGCAGCTCGCCGATGATGAAGTCCTCGGCCGGGGTGCCGCCCCCGGTGAGGGTGCGCAGCACGTCGGCGGAGCCCATCGGGTAGTCGCCGCCGCCGATCGACAGCACGCCCAGGGCCAGCGCGGTCAGCGCGCAGCCGAGGCCGACGAACAGGGCCCGGGCCCGGAACCGCACCGACCAGTGGCGTACCCGTACGACGGTCACGACCGCACCGCCCGGGTCCGGGTGACGAGGTGCAGGAAGAGTGGGCCGCCGAGCACGGCGGTCATGATGCCCACCTGGATCTCGCCGGGGCGGCCGAGCACCCGGCCGGCCACGTCGGCGCCGAGCAGCAGCACCGGGGCCAGCAGCGCGCAGGCCGGCAGCAGCCAGCGCAGGTCCGGCCCGGTCAGGGCGCGGACCAGGTGCGGCACGAGCAGCCCGACAAAGACCAGGGGCCCGCAGGCGGCCGTCGCGGCGCCGCAGAGCAGGGTCACCGCGACGACGACGGCCGCCCGGGTCGCGGCGGGCCGGGCGCCCAGGGCCCGCGCCTGGTCGTCGCCGAGCGCGAGGGCGTTGAGCGGCCGGGCCGTGGCGAGTGCGATCACCAGCCCGGCCGCCGCGAACGGCAGCACCCGGACCACCGTCGCCAGGTCGGCGCTGGCCAGCGAGCCGACGGTCCAGAACCGCATCTTCTCCAGCGAGGCCGCGTCGAGGAGCATCACCGCGCTGACGTACGAGTAGAGGGCCGCGTTGAGCGCCGCCCCCGCGAGGGCCAGCCGGGCCGGGGTGGCGCCCCGGCCGCCGCCGACGGCGTACACGAGGGCGGTGACGGCCGCCGCGCCGGCCAGGGCGAACCAGACGTACCCGTCGACGCCTGTGACGCCGAGGAACGCGGCGGCGGTGGCCACGGCCGCCGACGCGCCGGCGTTGATGCCGAGCAGCCCGGGGTCGGCGAGGGGGTTGCGGGTGACCGCCTGCATGATCGCGCCCGCCACCCCGAGCGCCGCGCCGGCGATCAGGCCGAGCAGGGTGCGTGGCAGCCGCATCTGCCGCACCACGGCGTGCGCGGGGGAGTCGGCGTCCCACAGCCCCTGCCAGGCCTCGGCGAGGGTGAGCTGCTTCGCGCCGACCGCGAGGCTGATCGTGGCCACGGCCGCCAGCAGCAGGAACGCGGCCAGCAGCCCGGCCAGGCGGGCCGCGGGCCGGCCGCGGCGGGGCGGCGGGGGTGGGGGCGTCGACGGCGGAGCGAGGGCGGTCGGCGACGAGTCGATGACGGACAGTGCAAGCTCCTGTGTGGGTAGGAATCGACCGACGACGCTGTTGACAAGGACTTAGGTTAGGGTAACTTAACCTCGCACTTGGTCATCAGACCACCCCGGAGTGGAAAGAAGTCGTCATGCCCGTACCCGTGTCCCGTCCGCGTCTGACCCGCCGCGGCCTGCTCTCCGCCGGCGGCGCGCTCGCCCTCGGTGCCCTGCTCGGCGGCTGCGGCGGCAAGGACGACGAAGCCTCCTCGCCGGCCGCCGGAAGCGGCCCCTGGTCGTTCACCGACGACCGGCCCGAGAAGGTCACCCGGGACGCCACGCCGAAGCGCATCGTCGCCTTCACCGGCGTCGCCGCCGCCCTGGTCGACTTCGGACTCGACGCCCAGCTCGTCGGGGTCTTCGGCGAGACCACCCGCGCCGACGGGTCGAAGGAGCCGCAGGCCGGCGACCTCGACGTGGGCAAGGTGGCCGTGCTCGGCAACGTCTGGGGCGAGTTCAGCATCGAGAAGTACGCCGCGCTCAACCCCGAGCTGCTGGTCACCCACATGTACGACCCGGGCGCCTTCTGGTACGTCCCCGACGAGAGCCGCGACAAGATCCTCGGCCTGGCCCCCACCGTCGCGATCAAGACCGCCCGGGTGCCGATGAACCGCCCGATCGAGCGGTACGCCGAGCTGGCCGCGTCCCTCGGCGCCGACCTGAAGGCGAAGAAGGTCACCGACGCCAAGGCCCGGTTCGAGGCCGCCGCCGAGTCCGTCCGGCAGGCGGTCAAGGCCAACCCCGGGATCAAGGTGCTCGCGGCGTCCGGCAGCCCCGACCTGTTCTACGCCTCCAACCCGAAGGTCAGCACCGACCTGATGTACTTCGCCGAGCTGGGCGTCGACATCGTGGTGCCGACCAAGCTGGAGCAGGGCGACTACTTCGAGTCCCTCAGCTGGGAAAACGCCGGCAAGTTCCCGGCCGACCTGATCCTGCTGGACAACCGCGCCACCGCCCTGCAACCGGCCGACATGGCCAAGAAGCCCACCTGGGCCCAGCTCCCGGCGGTCAAGGCCAACCAGGTCACCCCGTGGGACGCCGTGCCGCGTTTCTCGTACGCCGGCGCGGCCCCGCTGCTGGAGAACCTCGCCAAGGCGATCGCCGCCGCCAAGAAGGTGAGCTGAGTTGGCCAGCGTCACCCTCGACCCGGTCGCCACCCGGTTCCGGTTCTACGAGGCGCGGGTCGTGCGCGCCCGCCGCCTCGGCCCGACCCTGACCCGGATCACCCTCGGCGGCCCGCAGCTCACCTCCTTCGCCGGTGGCGGGCGCGACCAGAGCGTCAACCTCTTCCTGCCCCACCCCGGGCAGAGCGCCCCCGTGGTGCCGGTCGACGCCGGTGACGACTGGTTCGGCCGGTGGCGGGCCCTCGACCCGGCCGTCCGTGCGGTGATGCGCTCGTACACCGTCCGCGCCCAGCGCCCCGAGGTCGGCGAGGTCGACATCGACTTCGTCGGCCACGGCGACACCGGCCCCGCCTCCCGGTGGGCCGGCCGGGCCCGCCCCGGCGACCAGGTGATACTGCTCGGCCCGACCGTCGCCGACAACCGCGCCGTCTGCTTCCGGCCGCCCGTCGACGCCGACTGGATGCTGCTCGCCGCCGACGAGACCGCGCTGCCGGCCGTCGGCGCCATCCTGGAGTGGCTGCCCGCCGGGACCCGCGCCCGCGCCTGGATCGAGGTCCCGCACGTCGCCGACATCCAGGACCTGCCCGCCCCGCCCGGGGTCGAGGTGACCTGGCTGGTCCGGGGCACCACCCCGCCCGGCTCCGGCCTGCTGCGCGACGCCGTCCGCGCGGCCCGGCTGCCCGGCGTCGTCCCGTACGCGTGGCTCGCCGGGGAGTCCGCCACGGTCCGTGGCCTGCGCCGCCACCTCGTGCAGGAGCGCGGCACCGACCGCCGTCGGGTGGTCTTCTCCGGCTACTGGCGGTGCGGCATGTCCGAGGACGCCCTGCGCGGCGAGGCCCCCGCCGCCGCGGTGGCCTGACCGTGGCCGCGAGCGCCCCGCCCGCCGGGGTCACCGACCGCCCGACCGTGGCCGCGAGCGCCCTACCCGCCGGGGTCACCGACCGCCCCCGCCCCACCGCCGGCCCCGAGTCCCACCGACCGTCGAGGAACCGCATGAGCATCCCGGGTCGTCCCGCTCCGGACGTGCCGCCCGCCACCGGCACTCCGGCGGGCCCCCGCGCCCACCTCTTGACCAACGGCACCGCCGAGCAGTACCGGCGGGTGCTGGCCGACGGGATCGACCGGGTCAGCGCCCGGATCGCCAACACCGACCGCCCGTTCACCGGCGTCACCCCGGCCGCGCTCGCCCCGACCGTCGCCGCCGTCGACCTGGACCGCCCGCTCGCCGACCCGGCCGCCGCCCTCGACGAGCTGGAGGACGTGTACCTGCGCGACGCGGTCTACTTCCACCACCCCCGCTACCTGGCCCACCTCAACTGCCCGGTGGTGATCCCCGCGCTGCTCGGCGAGGCCGTGCTCACCGCCGTGAACTCCTCCCTGGACACCTGGGACCAGAGCGCCGGCGGCACCCTCATCGAGCGCCGCCTGATCGACTGGACGGCCCAGCGGATCGGCCTCGGCCCCGCCGCCGACGGCGTGTTCACCAGCGGTGGCACCCTGTCCAACCTCCAGGCGCTGCTGCTGGCCCGGGAGGAGGCGTGCGCCCGCAGCACGACGTCCCGCCGTGAGCTGCTGCCCCGGCTGCGGGTGATCGCCTCCGGCGCCGGCCACTTCAGCGTGCAGAAGTCGGCCGGCCTGCTCGGCCTCGACACCGGCGCGGTGATCGCCCTGCCCACCGACGCCGACCGCCGGATGTGCCCCGACGCCCTGCACGCGGAGCTGGCCCGCTGCCACGCCGACGGGCTCACCGTGATGGCGGTCGTCGCCACCGCCGGCACCACCGACTTCGGCTCCATCGACCCCCTCGACGCCATCGCCGACCGGTGCGCCGCCGCCGGGGTACGGCTGCACGTCGACGCCGCGTACGGCTGCGGGCTGCTGGTCTCGCCCACCCGGCGGCACCTGCTCGCCGGCATCGAACGCGCCGACTCGGTGACCGTCGACTACCACAAGTCCTTCTTCCAGCCGGTCTCCTCCAGCGCCCTGCTGGTCCGCGACGGCGAGGCGCTGCGGCACGCCACCTACCACGCCGACTACCTCAACCCGGCCCCCCGGGCGACGGGGGAGCAGCTGCCCAACCAGGTCGACAAGAGCCTCCAGACCACCCGCCGGTTCGACGCGCTGAAGCTCTGGCTCACCCTGCGGATGATGGGCCCCGACGCGGTCGGCGCGCTCTTCGACGAGGTGATCGACCGGGCCGACGGGGCGTGGCGGCTGCTCGCCGGCGACCCCCGCTTCGAGGTGGTCACCCGGTCCGCGCTGAGCACCGTGGTGTTCCGCTACCTGCCCACCGGGACCGGGGCCGGGCTGGCCGACGACGCCAACCGGTACGCCCGCCGGGCGCTGGCCGCCTCCGGCGCGGCCGTCGTCGCCGGCACCAAGGTCGACGGCCGGCAGTACCTGAAGTTCACCCTGCTCAACCCCGAGACCACGCTGGACGACGTGGCGCACGTCGTCGACCTCATCGCCGAGCACGCCGGCCGGTACGCGCACGAGCGGGCCACCGCCGTCACCCCCTGCCCCGTCGGCTGACCGCGAACGTGCCCACCCCCCGCGCAGAAAGCGAACCCATGTCCACCCACGACGTCATCGCCGTCGGGCTCGGCCCGTACAACCTGGGCCTGGCCTGCCTCACCGAGCCGCTGACCGACCTGGACTGCCTGTTCCTGGAGGCCCGGGACTCGTTCGACTGGCACCCCGGGATGCTGCTGGAGACCGTCCGGTTGCAGACCCCGTTCCTGGCCGACCTGGTCAGCCTCGCCGACCCCACCTCGCCGTACTCCTTCCTGAACTGGCTCAAGGAGTCCGGGCGGCTGTACCAGTTCTACATCCGCGAGCGGTTCCACCCGCTGCGCAGCGAGTACAACGCGTACTGCCGGTGGGCGGCGGCGAAGCTGACCGGGGTGCGCTTCGGCCACCGGGTCACCGCCGTCACCCACGACGAGACCGACGACCTGTTCACCGTGCACGTGACCGTCACCGCCACCGGGGAGACCGTCACCCACCGGGCCCGGCACCTGGTGCTCGGCACCGGCACCCCGCCGCACGTCCCGGCCGCCTGCGCCGGGCTCGACGGCGACGTGGTGCACTCCTCGGCGTACCTGGAGAACCGGGCCGCCCTGCGGGAGAAGAACAGCGTCACCGTGGTCGGCTCCGGGCAGAGCGCCGCCGAGATCTACCATGACCTGCTCGGCGACATCGACACGTACGGTTACCGGCTGAACTGGGTCACCCGCTCGCCCCGGTTCTTCCCCCTGGAATACACCAAGCTCACCCTGGAGATGACCTCCCCCGACTACGTCGACTACTTCCACGCCCTGCCCGAGTCCACCCGCTACCGGCTGGAGGCCGAGCAGAAGGGGCTGTTCAAGGGCATCGACGCCGACCTGATCAACGAGATCTACGACCTGCTCTACGCCAAGAGCGTGCCCGGGCCGGTGGACACCCGGCTGCTCACCAACACCGAGGTGACCAGGGCCCGGCACGACCCGGCCGCCGGCGAGTACACCCTCGGGCTGCGCCACGTCGAGCAGGAGGGCGAGTTCTCCCTGGCCACCCAGGGCCTGGTGCTGGCCACCGGGTACCGCTACACGGTGCCGGACTTCCTCGACCCGGTGCGTCACCTGCTGCGCTTCGACACCCACGGCCGGTTCGACGTGGCCCGCGACTACAGCGTCGACCACGCCGGCCGGGTGTTCCTCCAGAACGCCGGCACCCACACCCACAGCGTCACCTCGCCCGACCTGGGCATGGGCCCGTACCGCAACGCCGTGATCATCCGTGAGCTGCTCGGCCGCGAGCACTACCCGGTCGAGCGGCGGATCGCGTTCCAGGAGTTCGGCGTGTCGGCGGGGGTGGGTGCGTGACCGAGGTCGTGCACACCCGCACCGACCCCCGGCTGGGTGACTTCGCCCTGCGTACCCTCGACCCGGTCGCCGACGCCGCGCTGCTGCACTCCTGGGTGACCCACCCGAAGGCCGCGTTCTGGCTGATGGCCGACGCCGACGTGGCCCGGGTCGCCGCCGAGTACGCGCGCATCGCCGCCGACGAGCACCACGACGCGTTCGTCGGGCTGTGGCGGGGCGAGCCGGCCTTCCTCGTCGAACGGTACGACCCGGCGTGGGTCGAGCTGGCCGGCCGCTACCCGGCCCGCCCCGGGGACGTCGGCATGCACTTCCTCTGCGCGCCCGTCGACGCCCCGGTCTCCGGCTTCACCCGGGCCGTCATCACCACCGTCATGGACTGGCTGTTCGCCGACCCGGCGCACCGCCGGGTGGTGGTCGAGCCGGACGTGCGCAACACCGCCGTGCAGGCGCTGAACGCCGCCGTCGGCTTCGTCCCCGCCGGAACCGTGGAGCTGCCCGGCAAGACCGGCCTGCTCAGCTTCTGCACCCGCGCCCAGTTCGCCGCTGCCACCGGCGCGGCCACCACCAGCGAAGGACCGACCGCCACCGTGGACCCGCAGGACGCCGTCGCCCACCTGACCCCCGACACCTGGGCGCGCGCCAACCGGCTGCTGGTGCGCAAGGCGCTCGCCGAGTTCGCCCACGAGCGGCTGCTCGCCCCCGAGCCAGTCGGCCCCGCCGCCGCCCCCGGCGAGCCGGGGGAGTACGAGGTGGCCAGCGACGACGGCGCGGTGACCTACCGGTTCGCCGCCCGGCGGCTCGCCCTCGACCACTGGCGAATCGACCCGGACAGCATCACCCGCCGCCGCGACGGCGCAGAGCTGCCCCTGGACGCCCTCGACCTGTGTGTGGAGCTGCGCGGCGCGCTCGGGCTCACCGACCGGGTGCTGCCCGTGTACCTGGAGGAGATCACCTCCACCCTGGCCGGGTGGGCGTACAAACTGGACCGGCCGGAGATCGACGCAGCCGCGCTGGCCCGCGCCGACTTCCAGACCATCGAGACCCGGATGACCGAGGGCCACCCGGGCTTCGTCGCCAACAACGGCCGGATCGGCTTCGGCATCGACGAGTACCACCGGTACGCCCCGGAGGTCGGCCGGCCGGTTCGGCTGCTCTGGCTGGCCGCGCACCGCGACCACACCACCTTCACCTGCTCCACCGACACCGACGCCGACGCCCTGCTGCGCGACGAGCTGGGCAACGACGCGCTGGCCGGCTTCGCCGCCACGCTGACCGGGCTCGGCCTCGACCCGGCCGACTACCTGTTCATCCCCGTGCACCCGTGGCAGTGGTGGAACCGGCTCGCCGTCACCTTCGCCGCCGACGTGGCCGAGCGCCGCCTCGTCCTGGTCGGCCCCGGCCCGGACGAGTACCTTCCCCAGCAGTCCGTGCGCACCTTCTTCAACATCACCCGCCCCGAACGGCACTACGTCAAGACCGCGCTGTCCGTGCTGAACATGGGCTTCATCCGGGGGCTGTCGGCGGCGTACATGGAGGCCACCCCGGCCATCAACGACTGGCTCGCCGACCTGATCGAGCGCGACGAGGTGCTCCGGGCCACCGGGCTGACGATCATCAGGGAGCGGGCCGCGATCGGGTACCGTAACCGCCGGTTCGAGGCGGCCACCGACCGGTACTCCCCGTACCGGAAGATGCTGGCGGCGCTGTGGCGGGAGAGCCCCGTCCCCGGTCTGGAACCGGGGCGGCGGCTGGCCACCATGGCATCGCTGCTGCACGTCGACTCGGCCGGCGGGTCGTTCGCCGCCGCGCTGGTCGCCGAGTCGGGGCTGTCCGCCGGGGTCTGGCTGCGCCGGTACCTCGACGCGTACCTCGTCCCGCTGCTGCACTCCCTGTACGCGTACGACCTGGCGTTCATGCCGCACGGCGAGAACGTCATCCTGGTGCTGCGCGACGGGGCGGTGGAGCGGGCGATCTTCAAGGACATCGCCGAGGAGATCGTGGTGATGGACCCGGACGCCGACCTGCCCGAGGCGGTGCACCGCGTCCGGGCCGACATCCCCGACGACGAGAAACTGCTGTCGATCTTCACCGACGTGTTCTCCTGCTACCTGCGCCACCTGAACGTCGTGTTCACCGACGCGGGGCTGCTCACCGAGGAGGAGTTCTGGCGGGCGGTCGCGGACTGCGCGTACGGCTACGCCGACCGCGTCCCGCACCTGGCCGACCGGCTGCGCCGCTACGACCTGTTCGCCCCGGAGTTCACGCACTCCTGCCTCAACCGGCTCCAGCTGCGCAACAACGAGCAGATGGTGGACCTGTCCGACCCGTCGGCGGCGCTCCAGTTCGCCGGCACCCTGGCCAACCCCATCGCCCCGTACGCCCGCCGTCCCTGACCCCCGGCGCCGCCGTGCGCCCGCCCTGCCCGCCCCCGCCGCCCCCCACCCGGCGCTCGCTCGCTCGCCCGCTCGCCCGCTCGCCCGCCCGCTCTTTCACGGAAAGAGTGGCTATCCCGGCCGGAATGACCACTCTTTCCGTGAAACTGCGCGCAGGTGTGGGGTGTGGGGTGTGGGGTGTGGGGTGTGGGTCAGGGGTGGCGGGGGTACGGGCGGCGGGTGAGCGTGGCGTGCAGCATCGTCGTGAGGGTGACGATGTCGAAGACCGGGAGGCCCAGCCGGGCCTGGATCGCGTGCGCGAACGGCACCAGGTCGGTGCACTCGATGACCAGCGCGCCGAGGTCCGGGTGCGCCTCGGCGAGCCGGTCGACGCGGTCGAGGACCTCCCGGCCGAGCCGGTCGACGTCGAGAGCGTCACGGCGGCCCTCCAGCATCACCTCGCGGAACTCCGGCTGGCCGGCCATGCCGGTGACCCGCACCGGCACCGACTCGGCGCCGATCGCGGCGAGGTGGCGCGGGGTCAGCGCGTTCTCGTCGGCGACCAGCAGCCCGACCGGCCGCCCGACCATCCGGTGCACCATCGGAAGCTGGACCAGGCTGGACGACCACAGCGGCACCGACACGGCGGCGGCCAGCTCGGCCTGGAACAGCACCAGGAAGCCGCACGCGCCGGTGATGCCGGCGGCCCCGGCGGCCTCGAGATCCTTGGCCGCCGCGATGAACGGCTCCAACAGCGTGGGGTCGGCCTCGCGGACCAGGCGCTGCGGCGTGGCGCCCTCGACCACCCGGTAGCGCACCGGGAAGTCGAAGGTGGCCGGGTTGCGGATGTGCCCGGGGATCTTCTCGAACGAGGTGTCCAGGCAGAGCACCCCGATCGGGGCGTCGTCGGTCATCGCGTACTCCCAGGGGTCGGGCGGCGGCGCGGGAAGCGACGCCGCCAGCGGTCCACGGCGAAGGGGGCCAGGTCCAGTTCCGGGCGGACGCCGCCGACGAGCTGGGCGATCAGCTGCCCCCCGGCCGGTGCCAGGCCCATCCCGATGTGGCCGTGCCCGGCGGCCACGCAGACGTTCCGGTACGCCCCGGCGCGGCCGAGCAGCGGCAGGCTGTCCGGGGTGCAGGGGCGCAGCCCGCTCCACACCTGCACCCGGCGGTCGGTGTCCAGGCCCGGCAGGTACGACCGGACGGTGCGCGCGATGCCGTCGACCCGACGGGGTGAGACGGAGACGTCCATCCCGGTCAGCTCCAGGGTGCCGGCGAGGCGCAGCCGGTCGCCGAGCGGCATGACGGCGACCTTGCCCTCGCTGAGCAGGATCGGCAGCCGGGGCGGGGTCTCCGGGGCGGCGACGGTGACCGCGTAGCCCTTCGCCGGCTGGAGCATCAGGTCCAGGCCGAGCTTGCGGGCGCAGGCCACCGACCAGATCCCGGCGGCGATCACCACCTCGGCCGGGCGCAGGTCCCCCCGGCTCGTGCGCACGGCCCGGACCCGGTCCCCGGCCACCTCGAAGTCGCGGACCTCGGTGTGGGTGCGGATGTCCACGCCCATGCCCCGCAGCACCCGGGCGAACTCGACGAGGAACGCCGGGATGCGCAGCGCGGCGCCCTCGGCGTTGAGCAGTGCCCCGGCCACGTCGAACTCGACGCCCGGTTCGAGGCGGGCCAGCTCGCCGGGTTCGAGCACCCGCAGCGGCACCCCCCGGGCGACCGCCGCCGGCACCGAGCGGCGGGCCTGCTCGAAGCCCTCCGGGGTCTTGCAGGCCAGCAGCATGCCCTGGGCGGTGAGGGTGTCGGCGAGCGGTCCCGCCGCGCACACCTCGTGCAGGATGGCAAGGCTGCGTTGCTTGAGCGACAGCAGGATCTCGAAGGCGGCCCGGGCGTCGGCCTCGGTGCAGAGCCGGCGGAAGTGCCAGAGCCAGGCGAGCAGGGCCGGATCCCAGCGGGGCCGGATGTGGAACGGGCTCTCCGGGTTCAGCAGGTAGCGCAGCCCTTTGGCCGGCACGCCGGGCTCCGCGAGCGGCGCGGAGCCCTGGGTGCCGACGAAGCCGGTGTTACCCGAGGAACAGGCCGCCGGGTCGCCGACCTCGCCCCGGTCGACGACGGTGACCCGGTGGCCGTCGCGGGCCAGGAACCAGGCGCAGAACAGGCCGACGATGCCCGCGCCGACCACCAGCACGTCGGGCTCGTCGCCGCTCGGCCGCGGCGCGGGCTCGTCGCCGGGCGGGCGCGACGGTTCGCCGCCGCTCGGGCGCGGCGCGGGCGTCGTCGACATCGCCGCGCCCTACACGCTCACGACGAAGAAGCAGGTGGGCAGGTTGAGCACCACCCGCTCGTAGATCTCGGCGGTCAGCGCCAGGCCGGGCTCGGCGAACGTGCCGGGCGGCGGCTCGGCGAAACCGATCATCGAGCGGCCGGCGTCGAACAGCAGCGCGCCGTGGCCGAAGTCGCCGACGATCGCGGTGCCCGGGTCGACCAGCCGGGTCCGGACGATGAATACGCCGTTCTCCTCGACGTCGCGCATCAGCGTGCCGGAGCCGAGCAGCCGGTAGTAGTCCGCCGGGTTGATGATCAGCCCGTCGGCGGTGCTGCCGTTCTGCTCCACCTCGTTGCAGGCGGACAGGATGGTGGAGCCGAACGGGCCCGGGTCGGTGAGCCGGGCGATGTCCGGCATGGTCAGCAGCCCGCCCTCGCCGCGCAGGATGGTGACGTTCTCGGCGGTGGCCAGCCGCACGACGAGGCGGTAGTTGATGAACTCCGCGAAGCTCGTCGGGTCGTCCCACAGCCCGTCCGGGACCTGCACCCACGCCTTCGTGGTGAACAGCGGTGGGATGGGGGAGCGGTGGAAGTGGTTGGCCGCCTCCCGGCGCAGGTCGGCGCCGTCGACCGTCGGGTCGTCCGGGCGGGCCGGGCTCTCGTGCCAGTAGAACTCCTGCGGGTCCCGGGACAGGTCCACCACCTTCAGCACGTTCCGCGACGGGTAGCGCGGCTTGCGCCGGGAGCTGGTCAGCGAGTCGGTGATGGTGACGTCGTACTCGACGCGGGTGTCGAAGCCCTGCTCGGCGAAGGCGTCGGCGAAGACCTGCCCCGGCGAGAGCTGCTTCTTGCGGTCCTCGACAACCTCGGCGATCGTCCGCTTGATGACGTCGGTTCGTTGCATGGCCTCACACCTCGGGTCGTGGTCGGACGGTCACTGCACGACGGGAACGCTGCTCGGCGCCGTTCACTGCGCGGCGGGCTTGCGGGCGATGAACATGCCCCAGCCGAACTCGCCCCGGTCGATGGCGGCCTGGATCTCCCCGCAGGACGCGGCGAAGCCGAGGATCCACTCCCGGGCGGCCGGGTCGTCGGTGGACGCGGCCCGCTGCCGGGCGGTCTCGCCGAGCACCCGGTACGTCTGCCGGATGTGCGTGTCGAGGCTGCGGGCGACCAGCACCTCGAACCCGGCCCCGGTCAGCGCCTCGGCGTACCCGTCGAGGGAGTAGCCGCTGCTCCAGCGCACCCGGTCGTAGACGTGCCGGCGGGCGGCCTCGCCGATCTCGGTGGTCGGCTGGAGGAAGTCGGTGATCGCCAGGATCCCGCCGGGGGCGAGCACCCGGTGCATCTCGGCGTGGCTGCGCGGCTTGTCCGGCACCAGGAACAGCGCGTCCTGGCTGACCACGTGGCTGAAGCTGCCCGGGGAGTACGGCAGGGCGGTGGCCGACCCGTGCCGGAAGGCGATCCCCGGCGTCCCGCGCTCGGCGCGCTTGGCCTGGGCGAACCGGATCCGCTCGATGCTCAGGTCCAGCCCTTCGCCCCGGCAGCCGGTCTGCCCGGCGAGCCGGAGCAGGAAGTTGCCGCAGCCGCAGCCCACGTCCAGCACGGTCGAGCCGGCGTCGACGCCCGCCTCGGTGGCGAGCAGGTCGGAGGTCCGGTCGGCGGCGGCGTGGTAGTCGGCGTCGTCGTCGGCGGCGAAGTATCCGGTGTGCAGCACGCCCTCGCTGTCCCAGAAGCTGAGGTACGTCTGGGTGGTCTCGTCGAAGAACTCGGAGACGTCCCGCTCGGTGAAGGTGGGGCTGGTCGTGGACATCACGCACTCCTTCGTGCTGTGCCGCCGGCCGGCGTCGCCGCCGCCGGATCGGGGGAGGGGTCAGGCGTAGGTGTCCTTGCGGACGCCCGTCAGGTGTGGCAGCTCCGGGCCGGTGGCGCCGGCGCCACCGTCGATCAGGTGCACGCCCGCGGTGACGAACGAGGCCCGCTCGCTGGCCAGGAACGCGGCCACGGCGGCGACCTCCCCGGGGTCGGCCAGCCGGCCCAGCGCGCTGTGGTGGCCCATGGCGGCGAGCTGCTCCTCGACGTCGCCGTCGCCGGCCAGCCGCGCGGCGGCCCGTTCCATCGGCGGGGTGCGCACGCTGCCGGGGGCGAGCACGTTGACGGTGATCCCGTCGCGGCCCACGTCGACGGCGAGGCCCTGGGCGAACCGGACCAGCGCGGCCCGGGTCACCCCGGAGAGGACCAGCGGGCCGATCGGCACGCTCGCGGTCTCGGAGGCGACGAATAGCAGCCGCCCCCAGCCGGCGGTGCGCAGGTGCGGCAGCGCCGCCAGGGCCAGCCCGACGGCCGGCAGCAACACCCGGTCGACGGCGGCCCGGTAGTCGGCCACCTCGAACAGCGCGGCCGTGCCGACCGGCGGGCTGCCGCCGCTGACCAGCAGGACGTGGGCCCCGCCGAGGTCGGCGGCCACCCCGTCCACCCAGCGGCGGGCCGCGTCGGTGTCGGTGACGTCCACGCTGGTGGCGCTGACCCGGCCGGCGGCCACCCCGGCCAGCTCCCGCTCGGCGGCGGCGAGCCGGTCCGGGTCGCGGCCGCAGATCGCCACGTGCGCGCCCTCGGCGGCGAACTCCTTCGCGCAGGCCAGCCCGATTCCGCTGGACCCGCCCGAGACGAGGACCACCCGTCCCTTGAGCCCGAGATCCACGCTCGTTACCTCCCTGATCCGCTGGTCGGTGACAGTCGGTCCGCCCCGCGCGGGGCGGAACGGTAGCCGTAGCGGGCGAACAGCGGCTGGGCCAGGGCCGTCGCGGCCAGCCGGTCCGCCCGGGACAGGGTGCGCCGCCAGGAGTCGTCGCGGTCCCGGATGACGGTGGCCCCGGTGCGGAACCGGTCCGGGTTGCCGGTCACCGTGTGGTTGGTGTGCAGCTCGACGGTCCGCCCGCGCACCGGGTTGCCGGCCGGGTCGGCCCCGCAGAGCCGCAGCAGCGCGTCGACGGTGTTGGCCGGGTCGGCGGTGAACGACTCGTAGCGCAGCAGCGTCGACCGCTCGGGAAAGCGCCGGGTGATCGCCGCCGAGGCCAGGTTGAACCCGTGCCAGTACGCGGTGCTGCGCGCCGCCGACATCGCGTAGACGTACTGCTTCGGCTCCCGCCAGGAGTGCGCCACCGCGCGCGGGTCGCGGACCAGGTGCACGTAGTACGGGGTGATCCCCGCGACGTACGGCAGCAGCGCGGCCTCGCCGGGGATCTTCGTGGTGTCCACGATGGTGTGCGCTCCGGTGCGCTCGGCGGCGGCCCGGTAGACCTCGCCCATCAGGTCGGCGTGCGCGCGGATCTCGTCGTCGTACAGGCCCCGGCGCAGCACCCGCCAGGTGTGTCGGGTGCGTACCCGGGACCGCTGGCGGCCGATCACCGCGGCGGCGTGCGCGTCCGGCGACATCCCCGCCGGGCGGCCGACCGGCAGCACCCGCGACCAGATGTCACAGGCGGTCAGCGGTACGCCGCAGCCGCACAGGTCGTTGACCCCCCGGCCGGTGGAGTTCCCCCACAGGAAGTGCAGCTCGCCGACGTGGAAGAAGCCGGGCACCTCGTTGAGCACGTTGCCGATGATGGTGCTGCCGTTGCGGCACCAGCCGGTGACGCACAGGACGGTCAGGTCGCTCATGCCGCGCGGGCCTCCGTCTCTCGTCCTGCGGGTCGGGTGGCGCCGGGACCGGCCGCCGGGCGGCCGATCCACGCCGCCAGCACCGCCGCCGCGACGGCGCAGACCGCGCCGACACCGAACACGGCGGGGTAGTCGAGGGTCGCCGCGACCAGGCCGGTCACCGGCCCCCACACGGCCAGCCCCAGGTCCCAGAACGAGGTGTACGCCCCGATCGCCGCCCCCTGCCGGGTCGGTTCGGCCCGGTTCATCACCATCAGCGCCAGCGAGGGGTGCAGCAGGGAGAACCCGACGCCGGTGATCACGCCGCCGGCCACGGCGACGGGCAGGTTCGGGGCCACCGCGATGATCACCAGGCCGACCGCCTCGCCGGCCGCCGACCAGGCCGCCACCCGGCGCGGGCCGAGCTTGTCCGGCAGGTGGCCGATGACCAGGCGGGTGAGCGCGTACACGGCGCTGAAGCAGCTCAGCACCACCACGCCGGAGCCGATCCCGCGCGCGTCCAGGTGCAGCACGATGAACGCGGCCAGGCCGGCGTACCCGGCGGCGCCGAGGGCGAGCGCGGTGCCGGGCAGCAGCGCCGGGCGCAGCAGCAGCCCGCCGCCGCCCTTCGCCGGTGCGGCGGCGGGATCCCGGGGCTGGACCGGGACCATGGCCACCAGCGCGGCGGCCAGCAGGGGAGCGGCGGCGGCGAGCGCCCAGACCGCCGTGAAGGAGATTTGTTGCAGGGTGGCGCCGAGGAAGGTGCCGGCGGAGATACCGCCCCACATGCTCATCCCGTACAGGCCGATGAGCTGGCCGCGGCGGTGGTGCGGGGCCAGCGCCACCGTCCACACCGCCCCGGCGGTGAACAGGGCGGCCTCGCCGGCGCCGAGCAGCAGCCGCACCGCCACCAGCACCGGCACGCTGAGCGGCAGGAAGTAGAGCAACCCGCCGCCGGCCACCACGAGGGCGCCGGTGAGCATCACGGTGCGGTGGCCGTACCGGTCGGCCAGCGCACCGGCGACCGGCCGGACCAGCAGCGCGGTCACCGCGGTCACCGTGACGACCAGCCCGACCACCAGGTCCCCGGCGTCGTGCCGGTCGCGCAGGAACCCGGGCAGCACCGGGAGCACCGCGGTGAGGCCGAGGTAGCCGGCGAAGAGCCCGCCGAAGATGCCCACCAGGGCCGGGCGCGGCACGGCGCGGGTCGGGGCGGCCGTCATCGGCGCACCGGCTCCGCCGGCCCGGCCGACGCGGGTCCGGCGGGCACGGGGTGCTCGGCGGCCACGGGGTGCTCGGCGGACGCGGCGGCGGCCACCTTGCGGACCGCCCGCACCAGGTCGTCGCAGTCGTCGAGGGTCAGGCTGGACGACAGCGGCACGTCCACCGCCTCCCGCAGGTACCCGGCGGTGCGCGGGAGCATCGCCCGGATCTCGTCGAGGTCGTCGGTGTCGTACACGAACCGCCAGTTCCAGAACGCTCGGACGTTGAGGTCGTCGTCGGCGCCGATGTTGCGCGCGTCGACGCCCTCCCGGCACAGCGCGCGGGCGAACCAGCCGGCGTCGCCGCCGGGCACCCGGAACACGAACGCCTCACCGAGGTACGCCCCGGGGGCGACCGGCCGGCGGATCGCGATGCCCGGCAGGTCGGCCAGCGCGGCGGCAACGTACCCGTAGTTGCGGTGGAACAGCCGCAGCCGCTCCGGCAGCCGGGCCATCTCGGCGCGCAGCAGCGCGGCCCGGATCTCGTCCATCCGCAGGCTCAGCAGGGGCAGGTCCAGGCCGGTCAACGGCGCTTCGCCGTCGGGAAAGTGCCGCCGCAACCGCCCCTCGTACGCCCCGGACAGCGCCACCGCGCGGGCGTACAGCTCCCGGTCGTCGGTGACCAGGAAGCCGCCCTCGCCGCTGTTGAGCGCCTTGTCGGACTGGGTGCTGAACGCCCCGGCGGCCCCGAACGTGCCGAGCTTGCGGCCGTTGAGCTCGGCGCCCAGCGCCGGCACCGCGTCCTCGATCAGCGGCACCCCCATCTCGGTGGCGAACCGGGCCAGCGCCTCGGCGTCGGCGGCGAAGCCGCGCATGTGCACCACGAGGATCGCGCCGATCCGGGGGTCCCAGCGGCGCCGCAGGTCGTCGATGTCCATCCGCAGATCCTGGTCCACCTCGACCAGGAAAGGCCGGCACCCGGCCATGACGATGGCGCTCGGCGTGGCGACGAAGGTGAACCCGGGGCAGGCGACCAGCGAGCCCGGGGGCACCCGCGCGGCCATGAGGGCCAGGGCCAGGGCGGCGGTGCCGCTGGACACCGCGAGGGCGTGCCGGGTGCCGAAGAAGCGGCACAGCTCGTCCTCGAACCGGCCGCACTCCGTCTCGTGCTGCGGCCGGTGGTCGTAGCGGAAGTAGAGGTGGCTGCGGACGGCCCGGCAGGCCGCCTCCTCGTCCTCGGGATGGACGAAGACGGCGCCCTTGTCGTACGTGGGCCAGGGGGTGTGGCGGACCGGCGCGCCGCCGTGCAGGGCGAGGCGGTCCTCCGGTCGGTCGTGGCGCGCCGCCGGCAGTGGCCGGGGCGGCGCGGGAGCTTCGTCGTTCCCCTTCACCGGCTGGCTCCTCGCTCGTTGCTGGCGGGTGTTCCGATGGTGTATTCCCTGACTGGACGCCAACGGCGACCGCGCGTTCTGCGGATGCGGCGAATAAACCCACTGACGTGGGAAAACGTCGTCTATCCGGAATCGCGATAATCGCCGTCCAGTGACAGCAATGATTGTCGTGGGGGTGCGGCGCGTCAACCCGTGCATTCTGCAATCTGCTCGCCCGGCGCGGCGGCAGGCGACCCGTCGTGACCGCCGGTTGCCGCCCTGCGGGGTCGACTGACCTGGGCAGGGCCCTGGGCTGGCTCGATGCGTGTCGGGCGGCCTATGATCGCGGGACCGATTGTCACCCTCCGTGCTCCCTGTTCGGCGAGTCGGAGGGCTGGTTTCCTCCACCCCCGATAACTACGAATTCCCTATCGGAAAAGCAGCCTTTTGGCCGCCGTCGGCTTGCGGCGTGTGCTCAAATCGGTCAACAGCCGTCAATGGCAATTTGTCCGAGCGGAACCGGAGATATGAGCTGCCGCCGCGGAATGAATTGCCGCTGACCTCGCCGAATGCGGCCCGGCCCCGGGTCGGCTTCCGTGGCCGGGGACCGGCAGCCCGGCCGCCCCGCCCTGCACGGGGCGGCGACGGGGTGGCGGGCGCGGGCCGCCCGGGATGTTTTCCGCCTGGGGTATTTACTGTTAAGAATGTTTACTTTATGTTCATCGCATCCCCCAGGCGGGCGCGTTCCCCCAGCTCGGCGGTGCGCCGACGTCCGCTTCGATCCGAAGGAGCATTCACATGCGTCGAACAGTCGTCCTTCCGCTCGCGTCGGCGGGTGCCGTCATCGCCTCGCTGGCCGTCGCGGTACCAGTCCAGGCACACGGGTACATCTCCGGTCCGCCGAGCCGGCAGGCGCTCTGCGCCCAGAACCGGGTGCCCGACTGCGGCCAGATCAAGTACGAGCCGCAGAGCGTCGAGGGCCCGAAGGGGCTGCGCAGCTGCCACGCCGGGATCAGCCAGTTCGCCGTCCTCAACGACGACGCCCGGGGCTGGCCGGCCACCTCGGTCGGCAGCTCGGTGACCTTCACCTGGACCAACACCGCCCGGCACGCCACCAGCAACTGGGAGTACTGGATCGGCGGCACCCGGGTCGCCGTGGTCAACGGGGGCGGGCAGCAGCCGGGCGCCACCGTCTCGCACACCGTCAACCTGGGCGGGTACTCGGGGCGGCAGAAGCTGCTCGCCATCTGGAACATCTCCGACACCGCCAACGCCTTCTATTCCTGCGTGGACCTCCAGATCGGCGGGGGCGGCAACCCGACGCCCACCCCCACCACGTCGCCGACGCGGACCCCCACGCCGACCCCGACCACGCCCGCGCCGACCACCCCGGCCCCGTCCGGCACCTGGACCTCCGGGCAGGCGTACCGGGCCGGTGACCAGGTCACCTACGGCGGCGCGACGTACCGGTGCACGCAGCCGCACACCGCCCTGCCCGGCTGGGAGCCGCCGAACGTGCCGGCGCTCTGGACCCGGCTCTGACCCGCCCCGGGTGTGGCCCGGTCCCGGGCCACACCCGCCAGCACGCAAGCCCCGGGTGTGGTCCGGTCCCGGGCTACACCCGCCCAGCACGGAAGCCCCGGGTGTGGTCCGGTCCCGGGCTACACCCGCCCAGCACGGAAGCCCCGGGTGTGGTCCGGTCCCGGGCCACACCCGCCGAGTACGGAAGGCCACGGCACCATGAGACCCGACGCAGTCCACGGCGTGCGCCGCCGCCTCGCGGCGCTCCCGCTCGCCGCGCTCCTCGCGGTCGCCGGCTGCGCCGCGCCCGCCGCCGTCCCCGCTCCGCCCTCCGGCGGGACCGGCGCTCCGCCCGCCGCCCGGTCGGCCCGGCCCGACCCGGCGGACGTGCCGTTCCTGACGGCCATGGTGGCCCACCACGACCGGACCCGGGTGATCGCCGCCGAGTCGACGGGCCGGGTGACCGACGCCGAGCTGCGCACCCTGGTCGCCGCCGTCGACGCGACCGAGGCCGACGAGCTGGCCACCATGCGGCGCTGGCTGGCCGCCGCGACCCCGCCCGGCGACGACGACGGGCACGCCGGGCACCACGCGCACCCCAGCGGGTCGCCGACCGCCGACGCGGACCTCGCCCGGCTGCGCTCCGCGCCCGCCGACCGGTTCGACGCCGTGCTCGTCGACGTGCTCACCGCTCACCAGCGCCGGGCGGCCGCGCTGGCCCGCGCGCACCGGCCGGCGGCGGTCGGCGCCGAGGTACGTGACCTCGCCGACCGAATCGAACGGTCCCGGACCGCCCAGATCCAGCTGATGTCCCGGCTGCCCGCGACCCGGGCCGGCTGAGCGCGGACTGCCGGAAGATCCAGCAGGGTACGCCCCGGGCGGGTGCGGACCGTGTACGGTCCCGGCCATGATCAGCGATGGGGGTGACGGTGGCGGCTCGGAAGCCGGCGCGTCCCGTGCGGGTACCGAGTTGACGCTGTTGGCGCAGACCATCGCCGCCGGGCAGGTGACGTCGCTGCGTCACGCCGTCGTCGCCGCGGCCGGCGCGGCCGGACTGGCCGGCGTGGTCCTGGACGACTTCGTGCTGGCGGTGCACGAGTTGGTCGCCAACGTCGTCCGGCACGGCGGGGGCAGCGGCGAACTGCGACTGTGCCGCGACGGCGACCGGCTGACGTGCGAGATCACCGACGACGGCCCCGGCCTCGGCGACGTGCGGGTCGCGCTCCCCGCGCCGAACGAGGTCGGCCAGCGCGGCCTGTGGCTCGCCCAACAGCTCACCGACGGCCTGGAGATCCGCGCCGACGGCCGGGGCACGACCGTCCGGGTCAGCGCCCGGCTGGCCACCCCGGCGGGCCCGGGGCGGTGACCACGCCCCCGCCCCGAATCTGCCCGGGCTGAGCCGCGGAGGACCACTGCTCACCGCCCGCCCGCCGTCACGTGCATACTGGCCCGGTTTGCTGTCGTCGCCGTCGGGCCGTTCACCCGGCGGGTCGGTTCCGGGGGGTTGCGATGGTCGAGCGGTCGGCGGTACGACGTGGTGGTGCGGCTCCCGGTCCGGCCGGTTCGGTGACCGACCCGGGCCTGCGGCAGCTGCTGGCGGGCCTGACCGCGGTGCGCGACGGCGACTTCGGCACCCGGCTGCCGGAGGACGGTGACGGCCTGCTCGGCGAGATCGCCACCGTGTTCAACGGCATGGTCGACCAGCTCTCGCTGTTCACCTCCGAGGTGACCCGGGTGGCCCGTGAGGTGGGCACTGAGGGCCAGCTCGGCGGCCAGGCCGAGGTGCCCGGGGTGTCGGGCACCTGGAAGGACCTCACCGACTCGGTGAACGCGATGGCCGGGAACCTCACCGACCAGGTGCGCGACATCGCCGAGGTGGCCACGGCGGTGGCCCGGGGCGACCTGTCGCAGAAGATCACCGTGGACGTCCGGGGCGAGATCCTGGAGCTGAAGGTCACCATCAACACGATGGTGGACCAGCTCTCGTCGTTCGCCGACGAGGTGACCCGGGTGGCCCGTGAGGTCGGCAGCGAGGGCCGGCTCGGCGGCCAGGCCGAGGTGCCCGGGGTGGCCGGCACCTGGCGCGACCTGACAGACTCGGTGAACTTCATGGCCGGCAACCTGACCAGTCAGGTGCGGAACATCGCCCAGGTCACCACGGCGGTGGCCCGGGGCGACCTGTCGCAGAAGATCACCGTGGACGCCCGGGGCGAGATCCTCGAACTCAAGAGCACCATCAACACGATGGTGGACCAGCTCTCGTCGTTCGCCGACGAGGTGACCCGGGTGGCCCGGGAGGTCGGCACCGACGGTCGGCTCGGCGGCCAGGCCCAGGTCAGCGGCGTCGCCGGGACGTGGCGGGACCTGACCGACTCGGTGAACTCGATGGCGGTCAACCTCACCGACCAGGTGCGCAGCATCGCCCAGGTGGCCACGGCGGTGGCCCGGGGCGACCTGTCGCAGAAGATCACCGTCACCGCGCACGGGGAGATCCTGGAGCTGAAGAACACCATCAACACGATGGTGGACCAGCTCTCGTCGTTCGCCGACGAGGTGACCCGGGTGGCCCGGGAGGTCGGCACGGAGGGTCGGCTCGGCGGCCAGGCCGACGTCAAGGGCGTCTCGGGCACCTGGAAGGACCTCACCGAGTCGGTGAACGTCATGGCCGACAACCTCACCGCCCAGGTCCGCAGCATCGCCGAGGTGACCACGGCCGTGGCCAAGGGCGACCTGACCCAGAAGATCCGGGTCGACGCCCGGGGCGAGATCCTGGCCCTCAAGGAGACCATCAACACGATGGTGGACCAGCTCTCCGCGTTCGCCGACGAGGTGACGCGGGTGGCCCGGGAGGTGGGCACGGAGGGTCGGCTCGGTGGTCAGGCCCGGGTGTCCAACGTCGGCGGCACCTGGAAGGACCTCACCGACAACGTCAACGAGATGGCGAACAACCTCACCAACCAGGTGCGCTCGATCGCGCTGGTCGCCACGGCGGTGGCCCAGGGCGACCTGAGCCGCAAGATCACGGTGGAGGCCAAGGGTGAGGTCGCCGTGCTCGCCCAGACCATCAACACCATGGTCGACACCCTCGGCGCGTTCGCCGACGAGGTGACGCGGGTGGCCCGGGAGGTGGGCACGGAGGGTCGGCTCGGTGGCCAGGCCCGGGTGCCGAACGTGGCCGGCACCTGGAAGGACCTCACCGACAACGTCAACTCGATGGCGAACAACCTCACCGGTCAGGTCCGCAACATCGCCCAGGTGACCACCGCCGTCGCCCAGGGCGACCTGACCCGGAAGATCGACGTCGACGCCCGCGGCGAGATCCTGGAGCTGAAGACGACCATCAACACGATGGTGGACCAGCTGTCGTCGTTCGCCGCCGAGGTGACCCGGGTGGCCCGTGAGGTGGGCAGCGAGGGGCGGCTCGGCGGGCAGGCCGAGGTGGAGGGCGTCTCCGGCACCTGGAAGCGGCTCACCGAGAACGTCAACGAGCTGGCCGGCAACCTCACCCGGCAGGTCCGGGCCATCGCCGAGGTGACCAGCGCGGTGGCCACCGGCGACCTGACCCGCTCGATCACCGTGGACGCCTCCGGCGAGGTGGCCGAGCTCAAGGACAACATCAACTCCATGGTGGAATCGCTGCGCGAGACCACCCGGATGAACCAGGAGCAGGACTGGCTGAAGACCAACCTCGCCCGGATCTCCGGCCTGATGCAGGGCCACCGGGACCTGGAGGTGGTCGCCGGGCTGGTGATGGACGAGCTGGCCCCGCTGGTCTCCGCACAGCTCGGCACGTTCCTCCTGGTGGAGGAGACCGGGGACACCCCCACCCTGCGGGTGGTCGGCGGCTACGGCCACCGGGCCTCCGGCCGCCGGTACACCCTCGGCGAGTCCCTCGTCGGGCAGGCCGCGGTGAGCAAGCGGGCGATCGTGGTGGACGCCGTCCCGGCCGACTACGTCACCGTCTCCTCCAGCCTCGGCGCCGCCGCGCCGCAGCACCTGGTGGTGCTCCCGATCCTGTTCGAGGACCAGGTGCTCGGCGTCATCGAGCTGGCCAGCATGAGCCGGTTCACCGAGGCGCACCGGGACTTCCTCGACCAGCTCATGGAGACCATCGGCGTCAACGTCAACACCATCGTCGCCAACGCCCGGACCGACGTGCTGCTCACCGAGTCGCAGCGCCTCGCCGCCGAGCTTCGGGCCCGCTCGGAGGAACTCCAGGCCCGCTCCGAGGAACTCCAGCGCTCCAACGCGGACCTGGAGGACAAGGCGGCGCTGCTGGCCCGGCAGAACCACGACATCGAGACCAAGAACTCCGAGATCGAGCAGGCCCGCCAGGAGTTGGAGGCCCGTGCCCAGCAGCTCGCGCTGGCCTCGAAGTACAAGTCGGAGTTCCTCGCCAACATGAGCCACGAGCTGCGTACCCCGCTGAACTCGCTGCTCATCCTGGCCCAACTGCTGGCCCAGAACCCGAACCGCAACCTGACCGCCAAGCAGGTCGAGTACGCCACCGTCATCCACTCCGCCGGCACCGACCTGCTCCAACTGATCAACGACATCCTCGACCTGTCCAAGGTGGAGGCAGGCAAGATGGACATCAATCCGGAGACGTTCGAGCTGGGCGTGCTGCGCGACTACGTCGACGCCACGTTCCGCCCGCTGACCACGCCGCGCGGCCTGGCGTTGGAGATCAGCACGGCGGCGGACGTGCCGCAGCGGCTGCACACCGACGAGCAGCGGCTGCGGCAGGTGCTGCGCAACCTCGTCTCCAACGCCGTCAAGTTCACCGAGCACGGCCGGGTGGAACTGCGCATCGAGCGGGCCCGCCCGGAAGAGCTGCCCGAGCAGTTCGCGCCGGGGGAGACGGTGCTGGCCTTCCGAGTCGTCGACACCGGCATCGGCATCGCCGAGCAGCACCTCACCGCGATCTTCGACGCCTTCCAGCAGGCCGACGGCACCACCAGCCGCCGGTACGGCGGGACCGGGCTGGGCCTGTCGATCAGCCGGGAGATCGCCCACCTGCTGGGCGGCCGGATCACCGCGCGCAGCGTCCTCGGGCGGGGCAGCACGTTCACCCTCTACCTGCCGGCCACCGTGCCCGGTTCGGCCGTACCCACCGGCGTGCCGGCCCCGGCCGGCCCCCCGATGTCCCTCGCCGCCCTCGCCGACATGGTCGCGCGCGACCGCGCCGCCGTGCCCGGCCCGTTCGGGCTGCCGACCGGCCCACCCCCGGCGGACGAGCGGCGCGTCCTCGTCCTCGAACACCACGACAAGGGGCTGCTGACCATGCTGGTCCACGGTGTCGCGGCCGGGCTGGCCGGCGGCCTCCCACCGGTCGAGGTGACGACCGTCCTGGACGCCCCCTCGGCTCTGGAGGCCGTGGCCGGCCGCCGGCACCGCTGCCTCGTGGTCCACCTGGACCTGCCGGACGACAGCGGCACCGTGCTGCTCAGGGCGCTGCACGACGACGCCGCGAACGGCGGCGTGCCGGTGCTGGCATACCACGCGCGGCCGCTGGCGCCCGGGCAGGAGGCCCTGCTCCGGGCGACGGCCGGGGGCCGCCCCCTGGAGATCGTCGCCAGCCTGGACGACCTGCGCGAGCGGATCGCCCTGCACCTGTCGGTGGACGTGCCCGGGCGGGTGGTGCCGCTGGGCCGGCCGGCCCAGGAGGCCGACGCGCCCTGGGCCGGCGTCGCCGGGCTGGCCGGGCGCAAGGTCCTGGTGGTCGACGACGACGCCCGCAACGTCTTCGCCCTGACCAACATCCTCGAGCTGCACGGGCTCGACGTGGTGTACGCCGAGAACGGTCGTAAGGGCATCGAGACCCTGATGCGCCACGACGACATCGACCTGGTGCTGATGGACGTGATGATGCCGGAGATGGACGGGTACACAGCCACCGCCGCCATCCGGGCGATGCCGCGCTACGCCGACCTGCCGATCATCGCCGTGACCGCCAAGGCGATGCACGGTGACCGGGAGAAGAGCATCACCTCCGGGGCCAGTGACTACGTCACCAAGCCGGTGGACGCCGAGGACCTGTTGCACTGCATCCACCGCTGGCTCGACACCTGACCCCCGGCCCGGCCCCGTCCGCACGTTGACCCGCGGTCGGCCGGACTGAAGGTGTTCCGCCAGCCGCAGGGGCCGACCCGTCGTACCTCACGGTGGCCCGGTTCGCCGCCCTGCGCGGCCATCTTCCGGCCGGGGTGACCGACCGGCTCGCCCGGCAGGACCGGGCCGGCCGGGGGATGCGTGGGGGTGACGGCATCGTTACGATGTGTCGACGTCATCGAGGAGGGGGGCTGTCCGCGTGCGTTGTCCCGCTGTCCCGCTGTCCGCTCCGCACCGGCCGTGGTGACCGCGTCGCCGCGCCGCGCCGACGCCTCCCCGGTCGCGCGGGTTCCCGGTGCGTGCACTTTCACGGAATGTGTGGCTATGGCGCGCGTCGATGCCACACATTCCGTGAAAGTGCACGCGGGGGAGGCGGGGGCGGGGGTGGGGGAGGTGGGGGTGTCCCGGGTCGTGCGGCGGATCGCGCTGCTGCTGGCCGCGACGGGTGCCGGGATCGTCGGGGCCGTGCTGCTCGCCGGCCCCGCCGCCGCGCACGACGGCGGCCGGCCTCCGGCCGCAGCGGGCCCCGACGGGGCGCCCCGCTCGGCGGGCCCGTTGGCCGGTGCCCTCGACGGCATCCTGCCCGCCCGCGCCGACCACGCCCGGCCCGCCGGTCCCGCCCGCGCCGACCACGCCCGGCCCGCCGGTCCCGACCGTGGCGGTCCCGACCGCGGCTCCTCCGACGGTGGTCGGCCCGGCTCCTCCCGCCCGGACCTCCTCGTTGACCGGCCCATCAGCCCGCTGCTGGTGCCGCTGCCGCCGGCGGCTCCCCGTCCGGCAGAGCCCGACGCCCCGGGCCCGGTCCGGCCCGCGCCGCCCGACGCCCGGCCCGGGTCCGGCGAGCCGTCGCGGCCCCACGCCCGGCCCGGGTCCGGTGCGGCGTCGGCGCCCGAGACGCGTCCCGGGTCCGGTGCGCCGTCGCCGGGTGGCGACGGAGCGACCCGGCCGGACTTCCGTCCGGCCGTCCGGCCAGGCGTCCCCGACGTGGCGTCGGCCGTCGCCGGGGCGACCGGCGGCCCACAGGGCCCACCGGCCGGGAACGGGCGGCCGCGTCCGGTGACGCCCGGTGACCCGATGCCCCCCGGCCCGGTCGGCGGCGTGACGGCCCGCCTGCCGGCGCTCGTCGGGAGCCTCACGACGGCCCTGGCAGACACGGTCAACGGGGCGGCGCAGCAGATCCTGCCCCCGGTCCTGGTGCTGGTCGACGAGCTGCTCACCCCGCTGCTGCCGGCGCTGCCGGGCCTGCCGGCCGACCCGGCCGACCCGGCGGGCCCACCCGGGCCCGCGACCCCACCGGCCGATCCCGCGCCGTCCCCCGGCGGGCCGGTCGGGCCGGGGGCGTCGCCGTTCCCCATCCCCGCCCCCGTCCCCGCCCCCGTTCCCGCCACGCCGTCGCCTGGCCTGGTCGGCGGCGTGTCCTCCGGGCCGGCCGTGGCGTCGGCGTCCCCGACCGGGTGGACGGCCGGTCCGGCCGTCCCCGGCGCGGCCCGGGCTGCCTCGGGGCAGGTCGGTACGGTGGCCGAGGCGCAGCCGTCGGGCGGGCCCGGCCGGTCGGTTCCGGCCACCGAGCGCGCCGACGACGCCCGTGCCACCTCCGGGCCCGTGCCCGCCTCGGCCGACGACGCCCGCTGGCCGTCGTACACCGGTGGCCGGGAGCGCACCACGCGCTCGTCGGTTCCGGTCGACGGCCGCGCCCCGGCGGTGACCGTCCGCCCCGGCTGAGCCCGCGGCCCGGCCCGTCCCGCGGTCGCCGGCCCCCTGCCGTGCGACCGCCCGACGTGGCCCACCGTGGCCCGTGAGCACCCGTCGGGGTGCCGCTCCGGGCCGACGCTGTCCGTTCCCGCGCGCACCGTACCCGTCCCCGGCATCGAGCCGGGTGGTCCGGGCGGTGCGACGCGTACCCGAGATCGGAGATACGTGGTGATCCACGTCGTCGTGGCCGAGGACATGGGACTGCTGCGCAGCGCGCTGTGCGCCGCGCTGTCGAACGAGGAGGACATCGAGGTCGTCGCCGATGCGGCCGGCATCGGTGAGTTGTGGGGGGTGCTGCGCCGGGAGCACCCCGAGGTGTTGGTGCTGGAGCTGAAGCCGGAGGTGCCCGAGTCGGCCTGGGTGGTGGCGAAGGTGGCCGTCGAGGCCCCGGGAACGGCCGTGCTGGCGATGAGCCACCGCTGGAGCCCGCCGCTGGTCGAGGCGGCTCTGGCGGCCGGCGCGCGCGGCCTGGTCAGCAAGGACGCCGGACTGTCGGAGCTGGTGCGCGCGGTCCGGACGACCGCCGCCGGTGAGCGGGTCATCGACCCGGCCGCCGCGGTGGCCGTGCTGAGCCCGCCGGTCAACCCGTTGACCCGCCGGGAGCTGGAGGTGCTGCGGGTGGCGGCCGAGGGCCTGCCGCTCAAGGAGATCGCCCGTCGGCTCTTCCTGGCCCACGGGACGGTGCGCAACCACCTGTCGGCCATCCTGCACAAGACCGGTGCCCGCAACCGGATGGAGGCCGTCCGACTGGCGCAACGGGACGGCTGGCTGTAGCCGTCGCGGGCGGGCCCGACGCGGATGCGTGTCGGGCCCGCCCGCTCACCGAGCGGACCCGTCAGTAACGTGTTTGAATATTGACTGTCCGTGATCAATGGAGCTGCTCGGGAGAGGCCCGCCGTGATCCGTACCCTGCTCGCCCTGGACGGTGCCCTGGTCCGGGGCGCGTTGTCGCTCGTCCTCGCCGCCGAGGAGGACATCCACGTGGTGGCGGAGGTGGGCCGCGGCGACGCGGTCGGCCAGGCGGTCCGCGTCGGCCGGCCGGACGTCGCGGTGGTGGACTTCGACCTGATCACCGACGGCGCTGCGGCGCACAGGTGCCCCCTGCTGGTGCTCGCCGACCCCCGCCGCGCCCGGGGCCTGTACAGCGTGTTCTCCCCGGGCCGCACGGTCGGCATCCTGGCCAGCGACGTGGCCCCGCACCGGGTGGTCGACGGGATCCGGCGGCTCGCCCGGCACGAGTCGGTGGTGGACGCCGAGCTGGTGCTGGCGGCGCTCAGCGCCGACAGCCCGTTGACCGAACGGGAGACCGAGGTGCTGCGGTTGACCGCCGCCGGAGCCCCGGTCGCCGAGGTGGCCGGGTCGCTGCGGCTCTCGCACGGCACCGTCCGCAACCACCTCGGGCGGATCGCCCGCAAGACCGGGGCCCGGACCCGGGTCGAGGCGGTCCGGGTGGCCCGCGAGTCCGGCTGGATCTGACACAAGACTGCCCCCGTGAGCCGCCGAGGAGGCGCGGCGGCTCACGGAGCCGAGCCGAGCCGAGCGGAGGGGGGCGGCGGGGCGGCGGGGCGGGTGCGGCGGCGGGGCGGGTGCGTCAGCCCCGTCGGGCCGGTGCCGGTGCCGGCGTGGGCCGGTCGTCCCAGTGCCCGACGAGCTCCCGGTAGGCCGCCGACCGGGCCAGCAACTCCTCGTGCGTGCCGGCCACCGGCCGCTCGCCGTCGACCACGAGCACCAGGCCGGCCCGGACGGCGGAGCTGATCCGGTGCGCGATCACCACCAGGGTGCCGGGCCGGCGGGCGAACGCGTCCTCCACCGTCGCCTCGGCCGCCGGGTCCAGGTGACAGGTCGCCTCGTCGAGGATCACCAGCGGGGCGGGGGACAGGTACGCCCGCACCGCGGCGACGAGTTGCCGCTCGCCGGCGGAGAGCGCGCCGGGCGTCACCGCCCCATTCAGCCCGCCGAGCCGGGCTGCCAGCGCCCCGGCCCCGAGGGCGTCGACGGCGTCCGACATGGTGCCGTCGTCGGCCTCCGGGCACAGGTAGCGCAGGTTGTCGGCAAGCGAGCCGGTGAAGACGTACGCCTCCTGCGGCACCAGCACCCGCAGCCGGGCCAGCGCGGCCGGCGGGGCGCCGGCCACCGGAACCCCGCCCAGGAGCACCGTGCCGGCCTGCGGGGCGAGCAGGCCGGACAGCAGCGCGGCCAGGGTGGACTTGCCCGCCCCGCTCGCCCCGACCACGGCGAGGTGCTCCCCGACGGGCAGGCTCAGGGTGACGTCCGCCAGCACCGGTCGGGCCGCCGCGCCGTAGCGGAAGGTCAGCCCGCGCACCCGCACGGCCGGTTCGGTGCCGCCGGGCGGGCCCGGGTCCGGCGCTCCCGGTGCCTGCTCGTCCGGACGGCCGGCCGGCGCGGCGGCCCCCGGCGGGGTGCCGCGCCGGGAGTCGGGCTCGTCCGTGGGGTCCGGGCAGGTCCGCAGGATGCGGTCCAGGGTGACCACGTAGCGCAGACCGCCGCCGCCGATGCCCTGCACCAGGGCGTGCAGGGCCGGCTGCAGGCCGGTGGAGACGTAGATCAGCGCGCCGAGCAACGCGCCGGCGGTCAGTCCCCGGTCCACCAGCCGGGGCGCGGCCAGCAGCAGCACCGCCAGCGGCAGCCAGCCGCCCACGCCGAGGCTGAGGCTGCGCACGGCGGACATCCGGCTCAGGACGCGCTCGGCGGCGGCCTGGTCCGCCACCCGCCGACCCACGTCGGCGACGACCCGCCCGGCCGCCCCGCACGCCCGCACGTCCCGGTGCCCGGACAGCGCGGACGCGCCGGCCCGGCCCAGCTCCTCGCCGGCGCGGACGTACCGGCGCTGCTGCCCGGCCATCGCCGGCAGCGCACCGAGGAACACGGCCAGCCCGGCGACCAGGGGCGCGGCCACCAGCGCCGCGACCACCGGGTCCAGGGCGACCAGCCCCAGCAGGGCCGCCCCGGCGGCGAACAGGAAGCCCCGGGTCACCATCAACAGGCCGGCGAAGGTGTCCCGGACCAGTTCCACCTGGTGGGTCAGCCGGGCCGCTGCGGCGCTGTCCGCGCGTCCGCCGGCCCGGGTGGCGTCCCGCAGGGCCGCCCGGACCACCCGGGCGGCGAGGTCGTCCCGGAACGGCTCGACCACCGCGCCGAGGCTCCGGTACGTCCGGCCGGTCGCCACCGCGCCGACGAGCACCGCCCCGGCGAGCAGCCCCAGCCAGCCCAGGCCCACGCCCGGCCGGCCGGCCAGGAAGCCTTCGTCGACCGCCCGCGCGACCAGCGCGCCGGAGAGCAGCGCAGGCAGCGCCTCGACGACCGACCAACCGGCGAGCCGCGCCACGACCGGCCGGCGGGCCCGCAGCGCCGCCCAGGTGACCTGCCGCACCCCGGGGCGGGTCGCGCCCGGGTCGCCCCGGCGATCGATCCGGGGTCCCCGGTGGCTGGTGCCGAGTCCCCGGCGACTCATCCGCTCTGCCCGTCGGCGTGGAAGACCGCCCGGTAGGCCGGGTCCGCCCAGAGCCGCCGGTGCGGGGCGAGGGCACGCAGCCGGCCGCCGTCGAGCCAGGCGACCAGGTCCGCGCCCGCCGCCGTGGCGACCCGGTGGGTGACCACCAGCCGCGTCCGCTCGCCCGGCTGCCCCGCCACCGCCCGGGCGATCCGGTGCTCGGTGACGGTGTCCAGGCTGGACATGGCGTCGTCGAGGATCAGCAGCCGGTCGGCTGCGGCGAAGGCCCGGGCCAGCCCGAGCCGCTGGGCCTCGCCGCCGGACAGCGGCGTGTCGGCCAGCGGGGTGCGGAAGCCCGCCGGCAGCCGGTCGACGACGTCGGCGACCGCCGCCGTCTCGGCGGCCCGCCGTACGGCGGGGGTGGCCGGGGAGCCGTCGGCCGGCGGCGCGGCCCCGTCCGGGGGCAGGGCCAGCCCGATCGCGTCGTGCACGGTCGCACCGACCAGCGCCGGCCGGTCGAAGGCGTACCCGACGGCCCGGCGCAGGGCGTCCGGACGCAGCCGGGGCAGCGGCACCCCGTCGAGGCGCACCTCGCCGGCGTCCGGGTCGTGCAGCCGTCCGGCGACGGCGGCGAGGGTGGACTTGCCGGCGCCGGACGGTCCGACCACGGCCACCGTTGCCCCGGCCGGGACGGTCAGGTCGACGCCGTCGAGGACGGGCCGGCCGTCGTCGGCGTACACGCTCACCGAACTCAGCCGCAGCGCCCCACGGCCCGGCGGCAGCGGCCGGTCGCCGTCGGCCGGCGCCGGGTACGCCAGCAGCTCGGCGACCCGGGCCGCTCCGGAGCGGCTGCGCACCAGGCGGTTCAGGGTGGCCAGCACCGCGCCCAGCCCGGCGCCGGTGGCCGCGTAGCGGACCGCCGAGACGAGCTGGCCGGGGGTGAGCCAGCCGGCGGTCAGCGCGTACCCGCCGACGGCGACCACGCTCAGTTGCAGCAGCGGCGCCACGGCGGCGGTGCGGGCGCTGGCCCGGGCCAGCAGCTCCCAGCCGCGCCGGCCGTACCCGCGAAGCTCCGGCAGCGCGGTGAGGATCCGCTCCTCCTCCCGGCCGCGGGTCGCGGCGGCGGCGATGGTCCGGGCGCCGGCCAGGGACTCCAGCAGCCGGCCGGCGATCGAGTTCAGGGCCTTCTGGTAGCCGGCGGTGGCCGCCGAGGCATCGGTGACGAACGCGCGCATCAGGCCGGCCAGCAGCACGAGCCCGGCGAGCAGGGTGACCCCGAGCACCGGCTCGATCAGGGTGAGCGCGACGACGCTGCCCAGCGGGGGGAGCACCGCGATCGCGCTGAACACTACGGCGGTGCCGGCCTGACCGGCGTCGGCGGCCTGCCCGACCAGCCGGCCGACCAGGTCCCCGACCGGGTGCCGGCGGGCGGTGCGCACGTCGAGGGCGAACAGGTGCCGCAGCAGGCGCGCCCGGATCCGGGCGGTGGCGCGGGCGGCGCCGTACCCGCTGGCCAGGTCGCCGAGGGTGTCGGTGGCGACCAGGACGACGACCAGGGCGCAGGCGGCGGCCGGCCACCACCGGGTGCCGCCGGTCAGCGCCGCGTCGACGGCGAGGCCGAGCACCGCCGGCAGCAGCAGCTCGGCGACGGCGCCGGTCAGCGTGACCGCGGCCAGCGCGGCCGTCCACCCCCCGGCGTCGCGGACCACCCGCCGCAACAGCCCGTCGCCCGTGCGCATCGGTTCCCCCTCGAACGGCGGGCGGCCCCGGGTGGACTTGTTCTGTCCACCCGGGGCGCCGCGGATCGACCCGGTCAGTTGCAGGTGGTGATGGAGAGCGAGCTGTCGCCGCAGAGCAGCAGGCTCGCGCTGGAGCCGCCGCCGGTGCGGTCGGCCGGGGCCATCTCGAGGCCCTGGAGGTCCAAAAGTGCCATGTCGAATCACCTCCATCCATGGTGGTCGGTGTGGTCGGTACGGTCAGTTGCAGGTGGTGATGGAGAGCGAGCTGTCGCCGCAGAGCAGCAGGCTCGCGCTGGAGCCGCCGCCGGTGCGGTCGGCCGGGGCCATCTCGAGGCCCTGGAGGTCGAGGAGCGCCATGTCAAATCACCTCCTTCCGTGGTGGGTGCGGTCAGGGTGGCCCTCGCCGCTGCGAGGGAGTCTCGGCGCGCCGGCCAGCGGCGCGAGGAAGGGCAGGACCACCGGCTCGTCGTGCCGCGCGGCGGCCAGCGCGAGCAGCACCCCGGCGGAACCGGTGCCCAGGTCCATGGACAGCCGCAGGAGCTGCTCGCCGGGAAAGGCGGTGCCACCGCCGTACGGCAGGGCGTGCCAGGCGAGCCGGCGCAGCTGCGCGTCCAGCTCGCGGCGCTGCCCCGGGTCGTCGGTCAGGGTGGCCAGGTACGCGATGATCCCGGCCCGCCCGGCGAAGAGGCCGGACTGGGCGTAGAACGGGGACCGGGCTGCCCGGCGTACCCCGGCGCTCGCCTCGGCGAACCGCTCGTCGGCGCGGTGGCGCAGGTACTGGTCCAGCACCAGCCCGATGCCGACGCTGCCCTGCCCGAGGTACGGCATGGTCCGCCAGCCCTCGTTGACCTCCAGCGCGCCGTTCGGGCGCACCACACACCGGCGCAGGTCCTGGCGCAGCGCGGTGGCCGCGTGATCCAGCAGGGCCTCCTCGCCGGTCAGCTCGTGCAGCCGCAGCAGCAGCAGCGCCGGCCCGGTACGACCGCGCAGCAGGCCCGCGTACGGGTTGCGTCCGCCGCTGATGTCCGGCCCGGGGTCGTCGGCGAGCCGTTCGACGACGGCCGCCGTCACCCTGTCGGCGGCGTCGCGCAGCCCGGTCTCCCCGGTGCGCCCGGCCAGCTCGGCGAGGTTCAGTGCGATCCCGGACAGGCCGCTGGCCAGGCTCAGGTCCAGCTCGGCCCAGGGCTGGCGCAGGCAGATGTCGAGCACGTCGAGGGCGTCGGACCGGCGGTCGAGGTGCTCCAGCGCGTACGCCACCCCGTGCAGGCCGTCGTAGAAGCCCAGCCGGGTGCCGGACGCGGGGGCGGTGGCCCGCCGCACCAGCCAGTCCTCGTGCTCGGGTCGGCGGCCCGCGCCGCTGACGGCCAGGGCGTGCAGCACCCCGGCGGCGCCGTGGGCGAGGTTGAGCCCGCCGGTGTGGAACTGCGCGATGTCGCCGGGGAAGAGCCGGTCGTCGCGGTCCGGGGTGGCGCTGGCGAGGATGGCGGTGGCGATCCGCCGCCGCACGTCGGGCCAGTCGCCGTCGAGGTCGTACCGGCGCGGGTCGGCGGCGGGCACGGAGGCCCCGGCACCGGCCTCTCGGCCGGGAGCGGTGGGCGCGGCGGTCCCGGTGATCTCGGCGACCGCCTCGGCCAGCCACGGCCGGGGGACCGGGAAGCTCTCGGCGATCACGTCGGCCAGGTGCGCGGCCTTGTCCGGGGCGATCCGGACGAGCTGGGTCAGCGGGAGGAACAGCGCCAGGCGCAGGCAGGCCAGGGCGTACCGGTCGACCGCCGGGCCGGTCCGGTCGCCGGGCGCGGCGAACCCCTGGTTGCGCAGCCCCGGCCGGCGGTGCCCCTCGATCGGCGCGGTGACCTCGAAGTCGACCAGCGCCACCCGGTCGTCGGGGCGGACCATGATGTTGAACAGGTGCAGGTCGCCGTAGACCAGGCCGCGCTCGTGGATCGCGGCGACGATCGTCTCGACCTGCGTCAGGACGCCCCGCGCCCAGTCGGCGTACGCCGCCCGGTCTGCCTCGGTGGCGTCGGCGTCGATGAGCGGGTACCGGTCGACGACGACCTTGTTCAGCGCCCGGCCCTCGATGAACTCCAGGGCCAGGAAGCGGTGCTCGCCGAGGGCGAACTCGTCGTGCACGGCGGGCACCTGGGGCAGGTCGGCGAGCCGGCGCAGGGCGGCGGCCTCCCGCTCCAGCCGGGCCACCGCGTCGATGCCGTCGGCGTCCAGGCCGGCGTGCGGGCGGGCCTCCTTGAGCACCACCTCGGTGTCGGTGCGCAGGTCCCGGCCCACGTACAGGCCCCCGCCGTTGGAGAAGTGGATGACCTTCTCGATCCGGTACGGCACCTCGGTGGTGCTGGTGGCGCCGCGGGCGGCCAGGTGCGGGGCGAGGAAGTCCGGCAGGGTGACCCAGTCCGGGAGGTGGAACACGGGGTCGCGGCGGTCGGGCACCAGCGTGCCGGTGCCGTCGGCGATCGCGGGGACCACCTGCCCGTCCGGGGAGAGGCAGTAGCGGCGGGCGAAGCCGCCGTAGCGCACGTGGACCGGGCCGGCGCCGTAGCGCAGGTCGCTGAGGATGTACGGCCCGTCCTCGCCGCCCAGCAGCGCGTCGAGTTCCTTGCAGGCCAGCTCCAGCTCGGCGGTGTCCCGGGGGTAGATGGTGACGAACTTGCCGCTGGCCGAGCGGGACGCGTACTTGGAGTTGCGCAGCAGCAGGGTGCGCGGGCCGCGCAGGAACTTGAACGACAGCCCGCGCGGCACGCAGTACGCCCACACGGCGTCGAGCACCCGCTCGGCGTTGGCGAGGGTGGCCGACACGTGGATCTTCCAGCCCTGCTGCGGCAGCGAGCCGCCCTCCGGAGCGTGGATCAGCCAGTCGTCGAGCGACTCGCGGCGCCAGCCCACGGGCACGTCCCGCTCGGCGGCGGCGAAGGCCGGCTGCGCGACCGCGCTGCCGAGCGAGTCGTAGAAGAGCCGGTCAGCGGCGCAGTAGTTGTCGTAGCGCTCGTCCACCGTGGCCCCCTCCGCGATCCCGGCCGGTTCCGTTCTCCGGCGTTGAATCGAGTTTCGTGGAGGTGGCCGCCCGAACCCAGTGCCCTAAGTCACGAAGCGGAATGCGTGTTACACGGGTCGGGGGTGACAAAAGTCAGCGCGAGGCCGTGTGATCTGGAAGGAAACCGCCGGGGCCGGGGCGGAGATGTTTCGGGCCCGCGAGAAGACTAATCGGCCGACGCCCCTGCGGGCGTCGGCCGATCAGGTTGGACGGCGGTGACGATCAGTCAGTGTGCCGCTGCGTCCGGTACCGGGCGATCAGGGCGCGGGTGGACGAGTCCAGCCCGGACAGGTCGGCCTCGTCCCCGGTGAGCAGCGGCGCGAGCTGGTTGGCCATCACCTTGCCCAGCTCCACGCCCCACTGGTCGAACGGGTTGATGTCCCAGATCGCGCCCTCGGTGAACACGATGTGCTCGTACAGCGCGATGAGCTGGCCGAGCACCGCCGGGGTCAGCTCGGCTGCGGTGATCGAGGTGGTCGGGTGGTTGCCCGGCATCACCTTGTGCGGCGCCAGCTCGGCCGGCGTGCCCTCCGCCTCGACCTGCTCCCGGGTCCGGCCGAAGGCCAGCGCGGCGGTCTGCGCGAAGAAGTTCGACATGAACAGGTCGTGCATGTCGGCCAGGTCGTGCCGGGGGCGGCTGAACCCGATGAAGTCCGCCGGCACCAGCCGGGTGCCCTGATGGATCAGCTGGTAGAAGGCGTGCTGGCCGTTGGTGCCCGGCTCGCCCCAGAAGATCTCCCCGGTGTCGTACGACACCGGCGTGCCGTCCAGGGTCACCGACTTGCCGTTGCTCTCCATGGTGAGCTGCTGCAGGTACGCCGGGAAGCGGTTCAGGTACTGCGAGTACGGCAGCACCGCGTGGGTCTGCGCGCCGAGGAAGTTCGTGTACCACACGTTGAGCAGCCCGAGCAGCGCCGGCACGTTGCGCTCCACCGGCGTGGTCCGGAAGTGCTCGTCGACGGCGTGGTACCCGCCCAGCAGCTCGCGGAAGCGCTCCGGCCCGACCGCCAGCATCACCGACAGCCCGACGGCCGAGGGCAGCGAGTACCGGCCGCCCACCCAGTCCCAGAAGCCGAACATGTTCTCCGGGTCGATGCCGAAGTCCCGCACCCGATCGGCATTGGTGCTCACCGCGACGAAGTGCCGGGCCACGGCCGAGTCGTCGCCGCCGAGGCCGGCCAGCAGCCAGTCGCGCGCCTGCCGGGCGTTGGCCAGGGTCTCCTGGGTGGAGAACGTCTTCGACACCACCACGAACAGGGTGCTCGCCGGGTCCAGGTCGGCGGTGGCCTCGGCGATGTCGGTGGGGTCGATGTTGGAGACGAACCGGCAGGAGATCCCGGCGTCCCGGTACGCCTTCAGCGCCTCGTACGCCATGACCGGCCCGAGGTCGGAGCCGCCGATGCCGATGTTGACCACCGTGCGGATCCGCCCGCCGGTGTGCCCGACCCACTGCCCGGAGCGGACCCGGTCGGCGAACGCGGCCATCCGGTCCAGCACCTCGTGCACGTCGGCCACCACGTCCCGGCTGTCCACGATCAGCGAGGCGTCCTGCGGCAGGCGCAGCGCGGTGTGCAGCACCGCCCGGTGCTCCGTGGCGTTGATGGGCGCGCCGGAGAACATCGCGGCGATCCGGTCGGTCAGTCGGGCCCGCCGCGCCAGGGCGGCGAGCAGGGTGAGCGTCTCGTCGGTGACGAGGTTCTTGCTCCAGTCGACGTGCAGGTCCGCCACCTCACCGGCGAGGCGTTCACCCCGGTCCGGGTCGGCGGCGAACAGGTCGCGCAGGTGCGCGTCCCGGGCCTTCTCCGCGTGCGCCGCCAGCGCCCGCCACTCGTCGGTGGTGGTGATCTCCTCGGCCATTTTCCGGCTCTCCTCCCGCACCTGCTCAACCGTTGCGCGGCCGTCACCGTACTGTGCGTGCCGGCCCGCCCGGGCCAGATTGCCACCAGCCGGGACGTGTCGCACCCCGGGCCGACTCGGGCCACCCGGGCGATGCTCCCGGGCCGGCGGGTCGTCGGCGCGCCGGGAACGCAGGTGTACGGGCCCGCACCGGCCGCCGAGCCCCCGGGGCCGGCGTTTCCTGTCGTACCCGTGAGGCAAGATCTTTCTCAGGACGGGCGCCCCGGTGGCCCCGGTTCCGGCGGGTCGTCGCGCCCGTCACCCCCTTTTCGTCGTGCGCCGGCCCATCGTCGGCGCGGAGTCGGTGCGCCCGCGGGCGCACCGGGTGCGGAGGTCGTAGGTGCTGGAGACGGAGCACGTCCCGTGGGAGCGGCGCAGCCTCGCGCCGGTGCTGCCCGCGGTGCGTCCCCGCAAGCTGGCGAAGGTCCCCTTCGTCGAGCTGGCGGACGGCCGGTTGCAGGGGGTGGTGTCCAGCGGTTCCGACATCGAGCGGGTCTACGTCTCCTCGATCGCGGCCGGCAGCCACGGCTTCAACTGCTCCACCAACAACAACCGGCCCTGCGGCGGCCTGCGCGGCGCGCCCTGCAAGCACCTGCACGCCCTGCTCGACGAGGCCGTCCTCCAGTACGGCGTGGAGCGCGTCGGCCGGTACCTGCGCATCGACGTCACCGACGGGGCGCGGACCGGCGCCGACCTGGCCCGCCGGCTCGACGGCCACCACGAGCAGACCCCGGCGGCGGTGGTGTTCAGCCGGTTCCTGCGCCACCTGGCCTACCTGGAGCTGCCGGCCACCGACGGCCCGCTGCCCGAGCTGCACTGGTTCCCGGCGACCGGGGCGGGCCGCTGATGCGCGGGGCCCAGCTCACCGCGCTGCGCGACGCCGCGCCGGCCGGCCTCGCCCCGGCCCTGCACCTGGTCGCCGGCCTCGACGACGCGCTCGTCGCCGGCCTGGCCCGGGTGGGCGAGGCGCAGGCCGCCGCGCTCGGCGACCTCGCCGCCGCCCTGGCCGCCACCCCGCTCGGCGACCGGGTCGCCGAGGCGGTCGCCAAGCTCACCGCCGGGTCGCCGGCCGACGAGCACCTGGCCGCCCTGGCGGGGGCGCGCACCGCCCTGCTCGGCGCGGCGCACGACGCACTGCTCGCCGGGGCCGACGCCGCCCTCGGCCGGGAACGCGCCGCGCGGCCGACCCCGCCCGCCGGCCCGCCGCCCGCCGAGGCGGCGGCCCCGCTGTCCGCCGCCCGGTCCTGGCTGACCGAGCTGGCCATCACCGGCTGGCGCGGCGTCGACCACGACCTGGTCGCGGCCGGCGGCCGGCCGGTCGAGGCGACCCTCGCCGTCCCGGCGCTGCGCCGGCTGGCCGTCCTCCTCGACGGCCTGGCCGCCGAGCTGCGCGCGTCCTGCCCGGTCGCCACGATGCCGGCCGTGCCGGCCCGCCGCTGGGCCGACCTGTGGGCCCGCGCCGTGCTGCTCGCCCAGGAGGCCGCCGGCGTCCCCGACCCGTCCGCCGCCGGCGTCGAGACCGTCTCCGGGCGGCTGCTGGTGCTCGGCGTCGACGTGCACGAACACGCCACCGCCGTCCAGGTGCAGGCACACGCCGTCCTCGAACCGGCCGACGGCGGCCCGGCCCGCCTCGTGCGCACCGGCGTCGCCGCCGCCAAGGTCGACACCATCGTCGGGCCGGCGCTGTGGCGGCTGCTCACCGACCACCCGGTCCTGCTGGGCGCGCTCGCCGAGCACCGCAGCCTGGAGGTGACCGACCTTCCGCTGTCCGGCGGCGACCTGTGGTGGCGCGACGGGCAGGCCCGTCCCGGCGAGCCGGCCGACCCGTTCGCCACCGCCCGGGTGCTGCTGCCCACCGCGGTCGCCGCGCCGGTCCCGCCGCTCGGCCGGCACCCGGTCGCCGTCGCCGAGCCGGTGCTGCTGGAGGGGTACGCCGTCGACACCGACGAGGACGGCGGCCTCCGGTTCACCGTCGACGGGGAACGCGTCGCGGTGGACGTCGACCGGCTGCCGGCCTGCGGCCCGCTCACCCCGGCCCTGGTCGCCGCCTCGACGGCCTGCCTGGGGCTGCTGCGTTGGGACGGCCGGTGGACGGTGCAGCCGCTCGCCGTGCAGGCCACGGTCAAGCGAGCCGCGGTCACCGCGCACAACGGCGACTGGGCACAGGGCCCCACCGACCCGAAGGTCGCCAAGGCCGAAACGAAGGCCGGCGACTCCGTCGCCGTGCTGCGGGAACGCGCCGGACGGCTGCTGCGCCGATGAGCGCGACCCCAGAGGCGCCCGGAGGAGGCGCGCAGGTGAACGCCGACGCCAACCGTCGGCAGGTGCTCTACTGGCGGCTGCTGGCCCGGCTCTTCGACCCCGCCGACGAGCAGCCGTCCCTGGAGGCGGCGAGCGTGGCTGTCGTCGACGACCTCGGCCTGCCGGCCGCGCTGCTCGACCCGTCGGTCTCCGTCGACACCGTGGTCCAGCGCTTCCCCGGCCTCGCCACCGAGCTGGACGGCCTGCTCACCCCCGACCAGCCGGCGGACGACGAGCCGGCCGCGGCGGGGCAGGCCGAGGTGCGGCGGGCGGCGCTGGTGTCCAAGCTGCTGCTCAACGTCTTCGCCACCGGCGGGGGCAGTGTCAGCGCCAGCCAGCTCGCCCGGTGGCAGTCCGACGCCGGCTGGTTCGAGCGGGCGCTCGGCTGCGAGCCGGGTGAGCTGCGCCGGCAGGCCGGGGCCGGCGGCGGGCTGGGTGGCGTGCTGGCCGGTCTGGAGGGCGACCTGGTGCGCCGGATGCACCTGCGCGAGGTGCTCGCCGACCCGAAGCTGGCCGCGAAGCTCACCCCGAGCATGTCGCTGATCGAACAGCTGCTGCGGGACAAGTCCAACCTGTCCGGGGTGGCGCTGGCCAACGCGAAGGCGTTGATCCGCCGGTACGTCGACGAGGTCGCCGAGGTGCTGCGCACCCAGGTCGAGCAGACCAGCGTCGGCACGATCGACCGGTCGGTGCCGCCGAAGCGGGTGTTCCGCAACCTGGACCTGGACCGCACGATCTGGAAGAACCTCACCAACTGGAGCCCGGAGGACCAGCGCCTCTACGTCGACAAGCTCTACTACCGGCAGACCGCCCGGCGCACCACCCCGGCCCGGCTGATCGTGGTGGTCGACCAGTCCGGCTCGATGGTCGACTCGATGGTCAACTGCACCATCCTGGCGTCCATCTTCGCCGGGCTGCCCAAGGTGGACGTGCACCTCATCGCGTACGACACCCGGGCGCTGGACCTGACCCCGTGGGTGCACGACCCGTTCGAGGTGCTGCTGCGCACGAAGCTCGGCGGTGGCAACGACGGGCCGGTGGCGATGGCCATGGCCCGGCCCAAGATCACAGAGCCGCGCAACACCGTCATGGTCTGGATCTCGGACTTCTACGAGTTCAGCCGCTCGCAGCCGCTGTTCGACGGCATCGAGGCGGTGCACCGCTCCGGGGTGAAGTTCATCCCGGTCGGCTCGGTCAACAGCTCCGGCAGCCAGATCGTCAACCCCTGGTTCCGCCAGCGCCTCAAGGACCTGGGCACCCCGGTCATCTCCGGCCACATCCGCAAACTCGTCTTCGAGCTCAAGAACTTCCTCACCTAGGAGACCCCTGACATGTCCGAGATGTTGCGTGCCCCCGTCGAGGTCAAGTTCGCCGAGGAACTGGCCTGGCTGGAGTCGGTCGACACCGACCCGAAGCCGTTCTCCTGGCGGCTGAGCCCCCGCATGGTGCGGCTGTTCGTGCTCGGCTCCGAGCGGGCCGACGGGCTCGACCGGGAGGTCGCCCAGAAGTGGTTCGGCGACCGCAGCTTCGTCGAGCGGGCCATCGTCACCCTCGCCTCCGACCGGGGCCTGCTGCTGATCGGCGACCCGGGCACCGGCAAGAGCTGGCTGGCCGAGCTGCTCGCCGCCGCGATCTGCGGCAACTCCACCCTCGTCGTGCAGGGCACCGCCGGCACCACCGAGGACCACATCAAGTACTCGTGGAACGTCTCCATGGTGATCGCCAAGGGGCAGTCCCGGGACTCGATGATCCCCTCGCCGATCATGACCGCGATGGAACAGGGGGTGATCGGCCGGTTCGAGGAGCTGACCCGCTCCACCAGCGACGTGCAGGACGCGCTGATCTCCATCCTGTCGGAGAAGTACGTCTCCATCCCCGAGCTGGACGACGACAACATCGTCTTCGCCAAGCCCGGCTTCTCCATCATCGCGACCGCCAACAGCCGGGACCGGGGCGTCAACGACCTGTCCTCGGCCCTGAAGCGACGGTTCAACTTCGTCCGCATCCCCGTGGTGACCAACAAGCGCAGCGAGGCGGAGATCGTCCGGTTCCGCACCGAGGAGCTGCTGCGCCGGCACAGCATCGAGCTGGACGTCCCGCCCACCCTGCTGGACATCCTGCTGCAGAGCTTCGCCGACCTGCGGGCCGCCGCGGCCTCGGCCACCAGCGACGACGAGAAGCTGGAGTCGGCGCTGTCCACCGCCGAGCAGATCGGCGTGCTGGAGGACGCGATCCTGCACAGCCAGTTCTTCGGCGACCGCACCCTGAGCGCCGCGACCCTCGCCGGCTCGCTGGTCGGCTCGCTGGCCCGGCGCAGCCCGGAGGACCTGGCCATCCTCAACAAGTACCTGCACGGCGTCGTGGAGCCCCGGGCCAAGAAGGACGGCGGCTCCTGGGAGGGCTTCCTCGACGGTGGCCGCCAGGCGATCGCCAACCTGTCGTGACCGGCCCGACGACCGCGCCGCCCGGCGCGACCCCACCACCGCCCCCCGGCGCGACCCCACCACCGTCCTCCGGCGTGATCCCACCGGCCGGGTCGCCGGCCGGCGCCACCGGGCCCGCCGGGGACCGGTCCCCGGCCCCCGGCGCCGCGTCCGGCGCGTTCCGGGGGCTGCGCGAGCAGCTCACCGACGCCGCCGAGATGTTCGCCGGCAGCCCGGGTGCGCTCGCCGGCATCCTCACCGGGATGGTCGACGACGTCGACCGGGCGCTCGGCGAGCGGCTGGAGATCTTTCCGGTCTGCCACCACTCGCCGGCCTCCGCGCTGGCCATGGTGCGCCGGCTGCGCGCGAAGCGGCCGAAGGTCATCTACCTGGAGCTGTGCGAGGACCTGCAACCCCTGCTGGGCGAGCTGCGCAACTGCCGGCTGCCGGTGGCGGTGCAGGCGTTCGCCTCGAAGCTGGACGGGTTCCCCGTCGAGTGGGCGCCGCTGAGCGTCGTCGCCCCGATCACCGAGGCGTCAGCGGAGTACCAGGCCATCGCGTACGCGCTGGAGACCCCCGGCGTGGAGCTGGTGCTGGTGGACCGCTCGGTCGACCACGTGTTCCAGTGGTCGCCCCGGGACCCTGCCGGGGGCGGGGGCGAGGCGGGCGGCCCCGCCGACGGTGCGCCGCAGGAGGCGGCGGCGACCCACGAGGAGGAGGCGGCGCTGCACGGCGACGCCGTCGGCGTGGAGATCGGCGACCTGCGGCCCCGCTTCGCCGAGCTGGAGGCGTACCTGCTGCACCACGGCAAGGTGCGGCACTGGTCGGAGTGGTGGGACCAGTACGTCGAGCAGCCCCTCGTCGGCGCCGACCACGAGACGTACCGCCAGGTGATGGTGCTGATCGGCAGCCTGTTCCGGCGGCTGCGCCCGGCCGACGCCGAGCGGCTCGACCGCGACGAGGAACGCGAGCGCTACATGTGGACCCGGATGCGGGAGCACCTGGCAGCCTCCGGCGCCGACCCGGCCGACTGCCTGTACGTCTGCGGCGCGTTCCACGCCGCCAGCCCCGTCGCGCAGTTCGGCACCGGCCCCGACGCGGCCCCGTACGAGATCAGCCCGCGCACCGCCACCCGCTGGCTGTACGGGCTGATCCCGTCCAGCCACTCGGCGATCGAGGCGCAGTTCGGGTTGGCACCCGGCTCGGTGTCCATCGCCGCCGCCACCTGGGCCAAGGCGGTGTCCCGCTCGGGCGCGGTCCCGTTCCGGCTCGCCGGCCAGCAGGGCGGCAAGCCCGCGAAGGGACGCTCCCGCAGGGCCGCCGCCCCGGTCGCGGTGGCCGACGAGCCGGTGACCGACCGGCTGTCGGGCTTCCTGGCCCGCCCGCCGGTCCTCGACGGCCTCGACGAGGCGGAGTTGCGCGGCTGGTGCGTGGACATCGTCCGGCTGGCCCGGCGCAACGGGTACCTGGCCAGTACCGCCGACGCGATCGCCGTGTTCGAGACGTCGATCCTGCTCGCCGGGCTGCGCAACCGGGCCCGCCCCACCCCGTACGACTTCGCCGACGCGGCGGTGACCTGCATCGAGAAGGACGTGGTGCCGGGCCGGCGGGACGTCCGCCGGCTCTGCGAGATCCTGCTCGGCGGCGACCGGATCGGCCAGGTCGGCTACGAAGCCCTGCCGCCGCTGGCCCGCGACGTGCTCGACCGGCTCGCCCCGCTCGGGCTCGACCTGGACAAGCGCACCATCCAGCGGGCCCTGCTGGACCTCCAGGGCCAGCCGGCCGTGGTCCCCTGCTCCGACCTGCTGTGGCGGCTGCGCCACCTGCTGCCCCGCGACGCGGTCCGCCCCATCATGGGCGAGCGGCGGCTGGGGGAGCGCTCGACGCAGGAGAGCTGGGACCTGGCGCTCGGCCGGCACCAGCGCGCGCTCATCGAGCTGGGCTACGAGGGTGTCACCGTCGAGCAGGTCCTCGAACAGCGGCTGCGCCGGCGGGCCTGGGGCCCCCGGGCCACCGCGGCGGTCGCGCTGGAGGCGGTCGAGGACGCGATACTGCTGCTCGACGGCCGCCGGCTCGTCGACGAGCTGGGCGCCCGCGCCGTGGAGTTGCTCGCCGCCGAGCGGACCGTCGACGAGGCCCCCGAGGTGCTGCGCCGCATCCGCCGGCTGCTGGCCCACTACCGGGCCACCGAGCCGGACCTGCCGGCCTGGTGCGCGGCCTTCGTCACCACCGGGTACGCCCACTACTGCACCCTGCTGCCCACCTCGTTCGTCGACGCCGAGGCGGGGGTCCGTCAGGTGGCCGCCATGCTGGGCTTCCTGTTCGGCATGGAGAGCCTCGCGCTGGCGCTCGGCTGCGACCGGGCCCAGCTCGAACTGGCCGTGCGGCAGTCCCGGCCGGAGGCGCCGGCCCGGGTGGCGCTGCACTGGGCCGCCCAGCACCAGCTCGGCCTGCTGCCGCTGGCCGAGCTGCGGGCCCGCGCCGTGGAGTTGCTGGCCAACCCGCTGGTGGTGCCGGCGTTCCCGCAGTACCTCAGCGGGTTCGTGCAGGCCCTGGAGCCGGTTCCCGGCCTCGCGCCGTTCGTGGTCGAGCTGATGTCCACGGCGTTCGCCCGGCTGCCCGACCCGGTGCTGCTGCCCTGGTTGCCGACGCTGATCACCACCCTGCGCGAGCAGGCGGGCGAGCTGGTGCCGACGCTGGTCCGCGAGGCCGGCCGGACGTTCCCCGCCACCCTGCCCGCCCTGGACGCCTGGGTGCCGCCGTGGGCGGCCCGACCGGCGGCGTCGCCCGCCGCCGCGCCGGCGTCCGCCCAGGCCGGGCCGGTGGTCGACCTGCTCGTCGGTCACCCGGCGACCTGCGACGCCGTCGCCGATCTGCTCGGCTGCCCCGGCGGGTGGCGGGTCGGCGAACCGGCGACCGGGCCCGGGACGGCGGTCGATCCGGAGGTGATCGCTCTGCTCGCCGCGCATCCGGCCACCGCGGCCGAGGCCGAGGCCCTGCTGGCCCCGGCCCGCTGACCCGGCTCGGCAGGCCACGCCCGGCAGATCGCGACCGGGTTGGGCGTCGCCGGCTGCCCGGTCGGGTTGGCCGGCCTTTCCCAAGGCCACCCCGGTCGGGTTGGCCGGCCTTTCCCAAGGCCACCCCGGCCGGGCGCGGGTCCGGGTGATCGACTCCGGGGCACAGCATGGGCGGTCAGGGGCGGCGGCCCAGGTGGTGACGCAGCGCGAGGTGCAGGGCGAGCCGGGCGTCCGGATCGTCGAGCTGCGCGCCGTACCGCTCGCGCAGCCGGCGCAGCCGGTACCGGACGGTCTGCGGGTGGGTGTGCAGGAGCCGGGCGGTCTCGACCACCTGGCCCTGGCTGTCCAGCCAGGCGGCGAGCGTGTCGGCGAGGGCGCGCCGGGCGGCCGGCCCGAGCGGGGCCAGCGGCGCCAGCGCCCGCGCGACGAGCCGGTCGGTCAGCCCCGGCTCCCAGGCGGTGAGCAGGGTGAGCAGGTGCGCGTCGCAGTCCAGCACGCCGTCGGCGGGCAGCACGCCGTCCCGTTGCAGGCGCAGCGCCCGCCGGGACAGCCGGTACGACGTGCGGGCCTGCCGCAGCGGCACGGTCGGGCCGAGGGCCGCCCGTCGGCCGGTCAGCGCCCGGCGCAGATGGGCGAGACGGCCCGGGGCGTCCGGGTCGGGCAGCACGATCCGGACCACGTCGTCGATGACCGTGGCCACCGCTCCGCCGCCGATGGCGCGGGCGAGGTGCTCGTCGTCGGTGCCGTCGACGCTGACCACGGCGACGGCGCCGGGCAGCGGCCACCGGGCGGCCTCGGCGGCGGCGTGCAGCGCGGCGTCGCCGGGCGGGTCCGGCTGGACGAGCAGGGTGATCAGCCGGCGGCGGACCACGGTCCAGTCGTGGGCGGCGTCCCGCTGCTCGTCGAGGTAGCCCTCGGCGGCGGCCCCGGCGAGGGTGTCGGTGTAGCCGAACAGGGCGGCGGCGATGAGGTACAGCTCGTCGGCGGCGAGCCGGTCCGGCCGCTCGGGCGCGACCAGGAACGCCCAGAGGGCCCGGGCACCGACGGTGAGCACCGAGCGCAGCGCGTCGACGCGGTGCCCCTCCTGGTACTCGGTGCGGCCGAGGTCGTGGAAGACCCGCCGGGTGTCGGCGAGGGACCGGCCGGGGTCGGCGACGGCCGCCACGAACGCGTCGACGGCGGTTTCCACGCCCAGGGCGAGGCCCCGGCCCTGCCCGCCGGTCAGCGAGCGGCCCTGGGCCCGCATGGTGGCCCGGACGCTGTGCAGCGTCTCCTCGTGCAGCCGCGGCCGGACCGCCCGCAGGTGCTCGCCGACGTGTCGGGGAAGCCCGGCGAGGCGGGGCTCCAGTTCTTCCAGGGTGTCCGCCACGGTCGCCCGCCCTCCCGATCCGCCGACGATGTGCGGCGCCCACAACCGCGATTCTTGTCATCCGGATGACAAACGCCGGGGCCGATCCTGCACCGGCGTACCACCGATTTTGGCACCATGGTTCGTAGGGTTCCGGCATGGACGCGGATGTGATCGTTGTCGGGGCCGGACTGGCGGGCCTGGTCGCCGCCACCGAGGCCGCCGATGCCGGCCGGACGGTGCTGCTGCTGGACCAGGAGCCGGAGCAGAACCTCGGCGGGCAGGCGTGGTGGTCGTTCGGCGGGCTGTTCCTGGTCGACTCGCCCGAGCAGCGGCGGATGGGCGTCCGCGACTGCGTGGAGCTGGCCTGGCAGGACTGGCTGGGCAGCGCCGCGTTCGACCGCGCGGAGGACCACTGGCCGCGCCGGTGGGCCGAGGCGTACGTGCACTTCGCGGCGGGGGAGAAGCGGGCCTGGCTGCGGTCGATGGGGCACCGGCTCTTCCCGGTGGTCGGCTGGGCCGAACGGGGCGGCGGCGCGGCGGACGGGCACGGCAACTCGGTGCCCCGGTTCCACGTCACCTGGGGCACCGGCCCCGGGGTGGTCGAGCCGTTCGCCCGCCGGCTGCGCGCCACGGTGGACACCGGCCGGGTGCGGCTGTGCTTCCGGCACCGGGTCGACGGCCTGGTCACCGCCGGCGGCGCGGTCACCGGGGTACGCGGGGCGGTGCTGGAGCCCAGCGACGCCCCGCGCGGCGCGCCCAGCTCCCGGGTCGAGGTCGGCGAGTTCGCGTACGCGGCGCAGGCCGTCGTCGTCACCTCCGGCGGGATCGGCGGCGACCACGACCTGGTCCGGGCGGCCTGGCCGGCCCGGCTCGGCACCCCGCCGAAGCGGATGGTCTCCGGCGTCCCGGCGCACGTCGACGGGCGGATGATCGGCATCACCGAGGCCGCCGGCGGGCAGGTGATCAACCCCGACCGGATGTGGCACTACGTCGAAGGGCTGCGCAACTGGGATCCGGTCTGGCCGCAGCACGGCATCCGGATCCTGCCGGGGCCGTCCTCGCTGTGGCTGGACGCCACCGGGCGACGCCTGCCGGCGCCGCTGTTCCCCGGCTTCGACACCCTCGCCACGCTGCGTCACCTGCGCGCCACCGGCCACGACCACAGCTGGTTCCTGCTCACCAAGAAGATCATCGCCAAGGAGTTCGCGCTCTCCGGCTCGGAGCAGAACCCGGACCTGACCAACCGCAGCATCCGGCAGGTGGTCGACCGGGCCCGCGCGGGCATCCCCGCCCCGGTGGCGGCGTTCCTGGAGCACGGTGCGGACTTCGTCGTCGCCGACACGCTGGAGGCCCTGGTCGCCGGCATGAACGACCTCGTCGCCCCGGACGGCGGCCCCAGCCTGGACGTCGCAGAGGTGCGGCGGACCGTCGAGGCCCGGGACCGGGCGATCGCCAACCCGTTCGGCAAGGACGCCCAGGTGACCGCGGTCCGGGGCGCGCGGGCGTACCGGGGCGACCGGCTGATCCGGGTGGCCCCGCCGCACCGGCTGCTGGACCCGGCGGCCGGGCCGCTGATCGCCGTCCGGCTCAACATCCTCACCCGCAAGACCCTCGGCGGGCTGCACACCGACCTGGACGGCCGGGTGCTGCGGGCCGACGGGCAGCCGCTGCCCGGCTTGTACGCGGCCGGCGAGGCGGCCGGCTTCGGCGGCGGGGGCATGCACGGCTACAACTCCCTGGAGGGCACCTTCCTCGGCGGCTGCCTCTTCTCCGGCCGGACCGCCGGACGCGCCGTGGCCGCCGCGACCGCCTGACGGCCCCGACCGCCTGACGGCCCCGACCGCCCGACCGCACCGAGCCGGGGGACCCGCCGGCGGCGGGCAGCTGCGACGCCGAGCCGCGATCGGGGAATCGGCGCGGAGTATGACCGGAATGGATATTGACCAGGGAATAGACGCATGTCAGTGTGTGCTTCCCTGGAACGAACGTCGCGGCGCCCCTCCGGACGCCGCCGGACCCCGCCGCCCACCCGGTGCGCGGGGTCCGGTCACGCCCAGGTGCACGAACCCCCGACCTGCACCGAGGAGCATCATGAGACGCACAACGTTGACCGCGGGCCTCGCGCTCGCCGCCGCCGTCGCGCTGACGGCGTCGACGGCGACGCTGCCGGCCGCCGCCGCCCCCGCCCCGGCGCTCGCCGCGCTGGCCGCCCCGGACATCTCCGTGACCAACGTCCAGGCCCACCTGACCCAGCTCCAGAGCATCGCCAGCAGCAACGGCGGCCACCGCCGGGCCGGCTCGGCCGGCTACACGGCCTCCGTCAGCTACGTCAAGAGCAAGCTCCAGGCCGCCGGCTACACGGTGACCGAGCAGAACTGCACGAGCTGCACCTACCCGGGCAACAACGTGATCGCCGAGTGGCCGGGCACCGCGCCGGCCGACCAGGTGGTCATGTTCGGCTCCCACCTGGACGGCGTTTCCGCCGGCCCCGGCATGAACGACAACGGCTCCGGCTCCTCGGTGTTGCTGGAGAACGCCCTGGTGCTGGCTCAGCAGAATCCGACC
>NZ_JBIRTH010000004.1:280975-671894 GCF_044334565.1 Micromonospora sp. NPDC020750
CGCCACCACCTCCGGCAGCGCCCAGACCGTCGGCCTGTCCGCCTCCGGCGCGCCCAGCGGGGTGTCCGTGTCGTTCAGCCCGTCGTCGGTCACCTCGGGCGGCTTGGCCACGATGACCGTCACCACCTCCTCGACGGCGACCACCGGCACGTACACCATCACGGTCACCGGCACCGGCCCGGCGTCGACCCACACCGCCAACTACTGGCTCTTCGTCACCAAGGGCAGTGGCGGCTGATCCGTGGCCAGGTAGCCGGCGACAGCGCTCACCGCCCCCTCACGACGCCTCGGCCGGCCGTCGCGGCACCCGCGCCGCGCCGGCCGGCCCGAGGCGTGCCGCCTCCGGCGCCCGCACCGCCTCCGCTGTCGGGCGGCCCGGCCGGTCCTGCGACGCGCGTCCGACACGCCGTTGACGCGCAGACATCGCACCATAGCGCACAGTAGGCTCCCCGTGGTTGCCGGTCCGCCGCCGGTCGTGGCGGCGCTTCCCCTTGGAGGGGGCCGTGGAGAGAGCCGTCCGCCCACGCCGATCGCCTGACGCCGACCCGCCCGCCGACCCGGCCGCCGACGCGCCGCCGGCCGCCGACGCGCCGCCGGCCGCCACCGGTTCCACCCTGGACGACGCCGAGGCGTCGGTGCTGCCGGAGCTGGAGGACCGGGCGTGGATGCACCACGCGAACGACTTCGCCCACACCAGTTTCTGGGCGGTGGCCCGTCGGCTGCCCCGGCTGGTCCGCGAGGCGATCGCCCTGGCCTGGGCGACCAGTCGCCGGGACACCGCCGCTTCCGTCGGGCTGAACGTCGCCGCCGGGGCGATGACCACCCTCGGCCTGCTGGCCACCACCGGCGTGCTGCGCGAACTGTTCGCGGCCGGCCCCACGCCGGACCGGATCCGGGGGGCCCTGCCGGCCCTGGCGCTGACCGCCGCCGCCGTGATGGCCAAGGGTGGGCTCACCATCGCCGCCGGTTGGGCACAGGCCCGGCTCACCCCGCAGATCAACTACCAGGTCGAGCTGCGGCTTTTCGAGGCCACCACGGCCGTCGACCTGGCCGCATTCGACGACGCCGGGTTCGCCGAGGAGATGGACCGGGCCCGGGAACGCGGGGTGACCGAGGCGGCCTGGATCGTCGACCACACCGTCAACCTGATCACCGGCGTGGTCGGGGTGCTGGCCACCGCGGCGGCGGTCACCGTGATCCAGCCGCTGCTGCTGCCCTGCCTGCTGCTCGCCGCGGTGCCCGAGGCGGCGACCGCGGTGAAGGTCGCCCGCCGGCAGTACCTGGAGATGCTGGCCAGGATCAACCGGCGTCGCCGGATGTGGATGCTGGCCAACCTGATGGCCAACCGGCACACCGCCGCCGAGGTCCGGGCGTACCAGATGCGGGACTTCCTGCTCGGCGAGTACCGGCAGATGATGGCCACCGAGACGCGCGCCCACCTGCGCCTGGTCCGCACCCAGACCCGGACCCGGGTGCTCGGCACGTCCGCCGCGGGCCTGGCCACCTTCGGCGTGTACGCCGTCCTCGCCGGCCTGCTCCTGACCGGCATGGTGGCGCTCGCCGCCGCCGCGACCGCGCTGATCGCCCTCCAGTCCGCGCGCTCCAACCTCGGCATCGCGGTTTTCGCCACCAACGCGCTCTACGAGGACGCCCTCTACTACCAGGACTACCGCGACTTCCTGGACCGGGCCCTCAGCCGGACCGGCCCCCGCGGCGACCGGCCGACCGACGGGTTCGACGCCATCGAGCTGGACGGGGTCAGCCTGCGCTATCCGGACACCGACAGTCCCGCCGTCGACGAGGTGAGCCTGACCGTCCACCGGGGACAGGTGGTCGCCCTGGTCGGCGAGAACGGCTCGGGAAAGTCCACCCTGGCCAAACTCATCGCCGGCTTGTACCGGCCCACCGGTGGGGTGATTCGCTGGGACAACGTGGACACCGCCGAGCTCGACCCCCACCAGGCCGGCGCGCACGTCGCGGTGCTCACCCAGGACTGGTGGAAGTTCCCGTTCACCGCCGGGCAGAACATCCGCGTCGGCCGGCACAACCGGGCCGCTGGGGGGCCGAGTGTGCAGGACGCCGCCCGGGCCGCCGCCGCCCACGACATGATCATGGATCTGCCGTTCGGGTACGACACTCTGCTGGACCGCGAGTTCAAGGACGGCCACGACCTCTCCGGCGGCCAGTGGCAGCGCCTCGTCGCCGCCCGTGGCCTGTACCGGGACGCCCCGCTGTTGATCTGTGACGAGCCGTCGGCAGCGCTGGACGCCCGGGCCGAGCACGCCCTCTTCCAGCACCTGCGCCGCCGTCCCGACCGGGCGGTCGTGCTGATCACCCACCGGCTGGCCAACGTCCGGCACGCCGACCAGATCTTCGTGATGGAGCGCGGCCGGCTGGTCCAGCGCGGCACGCACGACGAGCTGATCGCCGCGGACGGGCTCTACCGCGAACTGTTCGACCTCCAGGCCAGCGGCTACCTCGGCGCCGCCGCCGAGGACGCGCCGACGCCCCGCTGACCGGCGCTACCGGCGCGTCGAGGGCTGATCGCCGTCCGCATGCTGGGCAGGAGCTTGAATTCCTACTGGGAGAGTAGGAAACTCGATCCGTGAGGACCCCTCTCCGGCTGGTCACCCGCCGGGTCGTCGACCTGATGCGGGTCGCCTCCGAGCTCTGTACCGGCCCGGGGCGCGTCCGCGCCTGACCGTGCGTCCGGCCGGTGCCATGGCCGTCGTCCTGTCGGCGGGCCCACCCCGGTCGCACCGCCGCCCTCGGCGGCCTCCTGACCTCCCCATCCGTCGGCGCGGCCTCACCGCGCCCGATGGGGCGTCCCATCTCCCGCATTCGAAGGAACCCGATGAGCGACAACCAACAGCCACCACCCACCGCGCCGGAGTCCCGGTTCGCCATCAACGAGGACTGGGCGGCCACCGTGCTGGGCCTGCTCCTGCTCGGCCTGGTCCTGGTCGGCGCGATCCCCGCCTGGCTGGTGCCCTGATGAGCGCCGACGCCGTCCGGGCGGCGACAGATGCCCCCACCGGGGACGACGAGGGTCGGCTCGCCGACGCGCCGACGGCCGGGCCCGCCGGTGCCACCGTGGCCGGGCCCGCTCCCACCGGGGACGACAGCGCCGGGGCCGGGCCCGCCATCGACCCCGCGCCGCGTCCCCGCGCCGTGCCGGCCTGGATCGCGGTCGGCCTCCTGGTGCTCCTCGCGCTGGCCGGGCTGACCCGGTACCTCGAACAGCAGGTGCCGGTCCTCGCCGAGGACACCGCGCTCGAGGGCGTCGCGAAGGCCGTCGAGTATCCCGTCTACGCCATCCTGCTCGGTCTGCTCGGTAACGTCGCGGTGACCCTGCTCGGCTGGCGGGACCGGGTCTCCGCCGCGTTCCGCACGGAGTTCTTCATCAAGACCGGGCTCGTCCTGCTGGGCGCCTCGATCAACCTGGCGGTCATCGCCAGCGCCGCCGGTCCGGCGATCGCCCAGGCGATCCTGCTGATCAGCGGCGTATTCCTGTTCACCTGGTGGCTGGCCGGCCGGTTCGGCCTGGACGACAAGCTGCGCGCCCTGCTCGCGTCGGCCGTGTCGATCTGCGGGGTCAGCGCCGCGATCGCCGCCGCCGGCGCCGTCCGGGCCCGCCGGGAGCAACTGGCCTACACGGCCAGCCTGGTCATCATCTTCGCCCTGCCGTCGATCTTCCTGCTGCCCTGGCTGGCCGGAGTGCTCGGCCTCTCCGACGAGGTGGCCGGCGCGTGGATCGGCGGCAACATCGACACCACCGCCGCGGTCACCGCCGCCGGGGCGCTCGCCGGCGAGGAGGCGCTCCAGATCGCCAGCATCGTCAAGGTCACCCAGAACGCCCTGATGGGCGTCGTTGCGGTCGCCCTCACCGCGTACTTCGCCCTGCGGGTGGAGCGGCGGCCCGACGCGGCCCGGCCGGGGGTGGGCGAGCTGTGGCGGCGCTTCCCCAAGTTCGTCCTCGGCTTCGTCGCCGCGTCGGTGATCGCCACGTGGTATCTCGACGCGGCGGGTGCTGACGGGAAGGCGACCATCGCGATCGTCAACGACCTGCGGGTGTGGTTCCTGATCCTGGCGTTCGTCAGCATCGGCCTGGAGGTCCGGGTGACGGCGCTGCGCGAGGCCGGCTGGCGCCCCGTCGCCGTCTTCGCCAGCGCCACCGTGTTCAACCTCCTGCTCGCGCTCGGGCTCGCCGTGTTGCTGTTCCGGGGCGTGTCGGCGTGACGGGCCGTCGGCGGGGACCGGCTGCCGGTCCCCGCCGACGGGACGGGTCAGCAGACCGTTACCGGGTGGTTGACGACGCCGTCGAAGAGGTAGCCGAGGTCGTTGGGGCGGGCCCGTTCCGGCTGGCCGGCCCCGGTGACGTCGGTGGCCCGCGCCCGTAGCGTCGCCGGCCCCGGCTTCGCCGGACGCCAGCGCGCCGTCCATCGCTGCCACGGCCCGCCCGCGTCCCCGGCGACCAGTTCGGCCGGCTGCCAGCCGTCGTCGCCCGTGTGTACCTGCACCGATCGGATCGGGCCCCCGCCCGACCAGGACCGGCCGCGCAGCAGCACCTCCGCCCCGGCCGGGACCCGGGCGTCCCAGGGCAGCTCGAAGGCGCTCTTCACCGACTGGGGGCCCAGCTGCCCGCCGCCGTCGGGCTGGCCGGGGCCGAACATGCGGTAGAGCTGGGTGTTCCACGGCGAGAACAGCGGGGTGGCCGACACCTCGACCGGGCCGACCCACTTGACCGAGGAGATGCCGATCCAGCCCGGCACCACCACCCGCACCGGGAAGCCGTGGTCCGGCGGCAGCGGCTCGCCGTTCATCTCGTACGCCAGCAGCACGTCGTCGAGGGCCTTGCCGACCGGCAGCGGCCGGCGGACCCGGCCCAGGTTCACCCCGCCGGTGACGTAGTCCGGGTCCAGCCCTTCCGGCATCACGTCGACCGCCGCGCCGGTCAGCCCAGCCCGACGCAGCACCGTGGACAGCCGCACGCCCCGCCAGTGCGCCACCCCGACGCCGCCCAGGCCCCACGCCACCCCGGGGGCGGGCCCGTCCTGCTGCCCGGCGAAGAACCGGCGGGCGTTACCGGCGCACTCGACCAGCGCGGTGACCCGCTCGGCGGGCAGCCGGCGCAGGTCGTCGTAGCCGAACTCGACCGGCCGGTCCCGGGTGGGCGTGCCGCGCAGGCCGTCGCCGAACAGGCTCAGCCGCCACGTGTCGGGGTCGATCGAAGGGGTTCGGGTGTGGTTGCGGACGAAGAACCGGTCGTTGGGCACCACGTACCCCTGCCCGGCCATCGCCTCCCAGCGCATCTCGGCGTTGGTGTCGTGCCGGGTGAACAGCCTGTCCGGCAGCGGCTTGACCATGCCCGGCCCGGTGGCGTTTCGCCCGGGGTCGGCGCCGACCGGGTCGGCCGCCACCGCGACCGGTTCGCGTTCGCCCGCGGCGGCGGCGGCGGCCAGGGCGGTCATCGCCGCGCCCAGCTCCAGCAGGCGGGGGCGGGGCACGCCCGCGCCCCGGGCCCGGCCGGCCAGCCACTGCCGGGCCCGTCGGGCGTCATGGTCGGCTTCGTCGTACGACAGGGAGTGCGGCATCGGGGGTCCCTCCGGCTCGGCGGCACGAACTCCTATTCAATCAATAGGAGTTCGTGCCGGGACAGCGCCGGGTGGCGGGAACCGCCGGCCCTTCGGCCGAGCCGACCGGCGCCGCTCAGGTCGCCGCGGCCACGACGGTGATCACCCCCGCGACCACCAGCACCCAGGCCCAGATCCGGTCCACGTTGAGCCAGGCCCGCCGCAGCACCCCGACGCCGAGCACCTCGTACACCGCCACGGCCGCGGCCAGCGCCACGCCGAACATCGCCACCGTGTGCACCCCGGCGGCGGCCAGCCCGGGCAGCGCGCCGGCCGGGGTCGCCGACAACTGCCCGGCGTGCCCGGCGTGTCCGGCGTGCCCACCGCCAGCGGCCGGCTCGGCGAGCAGCACCGGCAGCAGCATCAGCCCGGCGCCGTGCGCCGACGACATCAGGAACGACCACCCGGCGAGCTGCGCGTTGGACGGCCGCATCCCGGCCCACCGGAAGTGCCGCCGCGACAGCAACTGCCACAGCCCGAACCCGACCAGCAGCACCCCGCCGACGACCGCCACGGTGGTGCTCGCCACGACCGACCTGGTGGCGCTGACCAGCGCGGCCACCAGGCCCACCGAGGCGAGGTGGCCCAGCGCGATGGGCAGCAGCGACGTCACGAGCATCCGCCGGCTGCGCTCCTGAAGGCCCCGGCCCACCGCGAACAGCCAGCCCATGGCCGGGTTCAGCCCGTGGAACGCGCCGAGCCCGGCCAGCGCCAGCCAGGCCGTCCCGGTCACGGGAAACAGTACGAGTCGGAGGACGCGTCGCCGCCCTGCAACCGGGTCTGGTGCACCCGCAGCCCCCGGAACTCCTCCCCGCGCGGGAAGAACCGCGGGTCCGGGGTGAGCCCGCCGGCGACGGGGTCGACGTCCAGCTTGGCCAGCCAGGCGCCCACCCCGTCCGGGTAGAACTGGTCGTCCCACGAGCCGTAGAGGGAGTTGGACACGTACACCCGGCGGCCGTCGCGGCTGATCTCCACCATCTGCGGGCCGCCGGCGAGGGGCTCGTCGGGGAAACCCGGGTGGGGGGTGCGCCGCACGATGCCGCCGAGGCGCACCGACCCGGTCTGCACGGGGTGGAACGGGTCGCTGACGTCGTACTGGCGCAGCTCGCCGGTGCCCCAGCAGGAGACGTAGAGGAATCTGTCGTCGACCGACAGGTCGATGTCGGTGACCAGCGGCGGGACCGCCCCGAACGGCTTGAGCAGGTCCGGCAGGTCGGCCGGGTCGGCCGGCTCGGCCGGGATGTCGATCACCTTGGTCACGGCCCAGGCGTCGCCGTCGCGGTGCCACAGCCAGACCGAGGCGGACAGGTCCTCCACGCTGATCACCACGCCGACGAACCCGTACGTCTTCGTCGGGTCGTGCGCCGGTCGCAGCTCCAGCGGCATCTGGTACGCGTCGCCGAGGTCGACCCGCTGCACGTGCCGGCGCTTCGCCAGGTCCCAGAAGTGGATGGCGTGCCCGTACTTCCGCCCCAGCAGCAGCTCGCCGACGATGCCGTCCTCGATCATCGACGGGGTGCCCCACTCGCTGGTCACCAGCACGTCGTGGTTGAGGTGCCACCAGAAGTCGTACGCGAGGAACTGCGGCCCCCGGTCGGCCTCCCACGCCCGGCGGACCTCGAAGCTGGTGTGGTCGAGGATCGCGATGCCGCCGGGGCCCTCGGCGCCGTCGGCGCCGCCGAGGGCGGACAGGTAGATCCCGTCGGGGCCGCAGTGCACCGTGTGCGGCCGGGAGTAGCCGGCCCGCTGCGCCAACTCCTCCGGGCCGATCACCTTGATCAGCCTCGGGGCGCGCGGGTCGGGCTGGGTGTCGTACACGTGCACCCGCGACGAGCGCAGCCCGGGCACGATCAGGTAGCGCCGCTCGACGTGCGGGTGCGGCGCGGTCGGGCAGAGCGCGCTGCTGCACGCGTTCCACCCGAAGTGGTGCACCTCGTCGCCGGTGTGCGGCAGGTCGGTCCAGCCCACCACCCGCCCGTACGCGGGGGAGGCGGGGTCGGTGTCGAGGACCGCGATGGCGTCGGGGCGGGCCGCCGAGCGGTCGAAGGCGGCCACGTAGGCCAGCTTCTCGGCGGGGGCCCGGGCGGCGTCGCGGGGCGAGGGATAGAAGGACGGGTCGGGTGTCCAGCGGCTCATGGCGGCTTCCTCCGGGGTCGGCGTGCCGGACCGATCGCATCGACGCATCTCAGCGAGCGGAAACAGCCTACTGACCCGATGGGGCACCGTGGTTAACGCATCGTGCCGACTTCCCTGCCCAGGGTTGCCCGGTTGGGGCGGCCTCTCAGGCGTCCCGGTGGGCGGCGAGGAATTCGGCGAGCACCCGGGTGTGGGTGGAGAAGGCCAGCTCGGCGGGCTCGGTGAGCACCAGCCACTCGGTCGCCTCGTCGGTCGGCGCGGACGGCGGGAGCTGCCCGGCCGCCCGCTCGGGCAGCGTCCCGAAGACCATCATGGTGCCGCCGGCCGGGGCGCTGTGCACCCCGAACAACTCCGCGTCCCCGGCCGCCGCGACCAGCCCGGTCTCCTCCCGCAGCTCCCGGACCAGGGCGTCGCGCCACTCCTCGCCGTACTCGATGAAGCCGCCGGGGAGGGCGAGCAGGCCGCGCGCGGGCTCGATGTCCCGGCGCACCACGACCACGCCCAGGCCGGCGTCGGTGCGTACCGGCAGCACCGCGACCGCGACCGGCAGCGGATTACGCCAGACGGTGTGCCCGCAGGCCGCACAGGCCCGGGGCCAGCCGCTCCCCGCCGGATAGGCGATGCCGCAGGAGGAACAGTGGGAGTACGGTGCGCCGGTCATGCCGCTGCACGTTACCGCCCCGGCCGCCCGGCCCCCGCCGGGGTGGCCGCGGAGAGCCGGCGGGTGATCCACAGCGGCGAGGTGACGGCGTTGCCCATCACCACGGCGTGCGCGCCCGCCGCGAACGCCCGGCCGATCTCGTCGGTGCTGCGGTACCGCCCCTCGGCGAGCACCGGCACCGGCACCGCCGCCGCGAGCCCGGCCACCAGCTCCAGGTCCGGCCCGTCCCGGCGCGGACTGGCCGCCGTGTACCCGGACAGCGTGGTCGCCACCGCGTCCGCCCCGGCCCGCACCGCCGCCACCCCCTCGGCGACGGTGGAGACGTCCGCGAGGACCAGCGCGCCGGCGGCGTGCACCGCCGCGACCGTGTCGGCGAGGACCCGGCCGTCGGGGCGCGGCCGGTCGGTGCCGTCCACCGCGACGACGTGCGCCCCGGCGGCGGCCACCTGCACCGCCAGTTCGGGCGTCGGGGTGATGAACACCTCGGCGTGGCCGTGCTTGTACAGCCCGATCACCGGCACGCCGACCGCGGCGCGGATGGCGGCCACGTCGGCCGGCCCGTTCGCCCGGATCCCCACCGCACCGCCGGCAACGGCGGCGGCGGCCACCCGGGCCTGGACGTACGGGTCCCGCATCGGGTCGTCGGGCTCGTCCGGCAGCGGCTGGCAGGAGACCACCAGCCCCCCGGCGAGCGAGTCGAGGATTCCCACGTTCTCAGTCCTTTCCCTCGTCGAACGCCGGCCGGCCCGGGTCCGCCGACGCGGCGGCCGGCTCCCCGGTGGCGAGCCGGGCCGCGCCGACCACGACCGCGTCGGCGCCCAGCGCGGCAGGCAGCAGCGGCACGTCCGCCCAGCCCGGCGGCAGCTCGGCGGCGTAGGCTGCGGTCGCGGCCGGCAGCAGCGCCCCACCCGCCCCGCCGGCCACCAGCACCACCTGCGGGTCGAGCGTGGTCACCAGCCCGGCCAGGGCCGCGCCGAGGCTCGCGCCGGCCCGCTCGACCACCTCCCGGGCGGCGGCGTCCCCGGCCGTCGCCCGTTCGGCCACCTCGCGCCCGGTGATCCGCTCGCCGGTACGCAGGGCGTAGCCGGCGGCCAGGCCGGTGCCGGACGCGACGGCCTCCAGGTGTCCGTACCGGCCGCACCCGCAGCGCAGCCGTTCCGCCCCGGGCGCCGGCAGGTGGGCCACGGCGCCGGCCGCGCCCCGGGCGCCGGGGTCGATCCGGCCGTGCCGGACCAGCGCCCCGCCGAGCCCGGTGCCGACCGCCACCAGCAGCAGGTGTCCCCGGCCCCGGCCGGCCCCCGCCCAGCTCTCGCCGAGCGCGGCGGCGTGCACGTCGTTGACCACCCGCACCGGCCGGCCCAACCGTTTGGTCAGCTCGGTGCGGACCGCCGTGCCGGTCCACCCGGGCAGGCTGTCCGTGGCGTACCGGATGCCGCCGGTCGCCGGGTCGACGGTGCCGGCGGCGCCCACTCCGACCGGCCGGTCGGCGGCCCCGGGGATCAGTTCGGCGGCGAGCCGGGCGGCGGTGTCCAGCACCGCGCCCGGCCCGGACCCGGCGGGGGTGGGCGCCCGCAGGCGGCGCAGGACCGTGCCGTCGGCGGCGACCAGGGCCGCCGCCGTCTTGGTGCCGCCGATGTCGACGCCGACGGTGGCGTGGGCCGGGGAGGTCATCCCTTCAGGCCGGTGTGCGCCAGGCCCTCGACGAACTGCTTCTGCGCGATCACGAACACCGCCAGCACCGGCAGGGCGGTCATCGACGCCGCCGCGAGCTGGACGTTCCACATCGGCCCGCCGTACGCGTCGACGAACTGGGTCAGCGCCTGCGGCAGGGTGAACTTCTCCGGCGAGGAGAGGAACACGATCGGTTCGAGGTACAGGTTCCAGCTGTGCAGGAAGGTGAAGATGGCCACCGCGCCCAGCGCGGGGCGGGACAGCGGCAGGGCGATCTTCCAGAAGGTGGCGAACCGGCCCAGCCCGTCGACCCGGGCCGCCTCCTCCAGCTCCCCGGGCAGGGCGATGAAGAACTGCCGCATGATGAACGTGGCCAGCACGCTCGGCGCCCCGAAGATCGGCACCAGGATCAGCGGCCAGTGGGTGTCGACCAGCCCCAACTTGAAGAACATCTGGAACAGCGGGACGATCGTGACCTCGCTCGGGATGAGCAGGCCGGCGAGCACCACCAGGAACAGCACGTTCTGGCCCCGGAACCGGATCCGGGCGAAGGCGTACCCGGCCAGCGCCGCCACCGCGAGGGTGCCCACGGTGACCACCAGGGCGATGTAGACGCTGTTGAGGTACTGCCGCCCGAACGGCTGCAACTCGAACACCCGCTGGTACGCCTCCAGCCGCGGGTTCGTCGGCCAGAGCTGCGGCGGGAAGGCGAAGATGTCCGCCACCGGCTTCAGCGACGAGGTGACCATCCACCAGGTGGGGAAGACGAACGGGATCGCCAGGACCATCAGCACCCCGTAGAGCACCAGCTTCGTCCTGGGCGACAGGTCACGACTCATGGAAGACCCATCTCTTGCGCATCTGCCACTGCAGCACGGTCAGCGCGAGCACGATCGCGAACAGCACGATCGACAGGGTCGCGCCGTAGCCGAAGTGGTGGAACTGGAAGGCCTGCTGGTAGAGGTAGTAGACGAGCACCGTGGTCGAGGTGCCCGGGCCACCCTGGGTCAGCACCGCGATCTGCGCGAACACCTGCAACGAGCCGACCACCGTGATGATCGACGTGAGCATGATCGTCGGGCTGATCAGCGGCACGGTGATCCGCCAGAACTGCCGCAACCGGCTCGCCCCGTCCACCTCGGCGGCCTCGTACAGATCGCCTGGCACGCCCTGGAGGGCGGCCAGGAACAGCACCATGTTCAGGCCGACGTTCTTGAACACCTGCACGACGACCACCGACAGCATCGCGGTGCCCTCGCCGCGCAGCCAGTTCGGGCCGTCCACGCCGATCGTGTCGAGCAGTCCGTTGATCCCGCCGTTGTCCTGGAGCAGGAAGCCCCACACGATCGTCCAGGCGACCAGGGAGACCACCACGGGGGAGAAGAACAGGGTGCGGAACACGATGGTGCCGCGCAGCTTCTGGTTGAGCAGCACGGCCAGCATCAGCGCCAGCGCGAGGTTGAACACCACCAGCCCGACCGAGAACAGCCCGGTGGCCTTCAGCACCCCACCCAGGTTGGTGTCCTCGGCGAGCTGCGTGTAGTTGTCCCCGCCGACGTAGTCGAACGTGCCGGCGAGCACGTTCCACTCGTGCAGGCTGTACCAGACCACCAGGACCAGCGGCAGGATCACGAACACGATGCTGCCGATGAGCTGCGGGGCGACGAACAGGTACCCGGCGAGCTGGTCGCGCCGGCGGCTGGTCCACCACGGCGGACGGGCCCGGCCCGGGGCGGGCCCGGTCTTGGCGACCGGGCCCGTCCTGGTGTCCGTCGGGGACATGGTCACTTCGCCAGCAGCGGCTGGATCTTGGCGCACACGCCGTCCAGGACCGCCTTGATGTCGGCGTTCGGCTGCCACAGCGGGTCGAGCCCGGCGCGGACCTGCTGGCTCAGCTCGGCCTGCCCGGCGTGGCTCGGCTTGACCACGCCGCTGGTGATGCCGTCGATGACGACCTTCTGCAACTGCTCCGGCTTGAGCTTCGGGTTCGTCTTGCCCAGCGTCTCGGCGGTCAGCAGCGACTGCCGCGGCGGCGGGAAGAACTGGGCCAGCTTCGCCGAGTTGGTGGGGTTGGTGAAGAAGGCCAGGAAGTCGGCCGCCTCGTCGGCGTGCGGGCTCTTCTTCATCACCCCGAGGCCGGCCTGGCCGAGCACCGCGTAGTTGCCCTTCGGGCCGGCCGGCAGCGGCACCAGGTCCCAGCCGAAGCCGCCGTCCTTCAGCAGCGACGCCCGGGAGATCTGGGTGACCGTCATGGCCGCGTCACCGGCGAAGAAGTCCGCCGTGGTGCCCGGGCCGGGCAGCGCCTTGTCGGTGAAGATCCCCTTGTGCAGGGCGGTCATCGCCGCGACCATCTCCGGGGAGTTGAAGCCGCAGGACTTGCCGTCCTCGCTCCACGCCTGGGCGCCCCAGCCGGTGAAGAAGGTCGACAGGTTGTCCCAGCCCTTGTAGTCGAAGTCCCGGATCACCAGGCCGGCCTTGCCGGACTTCTTGGCGGACGCCGCGGCGGTGGCCAGGGCGTTGTCCCAGTTCCACTGCCCGGCGGCGATCAGCTCGGCCGGCGTCTTCTGCCCGGCCTTCTTCACCATGTCGGTGTTGACGAAGACCCCGAACGGCGAGTTGGAGAACGGGTACGCGTACAGCTTCCCGTCGTCCTGCCAGAGCTTCGTGGTGGCGGGGGAGAGGTCATCGTAGCCGTACCCCTCGGTCTTCTTCAGCGTCTCGTCCAGCGGCAGCAGCGCGCCGGATGACACGAAGTCAGGGGCCGAGTTCTCGAACACCCAGGCCAGGTCGGGGGCGTTGCCGCCGGCGATCTGGGTGGTCAGGGTGGTGGTGTAGTTCTCGAACGGCAGCGGGTCGAAGGTGATCGACTCCACGTCCGGGTGGGACTTCTTGTATTCGTCCGCGATCTCGTTGAACAGCTTCAGGTGCGCCTCGTTGGCGGACCAGACCGTCATCCGCAGCTTCGCCGGACCGCTGTCGCCGGCGTCGTCCCCGCCGCCGCAGGCGGTCAGGGCGAGCGCGCCGACCAGTGCGACGGCGACGCCGCGCAGGGCCTTTCCTGCTCTCACAATCTTCTCCTCACCGGGGGGTGTTTCAGTAGCCCACGATCTGCGGCCAACGCAGTTCCACGCCGGCCGTTGTAAGGCGGTCCTGGAAATCGGTCAGCAGACGGGGGGTGTCGCGGACCGCGCGCGGGGACTCGCCCCGCTCCAGACAGAAGTCGGCGAGCAGGCCGGCGACCTCGCCGACGTTCCACTCGACCGGGTGCAGCCGGTAGCTGCCGTTGGTGACGTGCGTGGTGCCGATGTTCTTGCCGGCCGGCAGCAGGTTCTCCACCCGCTGCGGGATCAGCGCACCGAGCGGGATCTCGAACGGGCAGGACCCGACATCGATGTAGTTGTCGCCGCCGGTCGACGGGTGCAGGTCGATCCGGTACATGCCCACGCCGATCGAGTCGGGGTAGCTGACCGCGCCGTGCTCGCCGCGCACCGCCAGCGACAGGTCCTGCTCGACGACCGTGTACTCGGCCCGGATGCGCCGCGACTCCCGGATGTACGGGGCCTGGGCCAGGCCGTCGGCGCTGCCGGTGATGTCGCCGCGCAGCCGCAGCCCGGGGAATCCGGTGCCCCCGTCGGGCCGGGGCGCCTCGGTCTGCATCCAGTACAACACCGAGTACGACAGCTCCCGCGCCTGCGACAGGTGCCAGGACGCGTTCGGCACGTCGATGACCGGGCCCTCGAAGTAGTCGATCATCGGCCAGTTCACCAGGGTGATGTCGCTGGCGTACGCCCCGTCGACGAAGTTGCGCCGGGCGGCGATCCGCCGGAACGTCCACAGGTTGCCGTCGCCGGGGTCGAGCCGCTGGTCGGCGTTGACCGCCAGGGGGTCGTCGTTCGGGTTCGGGGTGAAGCTGCGCTCGACGATCTCCAGCGTCCGGGGGTGCGGGGAGCGCCAGGACAGCAGCCGGTCGCCCCAGAAGTCCGGCTTGTAGTCGCGCCAGAAGTCGTACCCGGCCGGGCGGTCGATGGTGTGGTCGCCGTCGACGTGGTCCAGGGCGAAGCAGACCGACACGGCCTGCATGTTCATCGGCTGGGCCTCGGCCGGCGCGCTGGGCTCGCCGGTCTCCTCCCGCGACTCGAACCCGGTGACGTACTCGACGCCGGCCAGCGGCAGCAGCTCGCCGGTCTCGGTGGCGTCCAGCACGTACGGGGCGGTCAGCTCGACCAGTTCGTCGGGGCGGTCGCGGTGCGCGACGGTCACCCCGGTCACCCGGTCGCCGTCGGTGGCCGCCGAGACCGGCCGGTACGGCTGGAGCACGGTCAGCCGCCCGGACCCCCGGTACGGCGCCAGCATCTCCTCCAGCACCGCCACCGCGACCCGGGGCTCGTGGCACAGCCGGCTGACCCAGCCGGCCCCCGGGTTGAGGTCGGTCCAACCCCGGGACCGCTCGGTGAGCGGGAAGTGCCGCCGGTAGTAGTCCCGGATCCCCGTGCGCAGCTCCCGGTAGCTGGCGGTGACGCCGAACTGCTCGACCCAGGAGTGCTCGTCCGGGGGGACCGCCTGGCTGGTGAGCTGCCCGCCGAGCCAGTCGAACTCCTCGGTCAGGATGACGCTCCGGCCGGCCCGGAGGGCGGCCAGTGCCGCCGCCACCCCGCCCAGCCCGCCGCCGACGACGAGGACGTCCGCACGCATCGTTACCACTTACTTCCTTCCAGTTACGCGATCGCCGCTCAGGAGCGGTCGACCGCCGGATCGGGGGCGCCGAGGGTGTCCCCCTCGACCAGTTGGCACGGCAGCAGGCGCTGCCCCACGCCGTCGGCGCTGCCGTCGATGACCGAGGTCAGCACCTCGACCGCCTGGCGTCCCATCTCCTCGCGGGGGATGTGGAAGCCGGTGAAGGTGAGGTCGGTGGGCAACGGCACGGTCGGGTCGCCGAGGGTCACCACCGACAGGTCGCCGGGCACCGTCAGGCCGCGCCGCCGGGCGGCCAGTTCGAGGGCCACCGCCGTGGCGAAGTCCTCCACGAACACCACGGTGGTGCGGTCGGCGCGCAGGTCGTCGAGGATGGCGTCGGCGTCGCGCCCGGCGGTGGGCAGCTCCCGGGTGCTCTCGGCCGCGCCGCCGTGGGCGGCGAAGCCGCGCCGCCGGTCCTCGGACGACTCGGCGTGGGTGCCCATGGACAGGTACGCCAGGCGGCGGTGCCCGTGGCCGAGGGCCCGCCCGGTCAGGGCGTCGACCGCCGCGGCGTAGTCGGCGCCGACGTACGGGACCGGACCGCCCGCGTCGTTGCGTCGGCCGACCGCCACGTACGGGAAGCCGTCCCGGTTGAGCCGGTGCAGCTCGGCGGCGTCGATCTCCCGGCCGAGCAGGAGGCAGCCGTCGGCCAGCCGCAGCCGGTTGTCCTGGTGGAAGATCCGCCGCCGTCCGTCGACGACCGGGGCGCTGGTGAACAGCAGCAGGTCGCAGCCGACCCGCTCGGCGTACTCCTCGATGCCGAGCAGGAACGGGTGGAAGAAGTCCCGGCTGCCGCTGGGGAACGCGGGCTCGTAGGTGAAGACGCCGATGATCCGGTTGAACCGGGCGGCCAGCCGCCGGGCCACCGGGTCGGCGGCGTAGCCGGTCTCCTCGATGGTCCGCAGGACGCGGTCCCGGGTCTCCGGCGCGATCCGCACGTCGGCGTCGGAGCGGTTGTTGAGCACCAGGGACACGGTGGCCTGACTGACGCCAGCCAGGCGAGCGATGTCACGTTGGGTGACGCGGCGCGGCGAAGAGGGCACGGGGGAGTCCTCCGGTTGGTGCTAATGCGTATTAGCGATCGGCGTTGGAGAGGACTCTCGCCCCCGACCCGGGGAGATGTCAAGGGCTCTCCGGAGATTTCCTCGCGATGAACTCCCTGAACTAATGCGCATTAGCTCGCCGGTGCCCGGGGCCGCCGACGTGCTTTCGCCCCTCGCGGCCGTTTCCCGTCGAGATCGAAGTGGCCCCCTTGACAGCGGGCCGGGCGGGCGGCGAACATCGGAGAAAGATTGATGCTAATACGTATTATCAGACTTCGACGAGTGCGCTGTCGCCCCGCCGGGCACCCCTCAAATCACCCTGCGTGACTTCGGTGGGTGCCCGGTCGAGGCGCGGGTTCCCACGCCGCCGGCCGCCCACCGGCGACGAAAGCCGCCTACCGCCCGAACGCCCCCACCGCAGAGATGAGAAGACGACATGACACACCCGTTCGGGTCCCCTCCCCGCCGCGCCGCCGTCGCGCTGGCCGGCGTCGGCCTGCTGGTCGCCGCCACCGCCGCCGCCCCCGCCGCCGCGAGCGGCCCGGAGTTCGACTTCCCGCGGTTCAGCTACGCGGGGACCGCGTTCGACAAGAGCCAGCTCTCCTACAACCCGACCAACGAGTTCATCTTCCCCAGCCTCATCCGGGCCGCCGACTACTTCGCCGACCCGCTGGGCGAGTACTACCTGTACTACGCCCCGCACGAGCGGCCCGGCGGCATCTCCCTGGCCTACTCCGACTCGATCGACGGCCCGTGGACCGAGTACGCGGCCAACCCGCTGATCGGCAACACCTGGCTGCCGCACTACCCGACGGTCAGCCACATCTCCTCGCCGCACGCGGTGTGGGTCGAGGGCGAGGGCAAGCTGTTCCTCTACTTCCACGGCGAGAACTCGATCACCCGGTACGCCACCTCCACCGACGGCGTCCACTTCGACTACGGCGGCACCGCGATCAGCCGGGACGACAGCACCGGCGGGGAGACCTCCTACGCCCGGGTCTTCGAGCAGTCGGTGCCCCGGCTCGGCACCCGGTACCTGATGCTGTTCATGGACAACCCCACGGCCGCGTTGCCCGGCCCGACCGGCCCGGTGTCCCGGCGCATCCGCTGGGCGGTGTCGAACGACGCTCGTACGTGGACGGTCCAGCCGGAGCCCATGGTGACCCCGCAGGGCATCGAGGGGCCGAACGCCTCCGGGCCGTTCTTCCTGCGCTGGCAGGGCCGCAACCTGGTGATCTTCCACGCCGCCGACGGCAACATGCACGCCGTCGACGTCGGCGAGAACCTCGACCGGGAGGTGCACCTCGGGGTCGTGCACGACTCCCTGGCCGAGGCCCCGGACCTCGGCCGCTCCGCCGCGCCGACGTTCTACTTCGACGGGCGCACCGCGCACATGTACTACGAGGCCGGTGGCCGGCTCACCGCGACGATCGGGCACGCCGTGGCCGCCCTGCCCGCGCCGCTGCCCACCCGGGAGCTGGACTGCGCGGTGGACCGGCCCGTGCTCTGGCCGCCGAACCACAAGATGGTCGACATCGCCGTGACCGTCGACCTCCCCGACGGGGTGCTCGGCCCGCGCGCCTTCGCCCTGGCCGAGGTGACCGGCGGCGACGCCGCCGACGTCGCCGGGTTCGTCATCGGCGCCCCGGACACCGCCGGCCGGCTGCGCGCCGAGCGCGCCGGCAACGGCGGGGACCGGGTCTACACCCTGCGGTACGCCGGCCACGACGAGATCGGCCGCCCGGTGGGCTGCTCCGTCACCGTCACCGTCCCGCACGACCAGCGCCGGGCCTGACCGCCGACGTCCTTGAGGTAGCGGCCTGGACGATCACTGCGGCCTGGACGATCCGTGCGGTGGGACGATCGGTGTGATCGGGGCGGGCGGTCGATCCAGGGGCTCGCCGGCCCGGCCCTCGTGCGGGGGCTGGGGCGGGTCGGGGCGGGGCGCTGGTCGGGCCGGGTCGGGCGCTGATCGGGCCGGGTCGGGCGCTGGCTGCCTGGGATCCGGCGACGGCCGCCCGGATCAGGTGCGCAGGGCCGCCCGGGCGTCCATCAGGGCGAATCCGAGCAGGTTGTCGCCCCGCCAGCGGGCCGGGTTCTCGACGGCGGGGTCGTCCGCGGCCAGGCCGACGCCCCACACCCGGTCCGCCGGGCTCGCCTCGACCAGCACCCGGTTGCCGGTGGCCAGCAGGTACGCGCGCAGGTCGGCGTGCTGGGCGAACTTGGCGACGCTGCCGGCGACCACGACGTCGTACCGGTGAACCGCCCAGACGGCCTCGTCGAAGCCGCGGACCCGGCGGCCGAGGGCCTTGGCCCGCTGCGGGTGCCCGGCGGCGAGGACCTGCTCCGCCACCGGATCGTCGCCGAAGAGGGCGGCCTTGCGCCACATCATCCAGTGCTCGGCGGTGTGGAAGACCCGACCGTCCACGGTGAACGGCGCGGGCCACCACTGGCTCAGGCAGCCCGGCCCGACAGCGCCGTTCCGCTGGGGCCGGTGACCCCAGAAGTGCAGGTACTTCACCGGCTCACCGGCGCGGTGCAGGGCCACCAGGTCGGCGACGGATCGAGGCGACATGGCCGACAGTCTGCCCTGCGCCCCCGACACCGCGCCGCCGAGTTTCCGTGGTCCCGGCGGTCACCTCGGCCGCCGCCCGTTCACCCGCGCGCACCGCCCCCTCCAGGTAGCCCGTCCAGCCGACCGCCGTCTCGGTGCCCGCCCAGTGCACCCGCCCCACCGGCGGGCGCAGCGCCGGCCCGTAGCCGCGCCACGAGCCGGGGGCCAACACCCCGCAGAAACACCCCCGGGTGTACGGGTCGGCCGACCAGTCGTACTCGACGAACCCGTCCGGGCGGGCGGCTTCCGGGCCGACCATGGCCACCAGCGCGTCCAGCACCGCCGCGCGCCGGGCGTCCGGGGACATCCCGCGCAGCTCACGCGCCTCGTCGCCGTAGCTGAACGCGGTCAGCACCCCGCGCGGCGAGTCCGGGGTGCCGTTGTCCACCGTCTCGGTCACCGGACCGGTCGCACTCGTGCCGACGCCGGAGAGCCCGCCAGCACGCCAGAACGGCTCCGGGTAGAGCGCGTGCACCTTCACCGCCGAACCCATCGGCATCCGCTGGGTCAACCCGTCGCGCAGCGCCGGCAGCGGCGGGTCGTACCGGATCCGGCCGGCCAACGCCGGGGCCACGGCGACCACCGCCGCGTCGGCGGGGTACGCGTCCCGGTCGGTGCGCACCAGCACCCCGCCGACGTCCTGCGCGATCACCGTCACCGGCGCGCCCAGGCACAGCGCCCCCGGCCCCACGGTGGCCGCCAGCCGCTGCGCCATCCGTTCGGCCAGCGCCGCCGGGCCGCCCACCACGCGGTCCTGCTGCGCCCCGCCGGCCATCCCCAGCAGCAGGGCGCTGCCACCGCCGCTGCGCAGGTAGAACAGCATCTGGAGCAGGGAGATCTCGTCCGGGCCCGTGGCGAGCAGGCCGCCGGCCAGCAGTCGGCCCAGGTACCGGGCGCCCGCCGGATCACCTGCGGCCTCGGCCAGCCAACCGGACAACGGCAGCCGGTCCCACTCGGGCGCCTCGGCAGCCAGCCAGGGCGCCGCCGGATCGAGCCGCGCGGCGAGGGCGTCGAGCCGGGCCAGCACCCGCCCGGTGGACTCCGGCGGCTCTGGGCGGCGCTCCCCGTCCCAGCGCAGCACCGGCGCGCCGAGGGCCGCCGACGGGAACGTGGTCAGGCCGTACTCGGCGACCAGGGCGTACATCCGGTCCTGGGTGGGGCCGAGCCACTGTGCGCCCAGGTCGAGCTGGGTGCCGTCGGGCAGCCAGCGGGTCAGCGTCCGCCCGCCCACCCGCTCCCGGGCCTCCACCACCCGCACGTCCCACCCCGCGCGGGCGAGCGCCAGCGCAGCGGCAAGCCCGGAGAACCCACCCCCAACCACCACCACCCGCCCACCAACATCCACCCCACGGCATACCCCCGACCAGCTCCCCTACGCCCCGCCCTCCGGCCGGCTTCCTCGCGGCCCCCTTGATCGTCTGCTGGTCACCGGCGCGACACGCCGGGTGGGACGCCGGTACAGGACAGACGATCTCCATAGCATTCCGCCGGGGCCTGTGGGCCGTCATCCACAGCGGGGCGGGTTGTCCACAGATCGGTGGTGCGGGGTGGCGGAAGCGGGGGCGGGCGGGCCACGGTCAGCCGCGTGAACGGTGAGCTCAGTGAGTTGTCGCGTCGGCACGGTGGTCTGCTGACCTGGGCCGCCGCCGTCCAGGTAGTCCCGGAGTGGACGTTGCGCCGGGCCTGTGGTGCAGGGAGCCTGCTTCGGGTGCTGCCCGGCGTGTATGTCGACGCCCGGCTGGCACCCCCGCCCAACGCCCCGCCCGGTCTCCCGCCCAACGCCCCTCAGCTCGCCCCACCAACCGTCCCGCACTCCGTCTCGCCCTCCGCTTCGTCTCTCGTCCCGTCGCTGGCCTGGCTCCCGCCCGAGCTGCGGCACCGCGCCGCGCTGGCGTACGGGTACGGGCGGGCAGCGCTCGGCGGGCCCACGGCCCTGCACGCCTGGGGCGTACGCGGGCAACCCGACGGGGAGCCGGTGCACCTCGACGTGCCGGACGGGTCGGGGCTGCGTTCTCGGCCGTACCTCGTGCTGCACCACCGGCGCGGGTTCCGCCCCGCACCTCCGCACGCGCTGAACCGCCGGGGCGTGCCCGTCGTCCGGCTGGAACGGGCGCTGGTCGACGCCTGGCCGCTGCTGCCGGCCGTGGACCGTCCCGCCCCGCTGATCCGCGCCGTCAACGACGGCCTGACCACCCCGGCCCGGGTCCGGTCGGCGCTCGCCGGGACGCCTAGGCTCACCCACCGCGCCGAGCTGCGCGCGCTGCTGGACCGGCTGGCCGTCGGCTGCCGCAGCCCGCTGGAGGTGTGGGGGCACGACCACGTCTTCACCGGCCCGGCGATGCCCCGCCTGCGGCGGCAGTTCCGGGTACGGATCGAGGGGCACCATGTACCTCGACGTCTACGCCGAGCGGGAACGGGTCGACTTCGAGCTGGACGGGGCCACCGCCCACGGCGAGCCGGGGCAGCGGGAGATCGACCTGCGTCGCGACGCGCTGCTGGCCACCTGCGGCATCCTCGTCGTCCGTTTCGCCCACCGCAGGCTGGTACGTGAGCCGGACCGGGTGCGCGCCGAGATCCTGGCCATCCTGGCCAACCGCCGCAGCGGTCGGTGAACCGCCCGTCGGACCGGGCCAGGGGGCAACGCAGCGGTCGGTGAACCGTCCGTCGGACCGACCAAGGGGGCACCCGAAGATCAACCGTTGCGCCGATCGGCGCGGAGCCGCCGGTCCCGTACGGTCCCGTCGTGTCTTCCCGCCTGCGCTCCGCACTGTCCCTGTCGGGCGTGCCCGGCCTGATCTGCCGACGCGACCCCGTGCACCGGGTGCGGTCCGCGCGGCTGGACATCTCCGTCGCCCGGGTGCGCGACCTGAGTGAGCTGGCATCGCTGGAAGACGACGAAACGCGCCACCGCAACGGTCGCACGCTTGCCGACGAGGTGGCCGCGCTTGACGGTATCGATCCCGCGCTCCCGGTGTGGACCCGCGAGTACGCCATGTTCGTGGCCCGCGAGCGAATCACCGGTCGACCGGCGGTCAGCGTCACCCTGGCCGTGACCGCCGACCGGCGGATGTGGGTCGGCGGCTGGGTCGTCGCCGACCACCGCCGTCGGGGGTACGCCCGGGAAGCCCTCGATGTGGTCTGCGCGATCGTCCACCGGCACCTCGGTGTCGCCGAGCTGCACGCCGCCCGCGAGACCGACAACGTCGCCAGCGGGCGCTGGCTGGCCTCGTGCGGCTTCGTCCAGGTTGACGGACCGTCGACGCACGTGCTGCCGGACGGCCGGTCCATCGAGCCGGACTGGTGGCGGCACACGGACGAGCGGGCTCGGCGGCGCTGTGTGAGTCTGCACGCGCCCGGCTTGACGATCCTGTTCGGCTGAATCGGGCGGCAGGTCAGTCGCGCAGGGTACGCAGGATGCGGGTCAGGTGGGCCCGGTCGGTCGGGCTGAGCCCGCCGAAGAGGCGTTCCGCCTCGGCGTGCCGGGCCGCCCGGATCGCCGCGCCGACCCGGGTGCCCTCGTCGGTCAACGTGACCAGGGTGGCGCGCCGGTCGACCGGGTCGGGGCGGCGGGCGACCAGCCCTCGCTCCTCCAGGCCGTCGACCACCTCGGTGGTGGAGCGCGGCGCGATGCGCAGGTGCTCGGCGAGCGCGCTGAGTCGTATCGCGCCGTGCCGGGTCAGTACGCCCAGAGCCCGGGAGTGCCCGGGGTTGATCGCCCACGGTTCGAGGGTCTGCCGGGACAGGTGGCGCAACCGCCGGGCGACGGCCCAGAAGCTCTCCGCCAGGCCCTCGTCGTGCTCACCGGGGCTCTCCTCGTGCATCCCCGCGCTCTCGTCGCCCGTTCCGGCGCTCTTCTCGCCGGCTCCGGTGCCCTCGTCGCCGGCTCCGGTGCTCTTCTCGCCCGACCCGGCGGGGTGCGCCGGCCCGGGTGCGCGGTCGTCGGCGGTCACCGGAATACCGTAGCAGCACTTGCTGTTGTCACCTCATGATGAGGTAACCTCAGCATCATCGTCCCCCATCGGAAGGCACAACCTTGGACGCACCCCCCACCCACCGGGAGAGCCGGGGCGGCTCCCGCACTGTTAGCCCCGCCGAGAAGGCCCAGGCCAGGCAGGTGTCGCTGCGCCGCATCGGCCGGCTCTTCGCCCCGCACCGCTGGCAGCTCGGCACCGTCACCGCGATCATCGTGGTCTCCTCGGTCGTCGCCATGGCGTCGCCGTTCCTGCTGCGTACGGTGATCGACCGGGCCCTGCCGGAGCGCGACCTGACCCTGCTGGTCCGGCTGGTCCTCGGCATGGTCGCCGTCGCGGTCGTGACCGCGGCCCTCGGCGTGGTCCAGACCTGGCTCTCCACCCGCGTCGGCCAGCAGGTCATGCACCGGCTGCGCACCGACGTCTTCGCCCACCTGCACCGCCAGTCGATCGCGTTCTTCACCCGCACCCGCACCGGCGAGGTGCAGTCCCGGATCACCAACGACATCGGCGGCATGCAGACGGTGGTCACCTCCACCGCCACCTCGATCGCGTCGAACCTCACCACGGTCGTCGCCACCGTCGTCGCCATGGCGGCGCTGTCCTGGCGGCTGTCGCTGATCTCCCTGGTCGTGCTGCCCCCGTCGATCTGGCTCACCCGCCGGGTCGCCCGGATGCGTCGCGAGATCACCGCGCAGCGGCAGCGCGAACTGGCCGACCTCAACGTCACCATCGAGGAGGGTCTGTCGATCAGCGGCGTGCAGCTCAGCAAGACCCTCGGCGCGGGCGACGCGCTCATCGACCGGTTCGCCGCCTCGTCCGCCCGCCTGGTCGACCTGGAACTGCGTTCCGACCTCGCCGGCCGCTGGCGGATGGCCTCGATGAGCGTCATCTTCGCCGCGATCCCCGCGCTCATCTACCTCGGCGCGGGCCTCCCCGGGACCGCCGGCACGCTGAGCATCGGCACCCTGGTCGCCTTCACCGCCCTCCAGGGCGGGCTGTTCCGGCCGCTCATGGGCCTGCTCGACGTGGGTGTCTCGCTCACCGCCTCGATGGCGCTGTTCGCCCGGATCTTCGAGTACCTCGACCTCCCCGTCGAGGTCGACGACCCCGAGCGCCCGGTCGAGATCGACCCGCGCCGGGTGCGCGGCCACGTCCGCGTCGAGGGCGTCACCTTCACGTACCCGGGCAGCGACACCGCCGCCCTCGCCGGGGTCACCCTCGACGTGCCGGCCGGCACCGGCCTGGCTCTCGTCGGGCACACCGGCTCCGGCAAGAGCACCCTCGCCGCCCTGGTCAGCCGGCTGCACGACCCCACCGCCGGGCGGATCACCATCGACGGGATCGACCTGCGCGACCTGCGGCTGACCGACCTGGCCGCCGTCGTGGGCGTGGTCAGCCAGGAGACGTACCTGCTGCACACCACCGTGCGGGAGAACCTGCGGTACGCCCGGCCGGACGCCACCGACGCCGAGATCACCGACGCGGCCCGCGCCGCCCAGATCCACGATCTCATCGTCGCCCTGCCCGACGGGTACGACACCATGGTCGGCTCGCGGGGGCACCGGTTCTCCGGCGGGGAGAAGCAGCGCCTCGCCATCGCCCGCACCCTGCTGCGCGATCCCCGGGTGCTGGTCCTCGACGAGGCCACCAGCGCGCTGGACACCGAGACCGAGCGCGCCGTGCAACGGGCGTTCGACGAGCTGTCCCGGGGACGTACCACGATCACGATCGCCCACCGGCTCTCCACCGTGCGCGACGCCGACCAGATCGCCGTCCTCGACCACGGCCGGATCGTCGAGTCCGGCACGCACGACAGCCTGCTCGACCACGCCGGCCGCTACGCCGCCCTCGCCGCCTGACCAACCCCAGGGGGAGGTCAACCCGCCCGTACGGCGTGTGGTGCCGTCCGGCGGGGATGCGGTGTCGGCGGTAGAGCGGGCCGGAGGCCGGCGAGCTGGACGTACACCTCGCGTTTGGCGGTGGCCAGGCCGCGATGGTCGAGTACGTAGCCGGTCAGCCAGATCCAGCCGTGGTACGTCGGCTGGTCGGAAACCGACACGACGCGGAAGGTGAGGGCCCGGTCCCCGGCGAACTGCACCGAGGCCCGACCGTCGATGGTCAGCAGGTCGCCGGGGGAGGGGCGCATCGCTACCAGCGGCCCCGGTTGGGTGGCCGCGGCTCCGGCGGGCGGCATTCCTGGGCGTGCATGATCTGCCAGTCGCGTAGCGCCCGCTTGAGCCGGTCGTTCTCCTGTACGAGCAGCCGCACCTCCTCGTACAGCTCGGTCAGCTCGTCGGCCAGCCGGGTCTGGAACTCGCGTACCTGATCCGCGTCGACGCCGCGCCGACGCGGGTCGAACGCTCGGGTACGCACCTCGTGTGGGGTCAACCGGGCCGGCCGGCCCGTCCCGTAGAGCTGGCCACCTCGATACACCTGGGCCACGACGATCCTTTCCGAGGCAGACGGAAGCATGCAGGGTCCGTGCGGTGGGTCTGGAAGGGCGGGCCGTCCGCACCGGCCACGGACGGCCCGCCCGCTCCGCCGCCGCAGCCCGGTTCGGCGGTACGGCAGCAGAGCAGCCCGGTGGGTCGGGGCGGGCAGGGGGCGCCCGCCCCGACCGGGGGATGAGCCGATCTCGTTGCCACGCGAGGAGCGACCCGAAAGCAACAGTAACGGCTTAGCCGTTTAAGTCAACCACGGGCTGTTGTCGTTCATGGGCGTTTCGTGATCGAATTGGCGAGCCACGCAAGGAGCGCCATGCCTACAACACCCGACTACATCCGCATTGCCGACGACATCGTTGCCGGTGTCAAGGCGCGCAAACTCAAGCCCGAGGACAAGCTGCCGCCGATCGCGCAGATGGCGGCGGACTACAAGGTCGGCACGTCCACGATCCAGATGGTCTACGTGCGCCTTGAGGCGTTGCGCGTCATCCGACGGCACCAGGGCAAGGGCATCTTCGTCACCGACCCGAAGACCTGGATGCGGGAGCCGTAGCCGGACGAGGTCGGTGCCGGCGTGACGGGTAGCCGACAGAACCGGCGTCGGGGCGTGAAATCTGTCCCCGTCGATCGGCAAGCTGGTGTCCCGCCGTCGGAGGTGCCGCATGCCGTACGTGAAGTCCCACATCCGCCGCGACGGTGCCCGGGTCCGGGCCCACTACCGCAAGCGGCGGCGCGCTCGCGGCGGCGGGGCGGCCCGCCGTGGCCGGTCCGGCGGAGGTGCCGGGAGCGCGGCGTTGCTCGTCGGGGGCGTGCTCGCGCTGGTGCTCGTGGTCATGGCGGTCGACTTCGTGCGGCGGCACCCGTACTGGTCGGTCCTCCTGGTGGCGGTCGTCGGCCTTGCCGTCGCCGCGTTGCTCTTCGCCCGCACGAGGCAGCGGGCCCGACAGCGGGCTGAGCAGGAACGACAGCGGGCTGAGCAGGCCCGGCGGGACATGCTGATCGCGGTGACGGACGCGATGTCCGGGCCGGAGTTCGAGCGGTGGTTCGCCCGGCTGTTGGAGGCGTCGGGGTTCCGGCAGGTTACGGTCACAGGCGGGTCGGGGGACCGGGGCGCGGACGTCGTGGCGGTCGCGCCGGACGGGCGGCGGGTGGTGGCGCAGTGCAAGCGGCAGGGCATCCGCAACCGGGTGGGCAGCGCGGCCATCCAGCGCTTCGCGGGGACCTGCCGCGAGGTGCACGGGGGTCAGCTCTGCGTGATCGTGACCAACAGCTTCTTCACGGCGGGCGACGGCGTGCGGCTGGCCAAGCAGCTCGACATCGCGCTGGTGGACCGGGCGGCCCTGGAGACCTGGGCGTCGACGCGCACTCCGCCCCCGAACCTGTTCGCGGCCCGCTGAGTCTTCCGATCGGCCGTCCGCTCGGGCGGCAGGCGGGCTGCTCGCCGGCCGATTCAACCATTGACGGGTATCTGACTCGGCGGTCGGATCAAGGACGCTCGTCGAAACCGATAACCTCGCCCTGAGCGCTGCTCCGATTCCGTCTCGTCAGCGCGGCCGGATCATCCAGTGGGGGTTCTGCATGGCGCCGAGCCGGCGGCGGGCGGTTCTGATCGGGGTCAACCAGGGCGGGAGCGACGTTCGGCTGCCCGCCCTGCGATATGCGGAACGCGATGTCGAGGCCGTCCGGGGGGTGCTGCTCGACGAGGAGATCGGCACCTTCGACGACGCCGACATCAAGATGTACGTCGGCGCGGAGGCGACCTGGCGTGAGATCAAGGCCGGGCTTCGCGAGATGGCGTTGGACTCCGGCCCCTCCGACGTGCTGCTCGTGTACTTCGCCGGCCACGCGCTGGTGCCCGAGTGGAGCACCCAGCTCGACGCGTACCTCGTCACGGCGGACCTCAACCCGGACGCCCTTCGCCGGGAGCCGGACAACGGCCTGCGGATGGCCTTCCTCAAGCGGGACGTTTTCGAGACCTTCGCGGGCACCTCCTTCCTCGTCCTCGACTGCTGCCACGCCGGGATCTATCTGGACGCCGACCTGCGCCACGCCGAGGCGATGCAGACCTACCGCACCCGGGTCGACCGGCACAGCGCGCTGCTGGCCTGCCGTAACGGTGCGGCGGCGCGGGAGGACGAGGAGCACGGGCACGGGGTGCTTACCTACCACCTGCTCAGCGCTCTTCGCGGTGGCGCCGCCGACGACCGGGGCCGGGTGTCGTTCGGTCAGATGGCCGCGTTCGTGGCCGAGCAGGGGCTCGAACCCCCACCGGTCCAACTCGTGCACATGTGGGGCCCGACCACCGTGCTCGTCCAGCCGCCCACCTCGCGGCACGAGCGTCGGTTGCAGAGTTCGCCCGCCAACCCCAGCACCACCCGGCCCTGCAAGAGCCCGCTTGAGGACCAGTCCAGCTCGATCGTGCAGCTGCTCGGTCGGGTCTTCCGTTCCGAGGCCCACCCGATGCGGGCGTCCCAGCAGCGCGGGCACGCCGAGCGGGTGGAGATCGTCCGGCACGCGCTGGCTGCGGCCTCCGTGGCCGTGGTGGAGTTCTCCGGCCCGGCCATCCGGGTGGCCGACTCCACCGCCCGCTTCGACAAGGAGGAGCTGCGACCGCTGCTGGAACTGAGCTCCGCCGACGCGATCCGGTACCGCACGTCGATGCCCGGGCACATCGTCTCGAACGACGCCGGCCTGCGGCTGCTCTGCGTGCCGCTCTCCTACGAGGACGATCGCATCCTCACGTTGACCGTCGTCGACCCCGCCGTCGCGCTGCTCGACATGGGCGAGCCGCTCGCCGTCATGCTCCGTGCCCTGTGGGACTCGAATCTCCTCGGCGACCCGCTGCAGGCCGAGATGCAGGTGGTGACCGCCCTGCGCACCGCCTTCGGTCGGCTGCCACTGAACCTGTACGAGTACGCGTTCAGCCTCTACCAGAAGCTGGTCGACTCCATGATCATGGTGTTCCAGCCCGTCGTGGAGCTGGACCTGCGCCCGGCCGGAGTGAGCATCCACAGCTTCGAGGCCCTCGCGCGCCGCAGCGACAAGGAACTCCGCGCGCCACTCGCCGCGCTACAGATGGCGTACGTCTGGGGTGACCGCTTCATCATTGAGCGCGACTCGCTGCTGCTCGCCAAGTCGATCCACTCGTACGCCACCGCGGACGCGGACGCCCCGTGGCACGGCACCAAGCCGCTGTCGGTGAACGTCGCGGTCCGCTCGCTGCTCAGCGACTCCTACCTCAACCAGGTGAGCCGGGCGCTCGCCGAAGCCGCCATGCATCCGCGAACGCTCACGCTGGAGATCTCCGAGCAGGACGCGATCCAGCCCGGCCCGGGGGAGCGGTGGCCGCAGGAACCGCTGCTCTACTTCCACCGACGTCTCACCGAGCTGGCCCGGGAGCTTCGGATCAGCTTCGCCGTCGACGACTTCGGCGTCGGGTACGCCTCGCTGGCCCGGATGGCGGAGCTGCCGCTGACCCAGATCAAGGTCGACCGGGCGGTGCTGCACCACCCGATGGCGCTGGAAGAACTCGCGTTGGTGGCGCGGGTGTCCCGGCACGCGAGCGACCTCGGGCAGGCCCCCACGCCCCGGGCCGTCATCGTGGAGGGGTTCGACGACGCGGCGCCGGTGACCCTCAAGCAGATCTACGACCTGGGAATCCACCACGTGCAGGGATTCTTCAGCGGCGCCGTCGCGTCGACGTCGCTGCAACCACTGGACCAAGCCGCCCGCGAGCGGATCGCGGGCCTGGTGAGAGGCGAGGAATGACCACAGTCAAGCTGCTGCTGCCGGCCGAGGTCTTCGAGGAACTGGACCTGCCGTACGAGGGCGTTCGTGACCTGTCGGCGATCACCATCGCCGTCGAAGGAACGGGCCTGCTGGCGAACCTTGCCGCACTCGCCGCGTTGCAGCCCCAGTTGGGCGACCTGGTGGCCGCGATTCGCAACTGGCGGCTGCGGGACCCCCGCCCCTCGGTGACCCTGACGGTCACGGGCCCCGGAATCGACCTGAAGGTGGACCTGCCGCGCAATGTCAGCCGGGCCCGGTTGTTGGAACAACTCCGCCCGCTCCTCGACGAGCAGGACTGACGCTCCTTTCACGTGCGGGACTGACCGGATCGGAACTCGCGCCAGCCGTGCTGACTTGACCCGTCGCCGTTCGTCACGGGAGCAATCCCGTCATTGACCGACGTCGCCGCGAAGCGGCATCGGAGCCACCCAAACCGTGGTGGCCGAGTTCGACCGGCGGGGTCGGCCTCAGGTGGCGCTCACCGGATGGTCGAGGATCGCGCTGAAGCGCTCCTCGGCCAGGTCGAGCTGGCTGAAGATGTGCGCCTTCACCGCCGGTGCGAGCGGGGTGTCCGGCCGGGCGATCAGCTCCCGCAAGACCGGCACCAACGGCCGGTACTTCGCCGCCAAGGAGAACACCTTCGGGCCGACGGCGTGGATCACGCCGACCCCGTTGTCGGTGAAGTCGGAGACCTTGATGACCCGGGCCCACGGCTCCCGGTCCAGGCTGACCGCCACGTGCTCCCGGTACTGCGCGTGCCGGTCGCGCCCCGGGTCGTACGCCGGGTTGGTGACCGCGGCGACCAGGCGCGCGACCCGCGGGCCGAACCGCGCTGCGAGCACCGCCAGCGCCGCTGCCGTGCGGTCGCCGGCCACGACCTCCGGCCCCGCCGTGGGCTTGTCCATCGCCGGTCCCGCCGGGTGGTCCCCCGCCCGGCCCGCCAGCTCGACCGGGTGGCCATCCGTCAGGCCCGCCAGCTCCGCCGGGTGGTCCTCCACCGCGTCGTGCAGCAGGCCGGCGACGATCACGTCCAGGTCACGCACCTGGTAGTGGTGCATCATCCGGATCGCCACCCGCAGCAGGTGGTTCAGGTACGGCTCGCGCACCCGCCGGTCGTCGCGGTGCAGCTCGGCGGCCAGGTCGAGGGCGGCGGTGAGCCGGGCCCGCGCGTCGGAGTCGAACGCGCGGATCTCCAGCCGGAACCGCTCCAGCAGGCCGGGCTCGCCGTGGATCTCGGTGATCGCGTGCATCGGCATGGTGGCCAGGTACGGCGGGAAGTCCATGGACCACTTATAGCTGATCTTCACCGTCCGTGGGTCCCCTCGTCGGCCTTGCGACGGCGACTGCCCGGGTCGGTGGCGGCTGGAAACGGCGATCGGCGTCACGGGCCGCCGCCGTGCGGGGAGAATGGTCCGGTGGACCGGGTGTTCGCGGTGCTGGTGGCGTCGCCGCCCGCGCTGGTGCTCGCCCTGGTCTTCCTGCTTCCCGCGCTGGAGGCGTCCACCTTCCTCGGGCTGTTCGTGCCGGGGGAGATCGCGGTGCTGGTCGGCGGAGCGCTCGCGCACTCGGGTCGGCTGCCGCTGTGGGCGGTGGCCGCCGCGGCGGTGGCCGGGGCGGCGCTGGGCGACCAGACCGGCTATTTCATCGGCCGCCGGTACGGCCGCCGGCTGCTGTCCCGCGTGCCCCGCCGGCTGGCCCGCTCGGGGGAGCTGCGGCGGGCGCTGGACCTGGTCCGCCGCCGGGGCGCGGTGGCGGTGGTGCTCGGCCGCTGGGTGGCGGCGCTGCGCGCCCTCGTGCCGGGGATCGCCGGGCTCAGCGGGGTGCCACGGGGCACGTTCACCCTGGCCAACCTCTGCGGCGGGGTGCTCTGGGCGGTGACCGTGGCGGTGCTCGGCTACCTGGCGGGAGCCTCGTACCGGCTGCTGGAGCGCCGCCTCGGACTGGGCGGGGAGGCGCTGCTGGCCCTACTGGTGGTGCTGGTGGTGGCCCGCCTCTGGCGGCACCGCCGGGCCGCCCGCCGGGCGGCCGGATGAGGCCGTGGGCCGGACCCTGCCGGTGCCGACGCCTGCGCCCCGGACGCGTGTCCGGGGTCGGCGTGCCGGGGGCGGCGAGAGGGATGTTCGCCGCCCCGGCACGCCGGGGGTCGCTACAGCGGCAGCCGGTTCGCCCCGGCCAGCGCGCCGACCACGAGCGGGACCAGGGGCGCGGGCAGCACCTGGCCGCTGCGCAGGGCCGGCGTCCAGCCGGAGTCGACGCCCAGGTCGGGATCGTGGGTCGCGTTGTACGCGGCCACCAGGTCGACCGGACGCGCCCGGTCGCCGTCGGCGCGGACCCAGTTGCCGCGGGTGGTGACGGCGGTGCCGCCCCAGTCGTAGAGCAGGTCCTCGGCGGCGAGGCCCGCGCCGAGGGTGAACCAGTTGTTCTCCACGTACGGCGCGGACTGCACCCCGACGCCGACGGCGTACTGGAAGTCCCCGCCGGCCAGCCGGTACCAGTTGTTGTAGACGTCGACCTGGCCGAACCGGACCCGGGGCAGGCGCTGGAGCACCCTCTCGAACAGGTTGTGGCGCAGGGTCACCTTGAGCCGGCCGACGTCCGGCCCGACCGTGTTCGACGAGCCGATCAGCATCAGCTTGTCCCGTCCGACGAACCGGTTGTACGAGGCGGTGACCAGGCTGGCGGTGTGGGTGATGTCCAGCGACCCGTCGTGCACCTGGTACGGCCGGCCGAAGTGCACCGGCTGGGCGCTGTCCGGGTTGTCGCCGTCGGTGAAGCTGTTGTGGTCGACCCAGACGTGCTCGCTGCGCCGTACCGAAATCTGGTCGTACTGGGAGTTCCAGTTGCCGGTGGCGCCGTCCGTCGGCGACCACGCCGGGAAGCAGTCCCGGGCGTCGTCGAAGGTCAGGTTCCGCACGATCACGTTGCTGGCGCTGTCGACCATCAGGGTCAGCCCGGTCAGCGTCGCCCCGCGCAGCCCGAGGATGGTGGTGTTCGGGCCGACGTTGATCTGGGTCTGCCGCGTCTGGTTCGCCACCGAGCGCACCCGGGCGGCCTCCAGCACCCCGGTCGGCGGCGTCATGCCCCACACCGCCGGGTCGTACGCGGCCAGGTAGGCCGGCAGCGAGTACCCAGGGTCGGCCAGGTCGGCGCAGTCGAGCAGGCTGCGGTCGTCGGCCTCGAACCCGTCGACGACGCCGTCGACGACGATCACCTTGGGGGTGGCGTTGGTCCGGTTGGTGGCGTTGTCGCCGCCCAGGGCGCGGACCAGCTCGGCCCGGCTGCGGACCAGGTGGACCTGGTCGGCGGCGGCCGTCGAGCCGCCGGTGGTGCCGACGCCGTCGGCCGCCCAGCCGTCGCCGGCCGGCAGTGCCTGGCGGGCGAGCCGCTCGACGGGGTCGGGCACCGGGGCGGTGGCGCCGGCCGCCGCCGCCGCGCCCGGTACGACGAGCAGGGACAGGGCGACCAGGGCCGCCCCGAGAACGCGTGGACGCATCAGGGACTCTCCGAAATGGTTGGTCGGTGCGGCGGCTTCCGTGACGGGCGCTTCTCCTCCATCAGCTCGGTGCGTACCGGCGGCACCGCCCACGGCACCGCCAGCTCCGACAACAGCGCGCCGGACCCGGCCGCCCGCCGCAGCGCCCCGTTGACACCGCGGACGCTCATCATCCGGTCCGGCCCGTCCCCGGCTGCGGTCACCAGATCGCCGCCGAGCAGGGTCGGCTCGGGCGCGGCCCGGACCGCCTCCAGCACGGCGGTGAACGGCGCGGTGCGGGCCAGCGGTGCGATCAGCGGCGTCCCGTCGGCGCGGTGATCCAGCAGGTTCTCCAGCAGGCCACGCCGCCCCGGCACCTCCCGGGGCGCGTCGTCGCCGGGCAGCGCCAGTCGGTCCGTCGGGTACTCCAGCACCGCCCGGCCGGCGGTGCCGGTCACGATCACCTCACCGGCGACGAAGTCCTCGCCGGCCAGGGTCACCGCGGCGATGATCGGTGGCCCGGAGCGCGGGACGACCCGCAGGGCCGCCGTGTCGTCCACCTCGATCGGGCGGACCCGGTAGCGCTCCAGCTCGATCACCGCCGGCTGCACCGGCGCGCCGGTGACCGCCTCGGCCACCGCCAGGCACTGCATCACCGCGTGCGCGAACGGGTTGGCCAGCGCCCCGTCGAGCACCGGCCGGCCGTTCAGCGTCCGTCGTCCGGCCCACGGGGCCCGGGCGTAGTAGCCGTCCGATCGCCGCCAGGCCGCGACCGTGGCGATGCCGGTGACCGTGCCGAGCCGCCCGTCGGTCACCGCCGCCGTCAGCTCGGCGAGCGCGGCCGAGCCGAGGGCCTGGAAGCCGACCTGGCAGGACCGGCCGGTGTCGGCCAGCGCGGCGGTCAGCGTCCGGTGCTCGGCCGTGGACAGCACCGGCGGCTTCTCCAGCAGCAGGTCCGCCCCGGCGGCCAGCACGTCCAGCGCGATCGGCAGGTGGGTGTGCGGCGGGGTGCAGACCACCACCACGTCCGGCTTCGCCTCGGCGAGCATCGCGGCGTGGTCGGTGAAGACCCCCGCGCCGGCCGGCACCGGCGCGTGCGGCTCCTCCTCGATCGGGCGTACGTCGACCAGGGCGACCAGCCGGACCCGGCCGGCGGCGTGCAGCGGCGCGATCGCCCGGCGGTGCCAGCGGCCGTGCCCGTTCGCCCCGATGACCGCCACCCGGGGCGGGCCCCCGGCCGACGCGGCGACGGACCGGCCCGCGCCGCCCGGGGCGGACCCCCGGCGGGCGTCGCTCACACCGCACCGGCCAGGGTCGCGGCCACCCCGTGCCGGTGCAGGGCGGCCAGCCAGTCGGTGACGTCGGCCCGCACCTCGTCGTCGTCGGCCACCTCGGCGGGGAAGATCTCGCGCAACCCGAACAGGGCGTCGACCACCCCGGCCGGAGTGCCGCCGGCGGTGGCCAGCGCGCCCCGGATCCGGTCGGCGAGCGGGTCGACCAGCGGGAGCGCGCCGCCGTCGTCGGCGTGCCCGCAGGCGAACCGCGCCCACGCGGCCACCACCAGCGTGGACCAGCGCGCCGGCCGGCCGGCCGCGCGCAGGTCGGCGATGGTGTGCAGGATCCGTTGGGGCAGCTTCTGCGAGCCGTCCATGGCCACCTGGAGGGTGCGGTGCCGGATCGCCGGGTTGGCGAAGCGGCCCAGCACCTCGTCGCCGTACTCGACCACCGACACCCCGGCCGGCGGGGCGAAGCTGACCGCCACCTCCTCGGCGACGAGGCGGCGCAGCACCCCGGTCAGGCCGGGGATCCCCAGCGCGTCGGCGACGGTTTCCCGACCGGCGAGGGCGCCCAGGTAGGCGGTGGTCGAGTGCAGGCCGTTGAGGCCGCGCAGCTTCAGCCGCTCCCACGGCCCGGCGTCGTCGGTGAGCACCGCTCCGGCCCGGTCCCACGCCGGACGGCCGCCGGGGAAGGCGTCCTCGATCACCCACTGGGTGTACGGCTCGGCGTCCACCGCCGCCAGGTCGGCGAAGCCCAGCGCCTGCCGGGCCACGGCGAACGTGTCCGCCGTGCTGGCCGGCACGATCCGGTCCACCATGGTCCCGGGGAAGGTGACGTTCGCGGCCACCCAGCCGAGCGCCCGCTCCGACACGCCGGAGCGGGCCAGCGCCTGCTCGACCAGGCCGCGCAGCCGGACCCCGTTCGACGGCAGGTTGTCGCAGCTGACCAGCGCGATCGGCCCGGCGTCGGCCGCCGCCCGGGCGGCCAGCCCGCGTACCAGCAGGCCGGGCACCGTGCCGGGCGGCCCGTCGCCGGCCAGGTCGGCGGCGAGCGCCGGGTCCGGGCGCAGCCGGCCGGTGACAGGGTCGAGCTGGTACGCCTTCTCCGTCACGGTCAGCGTGACCACCCGGATCGCCGGGTCGGCGAGCAGCGCCACGATCCCGGCCGGGTCGCTCGCGGCGTGCCGGACCCCGGCCAGCGACCCGATCACCCGGGTGTTGTCGCCGGTGGCGGCCCTGGTGGTCACGCTGAACAGGTTGTCCTGCGCGGCGAGCGTCTCGACCAGTCCGGTGCTGCGCGGGGCGACCCCGACGATGCCCCAGTCGCCGCCCGCCGCGCCGATCGCGGCCTCCGTGTAGACGGCCTGGTGGGCGCGGTGGAACGCGCCCAGGCCGAGGTGCACGATGCCGGCGGGCACGGTTCCGGGGCGCAGCAGCGGCCGGCTCGCCTCGGGCAGCCGGCGCAGCGCGGCCAGCCCGAGCCGGGGCACCCCCACGGTCACCGCCATACCGGGCCGTCCGGGAAGCGGAACTCCGCGATCGACTCGGGACGCATCGTCGAGCTGTAGCCGGGCGCCTCGGGCAGCAGGTACCGGCCGCCCCGGGTGCGCACCGGGTCGACGAAGTGCTCGTGCAGGTGGTCGACGTACTCGACCATCCGGCCGTCGAGGCTGGCGCCGACCCGCAGGAAGTCGAAGACCGCCAGGTGCTGCACGTACTCGCACAGGCCGACGCCGCCGGCGTGCGGGCAGATCGGCACCCCGAACTTCGCGGCCATGACGATCTCGGAGAGCACCTCGTTGACCCCGCCGACCCGGCAGGCGTCGATCTGCATCACGCCGATCGCCTCGGCCTGGAGCAGCTGCTTGAAGATCACCCGGTTGGCGGCCACCTCGCCGGTGGCCACCCGGCACCGCCCGCCGGTCAGCCCGGTCACCGCGCGGGCGATCCGGGCGTGGCCGAGGATGTCGTCGGCGTGCGTCGGCTCCTCGATCCAGTACGGGTCCACCTCGGCCAGCGCCGTCATGTTGGCGATCGCCTCGTCGACGTCCCACACCTGGTTGGCGTCCATCATCAGCAGCGCGTCGGAGCCGATCTCCGCGCGGATGATCCGGGCGCGGCGCAGGTCGTCGGCGGGCGGGCCGCCGACCTTCATCTTCATCGCCCGCCAGCCCTGCGCGTACGCCTCGCGGGTCAGCGCCCGGACCTTGTCGTCGGGGTAGCCCAGCCAGCCCACGGAGGTGGTGTACGACGGGAACCCGTCGCGCTCCAGCAGGGCGAGTCGGTCGGCCATCCCGTCGTTGCCCCTGTCCAGGATGGTGGCCGCCTCGCCGGGGGTGAGCGCGTCGGTGATGTGGTGGAAGTCGATGCTGGCCACCAGGTCCTCGGTGGGCAGCTCGGCCAGGAACCGCCACATCGGCTTGCCGGCGAGCTTGGCCCGCAGGTCCCACACGGCGTTGACCAGCGCGCCGGTCGCCATGTGGATGACGCCCTTCTCCGGGCCCAGCCAGCGCAGCTGCGCGTCGGCGCTCAGCGAGCGCCAGAACGCCACCGGCTCGGCGGCGATCTCCTCGACCGTCCTGCCCCGGACGTGATGGGCCAGGGCGCGCACGGCCGCGCAGGTGATCTCGTTGCCCCGGCCGTTGGTGAAGGTGAACCCGGCGCCCACCGGCCCGGCGTCGGTGCCCAGCTCGACGTACGTCGCCGAGTAGTCGCCCCGGTTGATCGCGTCCGAGCCGTCGCCGGCCGCCGCGGTCGGGAAGCGCACGTCGTGCACGTCCACGGAAGTGATGGTGACGCTCACGGAACCAGCCTTTCGTTCGCGACTGCGGGGCTCCGCTGCGCTGCACTCCTCGCGCTCACCGGGACCAGCCTTTCGTTCGCGACTGCGGGGCTCCGCTGCGCTGCACTCCTCGCGCTCACCGGGACCAGCCTTTCGCCGATCTTGAAGACCTTCTTGGGTAGGCGGTACGCGAGGTCGACGATGGTCTCGGCGGCCTCGTCCTCGGTCAGCCGGTGCTCGGCGACCAGCCGGGCGAGGAAGCCGGCGTCCACCCGGCGGGCCACGTCGTGACGTACCGGGATGGAGCAGAACGCCCGGGTGTCGTCGACGAACCCGGCCGTGTTGTAGAACCCGGCGGTCTCGGTGACCGCCTCCCGGAACCGGCGCAGCACCTCGGGGGAGTCGAGGAACCACCAGGGCGCGCCGAGGTACAGGGCCGGGTAGCCACCCGCGAGGGGGGCCAGTTCCCGGGTGAAGGTGTACTCGTCGAGGGTGTAGACCACCACCCGCAGCCGGGGGTCGTTGCCGTACGCGTCGAGCAGCGGGGTGAGCGCGTGCAGGTACTCGGTGGCCTGGGGGATGTCCCCGCCTACGTCGCGGCCGTGCCGGGCGTACAGCTGGCGGTTGTGGTTGCGCACCGAACCGGGGTGCAGTTGCATCACCAGCCCGTCGTCGAGCGACATCCGGGCGAACTCCAGCAGCATGTGCGCCCGGAACGCCTCGGCGTCGGCGGCGTCGGCCGACCCGCGCCGGCCCCGCTCGTACAGCGCCACCGCCTCCGACCCGCTCAGATTCAGGGTGCGGGCGGTCGGGTGGCCGTGGTCGGAGCAGGTGGCGCCGGCCGCGATGAACGCCTCCCGGCGTCGCCGCAGGGCGGCCAGGAACCCGGCGTACGTGCCGGTGTCCTCGCCGGAGACCTCGCCGAGCCGCTCGACGTTGGCGGCCCAGTTGTCGAACTCCATGTCGACGACGTTGTCCGGCCGGAATGTGGTGATCACCTTGCCGCCGGGGCCGCCCCAGCCGTCGGCGGCGAGCTTGGCGTGCTGGGCCAGGTCGTCCAGGGGTGACTCGGTGGTGGCGAGCACCTCGATGCGGAACCGGTCGAACAGCGCCCGGGGCCGGAACTCCGGCTCGGCGAGCCGGGCCGCGACCTCGTCGTACACGGCGTCGGCGGTGGCCGGGGAGAGCGGGGTGTCCACCCCGAAGACCTCGGTGAGGGTCTGCTCCAGCCACAGCCGCGACGGGGTGCCCCGGAACAGGTGCCAGCCGTCGACGAAGCGCCGCCAGATCGTCCGCCCGTCGGTCTCCACGGGGCTGCCGTCCACCGTCGGGACGCCCAGGTCCGCCGGGGGAACGCCCTGGCTGAGCAGCATCCGGGTCAGGTAGTGGTCGGGCACGATGATCAGCCGGGACGGGTCCGGGAACGGCCGGTCCTCGGCCAGTAGCGCCGGGTCGACGTGCCCGTGCGGCGAGATGATCGGCTGCTCGGCCGCCAGCGCGTGGAGCTGTCGGGACAGCGCGCGCAGGCCCGGGTCGGCGGGGAGGAGCAGGTCGGGTCGGGAGGTGGTCGGCACGTCGGATGGCTCCTCGGGTGCGGTCGGTCGAACGGGGCGGACCGGCGGGGCCGGCCGGGGCCGGTGGGGTGGCCGCGGCGGCGCGCTCCGGGCGCGGTCGGTCAGGGCAGGGTGAGCAGGTCGGCGACCCGGACGGCCTGCCCGGTCTCGAAGGACCGGTTGGCGGCCAGGCCGGTGAGCAGGGCAAGGGCCCCGTCGCGGGCGCCGGCGGCCCGGTGCAGCGGGTCCGGCGCGCCGCCGAAGAGGACCTTCGTCATCCGGGCGTCCGCGCCGCCGTGGCCCTGCCGGGTGTACCCCTCGACCTCGATCTGCCGGGGCGGCGACCAGAACGGGCACAGGGTGAGGGTGGCCGAGCCGCCCTCGGCGGCGGCCTCGTCGCCGTGCAGCGCCGCGCCCTTGAGCGCCCCGGCGGCCCCGGGGCTGACGAAGTCGCTCTCCACGACCTCCAACTCGACGCGGCCCCGGCTGCCGTTGACCATCACCCGGTAGCCCTCCCAGGGGGCGTAGGCGGTGAGGTGGTACGTCATGGTCACGCCGGAGGAGTAGCGGGCCAGCACCGCCATGTCGTCCTCGATGGTGACGCCGGGGGCGAACACGTTCTGGTCGCGGTGGTAACCGTCCTCGGCCTCGGAGTCGAGGTAGAGTTCGCGCAGCCGGGGGTGCTCGGCCATCCGCAGGGCGAACGGGTCGCCGGTGGCGTCCGGGGCGTCGTGTGCCCGGTCGTAGTTCCGGGCGTAGCCGTGCCGGCGGCCGGCGTCGCCGTAGAAGAACAGCCGGCCGGCGGCGTAGACCTCGACCGGGGTGGCGTCGAGCCACCAGTTGACCAGGTCGAAGTGGTGGCTGGCCTTGTGCACCATCAGCCCGCCGGAGTTGGCCTTGTCCCGGTGCCAGCGCCGGAAGTAGTCGGCGCCGTGCCGCACGTCGAGCAGCCACTCGAAGTGCACCGACCCGATCTCGCCCACCGCCCCGTCGGCCAGCAGCCGGCGCAACTGCTCGTGCAGCGGGTTGTAGCGGTAGTTGAAGGCGACGGTGACCTGCCGGCCGGTCTCGGCGACCGCGTCCAGGATCCGCCGGCAGCGCGGCGCGTCGACGGTCATCGGCTTCTCCGACACCACGTCGCAGCCGGCGCGCAGGGCGGCCACGATGTACTCGTCGTGGGTGGCGTCGACCGTGGTGACCAGCACGGTGTCGACGCGCTCCCTGGCCAGCATCGCGGCGAACTCGTCGGCCCGGTACGTCGACACCCCCCGGTGGCCCAGCTCGGCCAGCCATCGGTTGTGCGCGTCCATCCGGGACTGGTTGACGTCGGCGAACGCGACCAGCTCGGCGGTATCGGGGTGGTCCCGGACCAGCGCCCGGACGAAGATCTCGGCCCGGGCGCCGGTGCCGACCACCGCGTGACGGGTCCGTTCACCGGATCTCGAAGACATCGCGTCGCCTCCCGGATGAGACTGCAAAGGTTTGCAGTGAAGAAACCACGATCGATCGTCATGAGTCAACGACGTCAACAAATCCCGTGTGGTTTGCCCGTCTTTGGCGGCTTAACGGGGCATGGAGGGTGACCTCTCGAAACCTGGCTGTCATCTGGGAGCGTTGACAGTGGAGCAACCGTTTGCATTAATTGTCGGCACCCACGTGACCGCAACCACACTGGACGAAGGGGCCGCCGTGCCAGTCACCATCAGGGACGTCGCGCGGGCCTCGGGCGTGCACATCTCCACGGTCTCCCGCACGTTCTCCGCACCGCACCTGGTCAACCCGGAGACCCGGGTCCGGGTGCTGGCCTGCGCGGAGGACCTGGGCTACCGGCCCAACCGCGCCGCGCGGGCCCTGATCACCGGCCGTACCCACAACATCGGCCTGATCATCGCCGACATCGCCAACCCGTTCTTCCCGCCGCTGATCAAGGCGGCGGAGGGGCAGGCCCGGCACCGCGACTACCACGTCTTCGTCGCCGACACCAACGAGGACCCGGTGGCCGAGGAGGAACTGGTCCACGCCCTCGCCAAGCAGGTCGACGGGGTGTTGCTGTGCAGCCCCCGGATGAGCAACAGCCTCATCGAGCAGCTCAGCCGCGAGGTCCCGCTGGTGGTGATAAACCGGCAGGTGACCGGCCTGCCCTGCGTGATGATGGACGTCGGGCAGGGGGCCCGCTCCGCGATCGAGCACCTGGTCGGCCTCGGCCACACCGAGATCGCCCTGCTCGGTGGGCCGCGCGGCTCGTGGACCAACCGGGAGATCCGCCGCTCGGCCGCCGCCGCGGCGCGGGCCGGCGGCGCGGAACTCACCGTTCTCGGGCCCAACCCGCCCACCGAGCACGGCGGCGGCGCGCTGGCCGAACAGGTCCAGCGCGCCGGCGTCACCGCCGTGCTGGCCTACAACGACCTGATGGCGATCGGGCTGATCGAGGGGCTCGACGCCCTCGGGGTCCGGGTGCCGCAGGACGTGAGCGTCGTCGGTATCGACGACATCGCCCTGAGCCGGCTCACCCGGCCCAAGTTGACGACGGTGGCCACGCCTACCGCGGCCGCCGGCCGGACGGCCGTCGACATGCTGTTGCAACAGGACACCGACGCGCCGCGGGGACCGCGGGGCGCCGGTCGGGGCACGGCAGCCGGCGCCCGTCGCACCACCGCACAGGTAATGCTCCAGACCGAGCTGGTCATCCGCGACTCCACCGGAGAAGTTCCGTCGTCCGGTGGCCCCGGTGCCGAACGTGTCGGCCCGGGCCCGCATCGCCTTGCGGACCCGGGCCGCCCGACCGCGGCCACCGGTGGCGCCGTCGCCTCCTAATGCCAAGGAGTGAGCGCACATGCACCCCGCCACGCCCCCCACCGCCGGCGCACCCGCCGGGCGTTCCCACCGTACCCCCCGCCGTAGCCTGCTGCGCGGGCTCGTCGCCCTGGTGGTCGCCGCGCCGCTCGTCCTGGGCGCCGCCGCCTGCGGCGACGAGGCCAGTGACGACCCCAACGCCCCCGTCAAGCTCTCCATCTTCTGGTGGGGCGGCGAGGCCCGGGCGAAGCTGACCGAGGACGCCCTCGCCCTCTACACGAAAAAGCACCCGAACGTCACGTTCGAGAAGACCTGGCAGGCCAACCAGGGCTACTTCGACAAGCTGGCCACCCTCACCGCCGGCGGGAACCCGCCGGACATCTTCCAGATCGACGACAACTTCCTCGCCGAGTACGCGTCCCGCAACACCACGCTCGACCTGACCAGCTACTCCGACTCCGGCAAGCTCGACGTGTCGAAGTTCCCCAAGAGCCTGTGGCAGTACGGCGTGGTCGACGGCAAGCTCGCCGGGCTGGCCGCCGGGGAGAACACCCAGGGGCTGGTCTACAACAAGACGCTGCTGACCCGCAACGGCCTCCCGGAGCCGACCACCGGCATGACCTGGGAGGAGCACATCGCCTGGGCCGAGCAGGTCGCGAAGAAGACCAAGGTCCCCGGCACCCAGGACCCGAGCGCCGACTACAAGGCGTTCTGGGTCTGGCTGCGCCAGCAGGGCAAGGACCTGTACAAGGGCAAGGAGCTCGGCTTCACCGCCGAGGACGTCACCAAGTGGTTCGAGCTGTGGAAGGGCGCCCGCGACCGGGGCGCGACCCCGACGGCGGACGTGATCCACGAGGGCAACGCCACCGACATCACCAAGCAGCTCGTCGTGACCGGCAAGGCCGGCACCTCCTGGGTCTGGGTCAACCAGATGCCGGAGCTGAAGAAGAACACCAAGGACGAGCTCGGCGTCGTGGCGTACCCGGGCGACCCGAGCGCCCAGTGGGCCCGCGCCTCGATGTACTGGTCGGTGTTCAAGGGCAGCAAGCACAGGGACATCGCGGTCGACGTGCTGAACTTCCTGGCCAACGACCAGGAGGCGATCAAGATCCTCGGCACCGACCGGGGCCTGCCGTCGAACCAGGACCTGCGCCGGCTCGTCAGCGAGGGCACCACCGACCCGGCGATGAAGCAGTCCATCGCCGTGGAGACCGAGCTGGCCCAGAAGTTCGGCGAGGCGCCGCAGGTGCCGATCAAGGGCCACAGCAAGGTCCGGGCCGAACTGATCAAGGCGGCGGAGAACGCCCAGTACGGCCGGGCCACCCCGGCCGAGGCGGCGGCCCAGTTCCTGGCCGCCTGCAAGTCCGCCATCGTCTGAGCCGCCGCACACGCTCGGAAAGGAGCCGGCTCGTGGCACTGACCACGGCGCCCGACCCGACCCGACGCGGCACCGGATCCGCCCGCGCCCACGCCCCCCGGGGCGTGGCCGGGCGGATCCGGCACAGCGAAGGTCTGGCGGGGTACGTCTTCCTCTCGCCCTGGCTCATCGGACTGATGGCCGTCACGGCGATTCCCATGCTCCTGTCGCTCTATCTGAGCTTCACCGACTACGACATCCTCACCCCCTGGTCGGAGGTGCAGTGGGTCGGGTTCGCCAACTACGAGCGGATGTTCACCAACGACCCCTCGTACTGGCACGCCGTCCGGGTGACGCTGACCTTCGCCCTGGTGGCGGTGCCGCTGAAGCTGGCCGCCGCGCTCGGCGTGGCGCTGCTGCTCAACCGGGCGTGGCGCGGGGTCGGGCTGTTCCGCAGCCTGTTCTACCTGCCCTCGCTGCTCGGCGGCAGCGTCGCCCTGGCCATCGTCTGGGTCAACATGTTCAACCGCGACGGCGCGTTCAACTCGCTGCTGGCCCTGGTCGGCATCGAGGGCAAGCCCTGGGTCAACGACCCGGACTGGGCGCTGGAGACCCTGATGGTGCTCGCCATCTGGCAGTTCGGCGCCCCCATGGTGATCTTCCTGGCCGGGCTCAAGCAGGTGCCGACCGAGCTGTACGAGGCCGCGTCGGTCGACGGGGCCGGCAAGTGGCGGCAGTTTCGCGCCGTCACCCTGCCGATGCTCTCCCCGGTCATCTTCTTCAACCTGGTGCTGGAGACCATCAACGGCTTCCAGGGCTTCACCGCGGCCTTCGTGCTCAGCAACGGCACCGGCGGCCCGGTCGACTCCACCCTGATGTACACGCTGAACCTCTACATCAAGGGCTTCACCGACCTGGAGATGGGCTACGCCTCGGCGATGGCCTGGGTCTTCCTGCTCGCCATCGGCCTCATCACGGCCATCTTCTTCAGCACCGGACGGTTCTGGGTGCACTACTCCGACGGGGAGGACCGGTGACGGCTACCGCAGGTCCGGTGGTGACCCGGCCGCGCCGCCCACGTACCGGCGGCGGGCAGGCCGTGCGCCTGGTCATCCTGATCGCGATCGTGGTGGTCGTGCTCTACCCGCTGTTCTGGATGATCGGCACCTCGGTCAAGGGCCAGGAGGAGATCGTCAGCAACACCGGCCTGCTGCCGAGGCAGTTCACCCCCGGCAACTACGCCGACGGGTGGGCCAACTTCGACCTCAGCTTCGGCCGGTTCTTCCTCAACAGCGCCATGGTCAGCCTGCTGACCGTGGTCGGCAACGCGTTCTCCTGCCTGCTCGCCGCGTACGCCTTCGCCCGGCTGAGGTTCCGGCTGCGCGGGATGTGGTTCGCCGTCATGATCGGCACCCTGCTGCTGCCCGGGCACGTGCTGATCGTGCCGCAGTACATCCTGTTCCGCACGCTCGGGCTGGTCGGCGGCGAGTGGCCCTACCTGCCGCTGCTGATTCCGCAGTTCCTGGCGACCGAGGCGTTCTTCGTCTTCCTGATGGTGCAGTTCATGCGGGGCATCCCGCGCGAGCTGGACGAGGCGGCGAAGATCGACGGGGCCAGCGCGTTCGGCATCTTCCGGCACATCATCCTGCCGCTGAGCCGACCCGCGCTGGTCACCACCGCGATCTTCTCGTTCATCTGGACCTGGAACGACTTCTTCCGGCAACTCGTCTTCCTGTCCAGCCTGGAGGACTACACCGTGCCGGTGGCGCTGACCCTGTTCATCGACTCGACCAGCCAGAGCGCGGTCGGCCCGATGTTCGCCATGTCGGTGCTGTCGCTGCTGCCGGTGTTCCTGTTCTTCCTCGCCTTCCAGCGGATGCTCGTCGAGGGCATCAACACCAGCGGAATCAAGGGGTGACGCCGTGACGCGGGAGAGACCGGCCCGCCGGGACTGGCGGGACGTGGTCCGGGACGCCGCCGACCTGGCACTGGTCGGGTTCCTGCTGGTGGCGGGCGCGCTGCCGGTGCTGACCGCCGGCGCCGCGCTCGCCGCCGCCAGCGCCGCCGTGCACGACCGGGTGACCGACGGTGGCTGGCCGAACCTGCGGACCACGCTGCGCCGGTACGTCCGGGCGCTGCCGGCCGGCGTGCCGGTGACCCTGGCCGGGCTGGCCGGCGCGGTCCTGCTCGGGGCCGACCTGGTCGCGCTGGCCACCGGCCGGGTCCCCGGTGGGGCGCCCGCACTGCTGGTCACCGGCGCGGTCACGGCGGCCCTGTCCGGGTACGCCGGGCTGGTCGTCGTCGAGGTCGGGCGGGCCGGCGGGCGGGGCTGGCGGGTCGCGGCCCGCACCGCCGCCCGCTCCTGCGTCGCCCGCCCGGCCGGCTGGGCGGCGGCCGGCGGGGTGTGCTGCCTGGCCGGCGTCCTTGCCGTGCTGGTCATCCCGGTCGCGCTGCCGATCCTCGCCGGGTACGCCCTGGCCGCGCTGCACGCGGTCGCCCGCCGCCGCCCGGCCGTAGCCGTGGAGCCGTCGTGACCGACCACACCCCCCGCACCCGGGCCGGCGGGGCCGCCTCCCTGCCCGGCCCCCGCACCCGGGTCGACGGAGTCGCCTCCCTGCCCGGCCCCCGCACCCGGGTCGACGGGGCGGCCCCCCGCCCCGACCCTCGCACCCCGACCGTCCCCGCCGGCGAGCCCGGACGCCGGACCGGCGACTCCGGCGGCGATCCCCGACTGCTGGTCGGCGGCGTCGAGGTGGCCCGGTACGTCCTCGCCCCGGACCTCGACGCCAGGCACGGCCCCCGGCCCTACCTGCATCCGGTGCGCACCCTCGCCGGCACGGTCGTCACCGATGCGCTGCCCGAGGACCACGTGTGGCACCTCGGCGCGTCCCTGGCCGTGCAGGACGTCGCCGGCACCAACCTGTGGGGCGGGCGCACCTACGTGCGCGACACCGGCTACACCTGGCGGGACGACCACGGCCGGATCGTCCACACCGGCTGGACCGAGCGGGCCGACGATCGGCTGGAACACCGCCTCCAGTGGCGCGACCCGGCCGGCGGGGTGCTGATCACCGAGCACCGCCGGCTCGCCGTCGCGCCCGTGCCCGACGCCCCCGGGGCGTGGCGGCTGGACCTGCGGTACGCGCTGAGCGCCCCCGCCGACCGGGACGTCCCCCTCGGCAGCCCGGCCACCAACGGCCGCCCCGGCGGCGCCGGGTACGGCGGGTTCTTCTGGCGGGCCGTCGCCACCGAGCCGCCCCGCACCTTCACGGCGTGGGCCGACGGCGAGGAGTCCGTCAACGGCTCCGGCGCGCCGTGGGTGGCGCTGGCCGGCACCGGGCCGGGGGGCGGCGCGTACACCCTGGTCTTCACCGGGCTCGGGCCGGGCGACCGGTGGTTCGTCCGGACGGCGATGTACCCGGGGGTCTGCGTGGCCTTCGCCTTCGAGTCCCCGGCCGTGGTCCCGGCCGGGACCAGCCGGCACGGCCGGCACACCGTCACCGTCGTGGACGGGATCCTCGACCGTGACGCGACCGCCGCCCTCGCCGCCGCCGCGGCGGCCCCGGCTGCCCCGGGCGAGCCTGCGGGGCGGGGCGAGCCGGCGGGACGGGCATGACCGGCCCGGAGGCGGTCACCGTCGGCGAGACGATGGTGGTGCTGTCGCCGGTCGACGCGACGCCGCTGGAGCGCGCCGACCGGGTCCGGCTCGGCGTCGGCGGGGCGGAGTCCAACGTGGCTGCCGGCCTGGCCGGCCTCGGCCACCGCGTCGCCTGGGTGAGCCGGGTCGGCGACGACCCGTTCGGCCGGATGGTGGTCCGCGAGGTCGCCGACGCGGGCGTCGCCGTCGACCTGGTCGCCGTCGACCCGGATGCCCCGACCGGCGTCTACTTCAAGGATCCCCGGCCGGAGGCCACCGGCGTGCACTACTACCGGGCCGGCTCGGCCGCCTCCCGGCTGGGCCCGGAGGCGCTGGACGACCCCCGGCTGGCCGGCGCGCGGCTGCTGCACCTGTCCGGGGTGACCCCGGCGCTGTCGGAGTCCTGCCGGGCGCTGGTCTCCTACGCGGTCGACGGCCGGCCGCTCGGCGACGCGCTGGTCAGCTTCGACGTCAACCACCGGCCCGGGCTCTGGCCGGCCGACCGGGCCGCCGACGTGCTGCGCGACCTCGCCGACCGGGCCGACGTGGTGCTCGTCGGCCTGGACGAGGCCGAGCGGCTGTGGGGGAGCGCCGACCCGCAGACCGTGCGCCGCCTGCTGCCCCACCCGAAGGTGGTGGTGGTCAAGGACGGTGCCGTGGGCGCGACCGCGCTGCCGCGTACCGGGCCGGGGGTGTTCGTGCCGGCGCTGCGGGCGCCGGTGGTCGAGCCCGTCGGCGCCGGGGACGCGTTCGCCGCCGGCTACCTCTCCGCCCTGTTGCGCGGGTTCGGCCCGACCGCTGCGTTGCGCTGCGGTCACCTCGTCGCGGTCCGGGCCCTCGCGGTGCCCGGGGACTGCGCCCCGCCCCCGGACCGGCGGGACCTCGACGCCGCCGTCGCGCTGCCCCCCGACCGATGGGCGGCGCTCGACCTGGTCGCGGCGGGCCTCGTCGATGAAGCCCTTGCCGACGGCGGGAATGCGGCCGGGCGCCTCGGCGCGGGAGCCGGGACGGCCGGCTCGGTAGTCGTGGGGGCCGGCGTCGCCGGATTCGGAACCCCGGGGGCCGGGACGGCCGGCTCGGTAGTCCTGGGGGCCGGCGTCGCCGGCTCCGGAACAGCGGAGGCCGGCGTCGCCGGCTCGACAGTCGTGGGGACCGGCGGGGCCGGCCCCGAGAACGGAAGGAGCGGCCGGTGACGGCGCACGACTTCGGCCCGATCTTCGACGGGGCGCGGGTCATGGTGATCCTGCGGGACCTGCCGCCGCAGGAGACGGTCCGGCTCGCGAACCGGGCCTGGGACCTCGGCATCGACGTGGTGGAGGTGCCGGTGCGCACCCCCGAGGCGATGGAGGCGCTGCGCGTCGCCGTGCAGGCCGGCCGGGACCGGGACCGGATCGTCGGCGCGGGCACCGTGTTCGACCCAACGCAGGTGCGGCAGGCGGCCGGTGCGGGGGCCGCGTTCACCGTCGCGCCCGGGCTCGACCTCGCGGTGGCCGACGCCGCGCTCAGCCACGGGATTCCCCACCTGCCGGGGGTGGCCACCCCGACCGAGGCCCAGCGGGCCCGCGACCACGGGCTGGTCTGGCTCAAGGCGTTCCCGGCGGTCAGCCTCGGGCCGCAGTGGTTCAAGGCGGTCGCCGGGCCCCTGCCCGAGCTGTGTTTCGTCGCCACGGGCGGGATCGACGCGGGAAACGCGGCCGGCTTCCTGGCCGCCGGGGTCAGGGTGGTGGCCGTCGGGTCCGCGCTGTCCGACCCCGCCCAGATCGACCGCCTCGCCGAGCTGGCCCGGGGCGGCCGGGAGACCGCCGTCCGCCCCGGCTGACCAGAGGATCAGTCGGGGGCGGGGCTCAGTCGGGGGCGGGGCCGGTGCTGTCCCGGCGGACCAGTTCCGCCGGCAGCGTCTCGACGCGGGGTCGGCCGCTGGCCGGGTCGAGGGCCAGGGTCATCGCCCGGACGCCCAGCTCGACCAGGGGCAGCCGCACCGTGGTCAGCGCCGGGGTGACGTCGCCGGCGATCGGCATGTCGTCGAAGCCGAGGACGGAGACGTCCCGGGGCACCCGGACGCCGCGCGAGCGCAGCAGGGCGAGCGCGCCGACGGCCATCGAGTCGTTGAGCGCCACCAGCGCGGTGAGACCGGGGGTCGTCTCCAGCAGGTCGGCCGTGGCCCGGGCACCACCGTCGCGGTCGAAGTCGGCGTAGCGGATCCGCTCCTCCGGCAGCTCCACGCCCTCCCCGGCGAGCGCCCGGCGCAGCCCGGTGAGCCGGTCGGTGATGGTGGTCAGGATCCGGGGGCCGGCGACCACCCCGATCTCCCGGTGCCCGAGGCGCAGCAGCTCTCGGCCGATCAGCTCGCCGCCGGCGTCGTTGGCCGGCATCACCGCGTCGCCGAAGTGGTCGTGCCGGCCGATCACCGCGACCCGACCGCCCGTCGCCTCGTACGCGGCCAGCTTTTCGTTGAGCAGGGTGGTGAACGCGGCGTCGTGGTAGCCGGAGCCGGCCAGCACGATGGCGGCGACCTGCTGGCCGCGCAGCAGCTCGACGTACTCCAGCTCGCGGACCGGGTCGCGGTAGCTGTTGCAGATGATCAGCAGCCGGCCCCGCTCGATGGCCACCCGTTGCAGTCCCCGGGTCACCTCGGCGAAGTACGGGTCCGAGACGTCGTGCACGACGACACCGACCACGCTGCGCTGCGGCCGGGCCAGCAACTGGGCGTGCGCGTTCGGCACGTACCGCAGGTCGGCGACGGCGCGCAGCACGCGTTCGCGCAGCTCCTCGGCGACCGGTTTGCTGCTGCCGTTGATCACTCGCGACGCCGTCGCGGGGGAGACCCCCGCCTGTCGTGCGACATCGGCCAGCGTCGCCATCCGCCGCCCCCTGGTGTTCCTCCCGAGCGGTCCCGCCCCGCCGGTCGCGGACAGGTTACCGCAGTGGCGTCGGAAAGCCCTTGCCCTGCGAGGGCGCCCGCCCCTACGCTCCCAGGAAAGCGCTTGCCCAGCGTGCTGGCGATCCCTGCCCGCCGCGCGGGCGCCGGCCCGAGGAGAGGGAAGAGAACATGCGCAGGCCGATCGGCATCATCGTCAACGGCGTCACCGGCCGGATGGGCTACCGCCAGCACCTCGTCCGTTCGCTGCTCGCCATCCGGGAGCAGGGCGGGGTGCCGCTGGCGGACGGCACCCGGATCTGGCCCGAGCTGGTCCTCGTCGGACGCAACGAGAACCGGCTGCGCGACATCGCCGAGCGGCACGGGCTGACCGACTGGACCACCGACCTGACCGCCGCGCTCGCCCGCGACGACATCGAGATCTACTTCGACGCCCAGCTCACCCAGCAGCGGGAGAAGGCCGTCCGCCAGGCGATCGACGCCGGCAGGCACGTCTACACCGAGAAGCCCCTCGCGGAGGACAGCGCCGCCGCCGTGGAGCTGGCCCGGGCCGCCGAGGCCGCGAACGTGCGCACCGGCGTCGTGCAGGACAAGCTCTTCCTGCCCGGCCTGCGCAAGCTCAAGCGGCTGATCGACGGCGGCTTCTTCGGCCGCATCCTCTCCGTGCGGGGCGAGTTCGGTTACTGGGTCTTCGAGGGCGACTGGCAGCCCGCCCAGCGCCCGTCCTGGAACTACCGAACCGAGGACGGCGGCGGGATCGTGATGGACATGTTCCCGCACTGGCACTACGTGCTGGAGGAGCTGTTCGCCCCGGTCCGCGCGGTCTCCTGCGTCACCGCCACGCACATCCCGCGCCGCGTCGACGAGGCCGGGCGGCCCTACCCGGCCACCGCCGACGACGCCGCGTACGGCATCTTCGAGCTCGACGGTGGGATCATCGCCCAGCTCAACTCCTCCTGGACCGTCCGGGTCAACCGGGACGAACTGGTCGAGTTCCAGGTGGACGGCACCGAGGGCAGCGCGGTCGCCGGGCTGCGCAACTGCCGCGTCCAGCACCGGTCGGTCACCCCGAAGCCGGTCTGGAACCCGGACCTGCCCTCCGGCGAGGACTTCCGCTCGCAGTGGACCGAGGTGCCGGACAACGACGAGTTCGACAACGGGTTCAAGGTGCAGTGGGAGGCGTTCCTGCGGCACGTGGTGGCCGGCGAGCCGTTCCCGTGGGACTTCCTGGCCGGTGCCCGCGGCGTGCAGCTCGCCGAGCTGGGCCTGCGCTCCGCCCGCGAGCACTGCCGCGTCGAGGTCCCGGAGCTGAGCCGTTGAGGACCGAGGTCACCCTCCCCGACGGCACCCGGCACCGGCTCTCCGGCGCCGGCGGCTTCGCCCGCCCCGACGCCCCGGCCACCTCCCGGACCGCGTACGCCGCCGCGCACGTGGTCGCCGACCCGCGCGCCGAGAACGTCCCCGGCGCCCCGGCCGCCGTCGACTGGGAGCGCACCCTGGCCTTCCGTCACCACCTGTGGTCGTACGGGCTCGGGGTGGCCGAGGCGATGGACACCGCGCAGCGCGGCATGGGGCTGGATTACCCGGCCACCCGGGAGCTGATCCGGCGCAGCGCCGCCGAGGCCCGCGCGTGCGGTGGGCGCATCGTCGCCGGGGTCGCCACCGACCAGCTTCCCGTCGGCCCGGCGAGCATCGAGCGGATTCGCGACGCGTACACCGAGCAGCTCACCGAGGTCCTGGCCGCCGGGGCCCGGCCGGTGCTGATGTGCAGCCGGCACCTGGCCGCCGCCGCCCGCGGCCCGGAGGACTACCAGCGGGTGTACGCCCACCTGCTGGCCGCCACCGACCAGCCGGTGGTGCTGCACTGGCTCGGCGACATGTTCGACCCGGCGCTGACCGGCTACTGGGGCTCGACCGACCTGGACCTCGCCGCCGACGCGGTGCTGGACCTGATCAAAGACCACGCCGAGAAGGTGGACGGGATCAAGGTGTCGCTGCTCGACGCCGACCGGGAGGTGGCCCTGCGCCGCCGGTTGCCCGCCGGGGTGCGCCTCTACACCGGAGACGACTTCCACTACCCGGAGCTGATCCGCGGCGACGGGGCCGGCCACTCCGACGCCCTGCTCGGCGTGTTCGCCGCGATCGCCCCGGCCGCCGCCGCCGCGCTGACCGCCCTCGACCGGGGCGACCTGGTCGCGTACGACGAGATCCTCGCCCCCACGGTGCCGCTGGCCCGGCACCTGTTCGCGGCGCCGACCTGGCACTACAAGACCGGCATCGTCTTCCTGGCCTGGCTGACCGGCCACCAGGACCACTTCACCATGGTCGGCGGCCAGCAGGCCGGCCGGTCGCCGGCCCACCTGGCCCGGCTGCTCACCCTCGCCGACGCCGCCGGGCTGCTGCCCGACGCGGAGCTGGCCGCCGCCCGCGCCCGGGCCTACCTCACCGTCGCCGGGGTGGCCCAGTGACCGCCGTCGACGAGCCGGCGACGACCGCCCCCGCCGGGGACCGGCTGGCCCGGTTCTCGTTCAACCAGGCCACCGCCACCGGCTGGGGGCTGGCGGAGCTGGTCGCCGGCTGCGTGGCCGCCGGGGTCCCGGCCGTCGGGCTGTGGCGGGAGCCGGTGCGGCAGTACGGGCTGGCCAGGGCCGCCCGGCTGGTCCGCGACGCCGGGCTGAGGGTCACCTCGCTGTGCCGGGGCGGGTTCTTCACCGCCGACGACTGGCGTGACGAGAACCTGCGGGCGATCGAGGAGGCCGCCACCCTCGGCACCGCCGAGCTGGTGCTCGTCTGCGGCGGGTTGCCGGCCGGCAGCCGGGACGTCGACGGGGCCCGGGAACGGGTCGCCGACGCCATCGGCGAGCTGGCCCCGCACGCCGCCGCGGCCGGGGTGCGGCTGGCCATCGAGCCGCTGCACCCGATGTTCTGCGCGGACCGGTGCGTCATCGCCACCCTGGGCCAGGCCCTCGACATCGCCGAGCGGTTCGACCCGGGCACCGTCGGGGTGGTCGTCGACACGTACCACCTGTGGTGGGACGACACCGTGTACCGGCAGATCGCCCGCGCCGGCAACCGGATCGCCGCCTTCCAGGTGGCGGACTGGGTCACGCCGCTGCCCGAGGGTGTGCTGCTCGGGCGGGCGCTGCCGGGGGAGGGCTGCATCGACCTGCGCCGGTTCCGGGACGCCGTCGACGCCGCCGGCTACCGGGGCGCGATCGAGGTGGAGGTCTTCCACGCCGACCTGTGGTCCCGGCCCGGCCCGGACATCCTCGCCGCAGCGATCACGGCCCACCTGACCCACGTCGCCTGAGTCGGGTCACCACGGTCCTAGGGTGGCGGGGTGATCGACATCGCCAGCGTGCTGCTCGTCGACCGGGCCGGACGGATTCTGATGCAGCTTCGCGACGGGTACGCGCCGCGCCACCCGAACGTCTGGGGGCTTCCGGGCGGGCACCGGGAGCCGGGGGAGACAGTCGACCAGACCGCCTTGCGGGAGCTGCGGGAGGAGACCGCGCTGACGCCCGACGCCGGCCTGCGACCCTTCGGCACTCCGCAGGTGCCGGAGTTGAATCGGATGAAGCACTACTATTGGGGCGGCACGAGCGCCCGTCAGGAGGACGTGGTGCTCGGCGAGGGGGCCGCGATCGTCTTCGTCCCGCCCGAGGAGCTGTTCGACGGCCGGCCCTACATGCCCGGCACCGCCGAAGTGCTGGCCCGCTTCCTCGCGGCCCCCGAGTACGCCGAGGCGCGCAGGGCAGCGGGCGGGTAGCGGCGCAGCGCTGCCTCCCCGGTCCGGCCGGCGCCGCCCCGGACCGGGCGGGCCGTCACCCGGGCAGCCCGCGACGGCGGCCCTGGCCGGGCCGCCGCGCCCGCCGGGAAGCACCACGGGTGGGGCTGCGGCGCGACGGTGGAGGAGACGGCGATGGTCCGGTGGGGCTGGTTCCGGCAGGCGGCCGGCCGGTTGCGGCGGGGCTGGGTGGTGGTGGCGGAGGGCACCCTGGCGGCCACCGTGTCCTGGCTGCTGGCGAGCTGGCTGCTGGGGCACTCGCGGCCGTTCTTCGCCCCGGCCGCCGCGCTGGTCGTCCTCGGTCAGGCCCGGGGGCACCGGACGCGCCGGGCGCTGGAGGTGCTGTTCGGTGTCGCCGCCGGCGTGCTCGTCGCCGACGTGCTGGTGCGGGCCCTCGGCCCCGGCAGGAGCTGGACCGTCTTCGTCGTCATCCTGATCACCATCGTGCTGGCCGTGGCGTTCGGCGCGGGGAGCGTCACCGTGGAGCAGGCCGCCGTCTCGGCCCTCTACGTGGTGGTGGTCTCCCCGCCCACCGAGTCGCTGGTGCCGTTCCGCTTCGTCGACGCGCTGATCGGCGGCGCGGTGGCCCTCGTCGCCAGCCAACTCGTCGGTGCCCGGCACCCGCTCGTCCCGCTGGCCGCCGAGTTCCGGCGGACCTTCGGCGACCTCGCCGGGCTGCTCGGCGAGGTCGCCGACGCGCTCGACGCCCACGACGAGGCCGCCGCCCTGGCCACCTTCGACCGGGCCCGGGGGATGGACGCCGCGGTGGAGCGGCTGCGCGCCGGGGTGCGCGCCGCCGGCGAGGCGCTGACCCTGCGGGTGCGCCGCCGCGGGAGCATCAGCCGGCTGCGCTCGGTCGACGCGTCCATCGGGCAGATCGACTCCGTCGTGCACAACGTGCGGGTCCTGGCCCGGGCCGGGGTGAACCTCACCCGGCTGCCCACCCCCGCCCCCGACGGCCTCGGTGCCACGATCCGGTCCATGGCCGACGCGGTGCACGCCGCCGGGGAGGCGTTGGCCGCCGACCTGGACGGCCGGGAGGACGCCGCCGACGGGGACGCCGCCCGCGCCGAGACCGCCGCGCTGGAGGCGGTCCGGGGCGCCGGCCGGCTGTTCACCCCGGGCGGCACCCTGCCGCTGGCCATGATCGTCGGGCATCTGCGGATCACCGCCATCGACCTGCTGCGGGGGATCGGGGCGGACGACCACGCCACCCTCGGCCGGATCGACGAGGCGCTCGGCGTCCCGGCGGTGTGACCCCCGCGTCGGCCCGGGCGGGTCGCACGTCCCCACCGCCGTCCGGTCCGCCGGTCCGGATGCGGGTAAGGGCCGGGCCGGTGGTCGGTGCTGTCGCATCGGAGTGTCCAATGGTGGGACCAGATTGCCCCGCCGGAGAGGAACCACCCCGTGAGCAGGACCGCCGACACCTCGACCGCCGATCGGGGGAACGCGCCGGCCGGCGTACCACGCGCGGTCCTGGCCGCCCGCAACGGCGTGGCGGCCGTGTTCGCCCTCAACGGCCTCGCGGTCGCCTCCTGGTTCTCCCGGGTGCCGGCGGTCCGCGAGGCGCTGGGCCTCAGCGCCGGGCAGCTCGGGCTGCTGTTGCTCGCCATGTCCGTGGGCGCGCTGCTGGCGATGCCGACCGCCGGGCTGGTCACCCAGCGCCTCGGCGCGGCCCGCACGGTGGCGGCCAGCGTCCTGCTGGTGGCGGGCGGCATGACGGTGGCCGGGATGTCCGCCGGGTTCGCCGGGTTCCTGCCCGGCGTCGCCGTCGGCCTGTTCCTGTTCGGCTACGGCTCCGGCACCTGCGACGTGGCGATGAACATCGAGGGGGCGGCCGTCGAACGGCGGCTGGGCCGGACGATCCTGCCCCGGTTCCACGCCGCGTGGAGCCTCGGCTCGGTGGCCGGCGCGGGACTCGGCGCGGCGGCGGCCCGGTTCGGGGTGCCGATCGCCGCGCACCTGACCGTGCTGGCGGTGGTCGTGCTCGCCGGCACGCTGCTCGGGGCCCGGTCCTTCCTGGCGGCCGACGGGGCCGACCCGGGGTCCGCCCGCGACGCCGCCGCCGCGCGCCGCGGCTCGCTGCTCGCCGCCTGGCGGGAGCCGCGCACCCTGCTCATCGGCCTGCTGGTGCTGGTGATGGCGTTCACCGAGGGCAGCGCCAACGACTGGCTCGCGGTGGCGTTCGTCGACGGGTACGGGCTGAGCGAGGCCGCCGGCGCCGCCGTCTTCGGCGTCTTCGTGGTCGGCATGACCGTCGGCCGCACCGCCGGCACGGTGGCGCTCGACCGTTGGGGCCGCGTGCCGGTGCTGCTCGGCACGATCCTGTGCGCCGGGGTCGGCGCCACCCTCGCGGTGCTGGCCGGCTCCGGGCCGGTCGCGATCGCCGGGGTCGCGCTGTGGGGGCTCGGCGCGTCGCTCGGCTTCCCGGTGGGGCTGAGCGCCGCCGCGGACGACGAGGACCGGGCGCCGGCCCGGGTCAGCGTCGTCGGGGTGATCGGCTACTCCGCGTTCCTCGGCGGTCCGCCGCTGCTGGGCCTGCTCGGCGACGAGGTGGGCACGCTGCGCGCCCTGATCGTGGTGCCGCTCCTGCTGCTGCCGGCCCTGGCCCTGGTCCCGGTGATCCGGCCGCTGGCCGGCTCCCGGCTCACCCGCTGACCCACCCCGCTCGGCGCCCCGGGGGGTGCCGAGCCACCGCCCCGGCCGCCGGAGGTCGTCGGGTCCGTCGGGCCGCCGCCGGACCGTGACGCTGGGCGCCGGCGCGCGTACGGCCCGCTGGGTGCCGGCGCGCGTACGGCCCGCCGGTCCTGTGGTCAGGTTCCTCTCACCCCGCGCCCAGCAGGATGCCAGGCGAGGGTGCTCCACTGGGTGGGACGCCGAGGAGAGGAGCCGGGCATGGGCTGGTTCAGCCGGCGACAGCGCGCCGTCGACGGGATCCCGACGAAACTCGACCGGGAGGCGACGCCCGACGACCTCGCCGCCCTGGTGGCGTTCGTGGCCAGCCGCCGGGGTGTGGAGTTCTACCTCGAGCCGGAGACCACCGCGACCGACACCACCGTGGTGGCGATCGCCCACGACGGGGAGTGGATCCGGCGGCGGACCGGTTCGCCCCGGGCCGCCGCGAAGATCGCCCAACGGCACGCGGTGCCCCTGTACGAGGCCGCGCGCACCGGGTACCCGGAGCGGATGCGGGCCTGGAACCGGGCGCACCCGGAGCGCCGGGCGCGCTGACCCCGGGCAGACGGCGTCGCCCGCACGAGCCCCCGGGACCGGGTCACCCGCTCAGCGCGCGGGTCACCGCGTAGCCGAGCGACGCCGCGGCCAGCCCGGCGGCCACGCTGGTCAGCGCATTGGCCAGGGCGGTCCACGGGGCCCCGCCGCGGGCCAGCCGCAGCGTCTCGTAACCGAAGGTCGAGTAGGTGGTCAGCGCGCCGCAGAAGCCGGTGCCGAGCAGCGCGGCGACGGCCGGCCCGACCGGCGCGGCGACCAGGGCTCCGAGCAGCAGGGAGCCGAGCACGTTCACGGTCAGGGTGCCCCACGGGAACGACGAGCGGTGCCGGGACTGCACGGCCCGGTCGGTGAGGTAGCGCAGCGGCGCCCCGACGGCCGCGCCGAGGGCGATCAGCAGGATCGTCACCGGGCCTCCCGATCCTCGTCGGCCCGGCCGCCCGCGCCCGGCCCGTCCGCCGCCCGGAAACCGCCCGCGTCCGGCCGCCCGCCGCCCGCCGCTGCCGGCCGGGCCGCGCGGCGCAGGAACCGGCCGGCAGCGGCGTCGCCGAGCCACACCGCGACCAGCGCCCCCACCAGGGTGGCGACCAGGTACGCCAGCGCGGTGCCGGCCGCCCCGGCGGCCACCGCCAGCCGCACGTCCACCGCGTACGTGGAGAAGGTGGTGAACCCGCCCAGCACGCCGACGCCGAGGAAGGGCCGGGTGAGCGGCCGGGTCCGCCCGGCGGCGACCATCGCCATCAGCGCCCCGATCAGCAGGCATCCGGTCACGTTGACGGCGAACGTCGCCCACGGGAAGCCGGTGGGCCGGTGCGGGACGGCGGCTTGGAGCCCAGCGCGGGCCAGCGCACCGAGGACACCTCCGGCCGCGATCACGCCGAGCACCGCCGCCGGACGCGCCCGCAGTTCGCCCCGGTCCCCGGGGACGCGCAGGTCGACGTCGGGGTCGACCCGGCGCGGGTCCGCTCCGGTCACCTCGCCCTCCCACCGCAGGTCCGCCGCCGGCGGGAATCCGTCGACGCGCGTCCTCGCGGCTGTCCGGCGGCGGCGCCCTCGTGTCTTCGCCGAGGACGAGCCTACCGCCGGTAAGCCCTCGGCCACCGCGACGCAGGCGGCGGGTCCGGTCAGCGGACGGCGGCCACCGCCGCGTCGGCGCCGCCCCGCCACAGCGTGCCGACCTCGGTGAAGCCGGCGGCGGCCAGCGTGTCGAGGTGCCAGGAGACCGGCGGGTTCCACTCGGGACTGTGCCCGGTCGGGTAGATCTCGTGGCGCCGCGCGACCAGCGGGCCGAGCGCCGGGTCCGCGCCGGCCCGCTCCCACCAGTCGGGCCAGGACAGGGCCGCCCCGGCGGCGTACCGGGCGGCCCGGCGCTCGCGGGCCCGGGCGGTCAGCCTGTCGGTCAGCCCCGGCAGCGCGTCGTCGGGCATCCGGTCGGCGTTGACGAGGAGACCCCCCGGACGTAGCAGGCCCCGGATCTCACCGTAGAGGGCGGTGAGCCGGTCGGCCGGCAGCCAGTGCAGGGCGGTGGCGGTGAGCACCGCGTCGTAGTCGCGGTGCGGCAGCCGATCGGCCCAGTCGGGGCGGCCCAGGTCGGCGACCAGCACGGTGGCCCGGTCGCGCAGCGACGCGTCGGCCAGGGCCAGCAACGCCGGGTCGAGGTCGACCAGGGTCACCTCGGCCCGGGGGAAGCGGGCCAGGGCCCGCAGGGAGATGGTGCCGGTGCCCCCGGCGAGGTCGAGCAGGCGGGGGGCGTCCCCGTCGACGACCGCGTCGACGGCGTCGAGCATGGCGGCGAAGCGCGCCTCCCGGTCCGGCATGAACGCCTCCTGCTGCCGGTCCCAGCTTTCCTGCCAGGCCGTCGCCGTATCGGCGAGCGGATCGGCCGCCTCGGTGATGTAAGGAGTCATGGCGGTTAGGTTAGTTACGTCGCCGGCTCAGGTCCAGACCTTGTTGCAAGCTATTGGCAATTACCGGATAATGGCAGTGCGATGATCGCCGGATGGCCGGCGTGGGCGTCCCGGGCGGTGGTGGTTCCATCCCCGCCCGGGAGGTCGCCCCCCTCTCGCCCGGCCCCGTCGCCTCCGTCGCCCGTCCCGCCAGGCTGCCCCTTCTGGCGGCGGCTCGACCCCGGGAACCCGTGACCCACGTCGCTTCCGATGGTGGTTGACCTCAACGCCGCTTCATCTCCGAGCCTGGGCGGTGAGAGCGAGCCACACGGAGGTACGGCATGAGAGTGATCGAGGTGACCCGGTTCGGTGGACCGGAGGTGCTGGCGCTGACCGAGGTGCCGGACCCGTCGCCGGGCCCGGGCGAGGCGGTGGTCGAGGTGGCCTACGCGAACGTGCTGTGGATCGACACGGCGATCCGTGCGGGCCTGGCCGGGGCGTGGTTCCCGGACCGGCCCCCGTACCGGCCCGGCTCGGGGGTGGCCGGGACGGTCGCCACGGTGGGTGCCGGCGTCGATCCCGCCTGGGTCGGCCGGCGGGTGGTCACGCAAACCGGACCGGGGGGCGGTTACCTGGACCGGGCCCTGGCACCGGTCGACAACCTCGTCGCCGTGCCCCCGACGGTGTCGCTGCGGGACGCTGCCGCCCTGCTGACCGACGGACTCACCGCGTTCGCCGTGCTTGACCTGGTCGGCGGCGTCCGGGCCGGCGAGCGGGTGCTGGTCACGGCCGCCGCCGGGGGAGCGGGCGCGGTGCTGCTCCAGGCGGCACAAGCCGGGGGCGCCCGGGTGGTCGGTGCGGCGCGCGGCGCGACCAAGCGGGACGCGCTGCGCCGGCTCGGCGCCGAGGACATCGTGGACTACTCGGCCCCGGACTGGACCGATCGGGTACGCGCCGTCCTCGGCGGCGTCGACGTCCTCCTCGACGGCGCCGGCGGGGCGTACGGCCGGGCCGCGTTCGACCTGGTCGTGCCCGGCGGCCGGACGTGCGCGTACGGCGCTCCGGCCGGTGGCTTCGCCGTGCCGGACCCCGCGTCGGCCCGTGACCGGGGCGTGGCGGTCACCGGCATCGGGGACCTGCGGGCCCTCACGGCGCAGGCCCGACGGCACCACCTGCTGGCGGCGCTGGACGCCGTCGCGACCGGCCGGGTGGCGCCGTTGGTGGGGCAGACGTTCCCGCTCGACCGCGCCGCCGACGCGCACCGGGCCATCGAGAACCGGGAGACGGTCGGCAAGACGCTGCTTTCCGTCTGACCCGGACGGACCAGGACCGGCCGGTGACCGGCACCCGGCCGGCCACCGGTCAGCGGCCCGGGTCGGCCGGGGCCGGCGGGACGGGGTCGGCGACCACCGGGGTCGCACCGGCCGGCCCGGCCGGGGCCGGGATCCGGGCCGGGCCGGCCGGGCCGACCGGGTCCGGTGTCGGGGCCGGCCGGGCCGCCAGGCCGCCGAGCAGGGCGCCGAGGAGCGCGGCGAGGGTGACGACGCCGGTGGTCACCTCCGGCGTCCAGCCGATCCCGGCGGCCAGCGCGAGCCCCGCCAGGTGCCCGGCGACCACCAGCCCGGCGAGCAGGGCACCGGCGATCGGCAGTCGCAGTGCGGCGTCCCGCCCACGGATCGCGTCCAGCCGGAGCAGCAGCACATCGGCGAGGCCGGCGCCGCAGACCGCCCCGAGGGCGGCCCACGCCTGCGGTATCGGGAACTCGTGCATCACCATGTCGAACAGCGCCACCCCGGCCGCCAGGGCGGCGGCCGCCCCCGGGGTGGCGCGCCTCCGGTGGGCGAGCAGGAACGGCCCGACCAGCACCAGCGTGGTTATCAGGTACGCGTCGACGCCGAGGATCGCCGCCTGCTGCGTCCCGACGGCGCCGATCGCGCGGGTCGGCGCCAGGGTGAGGAACGCCGACGCGTAGGTGAGCAGGATCGACGGCGCCATCACGCCCAAGGCCAGGGACGCCACTCCCGTCGCCGATCGTCCGCCGCGCTCCCCGCTGGCCCACCAGGACCGCAACGGGCTGGTCAGCAGCAGCACCGCCGACGCGGCCAGCAGCAGGTGGCTAGGGCTGAACTCTGCGTCCAGGCCCACCTCCACCCCGAGGATCTCGTGCCAGGCCATGTCGGCCAGGCCGGCGAGCAGGAAGGCCCCCGCCCCGATCGCCCCGACCCGGTAACCGGCCGGGAAGGCGTCCCGCCACCACCGGGGTGCCGCGTCGCGCCGCTGGTACGCCAGCCAGAACGTCCACGCCGCGGTGGCGACGAAGCCCGCGTAGAGCAGGCCGTGCCACGGGGTGAAGAACCCCTCGATGGTCTCGACGATGTTGCTGTGCGCCCAGCCGTCGGACATCGCCCCGGCCGTCAGGCACGCGCCGAACAGGACGGTGACCAGGTCCTCCCGGCGGGTGGCCGGCGGCACCCGGGGGACGGCCGCAGGGGTGGACGGGGATGCCTCGTGGCGGACTCCGCTGCTCGTCATCGGTGGCCCTCTCAAAGGTTGGCGACTCGATGTCATTGTGCGACTCCGTTGTGTGATGAGGCGGGATGGTCGGGGTGCCCGCGCCGGGCGGGTCGCCTAGCCCACCTGGTGGAACAACCGGTGCGGGTGCCGTACGCAGGTCTGCGGGCACCGGCGGGTTCCGCCCACCGTCGGCGGATGTCGGACCCCCGCGCCACGATGGCGGGATGAGTCAGATCGCGTTGTTCCACTCCGTCTACGGCCTGCGCCCGGCCGTGCTCGCCGCCGCCGACCGGCTCCGCGCGGCCGGGCACCAGGTCGTCACCCCCGACCTGTACGGGGAGCCCGCCGCCGACACCGTCGAGGCGGGGTTCGCCCTGCTCGACAAGATCGGCAAGCGGACCGTGCTCGACCGGGCCCGGGCCGCCGTGGCCGACCTGCCGCCCGACACGGTCCTGGCCGGCTTCTCCTTCGGCGTCTGGGTGGCCGCCGAACTGCTCGCCGAGCGCCCCGACGCCGCCGCCCTGCTCCTGCTGCATGGCATCGCCGGCCCGCCGGAAACGGTCCGGCCGGGCCTGCCGGTGCAACTGCACCTCGCCGACCCCGACGAGTACGAGCCGCAGGACGAGGTCGACGCGTGGCAGCGGGCGATGACCGCCGCGGGCGCCGACCTGTCGGTGTTCCGCTACCCGGGCCCGGGTCACCTCTTCACCGACGCGGATGTCCCTGATCACGCCCCGGCCGCCGCCGAGCTGACCTGGGAACGCGTGCTCGCCTTCCTCGACGGCCGCTGACCCGCACGCCCGGCTGACCCGCCCCGCTCAGTCGGTGTCGGTTGTCAGGCGGCCACGGCCAGCCGGGCCGCGCCGGTCCCGGTGGCCGGGCGGTCGGCCTCCGTCAGGCCCGTCGCCCCGACCGCCACGGTCCGGCCCACCGTCCGGCCCACCGTCCGAACCGCCACCGCCCGGCGCGTCGTCGCCCGGCCCGTCCAGGGTCGGGCCGTCGTGCCGGGGCGCGCCCCGGCTGCCGTCGCCGTGCCGGCTGCGGTCCGGCCGGCCGACGTGCGCTCGGGGGCGACCGGCGCCGCCGACGCGACCGTCGCCGTGCCGCCCGGTGTCGGCCGGCCGCCCGGTCTGGCCCCGCTTCCGTCGGTGCTCCCCGTCGGGGCCACCGACCTGACCGCCCCGTCGGGTGCCGGTGGCGGCGCTGCCCACTCGCGTAGGCGGACGACCGGCGCCCATCGGGCATCGGGCCAGGCGGCGCCGTCGGGCCCGGGTCGGGCCGCCCCGCTGTCTCCCGGCCCGCGCCGGATCTCCCACGCCGGCCGGCCGGCCGGCCTCGCAGGGCCGCCCGACGGGCGGAGATCGGGTGCGGAAGGACGGGCGACCGCGAGCCACAGGGCCCCCGCCGTTGCGGGCGGAACGGCGGTCGTTGGGCGTGGGCCCTCGGCCGGAACGGCGGTCGTGGGGCGTGGGCCCCCGGCCGGAACGGCGGTCGTGGGGCGTGGGCCCCCGGGTGGAACGTCGGGCGTGGGGCGTGGCGCACCCAGGGCCGGACCGGCGGGCGTGGGGCGGGCAGGCACGGCGGGGCCGGGCAGCGCGGTCAGGGCCCGCCGGGTGGCCGGCGACCGCCCCGTCCGCACCGACGGGCCACCCCGAGGGCGGGGCGGGGGCGCGTCGATCGGGTGACGCGGGTCCGCGCCGGTCGGTCGCGCCGGGTATCCCTGGGTCCTGCTGGCCGGTCGCGCCGGGTCCGCCGGGTAGCGCAGGGTCGTGCCGGTCGGTCGCGCCGGGTCCGCCGGGTGACCCAGGGCGGCGCTGATCGGCAGCGCCGGGTGACTGAGGGCAGCGCTGATCGGCGGCGTCGCCAGGTGCGGGCCGGCCGGGGCGCTCAGGTCGGCCCGCCGGGCGATCTCGGTCCGTACCGACCGGGGCAGCCGGTCGTGCGCGACCCGGCGCAGCGCCGGATCGGCGACGCGGTAGCCGTCCCGGGCCACGCGCCGCAGCAGGCCGCGGCCGGCGAGCCGGCGCAGGACCGGCTCGGCCCGCCCCGGCGCCCAGCCGAACGCCCGGTCCACCGTCGCGGCGGGGACCGACGGCCCGAGCGCGGCGACCACCATCGTCGCGGCGCGCTCCGCGCCGCCGCAGGCGTCCAGCCGGGCGGCGGCGCTCGCGCGTACCCGGTCTGGCAGCGCCGCCGCCGGGTCCGCCCCCTCGGGGATCCGCCGCGCGTACGCCTCGGCGGTCCCGGGCAGGCCGCCGACCAGGGGCAGCAGCCGCGCCGCCAGCGCCGTTGGCTGACCGGCCCGGGCGAGCAGTTGACGCAGCAGCCGTCCGGTCTCCACCTGGGACAGGGGCGGCAGTGGCACCTCGGCCCGCCGGACGTCCGGCGCCGGCCGGGTGTCGGCCCACTCCGGACGGTGGGTGGTCACCACCGCCAGCGGCAGCCGCCGCACGACGGCCGCCGCGATCAGGCCGCGCAGGAACCGGGTCACCGCCGGGGCGGCGCGGTCCAGGTCGTCCACCGCCACCACCAGGGGCTGGACGGCGGCCTGACGCAGCAGCAGCCGCTGCCAGACCACCGCGCCGGCCGGGAACGATCCGTCCAGCAGCCCTTCCAGGGCGACGGCCGTGGACAGCGCCCGGACCGGCGGCACCAGGCCGTCCGTCGCCGCCAGCAGCCGACGGCGGACGGTCGCCGGTGGGTCCTCGGCGCGTACGTCGGCGAACGCGCGCAGCAGGTCGGCCACGGGTCCCACCGGCCGCTCCGGGAACGGCGGGCAGGCGGCCACGCACCAGCGCACCGGGGTCCCGTCGGAGGCGTCGACGGCCCGGCGCAGCTCGTGCACCATCCGGCTGCGCCCGCTGCCGGCCGGGCCGACCAGCGACACCCAGCGGGGGCTGTGCTCGCGTACCGCCCGCAACACCTGGTCCCGCGCGTCTGCCAGCTGGCGGCGGCGGCCGACCAGCCGGCCGTGGTGGCCGGTCGGCTCGGGGCGGGCCACGCCGGCGGCGATCGAGACGTCCATCGGCAGTGGCTTGCCGGCGACGGTCAGCGGGGGGAGCGCGCGGTGGACGACCAGGGCGGCGGTGGCACGGCGGGTGGCCGCGCAGACGACGACGGCGCCGGGCGGGGCGTGCTGCTGCAGGCGGGCGGCGGCGGTGATCACCGCACCACTGGCCACGCCGTGCGCACCGTCGCGCAACGCGGCGACGTCCACCAGCGCCTCGCCGGTGGCAACCCCGACCCGGGTACGCAGGGCTGCCGCGCCGGGCAGCGCCCGCCCGTCCAGCGCGCGCTGGATCTCCAGCCCGGCTCGCACCGCCCGGTACGCGTCGAAGCCGTCGGACTCCCGGGCCCCGAACAGGGCCATCACGGCGTCGCCGACGTACTTCTCGACCACGCCGCCCCACCGGACCAGCACCCCGGCGACGGTGTCGAAGTACGCGCGTTGCAGCGCCCGGACATCCTCCGGGTCGAGCCGGTCGACCAGCGCGGTCGAGCCGACGATGTCGGCGAAGAGCACGCTGACCGTCCGCCGCTCCTCGGGAACGGGCCAGTCCGCCGGTGCCGTGACCTGCGTTTTCGTGACGATCGTGGACATGGGCATCGCACCGTCCTTTCCCCCCGTTGGTGCCTGACGACCTCAGGAGACTCCCACCACCGGCAGGTCAGGGGATCGGCAGAACGACGTATGTCGGCCACCCGCAACCATTAGTCGTAATGTCGACGCGAGGCGTACCAGTGGCCGTAAAGACTTGTAGAACGGCCCGGGGACCTGTGACTAGGCTGCGAGCCATGGCCAGCGATGTGGACACCGCACCGCTCGTCGGCCGTGCCGGCCAGGTGGCGACGCTGCGGTCCGCGCTGCTCGACGACGTCGGGCCGGGACAGACGGCGGCGGTCTTCCTCACGGGCGAGAGCGGGGTGGGCAAGACCCGGCTGCTGCGTGAGGTGGGCGACGGGCTGCGCGCGGCCGGCGCGCTGGTGCTCACCGGCGGGTGCCTCGACATCGGGGACGCCTCCCCGCTGCACCCCCTGTTGCAGGCGTTGCGCCGGTTCGACGCGGACCTGACCGCCTCGCACGCCCGCACCTCGTCGGCGGTTCGCGGGCTGTTGCGGATGTTCGCCGAGGAGACCGGCGGCCCGGACGGCGCGGGGGCCCTGCTGGAGCGGGTCTCCCGGGGGCTGAACCTGGTGGCCCAGGGCCGGCCGCTGGTGCTCGTGCTCGACGACCTGCAGTGGGTCGACCGGAGCACCCGGCAGCTGCTGCTCTACCTGCTCGCCGGCCTGGGCGACCTGCAACTGTCGGTGCTGGCGGCGGTGCGGTCCGAGTCGTTGCAGGGCGCGCACCCGCTGCGCCGGGTGCTCACCGAGCTGCGCCGGCTGCGGTCGGTGCGGGTGCTCGACCTGGCCCCGCTGGACCGGGCGGACACCCAGCGTTTGGCGGCGGAGATCGTGGGCGGGCCGTTGGGCGTGGAGACGGCGGAGTCGGTGTGGCAGCGCAGCGGCGGAAACCCGTTCGTGGTCGAGGAACTGGCGCGGGACCTGCGTGACGGCCGGGACGGGTTGTCGGACACCGTGCGGGAGGTGTTCCTGGCCCGGGTGAACGCACTGCCCGAGCCCGCGCACGCGGTGGTGCACGCGGTGGCGGCCGGGGTGGAGCCGGTGGCGCACTGGCTGCTGGCCGAGGTGACCCGGCTGCCGGAGCAGGAGCTGATCGACGCGGTCCGGGCCGCGGTGGCGCACCGGCTGCTGGTCAGCGACGGCGACGGGTACCGGCTGCGGCACCGGCTCGTCGCCGAGGTGCTCGCCCATGAGCTGCTGCCCGCCGAGCGGTCGGCCCTGCACCGCCGGTACGCGGAGGCGCTGACCGCGGCCCCGGCGGAGCTGCACCAGGCCCGGCTGGCACACCACTGGCGGCTGGCCGGCGAGCCCGCCCGCGCTCTGCCGGCAGCGGTGTCCGCCGCCGAGGAGGCCGAGCGGCTGCACGGCTACGCCGAGGCCCACCGGCACTGGACGGTGGCCCTCCAGCTGGCCGGCGTCCAGCCCACCGGGATGTCCCCGCCGGACGGTGGCGTCGTCGACCGCGCGGACCTGCTGCGGCACGCCGCCGAGGCGGCGCACCACTGCGGCGAGCACGCCCGGGCGCTGGCCCTGCTCGAGGAACTGGCCACCACCACCGCCGACGGCGCTGCCCCGGCCTGCGCGCTGCACATCCGGCGGGCCCGGTACCTGGCCGCCGCCGGCCGGTCCGCCCCTGCGGAGGCGGAGTACCGGCGGGCCCTCGCGGCGGCCGACTGCACCTCCCGGGAGCGGGCCACCGCAGCCGCGCACCTGGCCGAGCTGTTGCTGCACCTGGGCCGGTACGCCGACGCCGGCGACCGGGCCCGGGAGGCCCTGGCGCTGGCCGCCGAGGTGGACGGGTCCGTCTCCGAGGTCGTCCTGGCCAGCATGGCGCTGGGGTTCAGCGAGGCGTACCTGGAGGACCCGGACACCGGGCTGGCGGTCATGCGGGAGGCCCTGGACACCGCCGAGCGGGCCGGGCGGCCCGAGGATGTGGCGTGCGCCTACCTGCACCTGGCGGAGCTGCTCACCGGGCCGCTGAACATCCTGGAGGAGGGTGTCGTGGTGGCCCGCCGGGGCGCCGAGCGGGTCGCCGAGTTGGGGCTGGGCCGCACCTACGAGACCCGGCTGCTGGCCATCGCCACCAACGGGCTGTTCCGGGTGGGGCAGTGGGCCGAGGCGGAGAAGGTGGTCGCGGCGGCGCTGCGGCACCGCCCCTCCGGCGCGGACGCCGTGGAACTGCTGCTGGCCCGCTGCCGCCTCTCGGTGGGTTACGGCGACATCGAGGCCGCCGACCGGGACCTGGAGGCCGTCGCCACGGTGCTGGCAGGCGGCGGCGCCCGGCACGTCCTCCCGCTGCTCACCCTGCGCGCCGGCCTGGCGATGTGGCAGGGCCGGCACGACCTGGCCCGCCAGGCGGTGCAGCGAGGGCTGACCGAGAGCCGTTCCGACGACGTGGGCATCCTCGCCGCGCTGGTCTGGCACGGGCTGCGGGCCGAGGCCGAGGCGTACGGGTCCCGCACGGTGCCGGTCGACCGGACGGCGGTACGCCGGCTGCGCGAGGTGGCCGAGCGGGTGGCCCGCAAGAGCGAGCACGCCGTCCGCTCCGTGCGGGAGGTGGTCGACGGCTTCCTGGCACTGTGCGACGCCGAGCTCAGCCGCCTCGACGGGAGCAGCGACCCCGAGCTGTGGGCGCGCTCGGTGAGCGAGTGGGAGCGGCGCCACCACCCGTACCCGGCGGCGTACTCGCGGCTGCGGCAGGCCGAAGCGCTGCTGGCCCGGCGCAGCCGCACGGCGACCGCCGGCAAGCTGCTGCGCGAGGCGTACCAGGTGGCGCAGCAGCTCGGCGCGGTGCCGCTGAGCACCGAGATCCGTACCCTGGCCGGCCGGGCCCGGGTGCAGCTGGAGGAGCACGGCGCGCCGGTCGAGGGCCGGCCCCCGGCCGGCGCCGAGCCGGCCAGCGACGAGCTGGCGATGCTCACCGCCCGGGAGCGTGAGGTGCTCGCCGCGGTGGCGGAGGGGCTGACCAACAAGGAGATCGGCCAGCGGCTGTTCATCAGCGAGCGGACCATCGGCGTGCACGTCTCGCACATCTTCGACAAGCTTCAGGTCCGCACCCGGGTGCAGGCCAGCGCGATCTTCCTGCGTAACCGTTCCGAGTAGGCGCCGACGTACGTCGGTCGGCTGCTTATACGTCGTTCTACTGATCCGCCGCACGGCCCGTGGCTGGAAGGCTGTGCTCAGATGACGGCGGCACGGGGGTGCCTCGGACCACAGTGGAGGAGCAATGCGCGAACCGGTCTGGGGCCCTGTTCACCAGGACATCGTCGGCCTGCTGGCCGACCACCCGGCGGACGTGCCTGCGGTGGTCGACCACCTCACCAAGCTCCAGGACATGCTGGTCCGGCTGCCTCCGCTGGAGCGCAGCTGCCCCCTGGCGGACTTCAACGAGCTCTACCTGACCATCACCACCAGCGTGCTCAACGGCCTGTACGACGATCGCTTCGCCGACCCGGTCTTCCTGGCCCGGCTCGACGTGGAGTTCGCCGCCCGCTACTTCGACGCGCTGCGCTACTGGACCGAGTCGAGCCCGGTCACGCCGCGGGCCTGGTCGTGCCTGTTCCGGCGGATGCGTGGCCCGGACGCCCGGCCGCTCCCCTCGGCCGCGGCCGGGGTGAACGCGCACATCAACTACGACCTGCCGTTCGCGTTGGTGACCACGTTCGACAGCCTGGAGTCCGAGCCGGTCGACGGCAGCGACCAGCACCACGACTACCTGGAGATCAATCAGATCTTCGCGGAGCGGATCCCGGAGCTGCGCCGCGGCTACCTGGACAACTGGCAGCTCATGATCGACATGCTCAACGGTGACATCGACGACTGGTACCAGGGCGAGCTGGTGGAGTACACCCGGAACGTGGCCTGGCGCAACGCGCAGAAGATCTGGCGCTGCCGGCACGATCCGGATGCCCGCGAGTGTGAGCGCGAACGGCTGGACGACAACGCCGCCGCGCTCGGCCGGCTGCTGCTGTCGCCCCTCGGGGCGTTCCTGCAGTGAGCCGGGACGGGGGGTCCCCGCGCTACCGGGGGGAGCGCGGGGGCATCCCCCTGTCTCGGGCAGGACGGCCGGATGACGATCGGCGACCCTGGACGCGCACCGGGACGCCTGGTCGGCCGCGCTGAGCTGAGCCTCGCGCGCGCCACCCCCGCCGGGCCGAGCTCACCTACCGCCACCGAGCCACCGCGCCACCCCTGCTTCCCGCGCTGCTCCCCGTCACCGCCTGCCCCGTCGCCGCGTGGCCCGTCACCGCCTGCCCCGTCGCCGCGTGGCCCGTCACCGCCTGCCCCGTCGCCGCGTGGCCCGTCGCCGCCTGCCCCGTCGCCGCGTGGCCGTCGCCGCGTGGCCCGTCACCGCCTGCCCCGTCGTCGCGTGGCCCGCTTCGCCGGTCTCGGTACCCCTGCCGGGTCCGGCGCCCATTCCGCCGGCCTTCCTCACCGTTCCGGCGGGCGACGCCGTCGGCACCGCCTACCGTCGGAGCAGGGCGTGAAGGGGTGGCGTGGCATGGCGGAGCGGCGGGACGGTGCGCGGCCGAGGCGGCCCCGGGAGCGGCGGGTGCGGGTCTCGCGGGACCCGGGCCCGGAGGAGCGGCCTACCGAGGATCCGAGCCCGGCCGAGCGGGCCGCCCGCGACCCGCGCCTGGGCGGACGCGGCGGCCCCGGCCCGGCGGCGATCCCGGAGTGCGTCGAGCGTCCCGGCCCCCGGGACGAGCCCGTGGGCCGGCTGCGCCGCTGGCTGTTCCAGCACCGGGTGCAGCCGGTCGGGCCGGAGGCCGGGGAGGCGCAGGCGAAGACCCACCCCTGGTGGCAGGTGATGTGCCTGACCGGGGTGGACTACTTCTCCACCCTGTCGTACCTCCCCGGCATCGCCGCGCTCGCCGCCGGGGCGCTGTCCCCGCTGGCGACGCTGCTGATCGTGGCGCTGACCCTGTTCGGGATGCTGCCGATGTACCGGCGGGTCGCCGGGGAGAGCCCGCACGGGCAGGGCTCGGTGGCGATGCTGGAGCGGCTGCTGCCGTTCTGGCGCGGCAAGATCTTCGTCCTCGTCCTGCTCGGCTTCGTCGCCACCTCGTGGATCATCACGATCACCCTGTCGGCCGCCGACGCCACCGTCCACCTGCTGGAGAACCCGTACCTGCCGTCGTCCTCCCCGCACGGCGAACTCGTGGCGGTGGCGGTGACCGTGGTGCTGCTGCTCGTGCTGGGCGGGGTGTTCCTGATGGGGTTCAGCGAGGCGGTGACCGTGGCCATCCCGCTGGTCGCGGTCTTCCTCGCACTGAACGCGGTGATCGTGGCGGCGGGGCTGGCGCAGATCGCCGCCGACCCGGGCACGGTGGGCGACTGGTCCGCCGCGCTGACCGCCGGCGGCACCGGGATCGCCGACGTGGTCGGCCCGGCGGCGCTGGCCTTCCCGCTGCTGGTGCTGGGGCTCTCCGGCTTCGAGACCGGGGTGAGCATGATGCCGCTGGTGCGCGGGAACGGCCCGGACGCCGCCGGACGGCTGGCCGCTCGGATCCGCAACACCCGCCGGCTGCTCACCACCGCCGCGCTGATCATGTCGGTGTACCTGGTCGGCACCACCTTCGTCACCACCGTGCTGATCCCGGCGCGGGAGTTCCAGCCGGGCGGCGCGGCCAACGGCCGGGCGCTGGCCTGGCTGGCCCACGAGCGCCTCGGCGAGGGGTTCGGCACCGTCTACGACGTCAGCAGCGTGCTGATCCTCTGGTTCGCCGGCGCCTCCGCGATGGCCGGTCTGATCAACATCGTGCCGCGCTACCTGCCCACGTACGGGATGGCCCCGGAGTGGGGGCGGGCGGTGCGCCCGGTGGTGATCGTCTACACGCTGATCAGCATCGCCATCACCGTCGCCTTCCGCGCCGACGTCACCGCCCAGGCCGGCGCGTACGCCACCGGCATCCTGGCGATGATGGTCTCCGGCGCGGTGGCGGTGACCGCCTCGGCGGTCACCGCCCGCCAGCGGTCCGCCGCGGCCGGCTTCGCCGTGCTCACGGCGGTGCTGCTCTACGCCCTGGCCGAGAACGTGATCGAGAAGCCGGACGGGATCGCCATCTCCGGCATGTTCGTGGCCGGCATCATCGCCGTCTCGCTGATCTCCCGGGTCACCCGCACCACCGAGCTGCGTGCCGAGCGGATCGAGTTCGACGACGACGCCCGCCGGTTCGTCGCCGAGTCCCTGGCCCACGACGGCCGGTTGCACCTGATCGCCAACAAGCGTGACAGCGGCACGGTCGAGGAGTACCGGGTCAAGGAGCGCGCACAGCGTGGTATGAACCCGGTCCCGGGTGCCGCCGACGTGCTGTTTCTGGAGATCGACGTGGTCGACCCGTCGGAGTTCAGCCGGGTGTTGCGGGTGCGCGGCGTGGAGGCCGGCGGGTTCCGGGTGCTGCGGGCGGCGAGCCCGGCCGTGCCGAACGCGATCGCCGCGATCCTGCTCGCGTTGCGCGACGCCACCGGGGTACGCCCGCACGCCCACTTCGAGTGGTCCGAGGGCAATCCCATCGCCCACCTGCTGCGGTACCTGATCCTCGGCCGGGGCGACACCCCGCCCGTGGTGCGGGAGATCATCCGCAAGTCCGAGCCGGACCCGTCCCGCCGTCCGGGCATCCACGTCGGCGGCTGACGGCGGGGCGGCGAACCGCCGTCGGAGAACCACCGTGTGGCACGGCCGCCCTGTCCCGTCGGACAGTTCCGAGCAGTTCCAGCACGCGCTCCTGACAGGCCGCCAGGGTCGTTCCCTCCGAATCTGTCGAAAGGCCGTCCTCGTCGTTCGGGCCGAGCATCGCGTCGAGCTTTGTCTCCAGGTGTCGAACGGAGTCCGGTTGCCTTGCGTGGCCTGCTGGTTTTCACGGTGGCGGTCGGGTCATACCGTCACGGGCATGCGATCGGACCCCACGCTGGTCGATGGCCAGCTGACAGTGGCAGCAAATGACGGACACGAGGGCCCACTCGCTGAGTTCTCCGCGCTTCGGCAGGAGATTCAGGAGCGCGTCAAGGCGCAGCAGCAATTGCTCCCCTTGCAGCTCACCGTCTCCGCAGCGATCTTTGGTTTCGCCATCTCCCGCCCCGGGATGACCGCTCTCCTGCTGATCATGCCGTTCACGTCGTACCTGCTGTGTGGGCGCTTGGTCGCCCAGAACTTCGGCACGCTGCGGATAGCCGAGTACATCACGGATGAGCTCAGCGGGCGTGTTCCGGGCGGCCTTGGCTGGGAAGTGTGGCTTCGACAGCGGCAGCCACGCAGTCCACATTTCCTGGGTTCTGCCCTGCCGCTGCTGCTCACCTTCGTTGCGACGAGCGTGTTCGCACTGGGCTGGACCATCGGGTACGTCTTTCTCCGTGACGGCGTCGAGGTGGCACCCCGGATCGGCCTCGCAGTGGTCTGGGCCCTCGGCACGGCGGCCGCCATCTTCTCCACCATGCTCGTGCTTCAGGTGGCCGGCCGGCTGCCCGTGCGGAGTTGGGAGCAGACCGGTTTGTCCTAACGGCCCGTCCGCAGTTTCCAGCCCAAAAACAACTCGCTAGGAACTGAGGGTTGATCAAGCTCTGCAACGAGCTATAGCGTCCCGTCCGTTTGGTGATGGTCGATGCCCAGGTGGTGGGTTCGTGGCGACCCAGGATGTGTTCTCGGCGGAGGAACCGGCGCGGCTTCGGGGCTTCCCGGACCACACTCATGCCGGCGCCTCGCCCTCACCGGGGCCCCAAGAGGATGAGCGGGTGAGGGGAAGCTGGCTGGGCGGCGGGGAGTAAGCCGGTCAGGGAGTTCGTCCATCAGGGGGTGCGGAGGGAGCGTGGTGGCACCGGGTCCTGTTCCGTGAGGTGGCTGTCCATGGTGGTGTTCAGGTCGGCCATGAACGCTTCGACCTGTTCCAGGAACTGGGGCGGATAGGGTGACATTGCGGCGTCGAGGCGGTGGGCGAGCGGGCCGAAGAACTCGTCCGCCCGTTCCTGGATGTGCCCGCCGCTGCGCAGCGTGATGATGCGCCGGTCGGAGTGCTCGCGGGCGCGGGTGATGTGCCCGGCCGATTCGAGACGGTTCAGCAGTGCGGTGGTGGCCGGCGTGGACAGGGAGATTCGCTCGCTCAGCCGCGCCGGTGACAGGGGGGTGCCGCGCTCCTCGGCGGCGGCGATCTCCAGGACCGCGGTCGCATCCGTGGAGTGCAGGCCCAGCCAGGCGGCGAAGCGCCGGCTGAGCTCGGCATAGTGGCCGCCGTAGATCCTCAGCGACTCCATCAGCCGTTCACGCTGCTCCGGGACACCGTTGCGTACTGCTTCCTCCATGCCTCCGCCCTTCTCTCCTGTCACGCGGTCCGCACGGCCATCCCGCTTTGACAACCTACCCGCCGCCACTTTACCTTTATGATGGAACTATTTCACCATGGAGGCGTCTGACGTGCGTGACCCGTCCCCCACCCTCGACGAGACGACCGAGCCCTACCGGTGGCGATGGCTGATCCTGGCAGTGATGATCGTCGCGGAGATCATGGATCTCCTGGACGCCTCGATCGTCAACGTCGCCGGACCGGACTTGGAGCAGTCCCTCGGTGCCGGGTCCGTCGGACTGCAATGGGTGATCGGCGGCTACGCCCTCACCCTGGGCGCCGGGCTTGTGCTCGGCGGCCGGCTCGGCGACCGCTACGGCCGGCGCCGGATGTTCCTGATCGGCCTTGCGGCCTTCACCGCGACCTCGCTGCTGTGCGCGGTCGCGCCGAACATCGAGTCGCTGATCGCCTTGCGCCTGCTACAGGGCACCGCCGGAGCGATGCTGCTGCCCCAGGGCCTGGGTCTGCTGCGGGAGAACTTCTCCGGCCCCGAGCTCACCAAGGTCTTCGCGATCTTCGGACCCGTCCTCGGTCTGGGCGGCATCATCGGCCCGGTCCTGGGCGGCTTCCTCATCGAGGGTGACTTCTTCGGCCTGGGCTGGCGGTCGGTATTCCTGATCAACCTGCCCATCGGCATCGCGGCACTGATCGTCGCCGCGAAGTTCGTGCCCAAGAAGGCGGGCGACCACACGGTACAGGTCGACATGGCCGGTGCCGCCCTGGTCGTGATCTCCTGCGCTCTGCTGGTGCTGCCGCTGAACCAGGGGCAGGAGAACGGCTGGCCGCTGTGGACGTGGCTGTCCATGGCCGCCTCGGTGATCGGTTTCGCTCTCTTCGCCCTCCAGCAGCGCCGCATGGCCGCCGCAGGCCGCGAGCCGCTGGTGACCCCGGGCCTGCTGCGCAAGCCGGCCTTCACCGTCGGGCTCGGCGGCATCGCCCTGTTCTTCGGCGGGCTCATCGGCACCCAGCTCGTGCTGACCCTGTTCCTCCAGATCGGCCAGCACTTCGCCGCCGGTGAGGCGGGACTGGGCAACCTGCCCCTCGCGGTGGGAACTGCGATCGGCGGCGCGGTCAGCGGCGCGTTCCTAGCGGACAAGATCGGCCGCAAGGTGCTGCAGATCGGACCGCTGGTCCAGCTGGCCGGCGCGGCCGTGCTGTGGTTCGAGCTCGACGGCCTTGATGCCGCCTCGTTCTCGATCTGGGACATCGTTCCCGGCGTGACGGTGGCGGGCGTCGGTGCCGGCATGGTGATCGCCGTCCTGTTCAGCTTCATCCTGGCGGCGGTCGACGACGACGAGATCGGATCCGCCTCCGGTGTCCTGTCGGCGGTCCAGGCGGTCGGCGGTTCCATCGGCGTCGCGGTCTTCGGCTCGGTGTTCTTCGCCCAGGCCAAGACCGGTGACTTCACCGGCGGCTTCCACCGTGCGCTGATCGTCCAGGCGTGCCTGCTGGTGGTCTTCCTCGCGATCACCTTCCTGCTGCCCAAGAAGGGCCGCCCCGAAGAAGAGCAGCACGGCATCACCCCCGAGGCAACTTCCGACGGCTCCGGCACCAAGCAGCACCTCACCGTGTGAGCCCCGGCCGGGGACCGTGCACGACAAGCGGCCCCCGGCCGGCCCTGACGGACCGCGCACAGGGCCGCCCTTGATGCGAGTGAAGGCGCTTGAGGACTAACGTTCGGGAAAGTCACGCCAAGGGTGATCTTCGAGCTAGCCCCCTAGGACGCTTTGGCCGAGGTGTCCCGCCCGACCAGGGGGACACCTCGGCCCCCGTTCCGCGAGGGCGGGACCGGAGCGGGCGGGCATACCACGGCCCGCGCCCCCGGGGCGGGGCGCGGGCCGTGGCGAGCGGGTCTTACTTGGACGGCTCGGGAAGGTCGCAGTCGACCTTCGGGTTGGCGCCGATGTAGTTCAGCGGACCGGCCACGATGGTCACCAGGATGGTGCCCGCCTCGGCGCAGTTCGTGTCGTCGCCCTTGTAGTAGCCACGCTGGCCTGCGGCGATCGCGCCGATGACGAGCCAGATGACAAGGATGATTCCCAAAATCGACGGGCCACGCCGCATGGCTTCCTCCCGGGTTGTGGTAGGTCGAGGTGGCCCCGTTGTACCCATCCACGGCGATCGGCTAAACGGCGTCCGGGCCGAGCGGGCGGGACGGTTGTCCGATTTCAGTCATAGCCCGGGTGGGCTGCCCGGCTGCCCGAGCGCCGGCGGGAAGCGCCCCGAGGGCGGCGGTGAGCAGGGCCGGTAGGCCGTCGGGGCGGAACTGTGATACCCCGGGCGGACAACCCCGCGCCCCAGGTCGGCCCGGCCGACCGGGAACAACGCCGGACGCCCGGACCGACCGTCGTCGTCCGGGCCTGCGTGGACCGTCAGCCGAATGCGGCCGGGTTGCCCCGCCTACGGCTGACTGAGGCTGAACATGGTGCCGGCGACCAGCAGTGCCGTGATGACGAGGAACGGTCGGCCGCGCGCCGGTCGGTGGCCCCGCGCGGGGCCACCGACCGGCGTCGTCGGTCAGGACAGGTCGTCGGCGCCGACCGGTGCGGGGAGGATCCGGTCGGCCTCAGCCGGGGCGCCCGCGAGCACCATGGCCTGCTGGGGCCAGGTGGCCAGGCTCGACGTCCCGCGGAGGCCGGCAGCGCGGATCGTGTCCCGCAGCGCGGCCTCGTTCAGGTCGGCGAGCTGCCGGTAGGTGCGGATGCCGGCGTCCTGGAGCGCGGCGGCCATCTTCGGTCCGATGCCCTGGATGCGCCGGAAGTCGTCGGCGGTTGCGGAACCGGCTGCCGGCGTGGGGACGGGGGCCGCGTCCGGGGCCGACGGGCTGGCCTCCCCGACGCCGTCCCGGGACTCGACTCCGGCCGCCTCGGCGTCGCTGGGAACAACCGAAGTCGACTCGGCGTCGCCGGGAACAACCGGGGCCGCCTCGGCGTCGCCGGGAACAGCCGGGCTCGGCTCGGCGTCGTCGGCGGCGGCCCGAGGGGCCGGAACGACCGGCTTGGCGACTGCCGGGACCGCAACCGGGACCTGCTCTTCCTCAGTGGCCGGCACCGGAGCATCCTCAGCCGCCGGGGTCGCGACGGGAGCGGGCTCGGTGAGGGTGGCCTCGACCGGAGCCACCTGCGCGGGGGCGTCCTCGACCGGGGCGTCCTCGACCGGGACGGCCTCCGCGTGGGCGGCCTCGACAGGCGCGGCCTCGGTGCGGGCCGGGGTTTCTGGCGCGGCCGGGCTGGCCTCGTCGTCCGTCCGGCCCTCGTCGACGAACGGCTCGGCCTTCGGCGTTCCGTCGTCGAGGGTAGCGTCGGCCGAGAGCATGTCGGTCGTGACCGCGTCCACCGAGCTCGGGTCGGTGGCAGGAGCGGGGGCCGGGCTGGGCTCGGCGTCGGCGGGAACCCCTGTGGTGGCGGTGTCGGCCGGGGCGAAGACGGTCGGGTCCTTGTCGGCGAGGACCGCGCCCGGCCGGGTCGCCTCGGCGGTCTCCGGAGCGGGGGGGTCGACCACGGCGGCCGGGGCCGCGGCCGGGGCCACGATCGCCTCCGGCCGGTGCGTGTCGACGGTGGCCTCGGCGGTCGGGCCGGACACCACGGCCACCCCGGCGACGGGGTCGCCCTCCACGATGGGCGCAACGGTGGCCGGCGCGTCCTGCCGGCCGCGTAGCACCCATCCGGCCGCCGCGCCCAGCAGCAGAGCCAGGATCACGATCAGCCATTGCCCGAAAGTCGACGGCACGGCAAATCTCCCTCTTATTGAGTGTGGTCGGTGAAAAGTCGCGAGAAAAATCCGTCGCAGCTTCGCACACGCGCCGTGTCGGCGGCAGGGAGGACCGTGGGCTTCCAACGCTGGTGGGATGCTTCGCACCCTGGGTAGCGGCGGGGTGACTGAACGTGGTGCGGCGGGGCGTCCGCGCTCCGCCGCGTCGCCGGTCCCGCCGTCCACCGAGGGCACGCGAACGGACCCGGACAGCGCGGGCCCGGCACCGTCCTGCGGTGCCGGGCCCGCGCGGGCTGGGTCAGTCGGCCTCGCCGCGGTAGGTGTAGAAGTCGTCGACGAACCTGCGGCGCAGCGCGGGCACCCGGCTGGTGACGCCGAAGTAGCTGCGCGCCCCGAGCAGCGCGAGCCGGCCGATCACCGGCCGGTACAGCGCGTCGTCGCCGCTGGTGCCGCTGCTGCGCAACGAGTCGGCGACCCGGGCGAAGCCGTACGGGATCATCGCGGCCTCGTAGTCGGCGACGGCCTGCACCAGGGTCTTGTCGCCGGAGGCCGCCAGCCTGATCTGGCGGTTGAGCAGGGCGGCGTCGCGTAGGGCGGTGTTCGCGCCGACCCCGCGGCCCGGGGTCATGCTGTGGATCGCGTCGCCGATCAGGGTGACGGTGCTGCTCTTCCACGGTGGGACCGGCTCGGCGGTGGAGACCTTGACCGGCAGGGCGCTGCCCGGGTCGCAGCGGGCCAGCAGCTCGCGTAGCTGCGGATGCCAGCCGCGGGTGAGTTCCTGGGCGACCGCCACCAGTTCGCCGCCTCGTCGCCGCATGATGTCGGGGGGGAACCGGCGGGCGGTGCTCCACACGATGAGGTTGATGTTGTCGCGGGTGGTGTCGTGGCGCAGGCCCGGCCAGCGGCGCAACAGTGCGGCGTCGGCGTCGGCGACCCCGGGCTTGATCTCGCCGTGGCGGTCCCACTTGAACTCCATCACGTGCAGCACGCCCATCATCCCACCGGCGCCGAAGATCAGGGAGATGCCCTGCTGGAGCCGCTCCGGGATCAGCTCGCGCGTGTGGTCGGTCAGCGGGATCCGGGTGGCGATGTTGATCGTGCCGGCGTCCCGGCTGGCGGCGTGCGGCAGGTACTGGCGGCGGACCGCGGAGTGCGTGCCGTCCGCGGCGACCAGCAGGTCGCCGGTGGCGCTGCTGCCGTCGGCGAAGTGGGCGGTGACGGTGCCGTCGTCGCGTTGTTCGTACCGGGTGAAGGTCCGGCCGAAGTGGACGACGTCCTCCAGGCCGGTGAGCAGCACCTGGCGCAGGGTCATCCGTGCGACGGAGCGTTCGGTGTCGACCGGGTGGGCGTCCGGGCGCAGCTCGAACGACGCGGTCTGGCGCAGCCGCTCGGTGATGACGTTGAAGTAGCGGGGGGCGCGGGCGCAGGTGACGACGAAGGTGTCGAACAGTTCCGGCGGCAGGCACTCGCGCAGCGCCCTGCTGCCGGTGGGGCTGATGCCGACGCGGTAGCCGAGCAGGCCGTCGGCGCGGGTGGTGTGGCGTTCGTGCACCGAGACGTCGAGACCGGCCCGGCGTAGCCCGTGGGCCAGGCACAGGCCGCCGGTGCCGGCCCCGATGACCAGTACGTGTGGTGCCTTGGCTGACACGGGGCCGGCTCCGGCTCAGCCGACCGTGCCGGTCGTGCTGACCGACGAGGTGGCGTCCCAGCTGTAGAAGCAGCCGGCCATCGCGTCGCGCGGTGAGCGCCACGTCGGCAGATATGGCGAGGTGTGCGCGGAGAGCCGCTCGTTGACCTGGAGGTACAACGGGTGGCTGCGCGCCTCGGCCAGGACGTCGGGGTCGACGTCCTCGGTCTCCATCAGGTGTACGCACAGGTCGTGCAGGCAGTAGAGGGAGCGGTGCCGGACCCCGGTGAGGCCCGGTAGTTCCGTCGCGTCGGCTTCGGCGAAGATCTGCGCCACCCGCCCTTCCGCGCCGGGGATGATCCGGCTGACGATTAGTAGACGACTCATGGGACCCCTCCCGCCGGTGGTGCTCCTGAATCAGGTCGGGTGACCACGTGCACCGTTGCCGCCCACCTTTCCGGTCGCCCTGTCACGTCACCGTCACTGTGTGTGTGGCGATGGTGACGGGACCGCCGGCGGGAGCGGGATCAGCCGGGAACGAGAACGAGTCGGCCAACACCGGGTGTGGGCCGTGCGGGCGGGGCGTGGGCGCGGGTCAGCGCGGGCGGGGGCCGGTGCGGGGGAGCGGCTCGCGGCGTGGCTCGGGCGCGGCCGGCCGGGTGGCCCGCCGGATCGGTGCCAGCGTGTCGTGCAGCAGGGCGGACATGGCCGGGGACGGTTCCAGGCGCAACTCCCGCAGGAGCATGTCGCGGTAGGCGTAGAAGGCGTGCACGGCCTCGAACACGTTGCCCTCGGCGAGGTGGATGCGGACCACCAGCCGGTGCGGCGTCTCGCGCAGCGGTTCAGCCGCCATCGCCTCCAGCGCTGCCTCCAGGGCCTCGCCGTGCCGGCCCGCCGCGATGTGGTTGCGGGCCACCTGTTCCAGCATGTGCAACCGCAACTGGCGCAGTCGTTCCCGGTCCAGCAGCACCCAGTCCTCGTACCAGCCGGGCAGCAGGTCGTGTCGGCCGGCGGTACGGGCGGCGCTGGTGGTGCCCGGGTCGTCGCCGTCGCGTACCCGGGCGGCGGTGGTGGTCAGCTCGTCGACGTCGAGCCGGACGTGGGGGTGCAGGCGCGCGGTGTCGCCGGTGGTGACCAGCGGGCAGCACGGGTCCTGGCGCAGCCGCCAGAGCGCGGTCCGCAGGGAGGACAGGGCGCGCTCCTCGGGCGCCTCGGGCCACAGCAGGCCGGCGAGGTGGCTGCGGGTGGCGCCGGGGCGCAGCCCGATCAGCGCGAGGACCCGTTGCAGCCCGCGGGGGACGACGACGGGGGTTCCGTCGTGCAGCAGGCGGAAGCCGCCGAGCAGGTGCAGCGAGACCTGTGGGGAGGGGCCGTCCAACGTGGTCGGCGTGGGCGGATCAGCGGTCACGGCGGCACCCCCTGCACCGGACCTCGTCCGGACTGTCGTGTCCCGGTGCGGCGTGCCCGGGACGCCACTGTCGCCGGTGGCTCCACAAGGCACCGGACCGAGCGCCGCGACCACCGGGCTGGCCCTCTCGGAGATTAACCCCAGCGATTACAGTGAGTCAACATGCTGTCTGCGGTGGAGCGGGCCATGTCACCTGATTGACACCTTCCCAACTGCGAAAACTTGTCGTCACCGTCAGGTGATTCAAAGGTGCGGCATGGATTATTCACAGCTTGCATCAACGCACCGTCACCGCAGGTCGTGTCCGGTCGGGGGTTGGTGGTGACGCCGCTGTGACGGCCGCACGCGCACCGTGGCGGCAGTCGTCCCGCGTGACGAACGGGCCAGGCCACGTCCGCCACGCGCCCTAGGGAGGCACGTCCATGGATCGTTCGCTGATTGTCGCCCCGGTGGTCCCGGCCGCTGGGGTCTTCACCGGGCCCGGCGCGACGGAGCTGCCGCGCCCGGCCGAGTCCCGTCACCGGCCGCCGTGCCGGCCGTACGACCGCCACGTCCGCCCGGAGAATTCCGGGCAGCCGGGCCGGGGGCCGGGGGCGGGCTGCTGCCACCGCTGGGAGCCGACAGCCGGGCGGCGGCCGTGACCGCCACCATCGGGCAAGGGGAGCAGCTCTGGTCGCGCTGCGACGGGTGCGAGGCCCTGCTCTACCGCAAGCGGCTGCGGCGCAACCTGGACGTCTGCCCGGAGTGCGGCTCGCACGTCCGGCTCGGCGCGCCGGAGCGGCTGCGTCAGCTGGTGGACCCGTCGTCCTTCGCCGCGCTGCCGGACCGTCCGGACGACGTGGACCCGATCGGCTTCGTCGATGTGTTGCCGTACCCGCACCGGCTGGTGGCGGCCCGGGCGGCCACCGGACTGCCCGAGGCGGTGGTCTGCGGCACGGCCACGATCGGGGGCCACCCGGTGGCGCTCGCGGTGATGGACTTCCGGTTCCTCGGCGGCAGCCTCGGCTGCGTGGTCGGCGAGTTGATCACCCGTACCGCCGAGCGGGCGCTGACCGACGGCGTCCCGCTGGTGCTGGTCACCGCCTCGGGCGGGGCGCGGATGCAGGAGGGTGCCCTGTCGCTGATGCAGATGGCCACGGTGAGCCAGGCGGTGGCGGCGTTGCGCGAGGCGGGGCTGCTGACGGTGAGCGTGCTGACCGACCCGACGTACGGGGGTGTGGCGGCGTCGTTCGCCACCAACACGGACGTGGTGCTGGCCGAGAGCGGCGCGCGGATGGGCTTCGCCGGCCCCCGGGTGATCCGCCAGGTCACCGGGCGCGACCTGCCCGAGGGGTTCCAGACCGCCGAGTTCCTGCTGCGGCACGGTCAGGTCGACATGGTGGTGCAGCGGCGGTCCCTGCGGGCACGGCTGCTGGTGCTGCTCGCGGCGGCCCGCTCGGCCCGTGCGGACCGGCGTGCGGCGGACCGGCGGTTGGTGTGCCGGCCGGAGGCCGGGCAACTGATGCCCCGCCAGCCGGCCGCCGGGCCGGCCGGCCACAGCCGCGCCGGGCTCGCCGCCCCGCCGGGCCGTGCCACGAGCGCCGCGCCGGACGGTCGCGCCGGGGGAGACCCGCCGCCCGACCGGCCGGGCGGCGCTGCGGGCGACCGCGCGGCGGCGGGCCGCAGGGACGGGGATGACCGCACGGCGACCGGCCGCGGGGACGGGGACCGGGCGGGTGCGCGTGACCCGTGGGACACGGTGCGGACGGCCCGTCACCCGGGCCGGCCGACCACCCTGGACTACCTCGACATCGCGTTCGACGGCTTCGTCGAGCTGCACGGCGACCGGCTCGGCGCCGACTGCCCGGCCGTGGTCGGCGGGCTGGCCCGGCTCGGCGACCGGCACGTGATGGTCATCGGGCACCAGAAGGGGCACAACACCGCCGAGCTCGTCGCCCGTAACTTCGGGATGGCCAGCCCCGCCGGGCACCGCAAGGCGCTGCGGCTGATGCGGCTCGCGGCCCGGCTGGGCCTGCCGGTGGTCACCCTCGTCGACACCCCCGGGGCCGACCCCGGGATACGCGCCGAGGAGCAGGGACAGGCGGCGGCCATCGCCGAGAACATCCTCACCCTGAGCAGCCTGCCGGTGCCGGTGGTCGCGGTGGTCACCGGTGAGGGCGGCAGCGGCGGGGCGCTGGCCCTCGCGGTCGCCGACCGGGTGCTGATACTCCAGCACGCGGTCTACTCGGTGATCAGCCCCGAGGGGTGCGCCGCGATCCTCTGGCCGGACAGCTCCGCGGCCCCGCTGGCCGCCCGGGCGCTGCGGCTGACCGCGCCGGACCTGTGCGCGCTCGGCATCACCGACGAGGTCGTGGCGGAGCCGGAACCGGCGGCCCACGCGGACCCGGAGGCGGCCGGGGAGCGGCTGCGCCGGGCGGTGCTGGCGAACCTGACCCCGCTGCTCGACGTGCCGCCCGCGACGCTGGTACGCCGCCGCCGGCAGCGGTTCCGCCGGTACGGCGCGGCCCGGGCCGGCGGCGCGGGCGCGACGGTGGGGGTCGTCCGGTGAGCGCCGAGACGATGCCCGACGACGCCGTGCTGGCGGGGCTGCGCCGGCACGCCCGGGCCCTCGCCGCCGAGCTGGCCGGTCCGGTGCGCCGGGTGCGGCTGAGCAGCGGGCAGACCGCCCTGGAGGTGGAGTGGCACGGGGCGGCGGAGCCGACGCCCGGCGCACCCTCCCCGCCCACCGGGCCCGCGTCGGCGGGCGAGGAGACCGACCGTGCCGTCGTGCGGTCGCCGATCGTCGGCACGTTCTACCGCGCGCCGGAACCCGGCGCCGCGCCGTTCGTCGCGGTCGGGGACCTGGTCCGGGCCGGTCAGGTGGTCGGGATCGTCGAGGCGATGAAGCTGATGAACGAGGTCACGGCCGACCGGGCCGGCCGGGTGGCGGCGGTGCTCGCCGACGACGCGGCGCCGGTCGAGTACGACCAGCCGCTGGTCGCGCTGGAACCGGCCTAGGTCGGGTGGGGACATGTTCGAGAAGGTGCTGATCGCCAACCGGGGCGAGATCGCGTTGCGGGTGTTGCGGGCGTGCCGGGAGTTGGGCGTGCGGACGGTGGCCGTCTACTCCAGCGCCGACGCCGACTCCGCGGTGGTGCGGCTGGCCGACGAGGCGGTCCGGATCGGGCCGGCGGAGGCCCGGCGCAGCTACCTCAACGCGGCGGCGATCGTGGAGGCGGCCCGGCGCACGGGGGCGCAGGCCGTGCACCCGGGCTACGGGTTCCTCTCCGAGGACGCCGACTTCGCCGAGATCTGCGCCGAGAACGGGCTCACGTTCATCGGCCCGCCCCCGCGGGTGATGTCCGCGTTGGCGGACAAGGCCACCGCGCGGGCGTGGATGCGCCGGGCCGGGCTGCCGCTGCCCCCGGGCAGCGTGGAGACCCTGCCGACGGCGCAGCGGGCCGCCGAGATCGCCGCCGAGGTCGGCTACCCGGTGATCGTGAAGGCCGCCGCCGGCGGCGGCGGGCGGGGCATGACCGTGGTGCACACCCCGGGCGACCTGCCCCGGGCGTACGCGCGGACCCGGGCCGCCGCCCAGGCCGCCTTCGGCGACGACCGGGTGTACGTCGAGCGGTACCTGACCGACGCGCGGCACGTCGAGGTGCAGGTGCTCTGCGACGGCAACGGCAACGGCGTGCACCTGGGCACCCGGGACTGCTCGGTGCAGCGGCGGCACCAGAAGCTGGTGGAGGAGGCACCCGCCCCGTCGCTGCCGGCGGCCGTCGTCGACAGCATCGAGCGGGCCGCGCTCCGAGGGGTGCTGGAGGTCGGCTTCACCGGCGCGGGCACGGTGGAGTTCCTGGTGGACGACGCTGACCGGTTCCACTTCCTGGAGATCAACTGTCGGATCCAGGTGGAGCACCCGGTGACCGAGATGATCACCGGGATCGACCTGGTGCACGAGCAGCTGCACATCGCCGCCGGGGTGCCGCTGCGAATGCGACAGTCCGACATCCGCCCGCACGGCGTCGCGGTGGAGTGCCGGGTCAACGTGGAGGACCCGGACCGCGGGTTCGCGCCCACCCCCGGCCGGCTGGACCGGTTCCACCCGCCCGGGGGGCCGTTCACCCGGGTGGACACCCACGGGCGACCCGGCTACGTCGTCGGCCCCCACTACGACTCCCTGCTCGCCAAGGTCGCCGTGTGGGCGCCGGAGCGGGAGCTGGCGCTGGGCCGCCTGGAACGGGCGCTCGGCGAGTTCGACATCGGCGGGCCGGGTGTGCGGACCACCATCCCCTTCGTCCGGCGGGTGCTCGACGACGCCGCCTTCCGTAAGGGGCGCTACTCGACCGGCCTGGTCGACCGGCTGCTGCGGGCCGTCGACCCGGCCGACGACGCCGCGGCCGGTGCCGCCGCCCCGACCGCCGACGGCGCCGCGCCGTCCGGCCCCGACCAGAGGAGGAACTGATGACCGTCACCCACGGCCGACCGTTGACCACCGAGATCACCGAGATCCTGGTGGCGCACTGCGGCCTGGACGCCGAGGCCGCGGCCAGGGAACCGGCCGCGTCCCTGGAGGAACTCGGCATGGACTCGCTCGCCCTGCTCGAACTGTCCGCCGTGCTCGCCGACCGGTACCGGGTGCGCATCCCGGAGGAGGCCGGGCGGCTGAGCATCGACGCCGTCGCCGACCTGGTCGCCCAGCAGACCGATCCGCCCGGGCACACCGAGAACGGCATCGTCATCGCCGCGCCCCTGCCGCTGGTCTGGGAGCTGACCAACGACGTGGCGAACTGGCCGGACCTGTTCACCGAGTACGCCGCGGCGGACATCCTCGAACGCGACGGCCGCACCGTCCGGTTCCGGCTGACCATGCACCCGGACGAGAACGGCACGGTGTGGAGCTGGGTCAGCGAACGCACCACCGACTGGGAGAACCGCGAGGTGCGGGCGCACCGGGTGGAGACCGGCCCGTTCGAGTACATGCGCATCCACTGGCGCTACGACACCGAGCCCGACGGCACCCGGATGACCTGGGTGCAGGACTTCGCGATGCGCCCGCAGGCGCCGCTGGACAACGCGGGGATGACCGCGCGGATCAACGCCAACAGCCGCGTCCAACTCGCGGTGATCAAGGAACGGATCGAGCGGGCGGCCGGGATCCGCTCCACCACCACCGGAGGCGACGATGAGTGAGACCACCGACCAGCGGCCGGCGGCCGGCGTACCGGCGCACCGGCCCGTCGCCGGCCGGGACGTGCCGGCCGACCGGCGCCGCGGCGGCGAGCTGCGGGTGCTGCTCGGCCCGAAGACGGTCGGCAGCACCTCCGGGTTCATGGGGGTGGCGGCCCTGGCCCCGGGGGAGCGGATCGCCGAGCACTACCACCCCTACAGCGAGGAGTTCCTGTACGTGACGCGCGGGTCCATCACCGTCGACCTGGACGACCGCCCCGTGCCGCTGGCCACCGGCGAGTCCCTGTTCGTGCCGGTCAACGTCCGGCACCGGCTGCGCAACACCGGCACCGAGCCGGCCGAGGTGGTGTTCCACCTGGGCCCGCTCGCACCCCGCCCGGAGCTCGGGCACGTCGACACCGAACTGGCCGAACAGCGGGGCGCGTCGTGACCGCGCGCCGCACGGTGGTGACCGGCATCGGGGTGGTCGCCCCGGGCGGCGCGACCCGGGACCGATTCTGGAAGACGATCACCGAGGGGCGCACGGCGACGCGGCGGATCAGCTTCTTCGACCCGTCGCCGTTCCGCTCCCGGATCGCCGCCGAGTGCGACTTCGACCCCGTCGCCGCCGGGCTCACCGAGGCCGAGCGGCGACGCGCCGACCGCTACGTGCAGTTCGCGCTGGCCTGCTCGATCGAGGCGGTCGCCGACAGCGGGCTGGAGCTGACCGACGCCGAGCGGGACCGCGCCGGGGTGGTGCTCGGCACCGCGGTCGGCGGCACCATGGCCCTGGAACAGGAGTACGTCACCGTCAGCGACTCCGGCAGCCGCTGGCTCGTCGACCACGCGCGCGGCGGCCCGTACCTGTACCAGGCCCTGATCCCCAGCAGCCTGGCCGCCGACGTGGCCTGCCGGCACGGGCTGCACGGCCCGGCGCAGGTGATCTCCACCGGCTGCACCTCCGGCATCGACGCCATCGGGTACGCCCACCAGCTCATCGCCGACGGCGAGGCCGACATCGTGCTGGCCGGGGCGGCCGACTCGCCCATCTCCCCGGTCACCGTCGCCTCCTTCGACGCGATCAAGGCGACCAGCCCCGACAACGACGACCCGGCGCACGCCTCGCGCCCGTTCGACGCCGACCGGCACGGCTTCGTCCTCGCCGAGGGCGCGGCCGTGCTGGTGCTGGAGGAGTACGGGCACGCCCGCCGCCGGGGCGCGCACGTCTACTGCGAGCTGGCCGGGTACGCCAGCCGCAGCAACGGCTACCACATGACCGGGCTGCGCCCGGACGGGCTGGAGATGGGGCTGGCCATCTCGGCCACCCTGAAGCAGGCCCGGCTGATCCCTGAGCAGGTCTCCTACATCAGCGCGCACGGCTCCGGCACCCGGCAGAACGACCGGCACGAGACGGCGGCGTTCAAGCGGGCCCTCGGCGAGGCCGCCCGCCGGGTGCCGATCAGCTCCATCAAGTCCATGGTCGGGCACTCGCTCGGCGCGATCGGCTCCATCGAGATGGCCGCCTGCGCCCTGGCCGTCGAGTACGGGGTGGTGCCGCCGACGGCCAACTGGGCCACCCGCGACCCGGAGTGCGACCTGGACTACGTGCCGAACGTGGCGCGGGAGCTGCCGGTGGACGTGGCGCTGTCGGTGGGCAGCGGCTTCGGCGGCTTCCAGTCGGCGATGCTGTTCAGCCGAATGTCCGCGGATGTGGCCGGGTGACCGCCCGGGCGGTGGTCACCGGCATCGGGGTGATCGCCCCGAGCGGCGTCGGCGTCGACGCGCACTGGTCCACGGTGTCCACGCGGACCCGGCGCACCGGCCCGATCACCCTGTTCGACCCGGCGTCCTACCCCACCCGGCTCGCCGGTGAGGTGCCCGGCTTCGAGGCGCTGACCTGGGCGGACAACCGACGGCTGGTGCAGACCGACCGGTGGACCCACCTGGGGTTCGCGGCCACCCGGCTGGCGCTGGCCGACGCGGGGCTGCCCGAGCGGGCCCCGGACCCGTACGGGTACGCGGTCACCCTGGCCAGTTCCTCGGGCGGGAACCTGTTCGGCCAGCGGGAGTTGCAACGGCTCTGGGGCGGCACCTCGCGCACTGTCGGGGCGTACCAGTCGATCGCCTGGTTCTACGCGGCCAGCGTCGGTCAGCTCTCCATCCACCACCAGTTCAAGGGCCCGTGCGGGGTGCTGGTCAGCGAGTCCGCCGGCGGGCTGGACAGCCTCGCGCACGCGGTGCGCACCGTGCGCCGGGGCACCCCGGTGGTGATCGCCGGGGCCACCGAGTGCCCGCTGAGCCCGTACGCGCTGGCCTGTCAGCTTGCCTCCGGGCTGCTCAGCACGGAGGACGACCCGCAGCGGGCGTACCGGCCCTTCGACGCCGACGCCGCCGGGTACGTCCCGGCGGAGGGCGGCGCGGTGTTCGTGGTGGAGGAGCTGGGGCACGCCCTGGCCCGGGGCGCCCGGGTCTACGGGGAGGTCACCGGGTGGGGGTCCACCCACGACGCCGCGCACACCGCCCCCGACTCGGCGGGCGACCCCGCCCAGTACGCGCGGGCGATGCGGCTGGCCCTGGACCGGGCGGGGATCGCCCCGGACGACGTGGACGTGGTGCTGCCCGACGCGCTGGGCACCCCCCGCCACGACCGGGCCGAGGCCGACGCGCTGCGCGCGGTGTTCGGGGCGGGTGGAGTCCCGGTGACCACCCAGAAGCCGCTGACCGGCCGGGCCCACCAGGGCGGGTCGGCGTTGGACGTGGCCACGGCCCTGCTCGCCTTCGCGCACGACACGCTGCCCGCCTCCGCCGGCCCGGACCGCCCGGCAGACGGCTGCGACCTGGACTTTCTGCGCGAGCCGCGCCGGCCCGCCTCCCGGGTGGCGCTCGTCGGCGCGCGCGGGTTCGACGGTTTCAACAGCGCGCTGGTGCTGCGCGGCGCGGCGGGCCGCCCGGCGCCACAACCCCGCGGGGCGGCCGAGCCCGGCGTGACGAGAGGAGTGGACGGATGATCGAACAGCGGGCCCGGGTGGTGTTCCTGGTGCGGGTGCCGGACGAGCGCACGGGGGACTTCCTCCGCGCGTACCAGTCGATCCGGCACCTGGTCGCCGAGGGAACGCCGGGGCACCTGGTGGACCAGGTGTGCCGCTCGGCCGCCGACCCGGAGCAGTGGTTGATCACCAGCGAGTGGGTCAACCTGGCCGCGTTCGAGGCGTGGGAGCGCAGCGCGCAGCACCGGGACCTGGTGCGGCCGCTGCGCGAGTGCTTCAGCGAGGAGGAGTTGTCGCTGCGCTTCCTGGTCTACGCGCAGACGCCCGCCCTGGCGTGATCGGAGCCCGCGCGGGACGGGCCGGAGGGCGTGGCCGAGACCGGACTCGCCTCAGCCCGGGCACAGCTGTCCCTGGTAGGCGTCGTCCGGTGCGAGGTCGCGTACGGCGTCGTCGGTGTTCGGGTCGGCCAGCAGCCCGCAGAGCCGGTCCATCACGTCGTCGACGGAGTGGCGGCGCGTGCCGGCGGTCTCCGCCAGCCGGCGCAGCGGCGGCGGCTCCCCGGCCGCCGGGAGGGCGACGCCGATCGTGCTGCTGTCCAGCACCGCCACCGGCCCGTCCAGGCCCCGACCCAGCGGCAGCACCGCCCGCCACTCGCCGGAGTGGGTGCGGCGCTCGCCGGAGCGCTCCCCGTCGGGCAGCGACCACACGCTCACCTCGGGGACGGAGCTGGCGGACATCTCCCGGATGTCGCTGGCGGTGGCGCTGAGCAGGTCGCGCCGCCAGGACAGCAGCAGGGTCGACCCGGTCGCGTCCAGGGCGATGGCCCCGTTCCGTTCCTCCGGCCGCAGGTCGATCACCGGGGCCTTCGGGCGCAGTGAGGCGGTGTCCAGGACGCTCACCCGGGCGTTGTCGCCGGTGCGGTCCCACGTGGTGGCGGCGACCGTGCTCCAGTCCGCGCTCATCGCCACGTCGCTGATCCCGTCGACCAGGACCCGCCGGGCGGTCGTCCCGGTCAGGTCCGCGGCGGACAGGGTGATCGGCGGACGGGGCGTGCCGCCGTCGCCCGAGGGCATCTCGACCAGCAGCGCGCTGCGCCCGCCGGGGCCCAGCCAGAGCCTGGCGACCGTGCTGCGCCAGGCCAGGGTCACCCGGCCGCGTTCCGCCCCGGTGCGCAGGTCGTACAGGACGACGGTGTTCAGGTCCGCGCCCGGGTCGCCGGGCTTTCTGCTGCCCGGCGTCACGAGGGCGAGCACCTCCCCGGTGGGGTCGATGCTCATGGACCGCACCCGCAGGGCGGCCGCCATCCCGCCCAGCGGTACCGCGAGGCTCACCCGGTGCGACCCGGTGTCGTAGACCACCAGGCAGCCCAGCGCGTCGGCGAGCGACGAGGGCCGGCAGGCGGGGTAGTCGGCCGGGTCGGGTTTCGGCAGCCCCTCGTCGTCCACCGGCGCGCCCGTCCGCAGGACGGGCACGACCGTCTGGACGAATGCCACCCGGTGGCCGGAGCGACTGACCATGGGCCGGCCGGCGACGACGCCCGTCCGGGCCACTGAGGTCACGGCGCCGTCGCGGCGGACGGCGTCGGTCAGGTGCCACAGCGCGGGGCGGAACGCCGCGTCCTGCGTGACCAGGCGGGTGCCGTCGGCGCTGAGCTGCTGCGACAGGTCGCTGCCGAACCACTCGACGGTGGGCGGCTCGCCGGACGCGTCGCTGGGGGTGGGCTGTGCCCTGGTGCTCCGCGCGTCCGCGTAGTGCGGCAGCAGCGCGTCCACCCCCTCGTACCAGTCCGGGGCGCTGAATTTGAACGACACGTCGGGGTCGGTGCGCCAGGCCCGCAGCGCGAGCTGGTTCGCCCCGTAGCTGTCCACCGCCGCCCGAGTGCCGGCCTCCCTGACGAGGTCGGCGGCGGCGATCTCGGCACGCTGTTCGGCGGTGGTGCGCCACGCGTTCCCCACCGCGCCGACGACGATCACCAGGACGAGGAGGGCCGCGAGGACCCGCCGGTTCCGCCGGCGCAGGCTGTCGGCGACGAAGGCGCGCTCGGCGGGGGCGAGCTGGTCGCCGTGCGTGCCGGCCCAGCGCCGGGCGTCGTGCAGGTCCGCGCCGGTGAGCCGGCGCCGTCCCGCCGCGCCACCGGCCGGCGGGCCGGTCATCCGCATCCGCAGCACCTCCTGCCAGGTGCGGAACTCGCGGTGCCGGTCGGTGAGCGCGCGCAGCCGCTCCCACCGGGTCGCCAGCGACTCGTGGGCCAGCTCGACGCCGGGCGTCGCGCCGGTGGCCCGCAGCGCCAGCAGCCGGGTGGTGGCCAACCGCTGGGCGACCGCGAGCTGCGCGTCGTCCAGGTCGGCCAGGGCGGCGGTACGGCGCACCGACAGCCCGGACTCGGGCAGCGGCCGGGTGAGCTGGACCAGTAGTCGCTCCGCCGCAGCCCGGGCCGCCGGGTCGAGGTTGCCCCACACCCGCTCGGCGTAGCCGGCCAGCGCGCCCCGCACCCCGCCCAGCTCGTCGTACGCCCGGTGGGTGAGCAGCCCGGCGTGCCGGCGCTGCCACAGCTCGGTCAGCGTGAACTGGACCAGGGGCAGCGCGTTCGGCGCGTCCCGCACGTCGTCGAGGATCCGGTCGACCAGCCCGGCCTCCGCGCTCACCGTGCCCGTCCGGGCCAGCGGCCCGGTGACCACCTCGCGCAGCTGGGACGGGGTGAGTTCGGCGACGGTGGCCGGCAGCCAGCGGGCGGTCAGCTCCGTCATCGCCGGCTCGCGCAGGCACGCCCCGAGGAAGGTGTCCCGCAGGGCGAGCAGGACCGACACCCGCGCCCCCGGGCGCAGCGCCGCGCCCAGCGCATCGGTCAGGCCACGGCGGGCCGCCTCCGGTTGGGCGAGCACCTCCTCGAACTGGTCCACCACGAGGACCAGCCGGTCGGCGCCGGTGGCGGCGAGCACGACCGCCAGCACGTCGGCCCCGCCCCCGTCGGCCAGCCGGGCGGCCAGGGCGGCCACCCGGTCCACCCGGTCGACCGGGTTCCGGGCGGTGGTGGCCGCCCCGTCCGCCCGGTCCACCGGGTCCGGGTCGGTCAGCCGGTCCAGTGCCAGGGCGAGGGCGAGGAGCCCGGTGGCCGCGTCAGAGGGGCGCAGGACGGCGACGGCGAGGCGCGGCGTGCGGCGCAGCCGGGCGAGCACCCCGGCGTGCAACAGCGAGGTCTTGCCGACCCCCGACGGCCCGACCAGGCAGAGCACCGGCACGGACAGCGCCTGCCGGGCGAGCTGCTCCGCCTGCTCGGTGCGACCGAAGAAGAGCGCCTCGTCCTGCTCGCCGAACGCCCGCAACCCCCGGAACGGGGCTTCGCCCTCGGCGACCCGGGCCAGCTCCGGCCAGGCCGGCAGGAGCCGGTCGGTGGGGAGCAGGTAGCCGATCCGGGGCGGGGTGCCGCTGGCCTTCTGCACCACCATGCCGATCACGGCGTCGACCTCGGTGTCCCACACGGGTGATCCGGAGAAGCCCTTTTCCAGCGTGGACGGTCGGCGGTCGTCGCTGAGGATCTCCACCCAGCCGGTGGCGACCGCGCCGCCGGTGCGGCCGTACACCCAGCCGCCCATTCTCAGGGCGGCCGGGAAGCCCACCATGACCAGTTGGGCGTCGGAGAGGCTGCGGTGCCGGGCGAAGGTGAGTGGTCTCGCCCCGGGCGGGGGCGGGGAGAGCAGTCGGAGCCCGGCGACGTCGCCGGTGTGTTCGGGGGCGACCGGCTGCCAGGCGACGACCTCGGCGGTCAGCCGGCGGCCCGGGGCGAGCAGCGGGAAGTCCACCTCGACCGCGTCGGCGGGCGGGTCGCCGTCAGCCGGGCAGCCGAGTGCGGTGGCCACCACGTGGGCGGCGGTGAGCAGGTGACTCGGCCCGGCGAGGAAGCCGGCGCCGACCGGGGTGTCGCCCTTCCAGAGGCGGACCAGAGCGGCCTCGATCGGGAGGCGGCGCGTTCCGTCCACGGTCAACCCGTTCCCGTCGGTCGATCGGCAGGGGCCGGGCCGGCGGCGGCCCTCCGACCATCATGCCGGGTCCGCGCCGCCACGGGGACGAGGCCGGGCCGTGGCCTCGTCCCCGTGGCGGGCGGGCAGGCTGTCGGGGCCTCGTCCCCGTGGCGGCGGGCAGGCTGTCGCGGCCTCGGGCCCGTGCGGCGGGCAGGCTGCCGCCCCGGTGGGCCCGCTTTCCGGTGGGCAGGCTCACGCCCCCGCCGGACGCCGGGTGTACGCGGGCAGGCTGCCGCCAGCCACCGCGTCGCGGCCGATCCTGCCCGCCGAACCGGCCGACCGGCAATCGGGCCGGCCGACCTTTTTGATCTAGCCATTCGCATCTAGTAATGGTCTCGGCGCTTGTCGTAGTGTTCCGTCAGCACTCCGAAAGACGCACCATATTGGGCGGTTGTGCCCTATTCGATGCTGGGCGGTAGATCACAGTGAGCAAGGATCGTTCGGCAGAAGAATCCATAGTAGACGACGCTGCCTGGGTTGACGAAGTGTTGTTGGCCGGCCCGTCGACCGACGTTTGCTTCCGCCTGCCCGCCCCGGTGGACCGGGGGACCCTGCGCCGGCTGGTCGGCGAGGCCCAGGCCCGGCTCGCCGAGGCCGGGCTGCGTCCCGGCGGAGCCGTCGCGCTGCGGCTGCCTCCGTCGCTGGCGTACGTGGTGAACCTGTTGGCCACCTGGCGCAGCGGCGCGCAGGCCATCCTGCTGGACCACCGGCTCACCGACCACGAGGTGGAGCGCGCCCTGGAGCGGCTCACCCCGCAGGTCGTGGTGGCCCCGGTGCGCACCGGGCCCGGTGCGCTGAAGGTCTTCGTCGACGTGACCGAGGGCGTCACCGCCCACTCGGACCGGCCGGCCGGCAGCCCGCACGCGGTGATCCAGCTCAGCTCCGGCTCCACGGGACCGTCCAAAGTGATCGGTCGCAGCGCCGCCTCGCTCGTCGCCGAGGTGCGCCGCTACACCCGGATCGACGGGGTCGCGCTGCCCGGGGAACGGATCATCCTGCTGCCGTCCATGGTGCACGTGCTGGGCCTCGTGGGCGGCCTGCTCTACGGCCTGCACGCCCGGATCACGCTGGTCGCGCCGGACCGGCTCAGCGGCGACGCGGTGCTCGCCGCCGTCGCCGCCGACGACAGCCCCGCCACCGTGCTCGGCGTGCCCTTCCACATCGGACTGCTGGCCTCCACCCGGGCGACCGGCGCGCTGCCGCAGCTCAAGCGGATGACGACCGGCGGCGAGCTGGTCCCGGCGGCCGTCGTCGCCGCGTTCACCGACCGGTTCGGGGTGCCGCTGGGCAACATGTACGGGATGACCGAGGTCGGGGTGATCGGCACCGACCTGCACGGCCGGCACCGCCCGGCGATCGCCCCCGCCCCCGGCATCGAGGTGCGCGAGTCCGCCACCGGCGAGCTCTGGGTGAGCTGCCCGGAGTCGCCCTACGTCGGGCTCTCCGACCCGGACCGCTGGTCCGACGGCTGGCTGCACACCCGCGACGCCGGCACCGTCGACCCCGACAACGGCCTGGTGACCGTGCGCGGCCGGCTCGACTCCCAGGTGTCCGTGGGCGGGATGAAGGTCGACCTCACCGAGGTCGAGGCGACCCTCACCGGGCTGCCCGGCGTCGGCGCCGCCGTGGTGGTCTACGACGACGGCATCACCGCGTACGTGCAGCCGGACGGGCCGCTGTCGGAGGAGACGCTGGAGAAGCTGCTCGCCGAGCGTCTCGCCGGCTACAAGCGGCCCCGGACGCTGCACCTGCTCGACCGGCTGCCCCGGACCACCACCGGCAAGCTGGTCCGTTCGACCCAGGCGCTGCGGGCGGCCACGCCGTGACCAGCCCGCTCCGGCGGTCCTCCGTCGCGCCCTCGACACTGACTGATCAATCAGTCGGCGACGATCTCGACCCCGTCGACCGGCCCGCCGACCGCCACCGACAGCACCAGCCCGCCGGGCCCCGCCACCGCGTCGAACGGCACCAGGCCGCCCGGCCCCGCAGCGGCGTCGAACAGCGTCGGGCCGCCGGTCGGGGCCGGGGCGGCGACCCGGTCACCGGCGGCGTCGCCGGTCAGCCGGGGATGGCCGACTTGCAGGCCGCCCGGCCCGGGGACCGGCCGCAGCAGGCCGCCCGGCCCGTCGGGCCGGGGCATCAGCCGACCCAGGCCGCCGTCACGCAACCCCCGGCCGAGTGCCTTGCCGACGGCCTCCTTGGCCGTCCAGAGCAGCAGGAACGCCTCGGCACGCCGCTCGGCGGGCCGGTCGGCCAGCCACGCGGCCTCCTCCGGGGCGTACCAGCGGCGGGCCAGCGCCACCGCCGGCAGTTCCCGGCGCGTTTCCAGGTCGATCCCGACCGGGCCGGCACGGCGGGCCGCGACCACCACGGCGTCGCCGGCGTGACTCACGCTGACCGGCAGCTCGGCCGCGTCACCGGCGCGGACGAACGGCCGCCCCGCGGCGTCGCGCCCCACCCGGATCTCCGCCTCCACCCGGCCGAGCAGCATGCCACCCGCGTGCCGCAACAGCCGCCGGGCCGCCTCCGGCCGATCGCCGGCGGTACGGCCGAACCACACGTACACGGTGTCCCGACCGGGCACCGCTGACTGGCTCACGGAAAGAGGTTAACCATGCGCGACGACGTACGCGTCTTCGTCATCGAGCAGCTCACCGACATGAACTACGACGTCGACGACATCGACGACGACACCACCCTCGGCCCCTCCGGCGTCGACCTGGAGTCGCTGGCCCTGGCCGACCTGTCCGTACGGGTCGAGGACCGCTACGGCCTGAAGTTCGCCGACGACGAGTCCGAGAAGCTGGCCCTGATGACGGTCGGCGAGTTCACCACGATGATCGCCGACCGCGTCGCCGCGACGGCCGACGGCAACTCCTGATGTCCGGTCAGCCCGACCTGGGGCGAGCTGACCTGCTCACCATGCTCGCCGAGATGACCGCGAAACCGGTCGACCAGGTGTCCGACCGGGTGGGCTCGATGGAACTCGCCTGGCTGGTCCACCTCGTCGAACAGCGCTACGACCGCCGGCTCGACCTCACCGACGACCAGCTCGCCGGCATCCGGACGGTCGACGACGCCCTGGCGGTGTTCCACGCCTGCCTGACCGCTCCCGCAGATGGCTGAGCGGCCCGGCGTACGGATCACCGGCGTCCACGCGCTCAGCGCGCTCGGCAGGGGAGCCGAGGCGCAGCTCGCCGGGGTGCTCGCCGGCGCACCGGCGTTCCGGCCGGTCGGTCGCTTCGACACCGCGGCCCGCCGGGTCGGCGTGGCGGCCACTCTGCCGGAGGTCGGCACGCTGGCCGACGAGCTGGCCGAGGCGGTGGACACCGCCTGCTCGGCGGCCCGGCTCGGCGTCGGCGACCGGGCCGGCGCGCCGCTGCTGCTCGCCGCGCACGGCGGGGCGGGTGTGCCCGCGCTGGCCGGGGAACTGGCCAGCCGGTGCGGGCTGGCCGGCGCCCCCCGGGTCTACACCAGCGCCTGCGTGTCGGCGTCCACGGCGGTGGCCGACGCCGCCGCGCTGATCGGTCGCGGCGACGTCGACCGGGTCGTCGTCGCCGCCGGCTACCTGGTCGAACCCGACCAGTACGCGCTGTTCGACGCCGGGCGGGCGTTCGCGACCGATGGTGCGGTGCGCCCGTTCAGCGCCGGCCGCCGCGGGCTGCTGCTCGGTGACGGGGTGGCCGCCGTGGTGCTGGAGTCGGCCGGGGCGGCCCGGCGGCGGGACGCGCCGACGCCGGCGTCGGTGCTCGGCTGGGGGCGGGCCGGCGACGGCCACCACCCCTGCCAGCCCGACCCGCAGGGGCGTGGGCTGGCCCGGGCGGTCGGCGCGGCCCTGCGCCGGGCCGGGCTCGACCCCGAGGAGATCGGGTACGTCAACGCCAACGCCACGGGCACTGGGTACAGCGACGCCGCCGAGGCGGCGGCCCTGCGGCTGGCCTGGGGCGAACACGCCGGCCGGGTGCCGGTCAGCTCCACCAAGGCGCTGCACGGGCACGCGTTGGAGGCGTCCGGGCTGCTGGAGCTTGTGGTGACCGTGCTCGCGGTGCGGCACGGGAAGCTGCCGGTCAACGCCGGCTGGCTCGGCCCGGACGAGGCGTGCCCGCTGGACGTCATCCGCGACGCGCCGCGCCCGGCCGCCACCGCCTACGCGCTGAGCCTCAACTCCGCCTTCGGCGGTGCCAACACCGCCCTGCTGGTGGGTGCGGCGTGACCGGGGGAACGCCCGGCGCGCTGCGGGTGCTCGCGCAGGCGCGCTGGCCCGAGCCGGGCGACGGCGCGCCGCCGACCCTGCCCGGCTTCGTGCACTCGACGTTCAGCCCGGTCGTGGCGGCCGTCGCCGAGCGGTGCCTCACCCGGCGGCACGGCGAACGGCCGGCCCCGGAGCCGGTCGGCGTCCGGACCGCGGTGGTGCTGGTCAGCGCCGCCGGGGACCGGGCCAGCGCCGACCACGTGCACGCCACGGTCGCGCAGGGCGGGCGGCCCGGGCCGCTGTTCTTCTACCAGTCGGTGCCCAACAGCGTCGCCGGGCACATCGCCGCGCGATGGGGGCTGGGCGGGCCGGTGGTCTGCGTCGCCCCGACCGGGGACCCGCTGGCCGAGGGCATGGCCGAGGCGGAACTGCTGCGGTACGACGGCGACGCCGACGAGACATTGTTGATCATGATTGAGCAGGCATCCGACGACGCCGGTGCGGGCGTCGCGGCCGGGGATCCCGGCGACGCGCCCGGGACCCGGGCCGCCGCGGTGCTGCTGGGGGGAGGAGACCCGCGATGAGGACCAGGGGACTGCGCGGCGTGCTGGCCGCCGACACCGAACTGGGCGCCGGCAACATGCTGGCCCGGGTGCTGGCGCACGGCGCCGACCCGGACGGCCCGGGGCTGACCTTCGACACGCCGGTCGACGGGCACCCGGCCGAGCACCCGCTGACGCTGGGGCAGCTCGACGAGCTGGTCGCGGCCCGGGCCGCCTGGCTGCACGCCCGGGGCGTCAAGCCGCGCGACCCGGTCGCCGTCTGGGCCACGGCCGCCGCCGACATGGTGCTCAGCTTCCTGGCGCTGACCCGCATCGGCGCGATCCCGGCGCTGATGAACGGCGGGCTGCGCCCCGAGATCGCCGCCGAGTACATCCGCCGGCTGCGCGGCGCGGGTGTGCTCGCCGACGCCGCGCACACCGAGCTGCTGGCCGGCCACGACCTCGGCGCGCCGCTGATCGGCACCCCCACCGAGGCCGGCGCCGGCGACCCGGCCGCCGCCCCGGCGCACTACCGGCACCATCAGGACGACCCGATCGTCATCACCCACACCTCCGGCACCACCGGCGTGCCGAAGGCGGTGCTGCACTCGCACGCGAGCCTCTTCGCCGCGACCCGGCACCTGCTGTCCATGCCGCAGGCGCAGGGCACCGGGCGCATCCTCAACGCGCTGCCCGCCCCGCACACCGCGACCGTGCTGATGGTCAACCAGGCGCTGGGCAACCGGGCGGAGATGTTCCTGCTGTCCGAGCAGGGCGGGGAGCGGGTGCTCGACGCCATCCAGCGGTGGCGGCCGGACGGGGTGTTCGGGTTCTCCGTCACCTGGGCTGAGCTGGCCCGGTTCGACCTGTCCGGGTACGCCCTGGACTCGGTGCGGCTGTGGTTCAACACCGGCGACTGCTCGCACGAGCCGCACGTGCGCCGGCTCGTCGCGGTCGGCTCGCGGGACACCGTCACCCGCCAGGGAGTGGTCCGGGTGCCCGGGTCCGTCTTCATCGACGGGCTGGGCTCCAGCGAGATGGGCCACTCGATGTTCCACATCACCCACACCCGCGAGACGAACCGGTACGGCCGCTGCGTGGGCCGCCCGTACCGGTTCACCAAGGTCGCGGTGCTCGACGCCGAGGGCAACGAGCTGCCCCCGGGCCAGGTCGGGTGGCTCGGCATCGACTCCCCGTCGCTGTTCCGGGGCTACTGGAACGACTCGGTCACCACGTACCGGTTCCGGCTGCGCGGCTGGTACCTCACCGGGGACCTGGTGTACGCCGACGACGAGGGCCGGTACTACCACATGGACCGGGCGGCCGACTCCGTCGAGGTCGGCGACGGCCGGCGGTACTTCACCGCGCTGTCCGAGGAGCGGGTCCTCGCCGCCTGCCCCGACGTCACCGACTGCACGGTGGTCATCGTCAAGGAGAACGACAGGGTCGTCACCGACGTGCTGCTGGAGCTGGCCGCCGGCGCCGAACCGGACGTCGACCGCACCGAGGCGGTGCGGGCCGCGCTGGGCTCCGACGTCGGGGCGACCCTGCGCCGGGTGGTGCCGGTGCGCTCGGAGGACATCCCGGTCACCGTGACCGGGAAGGTGCGCAAGGTGGTGCTGCGCGAGCGATACCTGACCGAGTCGCCGTCATGACCGCCGTCATCACCGGGATGGGCCTGTTCACCCCGGTCGGCCGGGGCGTCGCGGAGACCTTCGACGCCCTGCTCACCGGGCGGTCCGGGCTGACCCGCCCGGCCGACGACCACCCCGCCCGGGAGTCCCTGGAGGCGGCCGGGCTGCTGCCGCACATCGACCCGCGTACGGTCGCGTCCGGCCCGGAGACCCGGGTGCTGGACCGGATCGTGGTGCTCGCAATGCTCGCCGCCGCCGACGCGCTCGCCGACGCCGGCATCGAGGTGGGCCGGGACGTCGACCCCGGGCGGATCGGCGTGATCGTGGGCGGGGTCGGCGGGATGTCCACCCTGGAGAGCCAGGTGCTGGCCCGGGCCGCCCGGGGTCGGGCGGCGGTCAGCCCGTACCTGCTCACCGGGATCCTGCCGAACATGCCGGCGGCGCGGATCGCCATCGCCCACGGCATCCGCGGCTACAGCTCGTCGGTCGGCACCGCCTGCGCCTCCGGCGCGCAGTCGGTGGCCGACGCGGTCCGGCTGATCCGGGCCGGGGAGGCCGACGTGGTGGTCTGCGGGGCCAGCGAGGCCCCGCTGTTCCCCACCTTCGCCGACACCTTCGGCAACGCACGGGCCCTCGCGCGGGGCTGGGCCGACCCGACCGAGGCGAGCCGGCCGTTCGACGCCCGGCGCAACGGATTCGTGCTCGCCGAGGGGGCGGCGCTGCTGGTGCTGGAACGCGCCGAGCACGCCGCCGCCCGGGGCGTCACCGGGTACGCCGAGGTGGCCGGCTACGGGGCGAACACCGACGCGTACCACCCGACCGCGCCGCGGCCGGACGGGTCGGGGGCGGCGGAGTGCATGCGCCGCGCCCTGGCCAGCGGGGGAGTGACGGCCGGCGACGTCGGCTACGTCAACGCGCACGGCACGGCCACCAAGCTCGGCGACATCGCCGAGACCGCCGCGCTCACCGCGGTGTTCGGCGACGGCGGGGTGCCCGTCAGCTCCACCAAGGCGCTCACCGGGCACCTGCTCGGCGCGTCCGGCGTGCTGGAGGCCGCGGCCACGGCGCTGGCGCTGGGTCGGGGGCTGCTGCCCCCGACCTGGAACCTCGACGACCCGGACCCGGCCTGCCCCGCCGACCACATCAGCAAGCAACCGAGGGTGGCCGCCCCGGAGCACGCGCTGACCAACTCGTTCGGATTCGGCGGCCAGAACGTCAGCCTGCTGCTGCGACGCAGCACCGGTGCGGGTGCGCGCGCCGCCGGGCCGGGGAGGTGATCGCTCGTTCCACCCCGGGCGGTGCGCCGCCCGGGCGGCAGTCACGGGGGGACATGCGGAAGGGCTGGGAAATGGACATTCGTTCTATAGATCACATCGAACTCTACGTGGGGGACGCCCGGCAGGCCGCCTTCTACTTCGGCACCGCCGTCGGGTTCCGGCTCCGCGGCCAGGGCGGCCCGGAGACCGGGCTGGCCGGGCAGCGCTCGCTGCTGCTGGGCCAGGCCGACATCCGGATGGTGCTCACCTCCGGGCTGACCGCGCAGCACCCGGCGTCGACGTACGTCCAGCGGCACGGCGACGGCATCGCGGTGGTGGCGCTGGAGGTCGACGACGCCGCCGGGGCGTACGCCGAGCTGGTGGCCCGCGGGGCGACGCCGGTGACCCCACCGACCACCTTCACCGGCGCGGACGCCGAGGTGGTGACCGCCGAGGTGGGGGGCTTCGGCGACGTGCTGCACCGGCTGGTGCAGCGCCGGGGCGACCGGCGCGAGTTCCTGCCCGGGGCGATCGAGATGGACCCGCCGACCGGCGGGGACGACGGTCTGCTCGCCGAGATCGACCACCTGGCCATCTGCGTTCCGCCGGGGCAGCTTGAGGACACCGTCGCCCACTACGAGCGGGTCTTCGGCTTCGCGCAGATCTTCACCGAGCACGTCGAGGTCGCCGGTCAGGCGATGAACTCGACCGTGGTGCAGAGCCCGTCCGGGCGGGTCACCCTGGTGCTGCTGGAGCCGGACCGCAGTCACCGGCCGGGGCAGATCGACGCGTTCCTCGCCGAGCACGCCGGGGCCGGGGTGCAGCACCTGGGGCTGCGCACCGACGACATCGTGACCGCCGTCGGCGCGCTTCGCGGGCGGGGGGTCCGCTTCGCCGGCACCCCCGGCGCCTACTACGACGACCTGGAACGGCGGGTCGGCCCGGTCGACGCGCCGCTGGACCGGCTGCGCGAGCTGAGCATCCTGGTCGACCGCGACCACGGCGGCCAGCTGTTGCAGATCTTCACCGAGTCGATGCACGTGCGCCGCACGCTCTTCCTCGAACTGATCGAGCGGCGCGGGGCGCTGACCTTCGGCAGCGGCAACATCAAGGCCCTCTACGAGGCCAAGGAACGGGAGCTGGCCGCCACGGCCACAGCACAGGGGGTGGGAGCGTGACAACCGTCGACTTGCAGCCGGCTTTGACCGCCGAGGAGGAGGCGCTGCTGCCGTCCGAGGAGGACGTGCGGTTCTACGCCGAGCACGGCTGGTACCTGTCGAAGAAGCTGTTCACCGACGAGGAGGTGGACGCCCTGGTGGCGGCCACCGACCGGTACTACGACGGCGAGCGGGACCGCACCCTGCCGGTGCGCCCGCCGAAGCTGGCCTACTGGGACCCGTCGAAGGGCCCGGTGCAGCGGCACAACGACTACGTCCACCACGAGCACGACGGGATCGCCGCGATCCTGCGCAAGCCGCTGCTCGGGGCGGTCGCCGCCCGGCTGGCCCGGGCCGCCGAGATCCGGGTGTTCCAGTCCACGCTGATCTACAAGCCGCCGATCTCCGGCGAGCCGTCGAACATCGTGCCCTGGCACTTCGACAAGCACTACTGGTCGTCCTCGTCGTCCGAGGACATGCTCACCGCGTTCATCCCCTTCCACGACTGCGGCGAGGAGATGGGCACCATCACCATGGTCGACGGGTCGCACCGGTGGAAGGAGATCGGCGCGAACGACACCGTCGTGCGGCACTTCGCCGAGCGCGACCGCAGCCAGCTCGAGGAGATGCTGGCCGAGAACGCCGCCCACAACGGCGCCCGGATCAGCAAGATCCCCATGGTGATCCCCAAGGGACACGTGAGCTTCCACCACTGCCGCACCTACCACGGCAGCGGCGCGAACGTCAGCGGCCGTCCCCGCCGGGCGATCTCGCTGCACCTGCAGGACGGCGCGAACGCCTACCGGGAGTTCCCGCTCTCCGACGGCACCCTCGCCGCGTACAACCACGACGTGCTGGTCCGCCGCACCGACGACGGTCGGCCGGACTACGCGGACCCCGAATACTGCCCGGTCATCTGGCGCGACCGCGCCCAGCAGGAAGGCTGAACAATGTCACGGTACGACTGGGGTAGGACGCACCCGGGCATCGAGCGGCTGGAGCAGGCGGTCAGCGACCGCCGCGACGTGGTGGTCAAGCACCCGCTCTACGCCAACCTGGACACCCACGAGGCGCTGGTCACCTTCATGGAGCACCACGTCTTCGCGGTCTGGGACTTCATGTCCCTGCTGAAGTCGTTGCAGCGGCAGCTCACCTGCGTGACGGTGCCGTGGATCCCCACCGGGCCCACCGGCAGCCGCCGGCTGATCAACGACATCGTGATGGTGGAGGAGAGCGACGAGCTCGGCGAGGGCTACATCAGCCACTTCGAGCTGTACGTGCAGGGCATGCGGGAGGCCGGCGCCTCCACCACCGCCGTCGACGCGCTGATCGACCTGCTGCGCGGCGGCGCGTCGGTGACCGAGGCGCTGGTGAAGGCCGGCGTGCCCGGCCCCTCCGCCAGGTTCGCCGGCACCACCTGGAAGATCATCGAGTCGACCCCGGTGCACTGCCAGGCGGCGGCGTTCGCCTTCGGCCGGGAGGACCTGATCCCCGACATGTTCACCCAGGTCGTCGCGGTCAACGAGCGCAGCCAGAAGCTGCACAAGTTCGTCGACTACCTGGAGCGGCACATCGAGGTCGACGGGGAGCAGCACACCCCGATGGCCATGCAGATGCTGGCGGACCTGTGCGGCGACGACGACGCCAAGTGGCAGGAGTGCGCCGACACGGTCAACATGGCGCTGGCCGCCCGGGCGCAGCTCTGGGACGACATCCTCGACGCGATCAAGGAGGGTCGCCCGGCGTGACCCCCACCGATCCCGTCCGGCTGTACCGGGCGGTACGGCTGATCCGCCGGTTCGAGGAACGGGCGATCGAGCTGGTCCGCTCCGGAGCGATCGTCGGCGGCATCCATCCGTACCTCGGTCAGGAGGGGATCGCCGTCGGGGTCTGCGCCGCGCTGCGCGCCGACGACCTGGTGACCGGCACCCACCGCGGGCACGGTCACGTGCTCGCCAAGGGCGCCGACCCGGCCCGGATGCTCGCCGAGCTGCTGGGCCGGGTCACCGGGCTCAACCGGGGCCGGGGCGGGTCGATGCACGCCGCCGACCTCGGCGTCGGGGTGCTCGGCGCCAACGCCATCGTGGGCGCCGCCGGGGCCATCCTCACCGGAGCGGTGTGGGCCCGGCGGCGCCGCGGCGACGACATCGTCGGGGCGACCTTCTTCGGCGACGGCGCGGTCAACGAGGGGATGCTGCTGGAGGCGTTCAACCTGGCCGCGCTGTGGCGGGTGCCGGTGCTGTTCGTCTGCGAGAACAACGGCTACGCCACCACCATGCCCGTCGAGGGCGCGGTGGCCGGCACCATCGGCGGCCGGGCCGAGGCGTTCGGCATGCCGGCCGTCGTCGTCGACGGCCAGGACCCCGAGACGGTACGCGACGCCACGGCCGCCGCCGTCGCGCGGATGCGCGCCGGTGGCGGGCCGGAGCTGATCGAGGCCCGCACCTACCGCTTCGACGCACACCACACCTTCGAGCACTCGGTACGCCTCGACTACCGCCCGCCCGAGGAGGTGGCCCGGGGCCGGTCCCGGGACCCTGTCGAGATCCAGGGCGGACGGCTGGCCGCCGCCGACCGGGCCGCCGTCGACGCCGAGGTCGAGGCCACCCTCGACGCGGCGGTGGAGTTCGCCCTGGCCAGCCCCGAGCCCGACCCGGCCGGCGCGCTGGAGCACCTGTACGCCAGCGGGCTGGTCGCCCGGACGGGAGGTGGCTGATGCCACGGCTGTCGTACCGCAAGGCGCTCACCCGGGCGCTCGCCGACGAGATGGCCCGCGACGAGTCGGTCTTCCTGCTCGGCGAGGACATCCGGGCGGCCGCCTCGAACGTCACCGCCGGGCTGCTGAAGAAGTTCGGGCCGGACCGGGTGCTGGACACCCCGCTGTCGGAGCAGGCGTTCACCAACTTCGCCACCGGGGCGGCCCTGGCCGGGCTGCGCCCGGTGGTGGAGTTCCAGATCCCGTCCCTGCTGTTCCTGGTCTTCGAGCAGATCGTCAACCACGCGCACAAGTTCCCGCTGATGACCGGCGGGCAGTGCGCGGTGCCGGTCACCTACCTGGTCCCGGGCTCCGGTTCGCGGACCGGGTGGGCGGGGCAGCACTCCGACCACCCGTACAGCCTGTTCGCCCACGTCGGGGTGACCACCCTCGTCCCGGCCACCCCGGCCGACGCGTACGGGCTGCTGGTCTCGGCGATCCGGCACGTCGACCCGGTGGTGCTGTTCGCCCCGGCCGGGGCGATGGACGTCCGGGCCGACGTGGACTTCGCCACCCTGGCTCCGGTGCCGATCGGCCGGGGCCGGGTGCACCGGGCCGGCGACGACGTCACCGTGGTCGCGGTCGGGCACCTGGTGCACGACGCGCTCGCCGTCGCCGAGGAACTGGCCGGGCAGGTGTCCGTGGAGGTGTTCGACCCCCGCACGCTCTACCCGTTCGACTGGGACGGGCTGACGGAGTCCGTGGCCCGCACCGGCCGGCTGGTCGTGGTCGACGACTCCAACCGGTCCTGCGGCATCGCCGGGGAGATCATCGCGACCGTGGTCGAACGGGTGCGGCTGCTCGCGCCGCCCCGGCGGGTCACCCGCCCCGACGGCGCGGTGCTGCCCTTCGCCCCGGCGCTGGACCGGGCCGTGCAGCCCGGCCGCGAGCAGCTCACCGCCGCCATCCAACTCACCCTCAAGGACGGATGATGATCGATCCCAACTACTCCTGGCCGCCGCTGGACCAGGCGTGGAACGACCTGCCGGAGTCGACCCGCACGGCGATGGTGGCCGCCGGGGCCGCCGCGTGGAAGGAGGTCTTCTACGGCTGCGCGACGTACAACCAGACGTGGCGGCTGGCCCGCCCGCCGGTCATGCCGGCGGACGCCTTCCGCGAGCTGAACGAGGTCTGCGACCGGCTCGCCCAGCTCATCCTGGAGGCGTGCCAGCGGCGCGCCCGCACCGCCGGGGAGCTGACCCGACTGCTCGGCGTGCCGGCGGAGGAGACGAGGCTGCTCGACGAGGACGAGGAGCTTTCCGAGGCGCTGCTGGCCGCGTACCGGCCGGACGTGCTGATCTCCGGCGGGGTGCCGAAGTTCGTCGAGTACAACATCGACAGCAGCCTCGGCGGCGGCTTCGACGCCGACACGGTCGTCTACCGGTACACGAAGATCTACCAGGACCAGGGCATCCTCGACGGGCTGCCGGTGCGGCCCGCCCCGTCCCTGCTGGACCAGCGGTTCGTGGCGATCCGGGACGAGCTGGGCCTGGCCGACGGGGCCCGGGTGGCGCTGCTGCTGGACTTCGACGCCGACTACCCCGGCCTGGAGACCCCGGACGACTTCATCAGGATCCTGTCCCCGTTGGCCGACCGGGCCCGGCACTTCGGCATCGACCTGGTCATCGCCCAGCTCAAGTTGTCGACCCTGGACGAGGAGGGCCGGCTCGTCGTCAACGGCGCCCCGGTGGACGGCCTGTTCCGGCTCTTCGTGCCCAACCGGGTGCACGCCAGCGCCGGCCTGGACGCCGTTGCCGGTGCCCTCGCAGCCGGTACCCTGCCGATGTTCGTCAGCTCCGCCGCCTGGCTGCTCGGCAACAAGATCAACTTTGCCTGGCTCTGGGCGGACCTCGACACCCTGCCCGAGGCCGACCAGGCGCTGATCCGCCGGTACGTCCCGCGCACCAGCGCGCTCACCGCCGCCGAGCTGCCCCGGGCCCTGGCCGACCAGCACGACCTGGTCGCCAAGCCCGCCGACGGCTCCGCCGGCATCGGGGTGCTCCTCGGCCGGGAGACCGACGCGAAGGCGTGGGAGGAGGGGCTTCGCGCCGCCCTCGACGAGGGCGGCTACATCCTCCAGGAGTACATGCCGGCCGACCTGGTGCCGATGGACTTCGTCCGGATGGAGACGGGGGAGACGGTCACCGCCGACGTCCCGTACAGCCTCGCCCCCTACCTGTTCGGCCGGCAGGGCTCCGGCGCGCTGGCCCGGGTCGGCTTCCCCGGCTGCGACAGCGTCCTCAACCTAGCCCGCGGCGTCCTGCTCACGGGCATCCTCCTCACCGACTGACCCCACGCCCCGCCGTCGATCATGCGCTGGTGGCCGCGCCGAAGCGGACGCCAGGCAACGGTGAGCGCATGATCGACGGCGGTCAGGTGTTGTTGAGGTAGGTGAGGACGGCGAGGACGCGGCGGTTGTCGTCGGACGACGGGGGGAGACGCAGCTTGTCGAAGATGCTCGCGGTGTGTTTGCCCACGGCACTCTCGCTGAGGAACAGCCGCTGCGAGATGGCGGCGTTGGAACGCCCCTGGGCCATGAGTTCGAGGACGTCGCGCTCGCGGGGCGTGAGGTGGGCCAGCGGCGAGGCGGTGCCGCCGGCCGTCAACAGCTTGGCGATCACCTCGGGGTCCATCGCGGTGCCGCCCGCCGCGACCCGGCGTACGGCGTCGATGAACTGGTCTGCGTTGAGGACCCGGTCCTTGAGCAGGTAGCCGACCGCGCCGGCCCCGTCGGCCAGGAGTTCCCGGGCGTAGAGCTGCTCGACGTGCTGGGACAGCACCAGCACCGGCAGGCCGGGAATCTCCCGCCGGGCGGCCAGCGCCGCCTGGAGGCCCTCGTCGGTGAAGGTCGGCGGTAGCCGCACGTCGACGATGGCCACGTCGGGCCGGTGCCGGGCCAGGGCGGCGCGCAGCGACGGCCCGTCGCCGACGGCCTCGGCGAGGGTGAAGCCGTGGCTTTCGAGGAGCAGGACCAGCCCATCCCTCAGGATGTGGAGGTCCTCGGCGAGGACGACGCGCACGGGATCTCCATGGTGACGGTGGTGGGTCCGCCGGGCGGACTGTGCAGGGTCAGGGTTCCGTCGAATGTAGCGAGCCGCCGTTGGATGCCGCGCAGCCCGGTGCCCCTGGCCGGGTCGGCCCCGCCGGGCCCGTCGTCGGTCACCAGCATCCGGAGCACCCCGTCGCGGTGCGCCAGCGAGATGGAGATGTGGGATGCGCAGCGGGCCGCGTTGGTGAGGGCCTCGCAGGTGACGAAGTAGGCGGCCGACTCGACCGGCGCGTCGAGTCGGCCGGGCAGGTCGACGTCCACGTCCACCGGCAGCGGGGTGTCGAGCGCGATCGCCCGGATCGCGTCGCCGAGCCCGCGCTCGGCGAGCACCGGTGGATGGATGCCGCGTACGAGGCTGCGCAGCTCGGCCAGCGCGGCGGCGGACGTCTCCTGTGCCTGTTCCAGCATCCGCCGCGCCCGCACCGGGTCGGTCTCCATGAGCCGTGCGACGGCCGCCAGGCCGAGCCCGACGGCGATGAGCCGGGCCTGGGCGCCGTCGTGCAGGTCGCGTTCGATGCGGCGTAGCTCGGCCGCCTGCACGTCGACGGCGTCGGCCCGGGTCGTGGCAAGGTGCGCGACCCGGGAGGCGAGCACGGTGGCCGCCGTGGGGGTGAGCAGGAGCCGGTCCCACGACAGCCGCAGCCTCATCAGCGGGACGGCCAGGCCGAGCCCGAGCAGCGCCATGACCAGCCCGACGGGCATGCTCGCCCAGTCCGGAAACCACGGCGCGACGAGGTCGACATGCTCGATGCCGAACCACAGGTAGAACGGGGTGACCCAGTAGCCGGTGAACAGGCCGATCGGCACCGCCCAGCCCACCCACGTCAGGGGCTGGCAGAACAGGCCGTAGAACCCGAAGCCGACCAGGACCGCCGGGGCGAACGAGAGCGGGGCCAGGGCGATCGAGCCCAGTGACCACAGCTGGTCCCGCCAGGTGGCCGGGTCGCCGAACAACCACCCTGGCCGCTGACCTTGGACGGCCGCCGGTAGGTCGGTGTACAGGACCCGCCCGACCCGGTAGTTGCCGTCCTCGCCGGGGCTGGGCGACGGTGGGTACGGCCGGTACGGTGCGGGCAGTTCGGTGCCCGTCCACCGGCCGACGTGGCGCCGGTAGAGCTCCACCAGTGCCCGCGTGGCCGGCAGGGTGTACGGCAGCAGCCCGCCCCACGACAGGGCTGCGGCGAGCAGGTTGAGCAGCAGGCCGCCGAACGCGGCGAGGGAGAGCCCGGCCAGGCCGGCCCCCCGCCAGGTCGCGGCCGACGTCCGGGTGACCCACCGGCTGACCGCCGTCTGCGGCAGTTCCCCGGTCCCCAGCAGCACACCGGCCCAGAGCCCGTACGCCCGCAACGCACCCGGAGCGAGCAGCAACGCGGCCACGACGGCCACTACGGCTGCCGGCACCGACCACGCGAGTGACCAGGGGAGCGCGACGAGCAGGAACACGCCGGCCGCGATCAGTGCGGGCGGCACCAGGACCGGGACCGCGCCGGTGACCGGGGTGAGGATCAGCCACAGCCATTCCCGGCTGAGCGTCGGGTCCTTCGCGTGGTGGTCCAGTTTCAGCAGGAACGCCGGCATCCGGGGTGACCGGAACAGCGTGCCGTCGTGGGCGTACCAGCCGTCCTCGCGCCGGTGCGGTGTGGGTGGCGGCGACCGGACGGGGTCGGGGAGGTCGGCCCCAGCCCAGGCGCGGGCGAGCCGGCGAGCCAGCGCGGTCAGCCGGGACTGGCCGGAGACGGCGAGCGGATAGGCGATCACCAGGGTGGCGCCGACCACGAGGAGATGCGCGTAGGCGAGCCCGGCCACGGCCAGCACGACCAGGGCGACGCAGCGTGGTACGGCGAGCGCGAAGCGAGTCACGGGCCGAGTCTTCGCTGCACCGACCGCCGCCGCACTGGGGCAGGCTACCGACCCGGGGTGGGGCTGGGTACACCCCCACCGGGCAGCTGGACCCATTATCGGCGGCCGGTGAGATTTCTAGCGTTGTCGGCATGCCAGTCATCGAGGTGCGGAACCTCCGCAAGCAGTACGCCGATCAGGTGGCCGTCGCCGACGTGTCGTTGAGCGTGGAGGAGGGCGAGATCTTCGGGCTCGTCGGCCCGAATGGCGCCGGCAAGACCACCACGGTGGAGTGCATCGAGGGGCTCCGGGTGCCGGACTCCGGATCGGCACGGGTGCTGGGGCTGGACCCGCGTCGGGACCGCGCGGCGGTGCGGCAGAAGCTGGGCATCCAACTCCAGGAGAGCCAGCTGCCGGATCGGATCAAGGTGTGGGAGGCGCTCGACCTGTACAGCTCGTTCTATCCGCACCCGGCCGACTGGCGGGAGCTGATGGACGAGCTGGGCCTGGCCGCCAAACGGAACACGGTGTTCGCGAAGCTCTCCGGTGGCCAGAAGCAGCGGCTGTCGATCGCGCTCGCACTGGTCGGCAACCCGCGGGTGGCGATCCTGGACGAGCTGACCACGGGGCTGGACCCGCAGGCGCGGCGGGACACGTGGGAGCTGGTCCGGCAGGTCCGGGGCCGTGGCGTCACGGTCGTGCTGGTGACCCACTTCATGGACGAGGCGGAGCGGCTGTGTGACCGGTTGGCGGTCATCGCGGCCGGCCGGGTCGTCGCCGTCGACACGCCCCGCAACCTGATCGCCGGTGCCCAGGTGCCCGGCGTCGAACGGCCCACCCTCGAGGACGCGATCCTCTCCCTCACCTCTGCCAGGAGCAACTGATGACCGCCCTTTCCAAGATTATCTGTGTCGAGGCGAAGCTGTTTCTCCGGGATCCGGTCGGCACGTTCTTCGCCATCGCGTTTCCGGCCCTGCTGATCCTGGTGCTCGGCCTGGCCATGCCGGGGATTCGGGAGCCGGCGGACGAGCTGGACGGCCGCCTTCCCCTGGAGGTCTACCTGCCCATCACCATGACGCTGGCCATCGCGACGGTGACGATGATGACGCTGGTGGGCGTGGTGGGCAGCTACCGCGAGCGGGGCATCCTGCGCCGGCTGTCGACGACCCCGGTCTCCCCGACTGCGGTGCTCGTCGCGCAGGTGGCCGTGAACGTTGCCGCGCTGCTGGTCGCGTGTGGCCTGGCCTGGCTGGTGGCGGCGACCGTCTTCAACGTCCCGCCGCCCGGCAACGCGGTCGGCTTCGTGCTGGCGTTCACGCTCGGGGCGAGCGCGATGTGCGCCCTCGCGCTGCTCGTGACGGCGGTCACGCCGAGCGCCCGGGCTTCGATGGGGGTCGGTCAGCTGATCTACTTCCCGATGATGTTCTTCGCCGGGGTGTGGACGCCGGGGCCGCAGATGCCGGACCTGGTACGGAAGATCGCCGACTTCACCCCGCTGGGGGCCGCGTCCCTGGCCGTGCAGGACGCCTGGGCGGGCTCCTGGCCCACGCTGCTGCACCTGGCCGTGATGGCGGCGTTCACCGTGGTGCTGGGCGGGATCGGGGCCCGCTACTTCCGCTGGGAGTGATCCGCGAGCGGGTGCCCTGACGGGAGAGGTCGGGCAGGTTCCGGCGATCAGGGGCTGTCCGCTTCTCCCGGGATGGCGGCCAGGTGGGCGCCGAGGCAGCGGATCGTCTCGGCGGCGGCGATGGCGTCGCTGCGGGCGCTGCCGTGTCGTCCGTCGGTGCTGTACAGGCCCGGGTCGGCCACCGCCGGGTGGTCGGTCAGGTGCACGTGCAGGGTGCCCAGCCGCTCGCCCAGCGCCCGGGTGTGCGCCGACAGCCGGCGCATCCGCTCGCCCAGGCTCTCCCGCAGCCGCTCGGGCACCGCCGGGCTGTGCGACACGTCGAACATGCCCACCGTGACCACGTCCGCCCCGGCCGCCTGGAGGCCGGTGACGATCGCGGCCAGCTCGGCGTCGACGGCGTCCGCGTCGTACCCCTGGCGGAACGCGTCGTTGCCGCCGCACACCACCAGGGCCAGGTCCGGGTCGAACTCCACGGCCGGGCCGAGCTGCGCCGCGCGGACCTCGTGCGCCCGCAGCCCGCGCAGGCCCAGGTTCCGGTACGCCAGCCCGGGGCGGGCCGCGTCCAACTCGGCGGCGATCCGGTCGGCCCACTGCACGTCCGGGTACCCGTCGACCGGCTCGCACAGCCCCTCGGCGACGCTGTCGCCGAGCACCACGAACCGCCGCCACGGGTGACCGGCCAGCAGCCGGGCGCTCTCCCCGGCACGCAGACAGTGTGGATCGGTCGCCTCGGTCGGGGTCGATGCCATGATCGGCACGCTAGCAGCGGGGCGGGAACGCCGCCATCGAGGCATTCAATGTGCTCGGCGGCCTCGGCGTGAGCCTTGTGCCGGCCGCGTTCGGCCTGTGGTTCGGCGGGCTGCTCGGCTGGGGCCTGTGCCGGAAGTCAGCCGGGGTTCTGGCGGCGGTTGCTGGGCGTAGCCGTCGGCCGTCCGGTGATGCCTCCCCGCCCCTTTGCTCTGCTGCCGTCACCGCAACACCGGCACCACGCGGCCGCTGCACGTCGCGGACCACGCGGCCGCTGCACGTCGCGGACCAGCACTAACGCAGGGCAGGAGGCGCCGCGACCCGCGCGTTGCATCGGGGGCAGCAGTGCAAAGGAGCCGCCACAGGTGCCATCCGCCATCCGCCGACCGGCGACGACGCCGGAGCCCGCGCGGACATCAGCGCCGTCCCTCCCGCCCAGCGCCACCGTTTCCCGCGGTGCCACCCGTTTGCCGCCGAGCGGAATCGGCAATCAGGGGTCATGACTACCGTGGGCGCGCCGAGGGAGGTGCGGTTCCGGCGGTCCCGTCGCAGGACGCTGCTGTACCTCGCCGCAGGAGTACTGGTCGTCATGGCGGTGGCCTGGCTGACGCGCCGCCTTTTCTTCGGGGTGGCCGGCGTCGGCCCGTCCTCGCAACTGTTGGTCCTTCTGCTCGGGGCGGTCGCCGGGTACGTCCAGGCGCAGCAGCAGATCGGCCTCCCGCTGCTGTTGACCGAGGGACAGATCGTGCTGACCCGTCCCGGTGGCGGGTCGCTCGCCATCGACCGGGACAACCTGGTGGTCGCCGAGGTACGCGGCCGGATCGGGCCGATCCTCGTGCTGGAACCGGCCGACCCGGGCCGCACCCGGCCGGCGCTGGACCGCTGGGAGTGGAGCCGTGGCGGCCTGTGGAGCCAGTCCCGAGCCCAGCGGCCGTACGAGATCCGGGTGCCCTTGTTCGGCCTCGCCCCGAGGGTCGGCCGGCTGCGCGCCGAGCTGGCCGGCCGACGGCGTCCCGCCACCACGTCCGTTGCCGAGGAAGAGGCGAACCCGGCCGGGCGTCGCGGCCGGCGGTCAGACCGCCGGTGTCGGCCCGGGCCGTGACCGGCCCGCCCGCAGCGGGCCGACGAGCAGCGGCCCCACGGTCAGCACCGCGCACACCACCGACATCACCAGCAGCGCCGGCTTGAGCCCGAGGAGCGCCACCGACCAGCCGCCGACCAGGCCGCCGATCGGCAGCCCGACGAAGGCCAGCGAGCCGGCGATGCCGAGCACCCGGGTCTGCAGCGCGTCCGGCACCCGTTCGTAGAGCGTCACCCCGAGCAGCGGGTTGACCGCGGCGATCCCGATCCCGGACAGGAACGTCACCACCAGCACCACCACCAGGTGGTCGGTGACGGCCATGGTGAGCATCCGGGGAGCGCCGCTCATCGCGGCGCCCACGGCGAAGACCAGCGTCCGGGGCAGCCGGGGGCCGATCGTCGTGAAGACCACGTTGCCCAGCAGCGCCCCGGCACCGAACACGCCGAGCACCAGGCCGAAGCCGGCGGGGTCGCCGAGCACGTCGCGGATCCAGACCGGGAGCCACACGGTCGTGTTGGCCGCGGCCATCATGTTCAGCGCGGAGACCACCAGCAGCATGGCCAGCAGCACCCGGTCGGTGCGCAGGTAGGCGAAGCCGGTGCGCAGCGCCCGGAAGTAGCTCTCCCGGGGCGCGGCCAACGCCTCGGTGGCCGGTGGGCGCACCAGGATCCCGACCAGCAGCGCGCAGAGCGCGAAGCTGCCCGCGTCGATCCAGATTGCCCGGGTCACCCCGACCCAGCCGATGAGCAGGCCGCCGATCACCGCCCCGAACAGGGTCACCGCGCGGGCCAGCCCGTCGTAGGCGGAGGTGAGCCGGATCAGCTCCACCCCGGCGCGCTGCGCCGCGGGCCGGAACATCACGTGCTTGACCCGGTCGCCGATGCCGCGCAGCCCGCCGGCGAACGCGACCAGGACGACCAGCGCCCCGAAGCCGAGCCACGGGGTCAGCGCCACCACGGCCATCGCCACCGCGCTCGCCGCGTCCACCACGATGGAGGTGCGCCGCACCCCGAACCGGTCGGCCCACGGCGTGGCCAGGGAACTGGAGAGCATGTACGGCAGGAACTCCGCCGCCGCGACGATGCCCATCTTCGCCGGGCTGCCGGTGGTGGTCAGCACCAGCCACGGGATGGCGATGACCGAGATCCGGCTGCCCAGGTTGGAGATCAGGTCGGCGGCGACCAGGGTGACCAGCTCCCGCCGGGCGGCGGCCCGCCCCGGATCCCGCCCGGTGTCGGTCTTCACCGTGGGCTCGGGGGCGGCGTCGGTCGTCACGCGGGGCTGCCGACGGGGTCGGCGGGGCGACCGGCGGCGTACCGTTCGCGCAGCGCCCGCTTGTCCACCTTCGCCGAGCGGTTCAGGGGCAGCGAGTCGACGAACTCCACCGCGCCGGGCGCCCACGTCTCGCTCAGCTCGACGGTGACCAGCTCGATCAGCTCCGCCCCGGTCACCGTCGCCCCGGGCGCCGGCACCACGTACGCGTGCGGCAGTTCGCCGGCCACCTCGTCGGGCACCCCGATCACGGCGGCGGCGCGCACCTGCGGGTGGCCCGCCAGCACGTCCTCGATCGGCCGCGAGTAGATCGGCCAGCTCCGCTGCCGGGTGAGGATCCGATCCTGGAGCCGGTCGACGAGGTAGAGGTACCCGTCGGCGTCCAGGTGGCCGATGTCGCGGGTCCGTACCCAGCCGTCGACCAGGGTGTCGGCGGTCAGCTCGGGCTGGCCGTGGTAGCCGACGAAGCTCAGCTTCGTGCGCACCCACACCTCACCGTCGACGCCCGTCGGCAGCACCTCGCCGTCGGCGTCGCGGATCTCCACGGCCACGTCACCGTACGGCCTGCCGCAGGAGCGCAGCCGCTCCGGGTGCTCCGGGTCCTCGGTCAGCCCCGGCTGGGCGGTGATCACGACGGCCTCGCTGAGGCCGTACACGATGCGCAGGCACGGGCCGAAGCGCGCGATGGCCTGCCGCAGCCGGGCGGGCGCGGCGGGCCCGGCACCCACGTTGAACATGAACATCGCGGAGAAGTCCGCCCCGGCCAGGTCGGGGTGGTCGAGCACCTCGTAGAGCATCGGCGGGGTGACGAACGTCGAGTTGATCCGTTCCCGGCCGACGGTGTCGATGAACGCCGCCGGGTCCCACTGCGCGCGCAGGAACAGCACGCCGCCGCTGAAGAGGTTGACCAGCGTGGTGATCTGTCCGCTGGCCAGCCACATCGGGGAGTGGGACAGGTGCCGCAGCAGGGGGACCCCGCCGGCGCGGAAGCCCGCGGCCAGGGTGAGGATCTGCCGGTAGAAGCTCTCCCGGTGGTGCACCAGCTTCGGGGTGCCGGTGGTGCCGCTGGTCTGCAGGAACGACTCCGGCTCCGGCACGTCGCCGGGCAGCCCGGCCGCCGCGTCCCGGTCGGCGGCGGTCAGGTCCGGGCCCGTGCCGCCCGGCCCGAGGCAGAGCACCGGTACGCCGGCCAGCCCGGCGGCGATCTCCGCGCCCAACCCGTCGCCGGTGCGGGCGTCGTAGACGAACGCCTCGGGGCGGGACAGCCGGACGAAGTCGTCGACCTCCCGCCGGGAGGTGACGGGGGCGATCCACATCGTCCGGCAGCCCAGCAGGTGCAGGGCGAGCTGGAGCAGCGGACCCTCCACCGCGTTGCCGAGCATCACCAGCACCGCAGCGCCCGGCCGGACCCCGCCCCGGGCGAGCGCACCGGCCATGCCGCGCACCTCGGCGGCGACGTCCAGATAGGTGTATCGGCGTCCACCGCCCACCAGCGCCTCCCGGTCGCCGAAGCCGGCGAACAGTTCCAGCGCCTCGTGGACGTAGGTGGTCGGTCGGTCGGACCCGTCAGTCATCGCCAGCCCCCATCAGCTTTTCGGCGGCGATCGGTGGCGACCCGGCGAGGCACCCGCGATGACCGGCCGCGAGCGACGTCCGGGCAGCTCACGGCCAGGACGCGGCGACGGCGGGGGCGCTTCGACGACCGCACCGCCGCCGCTTCGAGCCTAGGCCGCGCGGACCCGCCCGGCACAGGGCCGATCGGTGCCCCGCCGTACCTCGACGTCAATTGATCTTGTCGATCAGGTTGATTGACGCCTGTCAGGGGCGCCGCTAGGTTTCTGGACCATCGTCCAGGCAGCTGTCGTCAGTGGACGACCCTGGGCCAACATGGAGGTTCAATGTCGACTCCGAAGAGATGGCAATTGACGAAGGCCCCTAAGAGATGGCAGATGATCGCCGCCGTGGCCACGGCACTGGTCGTGGGGGCGCCGGCCGTGGTGGCGACCGCCGGCCCGGACAACGGGAAGCGCCGCAGCGACCCCGTGTGGGCGGGCAGCTGGGCCGCCGCGGTGACCCGGGGCAACTCGGCCGGCCTGACCAACACCGGCCTGAACAACCACAGCATCCGGATGATCGTGCACACCACCGTGGGCGGTCCCCGGCTGCGCATCCGGCTCAGCAACGTCTACGGCGAGCAGGCCGTGAAGGTCGGCCGGGCCACCGTCGCCCGGCCGGACACCGCGACCCCGACGGACCTGTCGGACGTCACCGCCGCCAGCGTGCGGGAGCTCAAGTTCAACGGCTCCGCCACGGTCACCATGAACCGGGGTGCCGAGCTGCTCAGCGACCCGATCGACTTCCCGGTCGGTGACCAGGAGGACCTGGTCGTCACGCTGTACTTCCCGGTGCTGACCGGGCCGGTCACGTTCCACGGCCAGTCCCGGCAGACCACGTTCATCGGCGCCACCGACCTCACCGGTGCCGCCGCGGGCACCGGCTTCACCACCCGCCCCGACTGCTGCTGGATGTTCCTGTCCGGTGTGGACGTGCAGCGGCGGCAGAGCCCCGGCTCGGTCGTGGTCCTCGGCGACTCGATCGCCGACGGCAACGGCAGCTCGGTCAACTCCAACAAGCGCTGGCCGGACCTGCTCGCCGACCGGCTGATCGACGGCCGTCCCGAGGTGCGCACCCCGGGCGTGCTCAACCTCAGCCTGGCCGGCAACCGGCTCAACCACGAGGGCACGGAGCCCGGCACGGGCGGCTTCCCCGGCTACTTCGAGCTGGGCCCGAACGGCCTGGCCCGGCTCAACGAGGACGTCTTCCCGCAGACCGGCGTGCAGACCGTCGTCACCCACCTGGGCATCAACGACATCTGGATGTCCGGCGACTCCGCCGAGAACATCATCGCCTCGCTGCGGCAGATCAACCAGCAGGTCAAGGCCCGCGGCCTGACCAGCCTGGTCGGCACGCTGACCCCGTACCAGGGGCACGGCGTCGAGGGGGTGTGGACGCCGGAGAAGGAGGCCACCCGCCAGGCGGTCAACGCGTACCTGCGCGGCAGCCAGGAGTTCGACGGGGTTCTCGACTTCGACAAGGTACTGCGCGACCCGGCGCAGCAGAGCCGGCTGCTCCCGGCGTACGACTCGGGTGACCACATCCACCCGAACGACCTGGGCAACCAGGCGATCGCCGACGCGGTGCCGCTGCGCCTGCTCGGTCTGTGACACCGGCGGGGCGGCGGGGGTGATCCCCCCGCCGCCCCGTCTGAAAATTCCTGGGGAGGAAGCGTCAAAGTGGACGTCAAAGAGCTGCTGGCCGGCCTGTACAGCGAACAGGGCCGGCAGAACCCGTACCCCTTCTACGCGGCCCTGCACGAGATGGGCCCCATCCGCGAGATCCCGAACCGCGCCGCGCACAGCACCGTCGCCGCCGTCGCCGGGGGATACGACCTGGTCAGCGAGGTGCTGCGCGACCCCGAGTGGACCAAGCAGTCCCCGCCGGGCTGGGAGCAGCACGAGATCCTGCGCACCTTCGAATCCTCGATGATGTTCATCAACCCGCCGGACCACACCCGGATGCGGGCCGTGTTCGCCAAGACGTTCACCCCCCGCCGGCTGGGCGCCCTGGAGCCGGTGATCGACCGGATCACCGACCGGCTGCTGGACCGGATGGCGGAGGCCGGCGCCGGTGGGGGCGAGGTCGACTTCGTGGCCGACTTCGCGTACCCGATCCCGGCGCTGGTGATGGCCGAGTTCATCGGCCTGCCCGAGGCCGACCTGTCCTGGTACCGCGAGCGGGTCGAGCGGATCGACGACTTCCTGGACGTCGCCGGGGCGACCCCGGAGCGGCTGGCCAAGGCCGACACCGCCGCCACCGAGCTGCGTGCGTACTACCGGGAGCTGATCGCCGACCGCCGCCGCACCCCCAGCGAGGACCTGGTCAGCGGCCTGGTCGAGGCGGTGGACTCCGGCGGTGTGGACCTCACCGAGGATGAGCTGATCAGCAACCTCATCGTGCTGTTCAACGCCAGCTTCGTCACCACCGTCTACATGTTCAGCAACGGCCTGCCGCTGCTGCTCGACCACCCCGAGGTGGCCGCCGCCCTGCCCGGCGACGACAAGCTGACCCTGGGCTGCGTCGACGAGGTGCTGCGGATGCAGAGCCCCGTGCACTTCCTGGCCCGGGCAGCGCCCCGGGACACCGTCCTGAACGGCGTCCCGGTGGCCGAGGGCGAGAACGTGATGCTGCTGATCGCCGCCGCGAACCGGGACCCCGCCCGCTTCCCCGACCCCGACCGCTTCGACCCGCGCCGGGGCGGCCCGCCGTCGCTGGCCTTCGGCGTCGGCCTGCACTACTGCCTCGGCGCGGCGGTGTCCCGCCTGGAGGGCCGGCTGGCCCTGCCCCGGCTGTTCGCCCGCTTCCCCGAGCTGCGGATCACCCAGACACCGGTGTACAGCGGCAGTCTGTTCCTGCGCGGCATCGACAAGCTGTTCGTCACGACCGGCGGTTAGGAGACCGGCATGCCCCTGGACCCGCAGGTGATCGCGTACCGGGCCGCCCGCGCGGCGGCCGGCGTCACGCCCCTGTACACCCAGTCCCTCGCCGAGGCCCGCGCCGCCGACCTGGCCGCGATCCGGGCCGGCGGCGGCGACGTCGAGCCGGTGCACGAGGTACGCGACACAGTCGTCCCCGGCCCCGCCGGGGAACTCCCGATCCGCGTACACCGGCCGGCCGGGCCGGGCCGGCTGCCCACGCTGGTCTACCTCTTCGGCGGCGGCTGGACGCTGGGCAGCGTCGACACCGCCGACGGGATCTGCCGCCGGCTGGCCAACGCCGCCGGCTGCCAGGTGGTGACCGTCGGCTACCGGCTGGCCCCCGAGCACCCGTTCCCGGCGGCCGTGCACGACTGCCACGCCGCCGTGCGCTGGCTCGCCGGGCACGCCGACGAGTTCGGGGTCGACCCGGACCGGCTGGCCGTCGGCGGGGACAGCGCCGGCGGCAACCTCGCCGCCGCGGTCACCCTGCTGGCCCGGGACGCGGGCGGGCCGGCGCTCGCCGCCCAACTCCTGGTCTACCCGAACACCGACCAGCGTCGGCGGGACGAGCCGGCCGGCGAGCAGGACCCGCTGCTGTTCAACCGGCACTCGGTGGCCTGGTACCGGGGGCACTACCTGCCCGACCCCGCCACGGCCGAGGACCCGCTCGCCTCGCCGCTGCTCGCCGAGGACCTGACCGGCCTGCCGCCGGCACTGGTCGTCACCGCCGAGTACGACCCGCTGCGCGACGAGGGGGAGCGGTACGCGTCCCGCCTGCGCGAGGCCGGGGTGCCGGTCGAGCTGGCCCGCTACGACGGGATGATCCACGGGTTCTTCGCCATGCCGGGCGCGTTCGACGCGGGCCGGCGGGCCCAGGACCGGGCCGCCGCGTTCCTGCGTGAGCGGCTCGGGACCGCCCCGGCGCTCCTCTCCGAGGCGGGAGCCGTCGATGGCTGACCCGGCCCCCGTCCCGGGCGGGGCGCCGCTCGCGGCGAGCCTCGCCGACTTCGCCGCCCTGGCCCGCGACGTCCTCCCGCCCGAGGTGTACGACTTCGTGGCCGGCGGCAGCGGCACCGAGACCGCCCTCGCGGGTAACCGGGCGGCGCTGGACCGGATCGCCGTGCTGCCCCGGATGCTGCGCGGCGTCGACCGGCCCCGCACCGACGCCCCGCTGCTCGGCCGGCCGTACGCCCTGCCGGTGGCGGTGGCACCGATGGCGTACCAGCGGTTGGTGCACCCCGACGGCGAGCCGGCGCTCGCGGCGGCGGCCCACGCGGCCGGGGTGCCGTACGTGGTGAGCACGCTGAGCAGCACCACCGTCGAGGAGATCGCGGCGGTCGGCGGCCCGGTCTGGTTCCAGCTCTACTGGCTGCGTGACCGGGGGATGGTGCGGGAGCTGGTGGCCCGGGCGCACCGGGCCGGCTGCACCGCCCTCATGGTCACCGTCGACGTGCCGATCCTCGGCCCCCGGCTGCGCGACGTACGCAACGGCTTCGCCCTGCCGCCTGAGGTGAGCGCGGCCAACCTGCCGGGCAGCCGCGACGACCTCGCGCACGTCGGCGTCCCCGGCACCTCCGCCGTGGCCCGGCACACCAGCGCCGTCTTCGCCCCCGCCCTGACCTGGTCCGACGTCGACTGGCTGCGGGGGCAGACCGACCTGCCGCTGGTGGTCAAGGGGATCCTCGACCCCCGCGACGCGGTGCTCGCCGCCGACGCGGGCGCGGACGCGGTGGTGGTGTCCAACCACGGCGGGCGGCAGCTCGACGCGGCCCCGGCCGCCGTCACCATGCTGCCGGAGGTGCTGACCGCGGTGGGTGACCGGTGCGAGGTGCTCGTCGACAGCGGGATCAGCGGCGGCGTCGACGTGCTGCGCGCACTGGCGCTCGGCGCGTCGGGGGTGCTGGTCGGCCGGCCGCTGCTGTGGGCGCTGGCCGTCGCCGGGCGGGCCGGCGCCGACGCCGCGTTCGCGCTGCTCGCCGCCGAGCTGCGCGACGCGCTCACCCTCGCCGGGTGCGCCGACCCGGCCGAGGCCCGCGAACTGCGGACGATCACGAGAGGCTGAACGTGGACGGTGGACGACCGGTGGAGGCGGCCATGGATGTGGACCTGGACGTCGCGGACCTGCACCCGGCGGTGGACGATCCGGCGCTGAACTCGATGAACTTCCTCAACGAGGTGGCCCAGCGCTACCCGGCGGCGGTGTCGCTGGCCGCCGGCCGGCCGTACGAGGAGTTCTTCGACGTCGCCGACCTGCACCGGCACCTGGAGACCTTCCGGGCGTACCTGGTCGACGACCTCGGGTACGGCCCGGAGCAGGTGCACCGCACCCTGTTCCAGTACGGCCGGACAAAGGGGATCATCCACGACCTGGTGGCCCGCAACCTCGCCGTCGACGAGCGGATCACCGTCGACCCGGAGTCGATCGTGGTGACCGTCGGCTGTCAGGAGGCGATGCTGCTGGTGCTGCGCGCCCTGCGCGCCGACCCCCGGGACGTGCTGCTCGCGGTCGCCCCGACGTACGTGGGGCTCACCGGGGCCGCCCGGCTGGTGGACCTGCCGGTGCGCCCGGTGGCCGCTGGCCCGACCGGGATCGACCTGGCCGACCTGCGCCAGCAGGTGCGCCGGGCCCGCGCCGAGGGGCTGCGCCCGCGCGCCTGCTACGTGATGCCGGACTTCGCCAACCCGTCCGGGACCAGCATCGACCTGGCCGACCGGCGGCGGCTGCTCGACCTCGCCGCGGAGGAGGACCTGCTGCTGATCGAGGACAACCCGTACGGGCTGTTCCACGCCGACGGCGCGCAGCGGGTGCCGACGCTCAAGGCCCTGGACACCGGCCGGCGGGTGGTCTACCTCGGCTCGTTCGCCAAGACCGTGCTGCCCGGGGCCCGGGTCGGCTACCTGGTGGCCGACCAGCGGGTCCGGGGCTCCGACGGGACGGTGGGGCCGCTCGCCGACCAGCTCGCGAAGATCAAGAGCATGGTCACGGTGAACACCTCGGCGATCGCCCAGGCGGTGGTCGGGGGCGCGCTGCTCGCCCACGGGGGCAGCCTGGTCGCGGCGAACGTCCGGGAGCGCGCCGCGTACGCCCGCAACCTGCGCCACCTGGTGGCGGGCCTGACGCTGCGGTTCCCGGCGCCCTCCCCGGTGTCCTGGAACGTCCCGGCCGGCGGGTTCTTCGCGGTGCTGACCGTCCCGTTCCCCGTCGACGACGCGCTGCTGCGCCGCTCGGCGCAGGAGTACGGCGTGCTGTGGACCCCGATGGCGCACTTCTACGACGACACCGCACCGGTGGCCGCGCTGCGGTTGTCGATCAGCGCGGTCACCTGCGAGCAGATCGACGTCGGCCTGGACCGCCTCGCCGCGCTGATCGCCGACGAGTTGGCCCGGGCGGCGGCCCCGGCGGCGCTGGCCTGACCCCGCACTGTCGCCGTTCCGCCACCCCCCGTGTGTCGGCGGTCCGGACGCACCGGCCATAATGGATCGTATGGTCGCATGGGAGTACGCGCTGTTGGTCCGCCGTTACCAGGGGCAGGGACGCAATTTCCACGTCTCGTTCGTCTGGTACGGCCCGGACGGGTCCCGCACCGACATCACCGCGTACGGCGACACCGCGATCGCCCACCTCAACCGCGCCGGCCGGGACGGCTGGGAGCTGGTCTCCGCCGCCGAGGACGTGAACAACGTCCAGGGCAGCACCGAGGTCCACCGCTACCACCTCAAGCGCCCCCTCGCCTGACCCTCGCCCCCGACCCCGCCGATCACGGACCTGTGGTGGGGGAGGGCTGGTGTGAACCAGCCGTCCCGGGCACCACGCCTCCGTGATCGCGGGGGCGGAGGGGCGGGTCAGCTCAGGGTGACCGAGGGGTAGAGCGGGAAGGTCGACAGGAGGTCGGTGGCCTGGCGGCTGACCTTGTCGGCCAGCGCCGGGTCGAGGACGTACTTGGCCTTCGACGGGGTGCCGTCGGCGTTCGAGCCGGAGACGGTCTGGCTGAGCACGGTGTGGATCAGCTCGGCGGTGGCGTCCATCTCGGCCACGCCCAGGCCCCGGGTGGTCAGCGCCGGGGTGCCGATCCGGATGCCCGACGTGTACCAGGCGCCGTTCGGGTCCTGCGGGACGGAGTTGCGGTTGGTGACGATGCCCGAGTCGAGCAGCGCCTGCTCGGCCTGCCGGCCGGTCAGCCCGTACCCGGAGACGTCGATCAGCACCAGGTGGTTCTCGGTGCCGCCGGTGACCAGCTTCGCGCCCCGGCTCAGCAGCCCCTCCGCGAGGGCCTGGGCGTTGTCGACGATCCGCTGGGCGTAGTCGGCGAAGTCGGGGCGGCGGGCCTCGGCCAGGGCGACCGCCTTGGCGGCCATCACGTGCGGCAGCGGGCCGCCGAGCACCATCGGGCAGCCCCGGTCCACCTGGTCGGCCAGCTCCGGGCCGCAGAGCACCATGCCGCCGCGCGGGCCCCGCAGCGACTTGTGGGTGGTGGTGGTGACGATGTGCGCGTGCGGCACCGGGTCGAAGTCCCCGGTGAAGACCTTGCCCGCCACCAGGCCGGCGAAGTGCGCCATGTCGACCATGAACGTCGCGCCCACCGAGTCGGCGATCTCCCGCATGATCCGGAAGTTCACCTTCCGCGGGTACGCCGAGTAGCCGGCGACCAGGACCATCGGCTTGAACTCGCGGGCCGCCTCGGCGACCTTGTCGTAGTCGACCAGCCCGGTCACCGGGTCGGTGCCGTAGCTGCGCTGGTCGAACATCTTGCCGGAGATGTTGGGCCGGAAGCCGTGGGTGAGGTGGCCGCCCGCGTCCAGGGACATGCCGAGCATCCGCTGGTTGCCCAGCTCCCGGCGCAGCGTGAACCAGTCCTGCTCGGTCAGGTCGTTCACGTGCCGTGCCTGGGCCTTCTTCAGAGCCGGGGACTCCACCCGGTCGGCCAGGATCGCCCAGAACGCCACCAGGTTCGCGTCGATCCCGGAGTGCGGCTGCACGTACGCGTGCGCGGCGCCGAACAGTTCCTTGGCGTGCTCGGCGGCGAGCGCCTCGACCGTGTCGACGTTCTGGCAGCCGGCGTAGAAGCGGCGGCCGACGGTGCCCTCGGCGTACTTGTCGCTGAACCAGTTGCCCATCGCCAGCAGCGTGGCGGGGGAGGCATAGTTCTCGCTGGCGATCAGCTTGAGCGACTCGCGCTGGTCGGCCAGCTCCGCCCCGATCGCGTCGGCGACCCGGGGCTCCACGGCCCGGATCACCTCAAGGGCGCTGCGGAAGGCGGTGGACTCGGCATTCGGCGACGACATGCGACCTCCTGGTGACGTGCGGAAGGCCCAGGCGCTCGGCAAACGTCCTGATGACGGGACCGCTTCCCGATGGTTTTCCATCCCCACGCGCCAGTCACGGCCCGTGCTGATCGTACCCGGTCCGCCCCCGCCGCCCCGGCCGACCTCCGTGGCCCCATCGGCGGGGGAGCGCAGAGGCGCGACGAGCGCACGACCCGGCCGTCGCCGCCGCGCCTCCCGGGCCGGGAGGCGCTCCCGTACGATCGACGGATGGCGAAGGAAGACGGCGCGCTGCTCGCCATCAGTGACCTGCACGTGGGGTACGCGGAGAACCGCGACATCGTCGAGGGCCTGCGGCCCCGCTCGCCGGGCGACTGGCTGCTGGTCGCGGGCGACGTGGGCGACACCGTGGCCGACGTCGAGTGGGCGCTCGGCGTGCTCAGCCGCCGTTTCGCCAAGGTGGTCTGGGCACCCGGCAACCACGAGCTGTGGACGCCCCCGGCCGACCCGATCGCCCTGCGCGGCGAGGCCCGCTACCGGCACCTCGTCCAGGTCTGCCGCGGGCTGGGCGTGCTCACCCCGGAGGACCCGTACCCGGTGTGGCGGGGCCCCGGCGGGCCGGCGCTGGTGGCGCCGCTGTTCCTGCTGTACGACTACGGCTGGCGGCCCGAGGGGCTGGACACCCGGGAGGCGGCGCTCGCCGAGGCGTACGCCACCGGGATCGTCTGCACCGACGAGTTCCTGCTGCACCCCGACCCGTACCCGAGCAGGCAGGCGTGGTGCGCGGCCCGGGTGGCCGGGACCGCCCGGCGGCTCGACGCCCGCGACCCGGCCCTGCCGACGGTGCTGGTCAGCCACTGGCCGCTGGTGCGGGAGCCGACCCGGGTCCTGCGTTACCCGATCTTCGCCCAGTGGTGCGGCACCGACGCCACCGCCGACTGGCACCTGCGCTACGACGCCGTCGCGGCCGTCTATGGCCACCTGCACATCCCCCGCACCACCTGGCACGACGGGGTGCGCTTCGAGGAGGTGTCGGTGGGCTACCCCCGGGAGTGGCGTCCCCGCGCCACCCCACCCGGCCAGCTCCGCCAGATCCTCCCCCCGCCCCCCACCACCTGACCCGCCGCACCCCTGACCCGCCCCACCGGCGACCCCGCCCCCGCGCCCGCCCCGGCGACCTCGGACCTCGGACCTTGGACAGCTGCTGTTCGCCGGGGACGGAAACTGTCCAAGAATCGGCGGTGGAGACGACGGCGGGGCCCGGCCGTCAGGCCGGGCCCCGGGTCGGGGTCGTGTGCGCTCAGGCGTTGACCGCGTCGACGGCCTTCTTGATCGCCTTCGGCTCGGTCGGGCTGCGCGGCGCGTCGGGGCGCAGCGCGATCATCCGCTCGCCGATCTCCTGCAACTGCTTGCGGCCGAGCGCCTCCCGCACCTTCGGGAACCACTCCTGCTCCTCCTCCTCGACGTGGTGCTGCACGTTCTCGATCAGCACCGTCGTCTTGGCGTTGAAGTGGCTGTCGCCGGCGTCCATGGCGGCCAGTTCGGCGCAGAGCAGGTCGGCGACGTGGTGCTCCTCGTACGACTCGAGGATGTCGTCCTCCAGGTCCGGCAGCAGCTTGCGGACCTCCGGGTACATCACCTCGTTCTCCAGGTAGGTGTGCACCGTGAGGGCCTCAAGGATCTGCCCGACCAGCTTCTGCCGCTGGCTCGCCGGCCCGTCCTCGGCATCCTGGAAAGCCTTGAACAGGCGGCGCATCTCCTTGTGGTCCTCTTTCAACAGGACGATGGCATCGGTGGACACCTGTGACCTCCTCGGTTGCTGGTGATCTCTCCGGTACCCATGAGGTGAGCTGCGGAAACAGCCTTCACCCGGTCGGGTCGACCGCCTCCCCGGGCGGGTGACGCGGGGGCGTCGACGTCGCGTCAGGCCCCCAGCTCCCGGACGTGCCGCAGCCCGGGACGCCCGTCGAGCAGCACCTCGCCGGCCGGGACGAAACGGGTGCGCCGGAGCACCCCGAGCGAACCGGCGTTGTCCAGCGCGGCCGACGCGACCAGCCGGCGCAGCCCGTACCCGGCGCGGGCCAGCTCGACCACGCGGCGCACGCCGTCCGTCGCCACGCCCCGCCCGGCCGCCCGCTCGGCCACCCGGAACCCCAGCTCCGCCCCGCCGTCGGCGACGTCGACCAGGTTGAACCGGCCCAGCACGGCCCCGTCGCCGTCGACCAGGACGTGGAAGTGGCACAGCCCGGCGGCCTGCTCCGCGAGCAGGCCCGCGTGCCGCGCGGCGAAGCCGGCGAAGTAGTCGTCGCCCCGGTCCGGCACGGACCGGGCGAAGTACGCCCGGTTCTCCCGCTCGAAGCGGAGCAGCGCGGCGGCGTGCTGGACGTCGAGCCGCTGCAGTCCGGTCACCCGCGCGACCCTAGCAACCCGCCGCCCGGGCCGGCCGACGCGACCCGGGGCGGCTGTGCCGGCGAAACCTCCGCCCGGCCGGCACGGCCCTGGGCTCAGAGCGGCCCGGGGACCGCCACGCTGCCGGCGGAGAGATCGATGATCGCATCTATCCGGGTGGGGCTCACCACCGCGCCGTAACCCACCGGCAGGAGCAACGCCCGGGCGATGTGTTTGTTGACGCCGAGCAGCTGGAACGCCGGCCAGCGGACGAACTCGTTTGCCTGCCGGGATTCACGGGGTTGTGGGAACACGTCGATGTACCACCCGGAGTCGTCGGCGCGATCCTTGCGCGCGGTCCGGCTCATGATCAACCGTTCGGCGTTCTCGATGCCGCGCCAGCACAGCACTGTGTCGTTGAAGTGCACAGGCTGCGGCTCGGCTCCGGGCAGCCTGCGGGCGACCGTCACCTGGCCGTTGAGCACCCAAAGCGCCAGCGTGAGATCCCCGACCCACCCCACCTGGTCCGGGGTCTCTGTCGCGAAGTCCGGCGCGACGACACCGAACCGGTCCTCACCACGCGCGACGAGCATGAACGGCGCCCACCCCGCCTGAACGCTGAACTTGTCCCGCAGCTCGTCGGCGTAGGCGGCGATGATGTCCAGCAGCGCATCCGCCTGCGTCCCGAGCTGCTCCCTGGCCTCGACCGTGACGGTCGCCGAGCCGATCCGGCGGGAGAACTCGCGGAGCGGTGCCCGCCCGGGCGCTGATCCTGCTGCGGGCGTCATCCCGCGAACTTCTCGGCGGGGGTGCGCTGCCCGGACCGGAACAGTTCGAGCGCCTGGTGCGGCGGCACGGCGGACGCCGCGAACAGCACGGTCCCGTCGTGCGCGACGTAGATCGACCCGCCGCCCCGGACCGGGCGGACGACGAGCACCGCGTCGTCCTCCGGCAGCAGGTGGTGGACGAGTTCCGCGCCCGGCGCGATCCGGCCGAACAGTTCGGTGCCCCGCTCGATCAGGCGCTGCGGCAGTTGCGCACGCCCCTGCGCCAGGCGCTGACGCAGCCACGGCGGCTGGTGCGTCTCCTCGCGGGGAAAGGACCGCTGCTCCGTCACGTACGCGGTGGGATCGACGGGTTCCGACCACCACACCGGCTCGTCGTCGCGGTCGAACCGCATCGTCTCGTCGCCCGCTGACGTCACGGTCAGCTCCACGCTGAACCACGTACCCAGGCCCGGCCGGTAGGAGGCCCGCCGCGACGCGTGGAGCGCGTCGCGGAGCGCGGGGTCGTCCGGGCGGTGAACCTCCTCGCGCCGCTCGCCCCACGCCGCCCACCACCGGCAGCAGTCGACCGTCGCCAGGACGCCGGCGCGCATCGTGAGGCGGTCCGCTCCCGCCGGCAGCTCGCGGCGCACCAACCGTACGATCTCCCGTGCCGCCACCCGCTGCTCCTCGGCGTCGGCGTCGGCATCAACTTCGGCCTCGGTAGGGGCGGTGCTGCCGGGCGGCGGCGCGTCCGGCGTCGCCCCGGTGCCGCCGAACCGCCGCACGATCGACTCCTCCGACAGGTCGGCGTACCTGGCGAATCGCACGGCCCTGCCACGCCACGGGCCGGGCGGGAAGCGGGCCGACCGCTCGCCGGACGCCTCGCGCCAGGACAGCACGAGCCCCGAGGGCCCGAGGTCGGTCAACGTGAACCCGTCCCGAAGCGGCTCGTCCGGGGACGGCCCTCGCTGGCCCCGTTCCACGATGGCCCGCACCCAGCCGCCGATCTCCCCGATCACGTACCGGCGCGCGACCGCCAGCGACCCGGCGGACATCTGGGGGTGCCACGCCCCGCTGCGGTCCCGCTTCTCCACCACGAAACCGCCGTCCCGCTCGACGATCCTGAGCAGGGTCTCCGTATCACCGACCTGAAGCAACGCGTCGCGCGCCGGCCATACCGTGACCCGCGCCGGCTTGCCGAAGGCACGCAGCCGGTCGTCGTCGAGGTGTCCGATCATGGCGCAGACCCTTCCCCGGCCACCGGGTCCTGTCAACGAGCATTGGGACGCCAAGGAGTGGGACGACCCCGAGGAGTCAGGCGGGCTTCGAGTTCCCGCATTCGGGTCACGCTGCGGAGGCATAGCGCTGCACTCCGGTGTTGCTGTCGGTGTACCGTCCGATGTAGGAAACCTGCCGGCTTTGGGGCGACCGGCGGAAGCGCCGTCCAGCCCCCTACCCGGGAGCGCCCGATGGATCCGGTTGTCAGTCCGGGAATGACCCCCGGCCAGCGCATCAAGCTCTATCGTCAGCGAGCGGGGCTCACCCAGGAAGTCGCCGCGCAGCTCAAAGGTGTGACGGCATCAGCGTGGCGAAAGTGGGAATCCGGCGAGCGGTCGGTGAACACGCTGGGCGACTGGATCGAGATCGCTCGCATTCTGCGGGTGCGCGACCTGTACCGACTCACGGGGATGCCCGTCGGGCAGCTACCGGACGAGCGGGCCGAGCACGAGTCCGTCCAGCCGGTACGTGCCGCTCTGCACGCCTACGCTCCCACGCTCGACGGGCCGGTGGACATCGCCGCGCTGCGTCGGTCGATCACATGGGCCTGGGACACCTGGTCCAGCAGTCAGCATCGGTACAGCCGCACCGCACCGCTGCTGGCAGACCTGATCCTCACCGCCCGGGCCACACTCACCGCTTCCAGCGGCGCGGTGCGGCGCGATGCCGAGCGAGCCGCCGCAGACATCTATCTGCTGGTCCGATCATTCGGGAAGCGGGTGGGCGCTGCCGACGTGGCGTACCTTGCGGCCGATCGGGCGATGTCTGCGGCGCGTGCCGCAGATGATCCGGCCTACCGGGCGGCAGCCGGTTGGAACCTTGCCCAGGTGCTCAGCAACAGAGGGCACACCGAAGAGTCCGCTCTGATGTGCGAGGACGCGATCCGCGATGTGGAATCGGCCAGCGGTGGTGGCCCGGCGGGGATGGCGCTTGCCGGTTCGCTACGGCTGCTGTTGGCGGTGCAGCGGGCACGGCTGCGCGACGAGCGGCGCGCATTGGAGGCAATCGACGATGCTGCCCGGCTATCGGCGATCACCGGAGAGACGACGTACCACCGCACCTTCTTCGGCCCGGCGAACGTGGGGATTCACCGCGCTGCCGTGATCCTGGAGCTGTCCCGGACGGGCGAGGCGCTGCGCTTGGCCGAGCGCGTCGACGTGGGGACGCTTGCCAGTGTGGAGCGCCGCTACTCCCACTACCTTCAGCTGGGGCGGGCGTACGCGATCCGCCGGGAGGACCTGGCAGCCGTCCACATGCTCGGTAGGGCGGACCGGGAATCTCCGGAGGACTCCCGTCTGAACCTCGTGATGCGTGCGACGGTACGTGAGTTGCTGGTGCGGGAAACGCCCACGACGCGTCCCGACCTTCGTGGCCTGGCCGAGCGGGTGGGAGTGATCTGAGGTGCCCCATAGCGGGGTAGTCGCACAGGGGGTGACGATCCACGGGTAGTTGCTGCCCTACCTTCCGTGATGGGCGCGGTGCGCATCTCCGGCGGTAGGGGATCGGTTGCCGTCGCGCCCCTGCCAACGGAGGTGGGGATGCAGGTGCACGGTGACGATCCGGTGCCGAACCGGGGTGAGCAGGCCGAGGCGGCCGAGCGGGAGGCGGCGAGGCAACGGCTGTTGGCGCAGGCCGAGGCGGACCGGATTCCGGTGGACGACACCACCAGGGCGGTGCCGGACCGGCGGTGGCGTCGTGACCAGCGATGACCTGCCGATAGGCCGGCGGGTCGCGCGGTGGCGGGCCCAACGCGGGATGACCCAACAGATGCTCGCCGATCGGCTGGGCAGGTCGAAGAGTTGGGTGGACAAGGTCGAGCGGGGCGTCCGCGCGCTCGACAGGTTCTCCATCGTCCAGGATGTCGCCGAGGTCCTCCGGGTGGACACGTCGGTGCTGGTCGACGGGGGTGCTCGGCCGGCGGGGACGGCCGGTGCCGTCGAAGGGCTGGACGGGCTGCGGGCGGCGCTGGCCCGATACGACACTTGCCTGCCCGGCCCCCGGCCGTCGACGGGTGAGCTGCGCCGCCGGGTGGAGCACGCCTGGTTGACGTACCAGCACGCGGGCTATCCGCAGTTGGTGCGGGCGCTTCCGGGCCTGCTCGGCGACGCCCAGCGCGCCCGCGCTGCCGCCCCGGCGGGCGACGGGGCGGATCTGCTGGTGCAGGTGTACCGGCTCACGTCGTCGGTGCTGGTGAAGCTCGGTGAGGCCGACGTGGCGTGGCTGGCCGCCGACCGGGCGATGGCGCTGGCGGCCGATGATCCGCTGCTGGCGGCAATCGCCGCCATCCCGCTCGGGCAGGCGCTGCGCGCGTCGGGTCGGGGCGGGCCGGCGATGGCGGTGACGCTCGCCGCCGCGCACCGGATCGCGTCCCCGGCGTCGTACGAGGGCCCGCCGCAGGAGCTTGCCCTGTGCGGGACGCTGCTGGTGGAGGCCGCCCTTGCCGCCGCCTCGAGCGGCGACGCGCGCAGCGCGGGGGAGTTGGCCGACCGGGCGGGCGAGATCGCCGAGCGGGTCGGCGACGGCCACGACCACCACCGGACCAGCTTCGGGCCCACGTCGGTCGAGTTGGCCCGGGTGGCGGCGGCGGTCGCCCTGGGCGACGGCGGCGAGGCGGTCAGCCGGCACGAGCGGGCCACCGGCCGGAGCACGTGGGGGCGGCTGCCGGTGGAACATCGGGCCGCGCACCTGGTCGACGCCGCGCGGGCGTACCTGCACGTCGGTGACCTGCTTCGGGCGGGCCGCGCCCTGGTCGACGCCGACCGGACCGCGCCGGCCGAGGTCCGGTGCCGGCCGCTGGCGCGTACGGTGATCGCCGATGTGGCGCGCGGCGGCCCGACGCCGGCCGGCGTGGCGCACCTGGTGATGGTGGTCGGACTGGCCCGGTGACCGCACGGGTGGGGCCCGGCGCGCACGCGCCGGGCCCCACCACTGGTCGTGCGGTCAGGCGGTCACTTCACCACGTTGTACGCGTTGACCATGCCCGAGCCGTAGAACGCGTTGTAGTACTTCCCGCCGGAGCAGGTCGAGTCGTACGCGTGCGGGCCGGCCGCGATCAGCGGCACCGGGTTGTACACCGCGCCCGCCGGGCAGGCCTGCGCCACCGCCGTGAGCTGCAGGAACAGCGTCAGCTGCAGCGGCCCCATCCTCGGGTGGGCCGACAGCGCCAGGGCGGCGACGCCGGTCGCGTGCGGGGAGGACATCGAGGTGCCCTGCTTGTAGCCCCAGCCGTTGGTCCGGGTGGCGGTGTTGAAGGTGGTGGACAGGATGCCGTCGGCGATGGTCGACTGCGCGCCCTGGGTGCGGAACCGGGTGTCGCCGCCCGGGGCCGTCACCTCGACGACGCCCTTGCCGTACGACGAGTAGTAGCTCTTCTGCCCGGTCGGGCCGACCGCCGACACGGTCACCACGCCCGGCACCTCGGCCGGCAGGACGCGGCACTCGTTGCCCAGGTCCGGCCGCGTCTCGGGGGTCCCGTTGTTCGGGCTGCCGTCGTCGGTGATCTTGCCCGCGAGGTCCCAGTTCGAGTTACCCGCGGACGCCACGTTCAGCACGCCCTTGCTCTGCGAGTAGCGGATGGCCCGGTGGATCGCGGTCCACGCCGGACGCTGGCGCGGGTCGTTGCGGCAGTTCAGCTCCCACGGGTCGACGAAGTAGCTGTTGTTGGTGAGCTGCATGCCGTGATCGGCGGCCCAGATGAACCCGCAGACCGCGGACTCCGGGAAGATGAAGCCGTCGTCGTTCACCACCTTGACCGCGGCGACCTTGACGCCCGGGGCGATACCGGTGACGCCGACACCGTTGACGGCGGCGGCGATGGTGCCGGCGACGTGGGTGCCGTGGTCGGAGGAGGTCGGGTTCCAGGCCGCCTCGGTGGTGTCGGGGACACCGCCGACGCAGGACGCGCTCTTGTCCTTGGCGATCTGGCCGGCCAGGTCGGGGTGGCTGCTGGAGATACCGCTGTCCAGCACGCCGACGACCACGCTCGGGCGGCCGTTGTTGACCGCGTGGGCCTGCGGAACGCCGATCATCGGCATGTCCCACTGCTGGCCGTACATCGGCTCGGCGGTCGGGTCGCCCGTGGAGTTGACGACGTCGGCCGCCGGGACCTCCACGGTCTCGCCCTCTTCGAGGGCGGTACCGAGGCCGGCGGTGGAGGCCGCCGCCTCGACGCCGGCACCCTTCACGTCCGTGACGAAGTTCGGGTTGGTGGATCGGGCGACGATCACGCCGATCTGGTCGTAGCGGGCCACCACCGTGCCGTTGGCGGCGGCCACCCGGGCGGCAGCCCTGTCGGCCTTGCCACCCAGCGGGGCGACGACGAGGTAGGTGGCGTCCGGGCCGGCGGCCGCCGCCGGGGTCAGTCCGCCGGTGAGGGCGAGACCGACACCGAGCGTCACGGAGGACGCGGCGGCCAGGGTCTTGCGACGGAGGTTCTTCACACAGGCTCCCAGGGGGCTGTATCCGGCCGGCTCGCGCCCCTGGTGGAGGCGCGGCTCGGCGGGAAGCGGACGGGGCGCCCGCTTCCGATGCACAGCGTAGGAATTCGTCGCGGCCGTTACAAACCTCCGTCCGGCCAGACAGGGACTGTCAGACGGTGGCAATGAGGGCCGTCCGGAGTGGGCGCGGCCGTGGCCGGCGCTCTCCCGGGCCGAAGTGGACAAGGGGACAGCGCCGAGGGGTGCCGACCGGCAGAATGTCACCGGCGTCGCCGGGGCCCCGGCGACGGGGTGTCGGTGCGACGCCGGCAACCGGCCGGCCGGAGGAGGCTGCGAGCGATGACGGTGGTCAGGGGCCTGCGGGAGGCTCTCATGCTGTTCGTCATCGCGCTCGTGGCGGTGGCCGTCGCGGTGGGCGTGTGGACGGTGGTCGGCGGCGGTGATTTCGCGTTCCGGTTCGGTGTCGCGCTCATCGTGGTCGGCACCCTGCTCGGGCTGACCGGCGACCTGACCCTGAGCCGGATCGGCATGCTGCCGGCCCGGGCGACGTTCGGGCTCGCCCCGGAGCGCGAAGACGCGGGTGGCGGCCGGGTGCTCACCGGGGTCGGCATCTTCCTGTTCGTCTCGCTGCCGCTGATGGTCGTCGGCGTGACGGTGCTGGCCTGACCGTCCACACTGTTCGATCATCCGGCCGCGGCACGGCGGCGGCCACAGGCTCGGCTACGCTGACCGGACAACAGCGGCAGTCGAGGAGTTTTCGTGTCAGAGGCCGGCGACATCGGGGTCCGTGACGGGGGACGGGCGGAGCGCATCGACACCACAGTGGCGCACAACGCCCGGGTGTGGAACTACTGGCTCGGTGGTAAGGACAACTTCGAGCCGGACCGCCGGGTCGGCGAGCACATCCACACCATGTTCCCGGTCATCGGGGAGGTCGCCCGGGCCGACCGGCGCTTCCTCGCCCGCGCGGTGCGGCACCTGGCCGGTGAGGTGGGTGTCCGGCAGTTCCTCGACATCGGCACCGGCCTGCCCAGCGCCGACAACACCCACCAGGTCGCGCAGGCCGTCGCCCCCGACGCCCGGATCGTCTACGTCGACAACGACCCGATGGTGCTGGTGCACGCCCGGGCCCTGCTGACCAGCTCCGCCGAGGGCGCCACCGACTACCTGGAGGCCGACGTCCACGACCCGGCGTCGGTCCTGGCCGGCGCCGCCCGGACCCTGGACCTCGACCGGCCGGTGGCGGTGATGATGCTGGGCATCCTCAACTTCGTGCTCGACACCGACGAGGCCGTGGCGATAGTGCGCCGGCTGATGGACGAGATGCCGTCGGGCAGCTTCCTGGTGCTCACCCACCCGACCGTCGAGCTGGGTGGCGAGGCCAACGTGCCGGCCATGAAGTTCTGGAACGAGAACGCCGCCCCGCCGATCCGGTCCCGCACCGGGGCCGAGATCGCCCGGTTCCTCGACGGCCTGGAGCTGCTCGACCCGGGCCTGGTGTCGTGCGGGCGGTGGCGGCCGGCCGACGGGGAGGAGCCGGTCACCGTCCCGCAGTACGGCTGCGTGGGCCGCAAGCCCTGACCGCGGGCCCACCCGACGGGGCCGGGTGGCGCCGACCCGCCCGCGCGTGTCGGTGCCACGTCGTACGGTGTCAGGCATGGCGACGGCGGCGCAGGAGATCCGGGTCGGAGAGCGGGTCGTGCGCGTCTCCAGCCCCGACAAGCCATACTTCCCGGAGCGCGGGCTGACCAAGCTGGACGTGGTGCGCTACTTCCTCGCCGTGGGCGACGGGATCCTGCGCGCGCTCCGCGACCGCCCGACCATGCTGGAGCGCTGGCCCAAGGGCGTCTTCCCCGGCGCGCGGATCGGCACCCGGCAGGACAACCGGGGCGACGCGTTCTACCAGAAGCGGCTGCCGGCCGGCGCGCCCGACTGGGTCCGCACCGCGCACCTCACCTTCCCCAGCGGCCGGACGGCCGACGAGGTCGCGCCGAGCGAACTGGCCGTGGTGGTCTGGGCGGCCAACCTGGGCACCCTGCGGTTCCACCCGTGGCCGGTCACCGCCGCCGACGTGGAACGCCCCGACCAGCTCCGCATCGACCTCGACCCCATGCCCGGGGTCGGCTTCGACCAGGTGGTGCCGGTCGCCCGGGAGGTCCGGGCGTTCCTCGCCGAGCTGGGCCTGACCGGTTACCCGAAGACCACCGGCGGGCGCGGCCTGCACGTCTACCTGTCGATCGAGCCGCGGTGGAGCTTCGCCGACTGCCGCCGGGCGGTGCTGGCGCTCGGCCGCGAGATGCAGCGCCGGCTGCCGGAGCTGGTAACCACCACCTGGTGGCGCGACCAGCGGGACCGCCCGGTCTTCGTCGACTACAACCAGATGTCCCGGGACCACACCATGGCCTCGGCGTACTCGATCCGGCCCACCCCGCAGGCCCTGGTCTCCGCGCCACTGGACTGGTCGGAGCTGGACGACGCCCGCCCGGAGGACTTCGACGTGGTCGGTATGCCCGCCCGCTTCGCCGAGCGGGGCGACCCGCACGCCGGGCTGGACGGGCAGCGGTTCTCCCTGGAGCCGCTGCTGGAGCTGGCCGACCGGGAGGGCCTGGAGGCCCCACCGGAACGCTGAGCCGCCGCCCAGGCCGGCCGTGCGGCGGAACCGGTGGGGCGCGGGCTCACTCCCAGGGGCTCTGCGCGCCGTCGAACTCCTCGAAGACCAGCCAGGTCCGGGTCGACAGCACCCCGGAGATGCTCTGCACCCGGGCCAGCACCACGTCCCGCAGGGTGGCGTTGTCCGGCGCCCGGACCAGCGCGAGGACGTCGTGCTCGCCGCCGAGCAGGGCCGCGTGCTCGATGTAGCGCACCCGGGCCAGCTCGGCCGACACCTCCCGCCAGGTGTTCTGCTGAATGGTCAGCGCGATGTACGCCGAGGTGCCCAGCCCGGCCGGCTCCGGAGCGACCTGGGCCCGGAACCCGGTGATCACGCCGTCGCGCAGCAGCCGCTCCACCCGGGCGTACGCGTTGGTGCGCGAGACGTGCACCTGCTCGGCGAGGGTGCGGATGGAGATCCGGCCGTCGCGGACCAGCTTGTCGAGGATGCGCCGGTCGACCTCGTCCAGCGGCCCGGCCGAACGTCCCGCCCCGCCCGTCACGCCCGGCTCCGGGATTGTCTCCTGGCTCAACTCAGACCCTCCCCAGTGCCGATCGTCCCACGTTCATCGTGAATCTTGAGTCAATCATCCAACAGCAGGAGCATAGGGCCACCACACGTCCAGGAGGTCCCCGCCGTGACGACCACACCCCAGGCGGTCCGCAGGGCATCCCCGCGCACCCGCCCGCCGGCCAAGAAGCCCACCAAGGCCCCCGCCCGCGGGCAGGCGACGACCGACCCGACTGCCGGCCTGCTGCCGCAGACGGAGCCGGTGCGGCTGCTCGACGCCGACGGCACCCCGCTGCCGGCCCGCGCCGACTACCCCGAGCCGCCCGCCGAGGCGCTGCGCGAGCTGTACCGCCGAATGGTGGTCGGCCGCCGGTTCGACACCCAGGCCACCGCCCTGACCAAGCAGGGCCGGCTTGCCGTCTACCCCTCGTCCCGGGGCCAGGAAGCCTGTCAGGTCGGCGTCGGGCTCGCCGTCCGGGACACCGACTGGGTCTTCCCCACCTACCGCGAGTCGATGGCGCTGGTCTCCCGGGGCATCGACCCCGTCGAGGTGCTCACCCTGCTGCGCGGTGACTGGCACTGCGGGTACGACCCCGCGCAGCGGCACACCGCCCCGCAGTGCACGCCGCTGGCCACCCAGTGCGTGCACGCCGCCGGGCTCGCCTACGGGGAGGCCCACCAGGGGCGGGACACCGTCGCGCTGGCCTTCATCGGCGACGGCGCCACCAGCGAGGGCGACTTCCACGAGGGGATCAACTTCGCCGCCGTGTTCAAGGCCCCCGTCGTGTTCTTCGTGCAGAACAACAAGTACGCCATCAGTGTCCCGCTGTCCCGGCAGACCGCCGCGCCGTCGCTGGCGTACAAGGGCATCGGGTACGGCGTGCCCAGCGAGCAGGTCGACGGCAACGACCCCGTCGCCGTGCTCGCCGTGCTGACCCGCGCGGTCGAGCACGCCCGCGCCGGTCAGGGCCCGTTCCTGGTCGAGGCGCACACCTATCGGATGGAGGCGCACACCAACGCCGACGACGCCACCCGCTACCGCGACGGCGCCGAGGTCGACACCTGGCGCGACCGCGACCCGATCGCCCGGCTGGAGACGTACCTGCGCACGCGCGGAATGCTCGACGACGCCGCAGTCGCCGCGATCGCCGAGGAGGCCGAGGCGTACGCCGCCGACCTGCGCGAGCGGATGAACGTCCAGCCGCAGGTCGACCCGCTCAGCCTCTTCGACCACGTCTACGCCGAGCCGACCCCGCAGCTCGTCGAGCAGCGCGAGCTGGTCCGCGCCGAACTGGCCGCCGACCGGGAGTCCGAGGGGGACGCCTGATGGGCGCCACCACCATGGCGAAGGCGCTCAACGCCGCGCTCGCCGACGCGTTGGCCGACGACGACCGGGTGCTCGTCTTCGGCGAGGACGTCGGCAAGCTCGGCGGCGTCTTCCGGATCACCGACGGGCTCCAGACCCGGTTCGGCGACAAGCGCTGCTTCGACACCCCGCTCGCCGAGGCCGGCATCGTCGGCTTCGCCGTCGGCCTGGCCATGTCCGGGCTGCGGCCGGTCGTGGAGATGCAGTTCGACGCGTTCGCGTACCCGGCTTTCGAGCAGATCGCCTCGCACGTGGCCAAGCTGCGCAACCGCACCCGGGGCGCGCTGAGCGTCCCCATGGTCATCCGGGTGCCGTACGCCGGCGGCATCGGCGGGGTCGAGCACCACTGCGACTCGTCCGAGGCCTACTACGCGCACACCCCGGGCCTGAAGGTGATCACCCCGGCGACCGTCGCCGACGCGTACTCGCTGCTGCGCGAGGCGATCGCCGACCCCGACCCGGTGGTCTTCATGGAGCCGAAGAAGCTCTACTTCTCCAGCGCCGAGGCCGAGCTGCCCACCCGCACCGAGCCGTTCGGCCGGGCCGTCGTGCGCCGCCCCGGCCGCGACGCCACCCTGGTGGCGTACGGGCCGGCGGTGCCGGTGGCGCTGGAGGCCGCCGAGGCCGCCCGCGAGGAGGGCTGGGACCTGGAGGTGGTGGACGTGCGCACCATCGTCCCGCTCGACGACGCCACCATCACCGCCTCCGTGCGCAAGACCGGCCGGTGCGTGGTGATCCAGGAGGCGCAGGGCTTCGCCGGGGTCGGCGCCGAGATCGCCGCCCGGGTGCAGGAACGCTGCTTCCACGCCCTGCACGCCCCGGTGCTGCGGGTGTCCGGGCTGGACATCCCGTACCCGGCGCCGATGCTGGAGCACACCCACCTGCCCGGGGTGGACCGGGTGCTCGACACGGTGGCCCGGCTCCAGTGGGACGACCGGCCCGATCCGCGCTGGCTGACCCAGGGCAGCGCGGCATGACCACCGTCGACCGTACCCAGGTCTTCCTCCTGCCGGACCTGGGCGAAGGGCTGGCCGAGGCGGAGATCGTCGAGTGGCGGGTCGCCGTGGGCGACACCGTGACCGTGGACCAGACCGTCGTCGAGGTGGAGACCGCCAAGGCGGTCGTGGACGTGCCCTGCCCGTACGCCGGTCGGGTCGTGGCCCTGCACGGCGCGGCCGGCGAGACGCGCCCGGTGGGCCAGCCACTGATCACCATCGCGCCGCCGGACGGCGACGGCGGCGAGCCCGCCGGGCACGCCACCTACCGGGAGGAGGAGCGCGCCGGCTCCGGCAACGTCCTCATCGGGTACGGCACCGGGCACGGCGGGGCGGGCCGACGTCGTCGCCGCCCCCGCCTCGCGATCGCCCCGGAACCGTCGGCCGCCACCGTGGCTCCGGCGCCCGCGCCGGGCCCAGCCTCGGCCGCCGCCCCGACGGTGGCGCCCGCGCCGCCCCTCGTGCTGGCCGGCGCTTCCACGCCGGCCGCTGGCCCGGACGTGGCTCCCGTACCCGCCCCGGCGGGAGCGGCGCTGGTCATCTCGCCGATCGTCCGGAGGCTGGCCCGTGAGCACGGCATCGACCCGGCCACCCTGCGGGGCACCGGCCCCGGTGGGGTGGTCCGCCGGGCCGACGTCGAAGCGGCCCTCGCCGCCCCGGCCACGTCGCTCGCCCCGGCCCCCCGGCTCGCCCCGGTGCCGGTCCGGCCGGAGCCCGCCCGGTCGGCCGGCGACGAGGACCTGGTCATCCCGCTCACCGGCATCCGCAAGGTGATCGCCGACAAGCTCTCCCGCAGCCGGCGGGAGATCCCCGAGGTGACCATCTGGGTCGACGCGGACGCCACCGCGCTGGTGCAGACCCGGCGGGCGATCAACGCCGCGACGCCGGACCAACCGGTGAGCATCCTGGCCCTGCTGGCCCGGATCTGCCTCAGCGGCCTGCGTCGGTTCCCGCAGCTCAACGCACGCGTCGACACCGAGGGGCAGCGGATCGTGCAGTCCCGTGGGGTGCACCTGGGCATCGCCGCGCAGACCGACCGGGGCCTGGTCGTCCCCGTGCTGCGCGACGCCCAACTGCTCACCACCCGGGAGCTGTCCGTGGCCCTCGCCGAGACCACCACCGCGGCCCGGGCCGGCGCGCTGCCCCCGGCCCGCCTCATCGGTGGCACCTTCACCCTCAACAACTACGGGGTGTTCGGGGTCGACGGCTCCACCCCGATCATCAACCACCCGGAGGCGGCGCTGCTCGGGGTGGGCCGGATCGTGGACAAGCCGTGGGTCATCGACGGGCAGCTCGCCGTACGAAAGGTGACGCAGCTCAGCCTCACCTTCGACCACCGGGTCTGCGACGGCGCGGTCGCCGGGGGCTTCCTGCGGCACGTCGCCGACTGCGTCGAACAGCCAGCCCTGCTGGTGGCGAACGTCTGACCGCGCCGCTCCCGGCGCGCGCCGCCCTTCGGGTGCATCTCCTGCCGCCCCTGGCGACAAGAAGTGCACCCGAAGGCGTGGCGGGATCCGGGCGTGCGGTCCTTTTCGGCGAAAACGGGTGTCCGAGCCCCGGCCGGCGCACCGCCCCGACAATTCCGTCGATTGTCACGGCGAGCAATATCGCGCGCGATCCGGCAAATAGTGGCCTCGCGGTGCGATGAGGGAATTGTGTTCCCGATAGAGCGCAATCCTGGCTGAGGTGCCGGGACAGCGGCGGCACCATTCCGTTTTCCGGCCCGGCGGCCGGGAAATCGGCGCCGTCGGCGGCCGTCCCGGTCGTCCTTGGCGGTGGCGGTCCGGGTGCGAGCCGCGCCCTCCACCGCCCGTCCGTTCGCCGTCGGAGAGGAGAGCGCAGTGTCGTTCCAGGGAGTGCCCGTCAACGTCCGGGAACGTCGTCCCGCCGTCGCCGGAGCGCCGCTGCACTGTGACGCCACCGAGTACGGGCTGCGCGGTGACGGGGTGACCAACGACCAACCAGCGCTGGCCGCGTTGGTGGACCGCCTCGGTGCGGGGTACGCCGCCGACGGACGGGCCCGGGTGATCTACTGCCCGCCCGGCATCTACTCCATCCGGGACGCGGGCACGGTGTGGCGCAGCGGGGTGTCGCTGATCGGGGCCGGACCGGGCGCGACCCGGTTCCTGCTGAGCAACGAGGGCAACCGCGTCGAGCCGACGCCGCTGGCCTTCTGGACCACGGTCCAGCACGGCGCCGACCGCGACCGGCACATCGCCGACTGCGCCTTCACCGACTTCGAGATCGACGGCTCCGGCGTGAGCATGGCCGAGTACAACTACCTGGCCAAGGGGCTCGGCCTCCAGTACGTGGTGCGCGGGACGTTCCGGAACCTCTACATCCACCACACCGCCGCGACGGGGCTCGGCTGCGACTTCCTCCAGGACAGCCTGATCGAGGGGGTGGTGGTGGTCGGCTGCGGCCGACTGGACAACGGCGAGGAGATGGGCGGCGCCGGGATCGGCGTCGGCATCGGCGGCTGGGGCACCGTGGAGCGGCTCACCATCGCCAACTGCACCACGCTGGGCAACGGCACCAACGGCATCTTCCTGGAGCTGCAGAAGCCCTACTGGCAGCCCCCGCGTGGCTACCGGATCATCGGCTGCCACAGCCAGGGCAACAGGTTCGGCATCTCCGACTGGGGCGCCGACGGGCTGGTCGTCTCCGCCTGCACCATGATCGGCAATCTGGAGGCCGGCTTCGACGTCTCCGCCGAGGGTACGTCCGGCATCGCCGGCCGGGGTGGCCTGCTGTCCGACTGCGTCATCGACGGCAACGTCCGCGACGGCGTCAGCATGGGCAACACCCCCGGGCCGTACACGATCCGGGGCAACCGGATCAGCGGGAGCGGGGCGTACGGGTACCACGGGCACGATCTGGGCCACGGCTACCAGGGGGCGGCCATGGACGTGGTCATCGACAGCAACGACTTCTGGGGCAACGGCCTGGACGGCATCCGGATCGACCGCCCGATGGCCGACGCCGTGCTGCTCAACAACCGGATCCGCAACAACGGCCGGCAGTGCGCCGACGAGTACCGGGGCAGCGGGGAGTCCGTCCGCTACACCGAGCGGTCGCTGGTCGACCGGGCGGCGGACTGGCCGCACGACGGGCACCGGGGCAAGGTGCTGCGGGTGGACAAGCGGGTCGCCGTGGTCGCTGCGAACGACGGCAAGGAGCTCACCCTCGCCCCGGTCCGCCCCGACGCCTACAGCGGGTGGAGTGGCGACGTCCCCCTGCCCGGCACCGCGTACGAGTTGTCGCCGGCGCCGGAGTGCCGGGCCGGGATCACGATCAACGCGCCGTTCGACTCCGCCACCGTCCGGGGCAACCGGGTCTGGGACAACCACCACAGGCGTACGCAGACCCACGGGCTGTGGATCACCGAGCGGGGCAGTTGCGTCGCCTGCCGGGTGGAGGACAACGACCTGGCCGGCAACGCAGTGGCCCCCACCCGGCTGGACACCCCGCCGGTCGGTGGCCGCTGGGACCGCAACCACGGTGACCAGGACTGGGACTGCTGATCGCCGGTGGACGGTTCCGGGCCGGGTGCACGGCGGGGCGAACCGGTCGTCCGGGGTGACCCGGCCGAACCGTGACATCGGGTCCTGCCGGGTCGGCGGGAACACTTTCGGCCCGGTGCCGTCGAAACTGCCGAAAAATGCTTCACGTAATTCCCGGAAAGCTGCGTCGCGCCTCCCGTCCGGCCGTACAGAATGTGGCCAAGGGGAAATGGGGAATGGGGTGCGAATATGAACGTGAGGCGGCGATCGACGCTATTTGCGGTAACCATCGCAGCCACCTCGCTGGTGCTCGGCGGGTGCACCGCCGAACGGAAGACCGCCGGGGGAGCGGCGCCGCCACCCGCGGTCGAGCTGACGCCGGCCGACCGGGCCCGGGACGTCCCGCTCAGCGCCGAGGTCGGCACCAGCGTGACGAACGGGAAGGTCAGCGCCGTCCGGCTCACCGACGACAAGGGGCGGCAGCTGGGCGGCGAACCCCGGGAGGACGGGTCGAGCTGGGTGCCCAGCGCGCCCCTGGCGAACGGGCGGACGTACACCGCCGAGGTGACGGTGACCGGGGACCAGGGGCGGACCTCCACCCGGAAGACAACCTTCACCACGGCGTCGAAGCCGACGAAGCCGGCGATCACCAGCACTCTCTACTTCGCGGGCAACCAGACGTACGGCACCGCGATGCCGGTGACGGTGGCCTTCGAGCCGGCCGTGCCGAAGGAGGCGCGGGCGGCGGTGCAGAAGCGGCTGTTCGTCAAGACCGACCCGCCGCAGCCGGGCACCTGGTCGTGGCTGGAGGACGGCAGCCAGGTGTACTACCGGGCACCCGACTTCTGGCGGCCGGGCACCGCGATCAGCGTCCGGGCGGCGCTCGACGGGCTGCCGATCGGCAAGGAGCTGATGGGCGACGCCGACCGCCGGGCCACCTCGAAGATCGGGCGGCAGGTCGCCGTCGACATCGACAACGCCACGAAGCAGATGTCGGTGTTCCGGGACGGCAAGCTGGTCCGCCGGATCCCGGTCAGCCTCGGCAAGCCGAGCACGCCCAGCTCCAGCGGCAAGATGGTGATCATGGAGAAGCACGAGCGGACGACGTTCGACACCCGCGGCGAGCCCGACGGCGGGTACGTGGTCGACGTCGACGACGCGCAGCGGATCACCTGGGGCGGTGAGTTCATCCACTCGGCGCCGTGGTCCGAGGGCGACCAGGGCTACACCAACGTCTCCCATGGCTGCGCCAACGTCTCCGCCACGGCGGCCGACTGGCTGATGGGGATCACCCAGGTCGGCGACCTGGTGACCGTCAAGGGCACCGAGGTGCCGCTGCAGGCCGGCAACGGCTGGACGGCCTGGAACGTCGGCTGGGACGAGTTCGCCAAGGGCAGCGCGTTGCCCGTACCGGCCGGGCTGCGGCCCAGCCCGCACGTGGCGCCGCACCCCGGCGCGGTGGCCGGCGGCAGCTCGCCCGCACCGGCCCCCTCGGCCAGCGGCGGCTGAACACGGGAGGAACGACCGCCGGACCGGTCCGTCACCGCAGGGTGGCGGACCGGTCGCCGTCCTCACCGGCTGCGCCCCGTCGCCCACCCTCGGGGCCAAGCGCGCCCTCGGCCAGCGGCAGCAGCTCCGCGTCGTCGAGCCGCAGGTCGGTCGCCGTCCACGGCCCGTTCAACGGGGGCGGCACGGTGGCCGGCGTTGCCGCAGCTCCTGCTCAGGGTGGACCCGGAGTGACTCGGGGTCAGACCCTGGGTGTACCCGGAGTCACTCCTCGGCAGGGCGGAATTGTCGGGGGGCGGGGCTAGATTCGTGGTCATGGAGCAGCGCAGCGATCGGTTCCACGTGCAGGTCAGCGTGGGCGACCACGCGGTGGAGATGCGGGCGACCGGCGAGGTCGACATCGCCACCGTCGGCCTGCTGCGCGCCGCGCTGTGGGCCGCCCCGGCCCGGCCGCTGCTGCGGCTCGACATCTCCGGCGTCCGGCTGCTCTCCGCGGCCGGGGTCCGGGCGCTGGTCGCCGCGCACCGACGGGTCCGCGCCCGTGGCGGCGAGCTGGTCCTCGTCGACCCGGCCCCGGTGGTCGCCCGGGTGCTGCACGTCACCGGCCTTGACCGCGTCATCCCCGTTCGGGACGGCGCCGCTGCCTCGACCGCTGTCGCCTCGACTGCGGCTGCCTCGACCGTGGCAGCGCCGCGTCTGCTGGCGCCGCTCGTCCCCGCCCTGGCGGGGGAGTCGTCGGCGCGACCGGAGCCGGCGGTGACCCCGCCGGAACCTGCCGTGCTCGGGTCGCTGGCCCGCGCCCTGGGGTCGCTCGTGCCCGTGGCGGAGGCGTCCTCCGCGCCCATGCTGGCCTGCGTCTGACGGCCTGCCGTCGGGTGGGGCCGCCGGCACCGGCCGACGACCCCACCCCGATCAGCGGACGCCGAGCAGGTCGACGACGAACACCAGGGTCTCGCCGGGCTTGATGAGGCCGCCGGCGCCCTGGTTGCCGTACCCGAGGTGCGGCGGAATGGTGAGCTTGCGCCGGCCGCCGACCCGCATGCCGACCACGCCCTGATCCCAGCCGGCGATGACCCTCCCGCCGCCCAGCGGAAACTCGAACGCCTCGCCGTGGTTCCAGGACGCGTCGAACTCGCGACCGGTGGAGTGGGCCACCCCCACGTAGTGCACGGTGGCCCGCTGACCGGGCTGGGCCTCCGGGCCCTCGCCGACCGTGAGGTCCTCGATGACGAGATCGGCGGGCGGCGCGCCCTCGATCGGGCCAACCTGGGGCTTGTCCATGTCGTACGCCTCCTGCTCGGTGCTGCGGCTAACTGCGGTCGCCGTCGATCCTGCCGGATCGTGATCTGCCGATGTCCGGCGGTCCCGCGCCCGGCGGTCCCAGCGCGGCCCGACATGCGGCGGCGGGCGCCACCGGGAAGGTGGCGCCCGTCGGGGCCGTGCTCGTCCGACTACCTCAGCCAGGGGAACCGCTGGACGATGGGCAGCCGCTTCCAGGCCCGGCCGAGGCCGAGGGTGTCGCCCGCGCCGAGCAGGGCGAGGACCACCAGGACCGCGGCGTAGATGAGATGGTCGTCCATGAAGGGGTTGTTCTCGGGGGGCAGGACGGCCGTCCACATCATCACCAGCAGCAGGCCACCGGCGACGGCGGCGATCCGCATCCCGATGCCGAGAATCAGGGCCACGCCGATGGCGGCCAGGCCGAGCATGAACAGCCAGTCCGCCCAGGCCGCGCCGGCGATCTCGGTGTAGAACCCCTTGAACGGGCCGGCCGTGCCGAAGGCCAGGAAGCCCTTGGTGGGGCTGCCCCCCTCGATCCAGGCGTTCTTCGCCTCGGTCCCGTGGCCGAGGCCGAACATCTTGTCCAAGAAGGCCCAGAGGAAGGTCCAGCCCAGGGCGATCCGGATTCCGGCCAGGACGTACCGGGCGGCCCTCTGGCGGGTGGTCTCGCCCGATGGAGCGATGGTGTTGGCGGCGGTCCGCTCGATCGTCGCGGCCATGGTGTCCACGTCCCTTCCTGTGCCTCGCACCGCGTTCCCGGTGGCAGTTCCATTGGACATCGTCACCGGCGTCCCGGTCAGGGCCGATGGGTCCGCTTCCGACCGGGACCTTCGACCCTGATCTACTCGTCCCGGCCGGACATTTCCCCGTCGGCCTCGTCCGACCGTAGTCGATGATCACGCAACCGCAACCGATGAGACCGGAGACCGGTGCTCGCGTGGGCAGTGCCTCCGGCACGGTACGGGGGCAGCACGCGGACACCCCTCGACTCCCGCACCCGAGCTCCTGACCCGCGCTACCCGACCGGTACCTCGGCCGTCTCGGGGGCCAGCCGGGCCACCGGCACGCCCTCCTGAGCGGCCCACCCGACGGCGTGCCGGACGTCGGCCACGGGCAGGGGCCGCCGGGCCGTCACGGTGACCGCCGCATGCACCGCGAACGCGACGAACGGGTACGACCGGACCAGGTCGCCGACCGCCTCGTGCACCTGGCCGGCCACCGCCACCGCCTGCTCCTCGGTCAGCGCCGGCAGGAACAACAGGTACTCCTGGTCCGACAGGCGTACGGCCCGGTCCACCGGGCGCAGCGGCGCGGTCACCGCCCCGATCACCGCCTGCGCCTCGCGGGCCGCGCTGCGCCGGCCGAAGCGCTCCGGCGCGCCAGCCGGCTCGTCGACCCGGACGCCGATCAGCGCCACCGGCAGGGTGCCCGACGCGGTGATCCCGTCCTCGCCCGTCCACAGCCGCATCCCCGACTCGTCGAGCAGCGGTGCGGCGGCCTCGGCGGCCCTCGCCTCGGCACCCCGGCCGCGGTCACCCGACCCCGACCCGGTCGCCCAGCGCTCCGGGGCCGCACGCTCGGCGCGGGAGAACATCAGCCGCAGCGCCGCCTCGCCGCGTGCCTCGCCGGGCGTCGCGGGCAGATCACGCACCCGGGCCAGCACGTCGTCCACGGTTGCGCGGGCCGCGTCGGGAAGCCGGTCGGCGAGCCGGTCGCGCAGCCGCAGGACCTCGTGCAACGCCTCGTCGCGGCGGAAACCCCACCGGCCGTCGAAGAGCCGGCCGGCCTCCAGCGTGGCTGCCGGCTCCACCTCCGCCCGGTCGTACGCGACCAGCGTCGCGCCGAACCGGGGGGTCAGCGCGACCACGCTCCACTCCCGCGCCAGGTCCTCGGTCTCCTCCAGGGCCACCCCGTACGCGCCGTCGGGGAGCTCCGAAGGACGCTGCCCGACCACGCCCACCACCGTCACCGCCCCCGAGGCGGCAATCCGCTCGTAGACCGCCCGTTCCCGCTCGAAGTACGGCATCCGTTGGAAGAGCGCGACGACCACCAGCGGCCCGTCCTCGGCGATGGCCAGGGCGGCGCTCTCGATGGCATGGGAGACGGCGACGAGGCTGCGCTTGGTCATGAGTTCCGGGGGCCGTCCACTGTGCAGCACCCGCTGAGCCTAGAGAACCGGAGAGTGGAGCGCTTCCGCCGGCCCCGCCCAGCCGGCGCCGCGGCGAGGAGCGTCCGGGCGGCGTGCCCGGGCCGACCGGCGGCCCGGCGCGGGCCGCACCGGCGAGGTGGGAACCATGATCGACGGCCTAGACTCGGCCGGTTGACGGCCCGACGGATGGACAAGGCGGATGACGAGCACCGGTAGTGAAGACGGCTCCCTGCTGCGCCCCGTCGCGGCATCGACCGGCCGTGGTCCGGCCCTCGCCCGGGGCGGCCAGGTGGTGTACGCCGCCCGGCGGCTCGGCGAGTTGCTGCACGGCCGTCCGCCGGGGGTCACCGGTCACCAGTGGAGCTCGGCCGGCCGGGAGTGCCTCGACCACGTGGTCTGCGCCGCGCCTTCGGGCCGACCGCTGTTCGCCGTCGAGGTCGGGCCGCCGGTGCCGCCCGGGTCGGCGGCCCAGCGCGCCGAACGGATGAAGGACGCCGTGTGCGCGGCCGTCGGCCTGGCGGTGCTGCGGATCGCCTCGCCCACCCTGCGCGCCGCCGACCAAGGCCGGCGGATCGTCGAGTACGTCATCGACGCGCGGGCCTACGCCGACGCCGTCCGGCCGGACCCGGGGCACACCGAGCCCGGGGACGCCACGCCGGTCGCCTTCCGGGACATCGTCGGCCGGTTGCCGGACGGGCGCAGCGGGCACGTCAACGATCTCGGTGCCCTGGCCCGGGCGGCAGCCGTCGACGCCTACGTCTCCCGTCGGCTGGTCGACCCGATCGTCCGGGGCCTGCACGTGCGCTGGGCGGACGGCCCGGCCGAGGGCTGGAGCTGGGTCGAGGTGCGGCCCGGACGGTTCCTGGTGGAACGGGTGCGGGTGTGGGAGCACCGCCTCTCCTGCGGGGTGGACCCGGGGCGGCTCGCCGAGGACCTCGCGGCTGTGGCGGTGGGCGAGCGGCTGCGTGGCCTCGACGGCGGCGAGCCGGAACTGGTCGCCCGCGAGCAGTTCGACGGGGACATCCGCCGGCTGCGGGCGCGCCGTGACGAAATGCGGAACGGCTTTGGATTCGACCACCTCTGCGCGGACTGACGTCCCCTGGAACGGGGCCGTCGACCGGCCGCTCCCGCAGAATTCCCATATCCGGGTTGAGCCTCGCGCCACGGCATCTTACTCCAGCGGGAATGGACAGGATCCTGCTCCACCGAGCCTGCGGGCGTGGATGACGGTGCGGAAAGAACATCATCGACCATCGACATGCGCCGGCACGTCGTAGTGACCCTCACCGGCGACCTCCCAGAATTGATCGGTCCGACGGGGCCACGTGGCGGCTACCGGATCGGGGCAGGAGAGCAATTCGATGCGAAGGCCCACACGGGGGCGTCATCCGGTATCGCGCGGAGCAGGCGGCTGCTGGACGTTGTCGGCACGCTCGCGGTCTTCGGCAAAATCGGTAACAAGGGCGGTCAGCGCGGCGGGGACAACGGCGGCGGCCGGAACGGAGGCGGGGACGGCCTGCCGCAGCCCGGCACGCCCGGTGCGCGGTCCGGGCCGGTGGCGGCCCGTACCTCGCATCCCGATGATGGAGCGGGTCAACCGGGCACCCGCCTTCGACGTCGTGTGGATCCGACCTCGTGTGGATCCAGGTCAACTTGACTCGCGCGGCGGCGCCGCGACCGTCGGCAGATCCGGGGTCGCCCGGGGGCCGATCACCCCTGGGCGACCCCGTCGCGCGGTTCGAGCACCGGCGGCCTGCGAGGCTGGACCGGTGGACGTGGGACGCGGGGCGGCGCGCAGGTGGCCGTCATCTCGGCGGACCGGCACGGCAGGAAGAGCGGACGCCGGTCGGCGCGTGGGTGGGCCGTCACCTCGGGAGGGTGTGTCGGGTGCACCGGACGCCGGTGCCGTGCCGGCCCGGCCCCGTCCGCGCGCCGTTCACCGACGTGTCGACGGGCGCCCCGGAGAACCGGGTGTGCCGGGCCCGGCCCGCCCGCTGCTCCGTCGAGTGCGCCGACCGGCCAAGTAGCTGACCGACCGGGTCGTGGGACGGCCCGCACCGGCACCGGCCTGTGTCGGCCGGCGCCGTGGGAACTGCGACCGGAAAGGGGCCAGCGGGTGCCGGCCTCCACGGCGCGACCCGGGAACCCCCGGATCGCGGCACCGCCGCCGGATCAGCGGTTTTTGTAGGCCTCGACGACCGACACCGGGATGCGCCCGCGGTCGGAAATCTCGTGGCCGTTGTTGGCGGCCCATTCCCGGATGGCCCGGTTCTGCTCGCGGTCCATTCCGGAGACGGGGGCCCTTCCCGGGCGGCGGGCGGTCCGGCCGGTCTCGACCGGGCCGCGACCGATGCGCCGGCCGGCGTTGATGTAGGGATCGAGTGCTTTGCGCAGGGTGCCGGCGTTCTCGTCGGAGACATCGATGGTGTACGCCACGCCGTCCAGGCTGAACTCGACGGTCCGATCCGCCTTCCCGCCGTCGAGGTCATCAGTCAGAACGGTGATTACTTTCCGAGCCATCGCCAATTACTCCTTGTGTGGGGCGGGGTGTTCTAAGAGTTTGACGTATCAACTGGCAATTCCGCAAGAATATGCCCGGTTCTGCATTCGGCGAGTCGAGTTACGCGGGATGGAATCCCGCTCGGCCGGTGGAATTTGCCGGTGCCGCTCAAGCGGTTGAGCAGGCCAGAGGCGCTGCGGGGTGGCCGCCCGATTCGCCTGCGACACCCCTGGCAGGCGCGGCGGTGTTGTCGCCATCCGCCACGCCTTCCCTTCGGCGGCGGACGGTTTCCCGAAGATCGCGCCGGCCCCGGCCCCCGCCGCGATCAGGCGCGGGGATTGCCGTCGCTCCTCGTCGGACGCCTCCGGTCGGCGAGGGAGATCCGCGCCCGGGCCCTGCGCCGGGCCGCCTTCGAGCGACCGGTGGAGTGGCTTGAATCACGCTTCGGAACAAGGGGGAGGCTCTGTTACTTGAGTGAGTCAGGCTCAACTCAACGCGATAGCAGGTGTTCGATGGCAACTCTTCCGGTACTTCCACTGACCGACGCCGTCCTGCTGCCCGGCATGGTCATTCCGGTGACCCTCGACCCGACCACCCAGGCCGCCGTCGACGCGGCCCGCGCCACCGGCGACGAGCAACTCCTCGCCGTGCCCCGTATCGACGGCGAGTACGGCCCCGTCGGCACGGTCGCCACCATCGAGAAGGTTGGCCGCCTGCCCAGCGGCGAGCCGGCCGCCGTGGTCCGGGGGTTGTCCCGGGCGCGGATCGGCTCCGGCGTCCCCGGCCCCGGCGCCGCCCTCTGGGTCGAGGCCACCGAACTGCCCGAACCCGTCCCCACCGGCCGGGCCCGGGACCTCGCCCGCGAGTACCGCGCCCTGATGACGTCCGTGCTCCAGCAGCGCGGCGCGTGGCAGGTCATCGACGCCATGGAGCGGATGACCGACCTCTCCGAGCTGGCCGACGCGGCCGGCTACGCGCCCTGGCTCACGCTGGCGCAGAAGACCGAACTGCTCGCCGCTCCGGACGTCACCGCCCGGCTGGATCTTCTCGTCGGCTGGGTGAAGGACCACCTGGCCGAGCAGGAGGTCACCGAACAGATCAACAGCGACGTCCGCGAGGGGTTGGAGAAGTCCCAGCGCGAGTTCCTGCTCCGCCAGCAGCTCGCCGCCATCCGCAAGGAGCTCGGCGAGGACGAGCCGGACGGCTCCGCCGACTACCGGGCCCGGGTCGAGTCCGCCGAGCTGCCCGCGAAGGTCCGTGAGGCGGCGCTGCGCGAGGTCGGCAAGCTGGAGCGGGCCAGCGACGCCTCCCCGGAGGCGGGTTGGATCCGCACCTGGCTGGACACGGTGCTGGAGATGCCGTGGACCACGCGTACCGAGGACAACACCGACCTGGCCGCGGCCCGGGCCGTGCTCGACGCCGATCACGCCGGCCTGGCCGACGTGAAGGACCGCATCCTGGAGTACCTCGCGGTGCGCAACCGCCGGGCCGAGCGCAACCTCGGCGTGGTCGGCGGGCGTGGCTCCGGCGCGGTGCTCGCCCTCGCCGGCCCTCCGGGCGTCGGCAAGACCAGCCTCGGCGAGTCCGTCGCCCGGGCGCTCGGCCGCAGCTTCGTCCGGGTCTCCCTCGGCGGCGTCCGCGACGAGGCGGAGATCCGGGGCCACCGCCGCACGTACGTCGGCGCGTTGCCCGGCCGGATCGTCCGTGCGCTGCGCGAGGCCGGCTCGATGAACCCGGTCGTGCTCCTCGACGAGGTCGACAAGCTCGCGGTCGGCTACGCCGGCGACCCAGCCGCCGCCCTGCTGGAGGTGCTCGACCCGGCGCAGAACCACACCTTCCGCGACCACTACCTGGAGGTCGACCTCGACCTGTCCGACGTGCTGTTCCTGGCCACCGCCAACGTGGTGGAGACCATCCCGGGCCCGCTGCTGGACAGGATGGAGCTGGTCACCCTGGACGGCTACACCGAGGACGAGAAGGTCGCCATCGCCCGCGACCACCTGCTGCCCCGGCAGCGGGAGCGGGCCGGCCTGACCGCCGAGGAGGTCACCGTCGCCGACGACGCGCTCGCCCGGATCGCGGGGGAGCACACCCGGGAGGCCGGCGTCCGGCAGTTGGAACGGGCGCTGGCGAAGATCCTGCGCAAGGTCGCGGTCGCCCTGGCGACCGACCCGACGCCCGTCCGGGTGGACACCGACAATCTGGCCCGCTACCTCGGCCGGCCCAGGTTCACCCCCGAGTCGGCGGAGCGGACGGCGGTGCCCGGCGTGTCCACCGGCCTCGCGGTCACCGGCGCGGGCGGGGACGTGCTCTTCATCGAGGCCACCAGCATGGAGGGTGAGCCGGGGCTGACCCTCACCGGCCAGCTCGGCGACGTGATGAAGGAGTCCGCGCACATCGCGCTGTCGTACCTGCGCTCCAACGGGCGCCGGCTCGGCATCGACCCGAACGCCCTCGCCGGGCGGCGGATCCACCTGCACGTTCCGGCGGGCGCGGTGCCCAAGGACGGGCCGAGCGCCGGAATCACGATGGTGACGGCGCTGGCCTCGCTGGTGACCGGCCGGCCGGTGCGGCCCGAGTTCGGGATGACCGGCGAGGTGACGCTCTCCGGCCGGGTGCTGCCCATCGGCGGGGTGAAGCAGAAGCTGCTCGCCGCGCACCGGGCCGGCCTGACCGAGGTGATCATCCCGGCCCGCAACGAGCCGGACCTGGACGACCTGCCCACCGAGGTACGGGAGGCGCTGACCGTGCACACCCTCGCCGACGTCGTCGACGTGCTCGCCCTGGCGCTGCGCCCGGCCGACGCCGGCACCCTCACCGGTCCCACCCTGACGGCCGCCTGAGGGCGGACAGAGGTCCCCTGTCATCGCTTCACGCGGGCGGGGGACCTCTGTCAACGCGCGCCCGGCCAAGGCCCCCACTGATCGTGGGCAGCAGGGTCTTGCCGGTGGCCGGTGGCCGGTGGCCGGTGGCCGGTGAGGTGGCGTCGGCTCCGGCGCTGCCTCAACCTCGTCCCGCGCTGCCGGGGGCCTCATTTCCGGCAGCACCGGGGGCCAGGTCCGGGGCAGGCCGTCACGACCCGTCGGACGCGTTCCCGCGTCGCGTCGCGGGCGCCGGGCAGCCGCCGGTCGGGCTGAGCCGGGCCAGCAGCGCGGCGGTGATCGCGCCGAGCTGCGCCACCTGCGTCGGGGTGAGCGCGTCGAAGACCAGCGAGCGGACGCGGGCCACGTGCGCGGGCGCGCTCGCCGCCAGGTGGGCGTAGCCGGCGTCGGTGAGCACCGCGACGGAGCCCCGGCCGTCGTCGTCGGCCCGCTCGCGGCGTACCCAACCCTGGCGCTCCAGCCGGCCGACGAGGTGGGACAGCCGGGACTGCGAGCCGTTGACCAGGGCTGCCAGCTCACTCATCCGGCGGGACCGGCCAGGGGTCTCCGACAGCAGCGCCAGCACCCCGTAGCCGAAGTGGGTCAGGTCCGCGTCGCGCTGCAGCTGCCCGTCGAGTTCGGCCGGCAGCAGGGTGAGCACGGCGAGCATCCGCTGCCAGACCTCCTGCTCGCCGTCGCTCAGCCAGCGGGTGGGTTCCATCGCTCCAGCGTACCGATACTTGACGCTTCAAGTACCCGACCGTACGGTGATGCTTGAAACGTCAAGTAAATTGTCCGCCCGGCTGGGCGGCAGCCCTTCGGAGGCACCCTCGTGAACGTCGTCCTGTGGATCCTGCAGATCCTGCTCGCGCTGGTCTTCGCCGTGGGCGGGCTGACCAAGGTGGCCCGACCCAAGGCGAAGCTGCGTGAGCAGATGGGCTGGGTGGAGGGCGTGCCCGAGCCCGCCGTGAAGGCGCTCGGCGCACTCGAGGTGCTCGCCGCCGTCGGCCTGATCCTGCCGGCCGTCACCGGCATCGCCACCGTGCTGACCCCGCTGGCCGCCGTGGGCGCGGCGATCGTGATGGCCGGCGCCGTCGTCGTGCATGCCCGGGCCAAGGAGTACCCGGGCGCGGCGTTCACCGCCGTGCTGCTGGTCGCGGCGCTCGTCGTCGCCTGGGGCAGGTTCGGCTCGTACGCGTTCTGACCTGACCCGGCCGACCCGCGCCGCCGCGGATCAACTCGGCGTCGGTGACCTGGCGGTGCCCCGGAACGAGGGGGCCGCGATTGTCACCGACGCCGAATCGATCAAGAGGTCAGGCGCGGTCGCGGTCGCGGCGTACCGTCGTCTTGCGGCCCTTGATGGTGCTGCCGCGCAGCGCGGCGATCACCTCGTCGACCGCCCCGTTCGGGACCTCCACCAGCGAGAACCGGTCGGCGATCTCGATCGAGCCGATGTCCCGGCCGCTCACCCGCGTCTCTCCGGTGATCGCCCCCACCAGGTCCTGCGGGCGCACCCCGGCGCGTCGGCCCAGCCCGATGAACACCTGCGTGGCGTCCCCCGACCGGGGGCGGGCCGGACGGCGGTCGCCGCCACCCCGGCCCTCGTACCCCGGCCGGGTCTCCCGCTGCGGACGGACCGCGACCTGGGGGATCTCCTCCTCGTCGTCGTCCGAGCCCGGCGAGGCGGCCTCGTGGGCCAGCTTCACCGCGGCGAGGGCGACCTCCATCAGGTCGAACTCGTCCGACAGCGACTCCACGATCACCCGGAACGGATCCAGGTCGTCCTCCAGCAGCGACTCCCGCAGTGCCGCCTGGGTCAGCTCCAGCCGCCGGGTGCGTAGGTCGGCCGCCGTGGGGATCTTGTCGATCGCGATCCGCTGCCCGGTCACCCGCTCGATGGTCTTGAGCATCCGGTGCTCGCGCGGCTCGGCGAGGGTGATCGCCACGCCCTCGCGGCCGGCCCGGCCCACCCGGCCGATCCGGTGCACGTACGACTCCGGGGCCGACGGCACGTCGTAGTTGACCACGTGGGTGAGCTGCTCGACGTCCAGGCCCCGGGCCGCCACGTCGGTGGCCACCAGCAGGTCGGCGGTGCCGGCGCGCAGCCGTCCCATCACCCGGTCCCGCTGCTCCTGGCTCATCCCGCCGTGCAGCGCCTCGGCCCGGTAGCCCCGGCCGTTCATCGTCTCGGTGAGCCGGTCCACCTCCTCGCGGCTGCGGCAGAACACGATCGCCGCGGTCGGCGACTCCACGTCCAGCACCCGGCCCAGGGCCGCCGGCTTGTGTGCCCGCGCCACGATGTACGCGCTCTGCCGCACCAGGGGCGCCTCGCCGGCCACCTGCTGCTCCCGGCCGATCTGGATGCGTACCGGTGCGGTCAGGTGCTGGCGGGCCATCCCGTCGATGCGCGACGGCATGGTCGCCGAGAACAGCACCGTCTGCCGCTGCGCCGGGGCGTGCTCCAGGATCGCCTCGATGTCCTCGGCGAAGCCCATGTCGAGCATCTCGTCGGCCTCGTCGAGCACCACCGTGGCCAGCTCGCCCAGCCGCAGGGTGCCCCGGGCGATGTGGTCCAGCGCCCGCCCCGGGGTGGCCACCACCACGTCCACGCCCAGGTCCAGGGCGCGTAGCTGCCGGCCGATCGGCTGCCCGCCGTAGATCGGCAGCACCCGGGTGCCCAGGTCCTTGCCGTACCGGTGGAACGCCTCGGAGACCTGCACCGCCAGCTCCCGGGTGGGCACCAGCACCAGCGCCACCGGGTCGCCGCCGGGGCGCCGGTCAGGCAGTTGGTGCAGCAGCGGCAGGGCGAACGCGGCGGTCTTGCCCGTGCCGGTGGCCGCCTGGCCCAGCAGATCCCGACCGGCCAACAGGGGAGGGATGGCCTCCCGCTGGATCGGGGTCGGCTCCTCGTAGCCGAGGGCGGAGAGGGCGCCGAGCAGTTCGGCGCGCAACCCGAGGTCGGTGAAGGCGGTCGCCTCGTCGGTGCTGCCGGGGGCGGCGGGGTCGATCGGTGTCGGTGCGGAACTCATGCCATAAGCCTTTCATCACCCCTCGAGGCGCGCTCGGGCGACCGGCACAACCGGCTTACCCGGCCTGTGTCGCGGGCGACGGCCGGTGGTGTGCCGCGACCGGCCCGCTGGCACCGGCCCGCCTCCTACCGTCGAGATGGTAACTGAATCGGTTAACAATCATGGGTTCTCAGCCGCGGGCGAAGTGGGCAGCACCGTCGACGATGCGGCTCACTTGGGCGTGCGCCACGGCCGCGCCGAAGGCGGCGAGGCGCGCCCACGGTTTACAGCCTTGTAACTTAATCGGTTCAGTGCTTTGATGGGTTCATCAGGCAACCACAGTGATCGATGTAATGGTTCGGGCCGGGCCTCGGTCGTAGCCCCGGCCCAGGGGATTCCCTCCCTGTGGTCATCGCCCGAAGCGGCCCGGGCTGGCCGCGACAAAGTTCAGCGTCCCCCCACGAATGGTTAGGAGTTCAGCATGCCCAGGAAGAAATTCCCAGGACTGTCCGTAGGCCTGCTCCTCGGCGTTCTGCTGGCCGCGATCGGCGTGTTCGTCGTGGGCCCCGGCGCGCAGGCGGCGGCGTCGCCGTTCGTCCAGCGGTGCGGTATCCGTTTCTGTCTGGACGGCAAGGCGTTCTACTTCGCCGGGACGAACACGTACGACCTGTTCACCTATGGCAGCGGATCGGGTGACACCGAGACCCAGTACATGGACAAGGCCCGCATCGACGGCCAGTTCGCCCGGCTGAGCGCGGATCGGGTCACGGTGGTGCGGACCTGGCTGTTCAGCATGGAGAGCTGGCACGGGTTCGAGACGGCCGAGGGCGTCTACAACGAGCAGCAGTTCGCGCTCTTCGACTACGTCATCCAGTCGGCGAAGGCACACAACATCCGGCTCGTTCCGGTCTTCGAGAACTACTGGGAGGCATACGGCGGCATCGACCGTCGCCTCCAGTGGGAGGGCCTGTCCGGCGGTCACCCCGGACGCGGTCAGTTCTTCAACAAGTCCAAGTGCCCCGGCTGCTTCACCTCGTACAAGAACTACGTCAGCCACGTCCTGAACCGCGTCAACCACTACAGCGGCGTCAGGTACAAGGACGAGCCGACGGTCCTGGCCTGGGAGTTGATGAACGAGCCCCGCTACCAGGACCAGACCCCGAACGAGAACACCACGGGCACCACCCTGCGGGCCTGGGTCGACGAGATGGGCGCCTTCGTCAAGGGCATCGACCCCCACCACCTGCTCGGCACCGGCCTGGAGGCGCACGAGACGCGGTACGGGTTCGGTGGCGACGAGGGCAACCCGTTCGTGTACACCCACCAGTCTCCGTACATCGACTTCACCTCCGCCCATCCCTACCCGACGGAGTCGTGGGCCGACCTGGACCTCGCCGAGACCAAGGCGCTGGTCCGGCAGTGGATCTCAGACTCACACAACCTGCTCGGCAAGCCCTTCTTCATGGGCGAGTTCAATACGCACAACGTCGACCGGACCGCATGGTGGCGGGAGCTCTTCGCCGACTTCGAGGCCGCCGGCGGCGACGGCAGCGCGTTCTGGTGGTACGCCGATCGCGAGATCGACGGCAAGTTCGGCGTCACCCAGGGCGATCCGGAGCTGGCCGTGTTCCGAGCCCACTCCGAGCGGATGATCGCCAAGAGCGGTGGCACGGTCCCCACGGTCGGACCGACCGTGTCACCGACCAGCCCGAGCCCGACGGCTTCTCCGACGGTGTCCCCGACGACGCAGCCAACCTCGCCACCCAGCGTGTGCACGGTGCGGTATGTGTTGTCCGACTGGGGCAACACCTTCAACGCCGACGTCACCATCCGCAACGGTGCCGGCAGCGCGGTCAACGGTTGGGCGTTGACCTTCTCGTTCCCCGGTGCCCAGGCCATCAACAACACCTGGAACGGGGAGGCCGCCCAGTCCGGGAAGCAGGTCACCGTCCGAAACGCGTCATGGAACCCCACGATCGCCGCCGGTGGCAGCGTCAACTTCGGCTTCTCCGCCACCTCGACTCCCGGAACCAACGGTGTCCCGACGGCCTTCAGCCTCAACGGCGTCGCCTGCGCCAAGGGCTGACACGTCCCCCGTGCGGGCGGCCTGACGGGCGGCCCGCACCAGCCACGGGTGTCCCCGGCCGAACCGGTCGGGGACACCCGACGTTCCCGCCGCCGGTCGCGGCAGCCCGGCCCGACCCGCGGCCGGCCGGGCCCGCCTCCGCGCCCCGGGCCGATTCGTGCGCGGGCCCCGTTACGCGAAGCCCTCCCGCCGGAGCACCCTCCTGTTGGACGGGCTCGGTTCGATCGACGACGACCGGGACACCGCGGGTTTCTTGGGCGCGGTCCGGCTCCGCGGTCGGCGGAGGGGGCTGCGCGAACGGCCGGGTTCGGCGAAACTGGGACAAGGGCCTCTTCCTCCGGGAATCGAGGCCCGGGCGGACGGCCGGGGTGCCGCACCCACCCCGGCCGTCCGGCTCCACCTCGGTCAGCGGTTGAGTCGCAGGTAGCAAACTCGGCGGTCACCGACGGCTCGGCGTCGCCGTGCGCCACCAGCCCGATCCGGGGCAGCGGCGTCGCCCAGGGCTGCGCCGCTGCTGCCAGCGGTCCGGGCGGTCCTCACCGTTGGACGGTGGTCCCCGCCGTTAGGGGGATATAGGAAGATTGTTCGCTCTCGCCCCCACTTCTGGCCATTACGGTGTGTATCAGGTCAACCCACACCGTGTCGTGCCGGAAGAGAGGACCCGACCATGCGAGTGCCCAGTCGACGCACCGGCCCCCAGCTCGGCCTGCCCGTCGCGTCCGCCATGCCGGCCCGTCGGGCGGCCCGGGGGGTGGCCCGCCGACCGGCCTCGCCCGCCGCCCCGGACCTCGCCGCCTACCGGGCGGCCGTGGCGGAGCTGCTGATCGAGGTCGGTGCCCTGGCCGAACCCGAGTCGACGGGGGCCCGACAGGTGCTGCTCGACGAGCGCCTGCGTGAGCCGGCGATCGCCGCGGTGCTCCACGCCACCCCGCAGGGCCTCATCGGGGCCCGGGAGACGCTGCTGCTGGAGATGGCCCGCTACCGGCCCAACCCGCGCAGCTCCGCCGCCGACCTCACCGCCCTGATCCGGATCTACCTGCTCTCCCGCATCGACGTGCTGTGGTGGCGCGACGCGCCCACCTTCATGACCGACGCGCAGGTGAACGCCAGCGCAGACCTGGTGGACCTGGAGTGGCTGCGCCGCCGCGACCTGCTCCGCTTCCGGTACCAGCAGCAGCCGGGCACCCTCGTCGGCCGTGGCGTGCGGGCGGTGCGCCGCCGGTTGCTGCCGGAGGCCCGGCCGCACACCGCCGGGCTGAAGTTCCGCCGGGCCCGGCGCGAGGTGATCGGCCTGCTCAACGACATCGGCCGCGAGTTCGACCGGATCACCCCGCCCGGCACCCCGCCGCTGTGGGTGACCAGCCTGGTCCGCAGCGCCGAGCATCAGCACCAGCTACGCCGCCTCGGCTACGCCGCGATGGTGCCCAGCGGGCACTGTCTCGGCTACGCCGTCGACGTGGAGCTGGCCTGGTTCGAGCGATTCGGCGCCCGGGACGCCCTGGCCGGGCTGCTGCTCGCCCGGCAGCGGGCCGGGGAGGTCAACGTGGTCGACGAGGGACAGGCGTGGCACCTGTGCCTCGCGCCCGCCGCCGGGCTGCGGTTCCGCCGGTCGTACGAGGCCGAGATGGGGGTCTGAGCCGTGTGTGGCATCGCGTTGAGCATCGGCCCGGAGGCCGACCCGGCCACCTTCCGCCGGATGCTGGCAGTTCTCGCCCCGCGCGGCGAGGTGACCGAGACCCGCCGGGAGGCCGGGCTGCTCGCCGGCACCCGCCGGCTGCGGATCGTCGACCGGGACCGGGCCGTGCAGCCCTGGGTCTCCGCCGACGGGCGGTTCCTGCTCTGCCACAACGGCGAGATCTTCAACCACCACGAGCTGCGCGCGGAGCTGACGCGACTCGGCCACCCGTTCCGCAGTGAGAGCGACACCGAGGTGCTGCTCGCCGCGTTCCTGGCCTGGGGCGAGGACGCGGTGCGGCGGCTGCGCGGCGAGTACGCATTCGTCGTCGTCGAGCAGACCACCGGGCGGGCCTACCTGGCCCGTGATCCGATCGGGGTCAAGCCGCTGTACTGGTCCCGGGTGCCCGGCTGCCTGCACCTGGCCAGCGAGGTCAAGGCGCTGGTCGGGCACGGCGCGCCGGTGTGCGAGGTGCCCCCGGGGCACCACGGCTGGGCCGAGCCGGGTGGCGACGTCCGGCTGCGCCCGTACGTCGACCTGCTGACCCTCGGCGAAGGGCTGCCGATGGTGGACGACCCGGACGAGGCCGCCCTGCTCGTCCGTGCCGCCCTCACCGACAGCATCCGGATGCGGGTGGACACCGACCTGCCCCTCGGCGTGGTGCTCTCCGGCGGGCTGGACAGCTCCCTGGCCCTGGTGCACGCCCACCAGATGCACCCGAACTGTGTGGCGGTCACCGTCGGCGTGCCGGAGAGCCCGGACGTGGCGTACGCCCGGCGGCTCGCCGCCGACCTGGGGATGCCGCACGAGGTGGTCGAGCTGCGCCCCCGTGACGTCCGGCTGGCCGATGTGCGGGAGGCCATCCGGATCTCGGAGCTGACCGAGTACGGGGACATCATCAACGCGGTGGTCTCGGTGCCGATCTTCCGTCGGCTCCGCGAGCTGGGCGTGCGGGTGGTGCTCACCGGGGACGGCTCCGACGAGCTGTTCGGCGGCTACCCGATGTACCACCAGGTCGGCCCCGAGCGGGCCCGCCGGCTGTTCCTGCACCGGATCCGCAACCTGTGCCGTACGGAGTTGCAGCGGGTGGACCGGACCAGCATGGGGCACGGGGTCGAGGCGCGGGTGCCGTTCCTCGACCTCAGCGTGGTGGAACTGGCGATGCGGCTGCCGCTGGAGCTGAAGCTGCGCGAGGGGCGGGAGAAGTGGATCGTGCGACGGGCCTTCGCCGACGTGCTGCCCGACTACGTGCTGCGCCGGCCGAAGAACCCGATGTCGTACTCGTCGGGGCTGCACGAGCGGGCCCGGCTCTACAAGCCGCTGTTCGCCCGGCTGCACCGCTCGTTCGGCTATCACCTGCTCGAACCCGTCCGGCGGGACTTCGACAGCGTGCTCAGTCGATGCGGCAACGACCTGGACCGGGCCATCGCCGACGGGCTGGCCAGGCCGGACTACACGATGCTGGAGCACGCCCGGGACCTGGTCGGGGCGGCGAAGTGGAACGCCGCGCCGGTGGTCCGCCGGCTGGTCGGCCCGCGCGCCACGCGACGTACGCCGGTCGGCTGACCGCTGCTGCTCGCCCCGTACCCCGCCCCGCCGGGTCGGCCTCGGCCGCCCGGCGCGGTCCTTCATTACCCGCCCCCGGCTGCCGGCCCCGTCTGGTTGACTCTGACACCGTGTCAGGGCCGAACGTGTGAGGGGCCATGTTCACTATCGGAGACTTCGCCGGACTCGGCCGGGTGTCGGTCCGCATGCTGCGTCACTACGACAGCATCGGGCTGCTCCGCCCGGCCGCCGTCGACCCGCACACCGGGTACCGGCTCTACCGGGCCGAGCAACTGCACCGGCTCAACCGGGTGATCGCCCTCAAGGAACTGGGGCTGACCCTTGGGCAGGTACGGGCGATCCTCGACGACGCCGTCGACGTCGCCGAGTTGCGCGGCATGCTGCGGCTGCGCCGGTCCGAGCTGGCGGCCCGGCTGGCCGCCGACACCGCGCGGCTGGCCGGGGTCGAGGCGAGGCTCCGCATGATCGAGACGGAGGGTCGGATGACCACCCAGGACGTCGTACTCAAGGAACTGCCCCCGGTCCGCGTCGCGGAGCTGACGGCGGTGGCCCGCAGCTACCAGACCCCGGACATCTCCCCGGTGATCCAGCCGCTCTACCCGGAGCTGTTCCGCCGCCTCGACGCGGCCCGGCTGGCCCTCGCAGGGCCGGCCCTGGCCTGGTACGAGCCGGCCGAGGGGGAGGCCGTCGTGGTGCACGCCGGGGTGACGGTGACCGCCGACCCCGCAGCGGCCCGGGACGTCGCGATCGTCGATCTGCCCGCCGTGCCGGCGGCGGCGACGCTCATCCACCACGGCCCGATGGACGAGGTGGAGCGCAGTATGCAGGTGCTCGCCGCCTGGATCGAGGAGCACGGCTGGCGCGCCGCCGGCTTCGCCCGTGAGCTGTACCTCGACTACTGCGCCGACGACCCGACGAAGGGCGTGACCGAGCTTCAGCTCCCGGTGGTCCGGCCCACCCCCTGAGGCCGACGCGGCGATGGCGGGGGCGGCCGGTCCGGCCGCCCCCGCTGTCGGGTCACCGCAGGTAGGCGCCCGCCTCACCGATCTTTCCCGGCGCCGGGTTGCCCGGCAGATCCAGCACGTACACCCGCAGGTTGCCCTTGCCGGCGACGGCCGCGGTCAGCGTCCCGTTGGTCACCGTCTTCACGTCGCCGGTGACCGCGTCGACGTACCGGCCGTTCGGAACCCCGGCGAACGTCGCGCTGCCGGAGACCGTCACCAGCGCGAAGCTGTCCACCGCGCCGGAGGTGAACCGGCGCTTGTACGCCATCGACCCGCTGATCCCCTCGGTCGAGTACTGCCCCTTCTGTAGGGCGGGCACCGCCCGGCGGATCTGGTTGAGCCGCTGCACGTGCTTGGCCAGCGGCTGGCTGAGCGTGGTGGCCACCGGCCCGGTGGCGGAGCTGACCTTGCCGAAGTCCGACGCGGTGACCGTGCCCTGAACGTGGTCGCCGTAGTAGGCCCGGCCGGTGGTGGCGAGGGGGCAGGTCGGCCCGCAGTCGATTTTCGCGCCCTTCTGGAACTCGATCTCCGAGCCGTAGTAGAGCGTCGGGATGCCCCGGAACGTCCACATCAGGCTCATGTTCTCCGCCCAGGCGTCGGTGCCCCCGGTGTACCGGGTGTTCGACTTGTTCGGCCCGTAGTCGTGGCTGTCGACGTAGACGACGTTGTAGGTGGCGTCGTTGTAGCTGTCGTCGGAGTCCTTGCCGTTGCCGTACGCGTTGTTGGCGTCGCCGAAGTTCATGTGCATCCGCATGTCGATGACGTTCATGCCGGACGCCTTCGAGTGGTCCGGGGCGTGGTAGGTGTTCCCGCGCAGGAAGGCGTTGTCGGTGGTGGGCTGGCCGCCCGGGCCGGACAGCTGCTCGTAGTCGAACTGTTCGATCGCGGCCCTGACGTCGTCGGGGCTGTACTCCTTGCGCTCCTTCCAGGTGAAGAACTGCGCCGAGTGGTTGACCGAGCCCCGGTTCCACTTGTCGTTGACGAACGCGGCGACCTCGCCGAAGACGTAGAAGTCCTTGCCCTTCTCGCCGTGCTTGGCCAGGGCGTGCTGCTGGATGGCCGGCAGGAAGCGGCGGTTCCAGGTGACCCGGGGAATGTGCACGGCCGTGTCGATCCGGAAGCCGTCCACCCCCATGTCGATGTACCGGTTGTACGCGTCGATCAGGTACTGCTGCACGGTGGCGTTCTCGGTGTTGAAGTCGGCCAGGTCCTCGTGCAGCCAGCAGCTCCGGGCGTCCTCGCCCTCCCAGTTGCCGATCCAGCACTGGTGGTACAGGTCGGCGGGGAACAGCTTGTTGGTCGGTGCCGGCCACTGGCACTCGTAGAGCTTGAAGCCCTCCGGGCTGGTCCCGTTCGGGGTGCCCCAGCGCGGGCACTGGTTGCCGGCCGGCGCGGCCGTCGACCACACGTCCCCGTTGTACGCGCGGCCCTTGGCCAGGGCGTTCTGCGCCGGGGTCAGCTCCGGATCGGCGCCTGCGTGCTCCACCATCGGGTCGTACCCGCGGCCCGGCTCCTGCTTGCTGTACATCCACTTCCACTGCTCGTCGCGGACGCCGTACACCGTCGGGGTGAACAGGCCCTTGGCGCCCCAGCGGGAGCTGTGGTTGTAGACCACGTCCTGGAAGATCTTGATGCCCTTGCCGTGCGCGGTGTTGATCAGGTCCTGGTAGCTCGCGCCGGGGCTCTCCAGGCGCGGGTCCACGCGGTAGAAGTCCCAGCCGTGGTAGCCGTGGAAGTCGTAGTCGGACCGGTTCAGCACCACCGGGGTGATCCACAGGGCGGAGAAGCCGAGCCCCTTGATGTAGTCCAACTTGTCGATCAGGCCCTTGAAGTCGCCCCGGAACATCGGGTCGTTGTTGGCCGCGTTGCCGGACCTGACGTGCTGGCTGCCGCCCCGGTTGTTGGCGTTGTCCCCGTCGGCGAACCGGGCGGTCATCACGAAGTAGATGCTGTCCTCGCGGGGATCGCCGCCGAGCGGGCTGCCGGCCGTCGCCGGGGGCGGCCCGTCGCCGGTGGTCGCCGCCGCCGGGTCGCTGGCCGGTGAGGTGTTGCCGGCCGCGTCGTACGCCCGCACGGTGTACTCGTAGCGGGTGTTCGCGGTCAGCGCGCCGTCGAGGTAGCTGGTGGCGGCGGTGGTCATCGTGACCGTGCCCTGCGGCCCGCCGGTGCGGGTGAGCCGGTACCCGGTGACCGCCCGGTCGTCGGTGGACGCCGCCCAGGACACCGCCACCCGCACCCCGTTCGCGGTGGCGCCCAGTCCGGTCGGGGTGGACGGCGCGGTGGTGTCCGGCGTCTCCGGTACGCACGGCGCGCTCGCCCCGGCGGTCACCACGCCGCCCTTGACCGTGGTCACCCCGGTCCCGATGGCGTAGTCCGCGCCGTTGTTGTTGTCCCAGTTCCCGGTGCCGTTGTTGAACGCCGCCTTCATCGTCGCGGCGGCACCCAGGTCGACCGTGCGGCGGGCCCAGCCGGTGCAGACGGCCTCCATCGGCACGCCGGGCACGGCGGTCCAGGCCCCGCCGGCGGGCTGGTAGTGGATGTTCGCGGTGGCCCAGCCCCGGGTGGCGACGTGGTACCAGACGTCGGCCGTCCGGCCGGTCGACGGGGTGGGCGAGGGGGTGGGGGTCGGGGTGCCGGCGCAAGGGTCGCCCGCGCCGACCACGCCGCCGGACACGGTCACCACGCCGGTGCCGAGGCGGTAGTTGCGGCCGTTGTTGTTGTCCCAGGTGCCCGCGTTGTTGTTGAAGACCGCCTGCAGGCCGGCGGCGGACCCGGCGTCGACGGTCCGCTTGCGCCAGCCCGTGCAGGCCGGCTCCATCGGTACGCCCGGCACGGCCGTCCACGCGCCTCCGTCGGGGGCCCAGTGGAGGTTCACGGTGCCGGTCCACGCGGCCGGGGGCTGGTAGTAGACGGTCACGGTGTTCGCGGCGGCGGCGATGCTGAGCGGGGCCAGCCCGACGACCAGACCGGCGGCCATCGCGGCCCCGATCATCCGTCGTCGTCGCCCGGTGCTGCTGCCCATCGGGGCTCCTCGGGGGTGAGATGTCGGCGCCTGGGCCGAAGGGGGACGGACCCCTGCGGGACAGCCCTCGGTTCGGGGGTGGGCTGTCCGATCCGGACAGTGGCATGACGCATAACGTCAAGCAAGGCCGAATCTTTCTGCAAGGTCTTGCAAGTGTCGAGAAAGTTACCACCATCAACGTCCCGACACCAGATGTTCACAACAGGCGGGAAAACACCCTGCCGGCACCGTCTGCCACGCGAGCGCGACGACTGATTTCCGCCAGCGTCCCGCCCGGCGGGGGGGTGCAGGCTGACACCATGACGACGACCCCCGCCTTCCGGGTCCGGGCGCTGCCGCCCGAGGTCCCCGCCGCCGTCCGCGCCACCGACCGGGACGCCTCCGGCCTGCCGCCGCACCGCTCGACCGCCGTCGGCGGTGAACCGCTGATCGTCGAACTGCTGGCCGACCCGGCGGTGCAACGGCTGCACAGCCGCAACGTGGCATACGGGTGCTTCATGTTCACGGTGGACCGGCTCGGCTGACGCCCGCCACCGCCGCCCGGGGTCAGCCGGTGAGCAGCAGCGCGCCGACGGCGGCGAGCGTGGCGGTCACCGTGAGCACGGCGCCGGCGGCCACGAACTGGCCCAGCGGCACCGCCAGCCCGGCGGCCCGGCACCGCTCGTACCAGAGCAGGGTGGCCAGCGACGCCCACGGCGCGACCAGCGGCCCCACGTTCGTGCCGACGAGCAGGGCCAACAGCCGGGTGACGTCACCCGGGGGGAGCACCGCCTCGCCCGCCACGTACGCGGGCAGGTTGTTCACCATGTTGGCCAGCAGCGCGCCCGTCCCGCCGGCCCGCAGCGCCCCGAGCGTCCCCCCGTCCGGGCCGAGCAGCACGCCGACGAGGTCGTCCAGCCCGTGCCGGCCGAGGGTCTGCACCACCAGGAACAGCCCGGTGACGAAGAGCAGCAGCCGCCACGGCACCAGCGCCGGCCGCAGCGTGGCCCGGGACCGGACGGCGAACCCGGCCAGCACCAGCCCGGCGGCCACCGCCGAGGCGATCCCGATCTCCACCCCGGCGAGGATCCCGGCGACGAGGAGCAGGCAGCCGGCGAGCGCGGTCCGGTAGAGCACCCGGTCCACCGGCGCGGGCCGCTCGGGCGCGACGAACCGGGCCGCCCCTCGCCGCCCCCGCCGCCAGTACCCGGCCCAGAGCAGTGCCATGGTGACCCCGATCGCGGCGAGCTGCGGCAGCGCCATCCGGGCCGCGTACGGCAGCGGGTCGAGGCCGACCCGGTCGGCGGCGAGCAGGTTGGTCAGGTTGGACACCGGCAGCAGCAGGCTCGCGGTGTTGGCCAGCCACACCGTGGTCATCGCCAGCGGCAGCGGCGGCATGCCCAGCCGGCGCGCGAGCGCCAGCATCACCGGGGTGAGCAGGACGGCCGTGGTGTCCAGGTTCAGCGCGATCGTGGTGACGGAGGCGAGGCCGACGCAGAGCACGAACAGCGCGGGATAGCTGCCCCGGGCGACGATGGCCAGCCGGGTGGCCAGCACGTCGAACACCCCGGCCGCCGCCGTCAGCTCGGCCAGCACCACCACCGTGCCGAGGAACAGCAGCAGCGGCAGGACGCGTGCCAGGGTGGCCGCCGTCTCGGCGCGCGGCAGCAGCCCGGTCAGCGCGCAGGCAGCCCCGAGCAGGGCCAGCCCCAGCGCCACCCCGTCGAGCGGGTGCAACCGACGCAGCCGGGTCCGACCGGCCGGTGCGGGTGGCTCGCCGCCGTCAGTGATCACGGCGGCTGATCCTCGCACAGCGGCCGGGCCGCCCCGGCGGCTCGCCGTGCCCCTGTGACCAGGCACTCGGTGCCGCCAGGATCGGACGGACCTGACGGCCGGCGGCGGCGTTCCCGCCGCCGGCTCCCCGGACCGCCAGCCATGGTGGACAACGGTCGATGGCTGACTTAGCGTTCAGGAACTATGCGTAGGACCCTCCTCGGCGCCGGCCTGGCCCTGCTGCTCGCCGTGACCGCCTGCTCCGGACCCGAGCCCACCGCCGCCGGGTCGACGCCCGCCGGCCCGGCGACCGGCACGCCCACCGCCTCGCGGCAGAGCGCGGCCGAGGCCGAACAGACCCTGGCCAGCCTGCGCAAGGTCGACGACCTGCCGATGTGGGAGATGACCTTCGTCGGCGACTACGACCCCACCGTCGGCACCGACGCCGCGCCGCCCAGCCCGTTCGGCTGCTCGCTCTTCGCCGCGTGGGGCGACCGGAGCCGGCCGCTGTTCGCCCGCAACTTCGACTGGGAGGCCAACCCGGCTCTGGTGCTGCGCACCGACCCGCCCGACGGGTACGCCACGGTCTCCCTGGTCGACATGTCCTACCTCGGCGTCGGCGCCGACCCCACGGGGGACCGCCGGCTGCTCGACGCGCCCCTGCTGCCCTTCGACGGGATGAACGAGCGCGGGCTCGCCGTCGGGCTGGCCGCCGACGACGCCGCGACCGCCCGCCCCGAGGCGGGCAAGCCCACGGTCGGCTCGGTGCGCATCCTGCGGCTGGTACTCGACCAGGCAGCCACCGTGGACGAGGCCGTCGCCGTGTTCGGCCGGCACAACCTCGACTTCGAGGGCGGGCCGCCGCTGCACTACCTGCTCGCCGACGCCACGGGGGCGTCGGCCGTGGTCGAGTTCGTCGACGGGGCGCTGCGGGTCGAGAAGGGGCGGGGGAGCTGGCAGGCGCTGACCAACGTGCCCGTTGTCGGCGTACCCGAGGACAAGCGGCGCACCGACCACCGCTACGGCGTGCTCGCCGCAGCGCTGGCGAAGGCCGGCGGGGTGGTCGACGACCGGGCGGCGCTGGAACTGCTCAACGACGTCCGGCAGGGCCACACCCGCTGGTCGGTCACGTACGGCCTGCGCACCGGGGAGATCCACCTCCGCACCACCACGGGCACGGACCGTCAGTACCGCCTCCCGGTCACCCTCCCGTAGATCCTGAAGGACGGCTGGCCGTTTCCCTCCAGGCCCCGTCCCGGCGCGTAGTGGCCGGCGTGGGGTGGGCGGCGGCACGCCGGTGGGCCGGGCGCCGTGGGATGCGATCCCCGGCCCCCGGCCCACCGCCCCCTCGTCAGCGCTCCTTGGGATCGAAGGTGTAGTCCACCCCGCCCACGTCGAACTTCTCGCCGATCTCCTTGGCCGGGCCGACCTGGACGACCTGGAGCACGTACGGCTTCTGCAGGACCTGGTCCACCGAGAAGCTGAGCGACAGCACGGGCCGCTCGTTCGGGTTGATCAGCAGGTCCTTGATCTGTGCCTTGGCCGGGTCGACGATCTGGATCGAGGTGTTGCCGACGACCCGGATACCCTCACCCTGCGCACCCGCGGCCCGCCAGCGCTGGAACATCTCGGGGCCGAGGTCGGCGACGATCTTGGCACCCGGCACCGCCTCGCCCAGCGGCCGGAACGCGAGGTCGAACTTGGCCGGCACGTCCAGGGCGTTCGCCAGGGCGTACGGCCGGACCGAGATCGAGCCGGGGGTGGCCGCCGGGACGGTGTTGGCGTTCTTCCAGGCGATGTTGTTGTTGTACTGCGTGTTGATGGACGTCGCCGGGCCCTCGAACAGCATCGGGTCGGTCGGCGACTCCCAACGCAGCAGGAGGCAGAAGTGCCCGATGGAGGGCACGTTGTTCCACGCGATCGACGTCGTGGTTACCCCGGAGGCGGCGACCACCAGCGGCTTCGCGCCGATCTGCGTCCAGTTTAGCGGCCAGTTCGCGGCGCCGCCGGAGGTGGTGTAGTACGCCTTCAGCGTTCCGCTGCTGATTCCGGAACCGTAGGGGCCGTGGTTGTTCAGCTTCACGAAAATGTAACTCGTCGAGCCGACGACCGGATTCGTGGACGAGGCGCACTCCACCGCGGTGGGGCAGATCTTGATGTTCGGGCTGTTGAAGAACGACGAATAGATGGCGCCGTGCGGCTCGAAGCCGGTGTCGCTCGCGATGTCCTTGATGTAGACGTCGGTGCGGGCGTTGGCGGCCATGCCGCTGCCCGAGTCGACGGCGGCCGCAGCGGTACCGCCCACGGAGAACGCCATGATGGCGGTCAGTACGGCACCGAACAGCAGCCGTGCCACGCGCGGACGTGGACGTGTGCGTGCGATTGTCATGCTGATTCCCTTTCGATGGGGCGGTGGAGGTCCGAGTGATTTTGAGGTTCCCGGCCACCCGGCTCGATTACTGTAAGGCAGCGGCCACAAACAATGAAACACTTAAGAATGTCGATTGCTCAAAGGGTGTCCGCATTTGCCGGGGAGGCGGTAATTCCCGGATACGGCGGAACATGAATCAAATAGTCACGCGCGATTGTGTATCAACGGCGGCCCGCGACGCTCCTGTACGCCTGCCCGTTCGCGTCCCACCCGACGGGCCCACCGGGAGCCGGGTACGCCCCACCGCCCGGAGCCGGCCGGCCACGCCCGGACCACACGCCGGCCCGTACGCTGGGTGACCGTGAAGCGGATCCTGTTCGGCCGGCCGCTGCGCAGCGTGGCCTTCGACGTGGCGGTCTCCGGCTTCGTGGTGCTGTTCGGCCTCGCCGGCGCGGTCAACCAGCCCGGCGGGTGGTGGGCCACCGGCGTCGGCGCGGCGATGGCCGTGACGTTGCTGTTCCGGCGAACCCACCCGTCGGCGGTGACGGCGGCCATCGCCGTGCTCGCCCTGGTTCAGGTGGTCGCCGGCTGGGGACCGCTGGCCTTCGACATCGCCGTGCTGATCGCCCTGTACAGCGTCGTGAAGTACGCCGAGCGGCTGCGCGACGGCATCGTCGCCGGCATCGTCGCCGCCGTCGGGGTGGTGCTGGGCGCGTTCCAGATGCAGGGCACGGTCGTCTGGTGGGCCACGGCGATCTGGTTCGCCCTGGTCACCGGCGCGGTCTGGCTGATGGGCCTCAACGTGCGTACCCGGCGGCTCTACGTGCTCAGCCTGGAGGAGCGGGCCACCACCCTGGAGCGCGAGCGGGAGGCCGAGTCGCGGGCGGCGGTGGCCGAGGAGCGCACCCGGATCGCCCGGGAGCTGCACGACGTGGTGGCGCACAGCATGGCCGTGATGATCGTGCAGGCCGACGGGGCGCGATACATGTTCGACCGGGACCCGGAGACCGCCCGGGAGGCGGTGAAGGTGGTCGCCGACACCGGCCGGCAGGCGCTGGAGGAGATGCGCCGCCTGGTGGGCGTACTGCGGGAGCCGAGCGCGCCCGACCAAGCGGCCGGGCCCGCCGCGGCGGCCGGGACGGACGGTCCGGGGCCCCCGGGCCTGTCGGCGGAACCGGTGCACCGGCGACCGGCGCTGGTGGGGCTGCCCGACCTGCTGGACCGGTTCCGCGCCGCCGGGCTGCGCATCGACTGGACGGTCACCGGCGAGCCCCCGGCGCTGCCGCCCGGCCTGGAGCTGACCGTGTACCGGGTGGTGCAGGAGGCGCTGACCAACGCCCTCAAGCACGCCGGGGTCGGCGCGACGGTCGCGTTGGGGATGGACCACCCGCCCGGCGCCGTCGTGGTCCGGGCCGCCGACGACGGTCGCGGTCGGCCGGTGGTCCGGCCCGCGCCCTCCGGCGGTCACGGCCTGGTCGGCATGCGCGAACGGGTGACGGTGTACGACGGCAGCCTCACCGCCGGTCCCAGGCTGACCGGGGGGTGGCAGGTCGAGGTACGGCTGCCGCTACCGTCGAGCACCGGGACGGAGGTGGCGGCATGACGATCCGCGTGGTGATCGTGGACGACCAGGCGCTGGTGCGGGCGGGATTCCGGATGGTGCTGGACTCCCAGTCGGACCTGACCGTGGTCGGTGAGGCGATCGACGGCGCGGACGCGCTGCGGGTGCTCGACCGGATCGAGGCCGACGTGGTGGTGATGGACATCCGGATGCCGACCATGGACGGGGTGGAGGCGACCCGGCGGATCTGCGCGGGCCGGCCCGGGGGCACCCCCCGGGTGCTGGTCCTGACGACCTTCGACACCGAGTCCGACGCGTTCGCCGCGCTCCAGGCCGGGGCGAGCGGGTTCCTGCTGAAGAGCGTCCCCCCGGAGGAGTTGCTGGCCGCGATCCGGGTGGTGGCCGAGGGCGACTCGGTGGTCGCCCCGCCGATCACCCGCCGGCTGCTGGAACGGTTCGCCGGCCAGCTCGGCCCCGGCCCCACCGGGGACCCCCGGCTGACCCAGCTCACCGAGCGGGAGCGGGAGATCCTGCTGCTGGTGGCGCAGGGCCTGTCCAACGCCGAGATCGCCGCCCGGGTGCACGTCGCCGAGGCGACCGTGAAGACCCACGTCGGGCGGATCCTGGCCAAGCTCCAGCTCCGCGACCGGGTCCAGGCAGTGGTGCTGGCGTACGAGAGCGGCCTGGTCACCCCCGGGGGCTGACGGCGGGTACGACTCAGGTCGTACGCCGCCGTACCGGGCGGCGCACCCCTGGGCGCACCGAGGTCGAGCGCGCGGGTGGACGCGGGTCGGCCGGTGTCGCCCATAGCGTCGGAGACGTCCCAGCCGCCGTCTTCACGGGGAGCACCACGTGTCCGTACCACCTCCCGCGTTCGCCGCCGCCGGCGTCGCGGTCACCGCCCGGGGCCTGCGCAAGGAGTACGGCGTCGGTCAGGCGCGGGTCGTCGCCCTCGACGGCGTCGACGTCGACTTCGCCGCCGGCCGGTTCACGGCCATCATGGGCCCGTCCGGCTCCGGCAAGTCCACCCTGATGCACTGCCTTGCCGGCCTCGACCGGCCCAGCGCCGGCACGGTGCGCATCGGCGACGCCGACACCGGACGGCTCGACGACAAGCGGCTGACCCTGCTGCGCCGGGACCGGGTCGGCTTCGTCTTCCAGAAGTTCAACCTGCTGCCCGCGCTGACGGCCGAGGAGAACATCGTGCTCCCGCTGGCCATCGCCGGCCGCCGGCCCGACCCGGGCTGGCTGCGCCAGGTGGTCGCCGCCGTCGGGCTGACCGACCGGCTGCGGCACCGGCCCGCCGAGCTCTCCGGCGGCCAGCAGCAGCGGGTCGCCGTCGCCCGTGCCCTGATCACCAAGCCGTGGGTGATCTTTGCCGACGAGCCGACCGGCAACCTCGACTCCCGCTCCGGCGCGGAGGTGCTGCGGCTGCTCCGCGAGGCCGTCGACACCCTCGGCCAGACCGTGGTGATGGTGACCCACGACCCGGTCGCCGCGAGCCACGCCGACCGGGTGGTGTTCCTCGCCGACGGCCGGCTGGTCCGCGAGCTGACCGCGCCGACCGCCGAGGCGGTCCTCGACGCCCTCGCCCGCCTGGACCCGGCACCGGCCGGCGCGGCGGGGGGCCCTCGATGACCCGGCTGACCCTGCGCATGATGCGCGCCGACGCGCTGCGGCTGTTGCTCTCCTCGCTGGCCGTGGTGCTCGGCGTCGCCTTCGTCGCCGGCACCCTGATCTTCACCGACGGGATGAGGCAGGGCGCGTACGACCGGGCCGGCACCTTCGACCGGCACACCGACCTCGCCGTGTACGCCGAGCAGGCTCCGATCCCGCCCGCCCTGGTCGAAAAGGTACGCGCGGTCGACGGGGTGCGCGCCGCCGACGGGGAACTGACCGGCACCGCCGGGGTGGTCGGCTCCGACGGCCGGCCCGTGCTCGGCTTCGCCGTCCTCGCCGCGATCCCCACCGACCCGGCCCTCCAGTCGTACGACGTGGTGGCCGGGCGGCTCCCGCAGCGCCCCGGTGAGCTGGTCCTCGACGCGCCGACGGTGGCCGAGGAGGGATTCACCCTCGGGTCGCCGGTGAACGTGGGCGGCAGCGGGGGAGCGGCCCGCCCGTACACCCTGGTCGGCACGGTCGACGTGGCCGGCACCTCCCGGGACGTCGGCGGGCCGTTCATCGGCCTGGCCGGGCCCGACGCCCTCGCCGTCGCCGCGGAGAAAGGCTACGGGCGGATCATGGTGGCCGCCGCGCCCGGCGTGCCGGCGGCGGAGCTGGCCGACCGGCTGGCGGCGGTGACCGGTGCCGGCGTGAGCGTGAAGGACCGGCAGGAGATCCTCGACGCCGCCGTCGAGGACGCCGTACGCGACCTGAAGCAGTTCAACCTGTTCCTGCTCACCTTCGCCGGGGTCGCCGTGGTGGTGGCGGGGTTCGTCATCGCCAACACCTTCGCCATCGTGCTCGCCCAGCGCACCCGGCGCACCGCCCTGCTGCGGCTGGTCGGCGCGACCCGGGGGCAGGTGTTCCGGGCGACGCTGCTGGAGGCGGCGGTGACCGGGCTGGCCGCCTCCGCGCTCGGGGTGGCCGCCGGGACCGGCCTGGCCGTCGGGATGAACGCGCTGCTGTCCGCGTTCGACGTGCCCGTCTCCGGCGGGCTCGCCGTCACCGCGTCGACCGTGCTGACCTGCCTGCTGCTGGGCACCGCCCTCACCGTCGGGGCCGCCGCCGTGCCGGCCTGGCGGGGCACCCGGATCGCGCCGGTGGCCGCGCTCACCGACGCGGCGGTGCAGCCCACCCGCCGGGCCGGCCGGGTCCGGCTGGCGGCCGGCGCGCTGGTCTTCGGCTCGGGGGTGGCCGCGCTGGTGGCGGCGGGGGCCGGCGGCCAGGTGCCGCTGGTCGCGGCGGGTGGGGTGCTCACCTTCTTCGGCATCGTGCTGTTCGGCCCGGTGCTGGTGCCGGCGCTGGTGCGGGTGCTCGGCTGGCCGGCACGCCGGCTGTTCGGGGCGACCGCCGGGCTGGCCGTGGCGAACGCGGTGCGCAACCCGCGCCGGATCGCCGCCACCGCCACCGCCCTGGTCATCGGCATCGGACTGGTGTCCGCTTTCGTGGTCGGGGCGCGCAGCGTCAAGACCGGCATCGAGCGGGCCGTGGACCAGCAGATCGGGGTGGACTTCCTGGTCGCCGGCATCGACGGGGGCCTGCCACCGGGCCTCGCGGACGAGCTGGCCGCCCGCGCCGAACTGGGCGTGGTGCACGAGCAGCGCAGCCGGGTCAGCGGCGGGGTCGAGCTGCGAACCGCCCACCCGGCGCTGGTCGGGCGCACCCTGACCGCCGTGGACGCCGGCGACGCGGGCCGGCTCGGGCCGGGCCGGGTGCTGGTGCACCGGGAGCTGGCCCGGGCGAAGGGCTGGGCGGTCGGCGACACCGTCACCCTCGCCGGGCGGCCGTTCGAGGTCGCCGCCGTCGTCGTCGCCGACGGCCCGTTGCTGGCCGGCAGCCCGGTCCCGGCCGGGCACGTGGTCGACGTGGTCGACGCCGACTTCACCCGCCTCTTCCCGGCCGAGCGCGGCTACCTCGTCGAGGTCGACCCGGCCGCCGGGGTGCCCGCCGAGCGGGCCCGGGAGGCCGTCGAGTCGGTGGTGACCCGTTACCCGACGGTGAACCTGATGGACCAGGCGGCGTACAAGAAGACGCTCACCGGCACGGTCGACATGCTACTGGCGTTCGTCACCGCGTTGCTCGGCCTGGCGGTGGTGATCGCGCTGGTCGGGGTCGCCAACACGCTGAGCCTGTCGGTGGTGGAGCGGACCCGGGAGAACGCGGTGCTGCGCGCGGTCGGGCTGACCCGGGGCCGGATGCGCGCCATGCTCGCCGTGGAGGCGGTGCTGATGGCGCTGGTCGGCACGGTGCTCGGGGTGGGCCTCGGCATCGGGGTCAGCGCCGGGGCGATGGCCGTGGTCGCCCGCCTGGGCGGCGACTTCACGCTGGTCATGCCGTGGGGGCAGCTCGGGCTGATCCTCGCGGTGGCGGTGCTCGCCGCGCTCGCCGCGTCCGTCCTCCCGGCTCGCCGGGCCCTGGCCCGCCCGGTCGTGGAGTCCCTCGGCACCGAGTGACGTCGCGGGGTCCCCGCCCGTGGGCGGGGACCCCGCGACGAGTCCTTGTGTTCAGAGCCGCTCGACGGCCGGGCCGTGGCACCGGTTGCGGGTGTCGAAGACGTACCGGGCGTGCCGCACCACCAGGTCGTAGTCGAGGCAGTCGTGGTCGGTCACCACGACCACCGCGTCGGCCTGCCGGACCTCGTGCTCGGTCAGCCCGACCACGGTCACCCCGGCGGGCACGTGGTGCGGCTCGGCGTACGGCTCGACGGCGCGCACGTCCGCGCCGAGGGCCTGCAGGCGGCGGGCCACGTCGACGGCGGGGGAGTCCCGCATGTCCCCGGTGTTCGGCTTGTACGCCAGCCCGAGCAGCAGCAGCCGCGCTCCGTTGACCGCGCGGCCGGCCCGGTTCAGCCCGCCCATGATCCGCTGGGCGACGTGGTCGGGCATCTCGTGGTTGACGTCGTTGGCCAGCTCGATGAACCGGAACTGACGCCCCAGCCGCCGCTTGACCTGCCAGGACAGGTAGCACGGGTCGATCGGCAGACAGTGCCCGCCGACGCCCGGCCCGGGGCGGAACGGCATGAACCCGAACGGCTTGGTCTCGGCCGCCTCGATCGCCTGCCAGACGTCGATGTCGAGGTGGTGGCTGAGCATCGTCAGCTCGTTGATCAGCGCGATGTTGACCTGGCGGAAGGTGTTCTCGATCAGTTTGGTCAGCTCGGCGACCCGGGTGGAGTCCACCGGCACGGTCCGCTCGACCAGCCGGCGGTAGAACGCGTCGACCCGGTCGCGGGACTCGGCGTCCACCCCGGAGACCACCTTCGGGGTGTTCTCCAGTTTCCAGGTGGGGTTGCCGGGGTCGATCCGCTCGGGGCTGTAGCCGAGGTGGAAGTCGCCGGGGCTGGTCAGCCCGCTGGCCGACTCCAGCAGCGGTCGGAGGAGTTCCTCGGTGGTGCCCGGGTAGGTGGTCGACTCCAGGACCACCACGCAGCCCGGCCGAACGTACGGGCCGATGCCCACTCCGGCCTGCTCGACGAAGCTCAGGTCGGGGACGCCGTCGCGCAGCGGGGTGGGCACGGTGATCACGCAGACGTCGAAGCCCTCGGCCTCGGTGTACTCCGTGCTCGGCCGGTACCGGCCGCTGCCCAGCGCGCGGCCGAGCCGGTCGGTCGGGATGTCCTCGACGAAGGACTCGCCGGAGGCGAGCCGCTTGACCCGGTCGGCGTCGACGTCGAGGCCGACGACGTCCATTCCCGCCTCGACCGCCCGCACGGCCAGCGGCAGGCCGACGTATCCCTGGCCGATGACGACCAACTTCTCAGCGCTCACCCGTGCTCCCGCAGACGACGGAACATGCATCCTCGTCAGCGTAAGGGAGTATCTGCGTTTAAAGTCCGGTTTGGGGATGACGGAGCCGGTGGGAAGCCGTTACCCCGGCCCGATCGGTCATCCGGCCGGGGTCGGTCGGCGCGTGGGGTCAGCCGTTCAGGGCGGGCGGGTCGGCCGGGGTGCTCGCCGTGGTGGGCGGCGGGTCGACCGGGGTGCTCGCCGTGGTGGGCGGCGGGTCGACCGGCGCGCTCGTCGTGGTCGGCGGGTCGACCGGCGCGCTCGCCGTCGGCGTGCTGGACGGCTTCGGCGTGGCCGACCCGCTCGGCTTCGGGGTCGCCGTCGGGCTGGCCGGGGCCGAGGGGCGGCGGCCCGGCCGGCCGGTCGGACCCTCGTCGACCGCGGCTCCCTCGGTGGCGGCCGAGTCGTCGCGCTGCGTCGGGACGGCAGCCGGGACGGTCGGCTGGTACTTCGTCGCGGGGGCGTCGTCGCCCCGCGTCGCGCCCAGGGCCGCGGTGAGCCCGGCCACCGCCACCAGCACCGCCACGAGCGCGCCGAGCAGGGTGCCGCGCCGCCCGCCGCGCCGGGTGGAGGAGGTGGGCCGCCGCACCGGCGGCAGGTCGTCGCGGGTGGTACCGCTGGCGCCCGCGGCGGCACCGCCGCCGGCGGCTCCGCGCAGCGGGACCGGCACGGTGCTGGTCGGCGCCGAGCCGTCCGCGACGGTGGCCCGCGCCGCCTCGGCCATCGCCGCGCCGGTGGCGAACCGCTCTGCCGGATCCTTCGCCAGGGCCCGATCCACCAGCTGCCGCACCGACGCCGGGATCTCCTGCGGCAGCTCCGGCGGCTCGTCGTCCAGGTGTCGGACGGCGACCTGCAACGGGTTGTCCCCCGTGAAGGGCGGCCCGCCGGTCAGGCAGCAGTACGCCACGGCGCCGAGGGCGTAGATGTCGGTGGCACCGGAGACCGGCCGGCCGGCTGCCTGTTCGGGGGCCATGTAGAGCGCGGTGCCCGGCACCGCGTCGGCGCTGGTGATGCTCGTGACATTGGTCGACCGGGCCACCCCGAAGTCGACCAGCACGACGGTGCCGTCCTCCTGCACCAGCAGGTTGCTCGGCTTGACGTCGCGGTGCACGATGCCGCCGAGGTGCGCCGCGTGCAGCGCCTGCGCCGCCTGGGCGACGATCGACATGGTCTCGGCGACGTCGAGCTGCCCGGCCGCCTCGATCCGTCGGGACAACGGCTGGCCCTCGACGAACTCCATGACCAGGTAGTCGGCCCGCCCGCCGTCGGGCAGGTCGTCCTCGCCGCAGTCGTAGACCTGCACGATGCCCGGGTGTCGCAGGGCGGCCATGATCCGCGCCTCGGTCCGGAACCGGGCGATGAAGTCGGGGTCGGAGACCAGTGCCGGAAGCAGGACCTTTACCGCGACCTGGCGGCCGAGGATCTGGTCCGTGGCCCGCCAGACGTCACCCATGCCGCCGGTGGCGACACGGTCGTCCAGGCGGTACCGACCGCTGAGCACGACTCCCGAAGACAACACGGCACTACCGTACCCAGAGCCGGCGCGGAGCACTTCTCGTGATCTGGCCCAATCGGACGGGGCCTTCGTGGCGACGGGGCAGCGAGGGGATTCCCGGGTCGGATATTCTGTGACCTTTTCGCGACAGTCGGTCACAGTGGTGGGCGGGTGTGTTGGTCAAGCGGGTCGTGGCCTGCATCAACCGGGGCTCCGTGCCGCTCGCGGGCGGGCTCAGGCGTCGGCTGACCCCGACGTGTTACATCGACACGCCGGGCAGGCGGGTTGATAATTCTCACTCTTTTTCCGGCAGTCGGTGGCTTGTCCACCTGCCCCTCCACTCCTAGCGTTAGCCCGGCTCGGGCCCGCCCGGCGGCGTTGGCACGACACACCCGTCGGCGGACGTGCCGCGTGCTGCGCCCGGACGTGCCGTCCGCGCCGTACCGGCGTCGGGCGTGATCTGGTCAGCGGGGGGCTGATGGTGCGGGATGAGGTCCGGCCGCCGGGCCGGGCCGGCGTCGCGTGCGACGCGGTCGGCGTACGCCGGTCTTCGGAGGCCGGGCGGCGGGGACGGCGGAGCCATGGCCGGTGAGCTGAACGAGGCGGTCGTCGCGGCGCGGGCCGGTGACGAGGACGCCTTCCGGTTCCTCTACCGCAGCCTCCAGCCCGGCCTGCTGCGCTACCTGACCGCACTGGTCGGGGCCGAGGCGGAGGACGTCGCCTCCGAGACGTGGTTGCAGATCTCCCGCGACCTGCCGGCCTTCACCGGCGGGGAGTTTCGTGCCTGGACCGTCACCATCGCCCGGAACCGGGCCATGGACCATCTGCGCCGCCAGCGCCGGCGGCCCTCGATGCCGGTGCCGGTGCAGACGCTCAGCGACCTGGCCGGTGACGCCGACACGGCCGAGCGGGCCGGCGAGACGCTCGGCACCGAGGCCGCGCTGGCGCTGATCGCCACCCTGCCGCCTCGGGAGGCCGAGGCGGTGCTGCTGCGTGCGGTCGTCGGCCTGGACGCCGAGACCGCCGCCCGGGTGCTGGGCTGCCGGGCCGGCGCGGTGCGCACGGCCGCCCATCGCGGCCTGCGCCGGCTAGCCGCACTCGTGCAACGTCACGATCCGCTCCCGACCGCGATGCCGTCCGTCATCCCGCCCCTTCCCCGGACGGATCGGTCGGCCCCGGACGCGCCGCGCGTCGAGCCGGCGGACGGTGACGTGAGGGGACACCGATGAGCTTCCGTCAACCAGACCGCCCCGGGCGGCACCCCGCCGGCCGGTCCGAGTCCGACCGGCTCCTCGACGCGGCCCGCGCCGCCCGGGACGCCGCGGCACCCCGCCCGGGCCGGGCCGCGCAGGACGAGGACACCGCCGCTGCCCGACGGGACCGGGCCGCCGACCGGGAGGACGCCGCCGGCCCCGGCCGTCCCGCCGGAGATCCGCTGGCCCAACTGCTCGCCGCCGCGGCCGGACCGACCCTCCCCGGCGAACTGGCCGGGGAGGAGAGGGCGCTGGCGGCCTTCCGGGCCGCCCGGGTGGCCCCGGCGTCGGGCCCGGCGCGGACGCCCCGCCGACTCACCGTCGGTGTGGTCGCCTGGATCGGCGCGCTGGCCGCCACCGCCACCGCTGGCGTCGCCGTCGCGGCGGCCACCCTGGACCGGGCGGAGGAACCGGCGCCCCCGTCGGCGCCGTCCGCCGCGTCGGCCAGCCCCGCAGACCCGGATGCCGCCGGCCCCACCGCGCCCCGCCCCACCGGATCCGGCCCTGGCAGGTCCCCGTCCCCCATCCCGGCCCCGACCGCCACGCCGTCCGGCGCCCGCCCGTCCGGCCCGGCCCGGCCCGGGACGCCGGGCACCGACACCGACACCCGCAGCCCCGACCCGGGCCACTCGGGTGCCGGTGCCCAACTGCCGGGGCTGTGCCGGGCGTACCTGGCCAAGTCGGCGGCCCAGCGGGAACGGGCGCTGGAGAAGCCCGGCTTCGCGCCCCTGGTCACCGCCGCCGGCGGGGCCGCCGAGGTGGAGAGCTTCTGCCAGGACCTGCTGGGCGGGGCGGATTCCGGGCGGGTCCCCACCGTGCGCCCCTCCCACCCCGGCCGGCCGGACCGGAACGCGGCGGCGGCGACCGGCGGCGAGATCCCGGACGCGGCGAAGCTCCCGTCCTGACCTGGGCCGACGGCCCCCTCGCGCCCCGACCCGGACGACCGGCAACGAAACATCTGTTACGGCAAGACGAGCGGATTTCGTCTGCTAGACAGAGGATGGGTGCACCGCGGACGCCCGGACCGGTCACGGTCAGGAAACGGCCGTCAGCGGTGTGGTCGTCAGTCAACCAGCGCGGGAAGGAATCGTCTCGTGGTGACATCGCCGGAGCTGGACCGGAACACCCGCTTGCTGGAGGCGGCCGACGCCGCCCGGCACATCGCCCGGATCTGCTTCAAGACCGGCCCACCCACCCACACCGGCGTCGAACTGGAATGGACCGTGCACGACGCCGCCGACCCCGCCCTCCCCGTCGACCGGGAACGGCTGCTGGCGGCGCTGGGGCGACACGCCCCCGTCACCATCGACGACTCCAGCCCAGCCGCACCGCTCCGGCACGGCAGCGCCGTGACCGTCGAGCCCGGCGGCCAGCTCGAGATATCCACCCCGCCGCGACCCTCGGTCGCCGCGCTGATCAAGGCCACCGACGCCGACATCGCCCAGGTCACCGGCCTGCTCCGGGCCGCCGGCCTCGCCCTCGGCCGCACCGGCATCGACCCGTTCCGGACACCGCGCCCGGTCGTCGACACCCTGCGCTACCGCGCCATGCGCTGCGTGTTCGACCGAGGCGGGACGGCCGGCCGGACCATGATGTACAGCACCGCCGGTCTCCAGGTCTGCCTCGACGCGGGCGAACCGGAGCAGGTGGCGGCCCGCTGGGCGGCGGCGCACGCGGTCGGCCCGCCGCTGCTCGCCGCGTTCGCCACGGCCGGGCGGCACGCCGGGCGGCGCACCGGCTGGGCGTCCGCCCGGATGGCGGCCTGGCTGGCCATCGACCCCGCCCGCACCCGGCCGGTCTGGTCGCCGGCCCGGCCCGACGCCGACCCGGTGGCGGCCTGGACGGCGTACGCGCTGGCCGCGCCGCTGCTGTGCCTGCGCGACGACGCCGCGGACTGGACCCCGCCGGCGGGGGTGACCTTCGGCGACTGGCTCGCCGGCGCGCTGCCCCGCCCGCCCACCACGGACGACCTGGACTACCACCTGAGCACCCTGTTCCCGGTGGTCCGGCCCCGTGGGTACCTGGAGATCCGCTACCTGGACGCCCAGCCGGGGCCGGACTGGCGGCTCCCGCTGGCCGTGCTGGCCGCGCTCTTCGCCGACCCCGGGACGGTGGCCCGCGCCGCGAGCGTCGCCGCCGCAGTGGCCGACCGGTGGGACGTCGCGGCCCGGCACGGGCTGGCCGACCCCCCGCTGGCGCGCGCCGCCGCCGGTCTGCTCGACCTGGCGCTGGCGGCCCTGCCCCGGCTCGACCTGCCGGCCCCGCTGCGCGACGAGACCGCCGACGCACTACGGGGGCGACTGACCGCCACGGAGAGGGGAACGCGGTGACGACCATCCACGAACTCGGCACGGAGCGGCTGCGCGACCGGATCGCCGCCGAGCTGGAGCGCGCCCGGACGCGGACGGCCCTGCTCACCGAGGCCGTCGACGACGCCGACCTGATGCGCCAGCACTCGCCGATCATGTCCCCGCTGGTGTGGGACCTCGCCCACGTCGGCAACCAGGAGGAACTCTGGCTGGTCCGGGACGTCGGCGGGCGCGAGCCCGTCCGGCGGGACATCGACGACCTGTACGACGCGTTCAAGCAGCCCCGCAGGGACCGCCCGGCGCTGCCGCTGTTGCCGCCCGCCGAGGCCCGCGCCTACCTCGCCACCGTCCGGGACAAGGTGCACGACCTGCTCGACCGGGTGCCGTTCACCGACCGTCCGCTGGTCGCCGACGGGTTCGCCTTCGGCATGATCGTCCAGCACGAGCAGCAGCACGACGAGACCATGCTCGCCACCCACCAGCTCCGCACCGGCCCGCCGGCACTGCACGCCCCGCCCCCGCCGGAGCCGCGCGCCCGGGTCGCCGACGAGGTCTTCGTCCCGGCCGGCGGGTTCACCATGGGCACCTCCACCGACCCGTGGGCGCTGGACAACGAGCGCCCCGCGCACACCGTCCACCTGCCCGCGTACGTCATCGACGCCGCCCCGGTCAGCAACGGCCGGTACGCCGAGTTCATGGCCGACGGCGGCTACGACGACCCGCGCTGGTGGAGCGAGGCCGGCTGGCGGCACCGCACCGAGGCCGGGCTGACCGCGCCGATGCACTGGCGGCGCGACGGCGGAGGGTGGGCGTACCGGCGGTTCGGCCGGTGGTCCCCGGTGCGGGCCGACGAGCCGGTGGCGCACGTCTGCTGGCACGAGGCGCAGGCGTACGCCGCGTGGGCCGGCAGGCGGCTGCCCACCGAGGCCGAGTGGGAGAAGGCCGCCCGCTGGGACCCGGCCACCGGCCGGTCCCGCCGCTACCCGTGGGGCGACGAGGACCCGACCGCCGAGCACGCCAACCTCGGGCAGCGGCACCTGTGGCCGGCGCCGGTGGGCGCGTACCCGGCCGGCGCGTCGCCGCTGGGGGTGCACCAGCTCGTCGGCGACGTCTGGGAGTGGACCGCCAGCACCTTCCGGGGGCACCCCGGCTTCACCGCTTTCCCCTACCGGGAGTACTCGGAGGTGTTCTTCGGCGAGGACCACCGGGTGCTGCGCGGCGGTTCGTTCGGCACCGACCGGGCCGCCTGCCGGGGGACGTTCCGCAACTGGGACTACCCGATCCGGCGGCAGATCTTCAGCGGCTTCCGCTGCGCCCGCGACGCCCGGCCGGAGGAAGCACCCCGGTGACGCCGCACCCGGTGGCGACCGCGCCCCGGCGGACGTCCGGCGGGGCCGCGGGCCCGACCGGCGGTGCCGCCTGATGTGCCGGCACCTGGCGTACGTCGGGCCGCCGGTGAGCCTGCGGGCCCTGCTGTACGACCCGCCGCACTCCCTGGTGCGGCAGTCCTGGGCACCCCGGGACATGCGCGGCGGCGGGACGATCAACGCCGACGGCTTCGGCGTCGGCTGGTACCCGCCCGGCGGCGGCGAGCCGCTGCGTTACCGGCGGGGCACGCCGATCTGGGGCGACGTGACGCTGCCGGAGCTGGCCGCGGCCACCACCAGCGGCGCGGTGCTGGCCGCCGTCCGGTCGGCCACCGTCGGCATGCCGGTGCTCGACACCGCCGTCGCCCCGTTCGCGGAGGGTCCGTGGCTGTTCAGCCACAACGGGGTGGTCCGCGGCTGGCCGGACGCGGTGACCGGGCTCGCCGGCCGGCTGCCCGTACGCGACCTGCTCACCCTCGACGCGCCGACCGACGCGGCGCTGCTCTGGGCCCTGGTACGGCACCGGCTGCGCGCCGGGGACGACCCGGCGCGGGCGGTCGCCGACACGGTGACGCGGGTCGCGGCGGCGGCGCCCGGGTCCCGGCTCAACCTGCTGCTCACCGACGGGCGGACCGTCGTGGCCAGCGTCGCCGGCCACGCGCTGTCGCTGCGGCGGACCCCGGGCGCGGTGCTGCTGGCCTCGGAACCGCACGACGACGAGCCCGGCTGGCAGGCGGTGCCGGACGGGCGGCTGGTGGTGGCCACGACCGCCGGGGCCCGGGTCGACACCCTGCCCGGGGGCGGACCCGTCGACCGGCCGGCAGGTGGGGACACGACACGAGTGACGGAGGGGGACACCTGATGAGCGTCGAACCGCTGGAGATCTACCTGGAGGAGCAGGACCTCGGGCGCGGGCTGCGGGAGGACGTGCGGATTGGGCTGACCTCGGCACCGAAGTGGCTGCCGCCCAAGTGGTTCTACGACGCCCGGGGCAGCGAGCTGTTCGAGGAGATCACCCGCCTGCCGGAGTACTACCCGACCCGGGCCGAGCGGTCCGTGCTGGCCGAACGGGCGGGCGAGATCGCCGAGCTGACCGGGGCGAAGACGCTGATCGAGCTGGGCTCCGGCTCGTCGGAGAAGACCCGGCTGCTGCTGGACGCCTTCACCCGCCGTGGCGGGCTGGGCACCTTCGTGCCGTTGGACGTGTCGGTCAGCGCCCTGCGGCAGTCCACCGAGCAGATCGCCGCCGACTACCCCAGGCTGCGGGTACGCGGCATCGTCGGGGACTTCACCAGGCACCTCGATCGGCTGCCCGCCGGCGGACGCCGACTGGTGATCTTCCTCGGCGGGACCATCGGCAACCTGCTCCCCGCCGAGCGGGCCGGCTTCCTCGCCGCCATGCGCGCGGCCCTGGAGCCCGGCGACTGGCTGCTCCTCGGCACCGACCTGGTCAAGGACCCGGCGGTCATCGTCCCCGCGTACGACGACGCGGCCGGGGTGACCGCCGAGTTCAACCGCAACGTGCTGCGGGTGGTCAACCGGGAACTGGGCGCCGACTTCGATCCGGAGGCGTTCACCCACATCGCGCTCTGGGACCCGCAGCGGGAGTGGATCGAGATGCGGCTGCGCGCCGAGCGTCCGCAGCGGGTCCGGGCGCTCGACCTGGACGTGGCGTTCGCGGCGGGGGAGGAGCTGCGCACCGAGGTGTCGGCGAAGTTCCGCCCGGAGGGGATCGCGGCGGAGCTGGCCACCGCCGGCTTCACCGTCCGCGAGTTCTGGACCGACGCCGACGGCCTGTTCGGCGTGACCCTGGCCCACGCCGACTGAGCCGCTCTGACGGGCCCGACGCGGGTGACGCAGCCGGCCCGACGCGGGTGCCGCCGTCCACCCGCGTCGGCCCCGGCCGCGTCGATCGGCTAGGCTGCCGGGGCGAAGGGGAGTAGCCCCCAATGTCGTGGTCGACACACTGGTGCGTTCCGCATCCGGCCACGCGGCCCCACCTCAGGTGGGGCGGGCGAGACCTTCGACCCAGGCTGTGCACAACAGCCGGGTCGAGGGCGCCCCACACCCCGGCCCGGCACCATCGGGAAGGGTGTCATGGAAGGTTTCCTCGTCGCGCTGGTCGTCAGTTTCGGCGTCATCTTCGTCGCCGAGCTGGGCGACAAGTCCCAGCTCATGGCGCTGACGTTCGCCACGCGGTTCAAGACGGTCCCGGTGCTGATCGGCATCACGATCGCCACCGCCCTCGTCCACCTGGCCTCGGTGGCCATCGGTTACGGGCTGGGCGCCGCCCTGCCCACCGGGTGGATCTCCCTCATCGCCGGCGTCGCGTTCCTCGGCTTCGGCGCGTGGACGCTGCGCGGCGACAAGCTCACCGAGGAGGAGAAGCGCAAGGCCGAGCGGGGCGGCAAGTCCGCCGTCTTCGCCGTCGGCGTCGCGTTCTTCCTCGCCGAGCTGGGTGACAAGACGATGCTGGCCACCATCACCCTGGCCACCAAGTACGGCTGGTTCGGCACCTGGCTGGGCTCGACGATCGGCATGGTGGCCGCGGACGCGCTGGCGATCCTCGTCGGCCGGATGCTCGGCCGGCACCTGCCGGAGCGTGCCATCCGGTACGGCGCGGCGGTGCTCTTCGCCATCTGCGGTCTCTGGCTCATCTTCGAGGCCGTCGCCGAGCTCAAGTGATCCCGACTACCGCCTGCCGGGGCGGGTAACGGCCCGGGGTGAGGTGGGAGGAATTCCTGCGGCAGGGCGACCAGGTGTTGGTCGCCCTGGTGGAGGTCACGGGCGCGCTGGTGATCTTCGTCGGCGCGGCCTGGGCGGCGCTGCGGTTCGTGGTCGAGGGACTGCGCCACCGCAGCGCCGCCGTCTTCACCCCCATCCGGCTCTCCCTGGGCCGGTTCCTCGTACTCGGGCTGGAGTTCCAGCTCGCCGCCGACATCCTGCGCACCGCCGTGTCGCCGACCTTCGACCAGATAGGCCAGCTCGCGGCCATTGCCACCATCCGGACCGCGCTGAACTTCTTCCTGCGTCGTGAGATCGCCCAGGAGCAGCGACAGGTCACCCCGGATCGATGACCACGCCGCCGCCACGTCGTCGCCCGCGATCCTGCTCGCCGGCCACCCGGCGGCCCGGTCACCGCGTCTCCCGGTTCGATTCGAGGCACCCGCCGGGCTCCCGGCCCGCTGACGAGTGCCGGGTCGAGCCGGTGTCGTGTCGACAATCCGTAGCGCGCTGCGCCGAGGAAGATCACGGCCTACCGTGGGCCCCAGGAGACAAACCGGAGAAATCGGGAGGATGACGGTATGAGCCGGCACGACGAGCCCAACGAGTACGGTTTCGCCGGCGGGGCCACCGCGCCCCAGCCGCAACCCGGTGGGCGGCCCGACGAGCAGGACCTCGCCGAGGAGGTGGCCGTCCCGGGCGATGACCTCACCGAGCCGTTCAACGAGGCGATCGGCGAGGAGACCGAGCAGTCCGAGGAGGACGAGCCGGTCGAGCGCCGCCGCTGAGTCCACCGGTGGGGGCAACGGCAGTGGGCCGGCCCCACCGCCGCCGCACCCGGGAGGCGGGGCCCGCCACGTCGCGAGGGTCGCCGGCCCCGCCCCGGGCTGCCTCGGGCTGGCCGTCCGCCGGGCTGGCTCCCGGACCGCCGTTGTCCGCTGCCCTGCCCCGGCGGGCCGCCGAGCGACACCTGTCCGCTGCCCTGCCCCGGCGGGCCGCCGAGCGACACCTGTCCGCTGCCCTGCCCCGGCGGGCCGCCGAGCGACACCTGTCCGCCGCGTCCTACGTCACTTCCCGGGTCCCGGGGCAGTTGTTCCGAACGAATTCGGCGATGCGAGCGGTCCCATTAATGGCTATGCCTCGCTGAATGGGCCGTTTGCGGCATTTGACCGCTTACATCCTCTACAGTCGGTGGAGCCGAATGCGCTGGGTGGGGGTGTCGGAGCCGGTGACCGCCCCGTGACTGCTGAGGAGTTCCTGTGCTTGACAAGTCGACCGCACGGACCGGACGGGGGCTTCCCGGCTGATGGACGTTCGTGATTACCTCCGGGCCGTCCGACGCAGCTGGTGGCTGGTCCTGCTCGCCGTCATGGTGAGTCTCGGCGTGGCCGCTCTGGTCACGGTCCAGACGAAGCCCCGGTACGTCGCCTCGGTGACCTACTTCGTCACCGTTCCCAACCAGGGGGTCAGCGAGGCGTACCAGGGCGGCATCTTCATGCAGCAGCGCGTCAAGTCGTACGCCGACCTGCTGAAGAGCGACCGGCTGGCGCAGAGCGTCGTGGCGAAGAACCCGCTCGGGCTCACGGCGGAGGAGGTGCAGGCCAGGATCGGCGCCAGCACCGTCCCCGACACCGTCCTGTTGCGCGGCACCGTCACCGACACCGACGCGACGCGGGCGCTGCGGCTGACCGAGGCGGTCTCCGCCCAGTTCGTCGAGCTGGTCAAGGCGGTGGAGACACCCCCCGAGGGGCGGACCGCCCCGATCAAGGTGGAGGTGATCAGCGGACCCCGGGTCAGCTCCGTACCGGTGTCGCCCAAGCCGCCGCTCAACCTCTCCGTCGGCGGGCTCGCCGGCCTGCTCGTCGGCATCGGACTGGCCGTGCTCCGGACCCGGTTCGACAACCGGCTGCGGGACGCGGTCGGCCTCCAACGCGCCACCGGCAGCCCGCTGCTCGGTGAGATCCCGTTCGACCCCACCGCGCGCAACGCGCCGCTGATCGTCGGGGACGCGGCCAGCTCGCCGCGCGCCGAGGCGGTCCGCAAGCTGCGGACGAACCTGCGCTTCGTCGACGTCCACGAACCGGCCCGCGTCATCGCCGTCACCAGCGCGTTGCAGGGGGAGGGCAAGACCACCCTCTCCTGCAACCTGGCCATCGCGCTCGCCGAGGCCGGCTGGCGGGTCGCGCTGGTCGACGCCGACCTGCGCCGGCCGAAGGTGGCCGAGTACCTGAACCTGGAGGCGAGCGTCGGGCTGACCGACGTGCTGCTGGGCGACGTCAGCGTGGGGGACGTGGTGCAGCGGTGGGGCGACAAGTCCCTGCTGGTGCTGCCCGCCGGCTCGGTCCCGCCCAACCCCAGCGAGCTGCTCGGCTCCAAGGCGATGGCGGACCTGCTGCTGGTGCTGCGGGAATCGGCGGACATCGTCGTCATCGACACCGCCCCGCTGCGGACCGTCACCGACGGCGTCGTCGTGGCCGTCCAGGCCGACGGGGCGCTGGTGGTCAGCCGGTACGGGCGCACCGACCGCGGCCAGATCGCCGCCGCCGCTCAGGCGCTCCAGTCGGTCTCCGTCCGGCTGCTCGGTTGCGTGCTCAACATGGCCAAGCTCGGCCGCGCCGAGACCGACCAGTACGAGAGCTACCGGATCGACGTGCCTCCCGCGCCCGTCGCCGCCCCGGCCGAGCGGGTGGGCAAGCCGGCGGCAGACCCCAGCAGCGGGTTCTTCGGCCAGGAGCGGGCTGCCGACCCGACGCAGGAACTCACCCGGCTGCCTCGATGAGCGCCGCGACCGGTGTCAACGACCGCTCGATCTCCTGCGCGCAGCGCCGGAAGTCCATCGGCGTGCCACCGATCGGGTCGACGAGGTCGTCCTCGGCCGTGGTGGTCGGCTGCAACCGCCCCCGGGCCTGGGTCGCCGCCCGCGCCGCCGCGCGCAGCGCCCCGGCGTCCGTGGTGTCCGGCGCGTCGGACAGCCCGGCGAGCCGACCGAACTGGCGCAGGGTGAAGGTGCGGTGCAGTGCGGCGGGGGCCAGCGACACGCAGGCCGCCCGCTGGCGACGGGTCGCGGTCAGCACCAGCGCGGCGTCGGTCAACTGGCCGGCGGTCAGCGCCCGGCTGCGGAACGCCGCCGGATCCCGGCCGGTCCCGGCGGCCACCTGCGCCGCGTACGGATGCATCGGCCGGCCGTCCACGGCGGCCGTGCCGGCGCTGGCCACCTCGACCGGCAGCTTCGCCAGCAGCCAGCCGGCCAGGTACTCGGCCATCGGCGAGCGGCACATGTTGGCGTGGCAGACGAACAGGATCCGGTCGGCCATCGGAGACTCTCCCAGCGGTCTGGTCGCGTGTCGGCCCGGCGCTGTGCCGGCACCGGCCGAGGCGGCGCCCGTGGGCAGCGCGTTTCCGGCATCGTACGCAGCCGGAACCACCCAGGGTGGCGACGCCGCGCCGGAAGGTGACCTCCGGGGTGGGGGTGCCCGGTGAGGATCGGCATCCTGGCGTACCACTTCCCGCCGGAGCCGGCGTTCATCCCCGGCAGCCTTGCCGAGGGGCTGGCCGCCCGCGGCCACGAGGTTCGCGTGCTGACCGGCTTTCCCGACTACCCGGGCGGCCACGCCTATCCGGGCTGGCGGCAGCGGTGGCGCTACGAGAGCCGCAGCGAGCGGCTGACCGTGCGCCGGGTGCCGCGGTGGACCGGTGGGGACGCCTCCGTCCGCGCCAGGATGGCGAGCTGGCTGTCCTTCGCCGCCAGCGTCGGGACGATCGGCCGGGGGCAGCTCGCCGGCGTCGACGCCCTGTACGTCCACCAGCTGCCGCCGACGACCTTCGCCGCCGCCGGGCTGCTGCGCCTGCTGGGCGCGGTCCCGACGCTGCTGCACGTCCAGGACGTGCACCCGGAGCTACCCGGGCCGGCGGAGGCGGCACGCCCCTGGGCGAACCGGCTCGCCGCGGCCACCCGTCGGCTCTACCGGTCCGCCGACCTGGTCGCGGTCGCCGCCCCCGCCATGCGTGACCTGGTGGTCGCCGGTGGGGCCGACGCCGACCGGGTGCGGGTGGTGCTCAACTGGACCGACGAGCGGCTGTTCCGCCCTGCCGAGCCGACCCGGGAGGCCCGCCGGCTGGTCCGGGGCGACGGCCGGTGCGCGGTGATGTATGCCGGCACCATCGGCGCCCGGCAGGGCCTGGAGACGGCGGTCCGCGCCGCCGCCCCGCTGCGCGGCACGATGGACCTGGTCCTGGTCGGCTCGGGCTCCGAGGAGGGGCGGGTACGGGGGCTCGCCGAGGAGCTAGGGGCCCGCAACGTCCGGTTCGTCGCGCGCCGGTCGCCGTTGGAGATGTCCGACCTGTACGCCGCCGCGGACTACCAGTTGGTGATGCTGCGCGACCTGCCGGAGCTGCGCGGGAACGTCCCCGGCAAGCTCCAGGCGGCGTTCAGCTCCGCCTCGCCCGTGGTGGCCTCCGCCGGGGGAGACACCGTGGAGATCGTGGAACGGGCCCGGGCCGGGCTGTCCTGCCCGCCGGAGGACTGGGCCACCCTGGCCGACCGGTTCTGGCTGGCCGCCGCCATCCCGACGCCGGCGCGGCTGGAGATGGGGCGGCGCGGCCGGGAGGCGTACCTGCGCGACATGTCCACGCGCGGCGGGGTGGACCGCGTCGAGGAGCTGCTGTACGAGGTGGCCGGGCGGCATCGTGGTTCGGACTCGCCGGAAGCAACCCCCCATACGGGACTCGAAGTCTGAAAAAGTGCGATATTCCCACACGGCCTGCACTATGCGTGCTAGAAAACGATGAATCATCATTTATGTCCGCTCTACGACGGGAGCAGGTGTGAGCGAAACCGTGCGGCCCCGCCGCCGTCGGCGAAGATCCCGACGGCGAACCAGGGCGCGGGTACGCCGCGTCCTGCTCACCGGCCTGATCGTCGGCTCGCTCGTCGCGGTCGGCGGCGGCTGGGTCGGCTTCCGAGGCTGGCAGGCCCGGGCCCACCTGCTCAACGCCGCCGGGCTGGCGCGGCAGCTCAGCACCGAGGTGGTCGGGGCCGACGCCGACCGGGCGCAACGCACCCTCGCCGCGCTCCAGGAGCAGGCCGCCGCAGCCCGCGACGCCACCGCCGACCCGGGCTGGTCGGTCGGGCGGCACACCCCGTACGCCGGGGACGACCTCGCTGCGGTCCGCGAGATCGCGGTGGCCGTCGACGAACTCGCCCGGGACGCGTTCCCCGCCCTGCTGCGCACCGACCTGTCCACGCTGTTGCCCGGCAAAGGACGGCTGGACGTCAACCAGCTCCGGGCCGTCTCGGCCCAGCTCACCGACACCGACGAGGTCGTCCGGCGCACCAACGCCCGGCTCGCCGCCGTGCCCACCACCGGACTGGTCGACGCGGTCCGACAGGCCGTGACGGACCTGCGGGCCGAGACCGACCGGCTGGCCGCCCTGACCCGGGCCGCCGACCAGGCCGCCCGTCTGCTGCCGAACCTGCTCGGCGCGGACGGGCCGCGCAGCTACCTGCTGGTGTCGCAGAACCCGGCGGAGCTGCGGGCCACCGGCGGGATGTTCGGCGCGTACGCGGTGATCGAGGCAGAGGGCGGCCGGCTCCGGATGGGCGCACAGGACGCCGCCGCCAGCCTGGGCCGCTTCGACCTGTCCGCGAAGCTGAGCACCGAGGTCCGCAACCTCTACACCGACCTGGTCGGCACGTATCCGGCGGACGTCAACCTGACCCCGCACTTCCCGACCGCTGCGGCGCTCTTCCGGGCGATGTACCGCAAGCGCAGCGGCAGCACGGTCGACGGGGTGCTCGCGGTCGACCCGGTGGTGCTCTCGTACCTGCTCAAGGCCACCGGACCGGTGCCCGTGCCGGGCAACACCACGCTGGTCAGCGACAAGGTGGTGCACACCCTGCTCTCCGACACGTACCAGCGGCTGGACCAGGCCAGGCAGGACGAGTTCTTCGCGGCCTCCGCGGCGGCGGTGTTCAGCGCCTTCTTCACCCGGGCGGTCGACCCCCGGGCGTTGCTGTCCGCACTGGACCGCGCCATCGGCGAGCGGCGGATCCTGTTCTGGAGCGCCCACCCGGCCGAGCAGCGGGTCATCGCCGGCAGCCGGCTGGGTGGGGCGCTGCCCGAGCAGGAGAACGTTCCCACCATCGGCGTGTTCCTCAACGACGGCAGTGGCGCGAAGCTCGGCTACTACCTGCGGCCGTCGGCGACTTTGACCGTGGGCAACTGCCGCCCCGACGGCCGGCGGCAGCTACGGCTGAGCTTCACGCTCCACTCGACCGCGCCCGCCAGCGGGCTCTCCCCCTCCGTCCTCGGCCTGGGCCTGGCCGGGGACCCGTACACCGCCCGCACCCTGGTGTCCGTCTACAGCCCGGCCGGCGGCGCGGTGCTCGCCAGCCGGCTCGACGGAGTCGACCTGCGGGTCGGCAGCGGCCTCGAACGGCGGCGACAGGTCGTCATCGCCAACGTCGAGGTACGCCCCGGCGTAACCCGGACCCTCGAAGTCGACGTGCTGACCGGCAGGACCGGCAGCGGAGACGCCGACCTCTGGCTCACCCCGACCGCCACCCCATGGACCACCCAAGTTAAGTCCGCACCACTCTGTGACCAGTAGGAGGGAACCAATCATGCGGCTATCCCGCATCATCATGGCGCTCACGGTCGGCCTTGCCGTCGTGGCGGCGCCGACCGCGGCGGGGGCGGCGCAGCCGCAGCCGGCACCGTCGCCGTCCGGCCCACAACAGCCGCCGCAGTACCCGCCGCAGCCCCCGGCCCTGACGGTCAGTTCGTCGACGATCGTCCTCGGTCAGACCGTCACCCTGACCGGTGCCGGGTTCGGGCCGAACGAGTCCGTCGGGCACGCCGTGGCGACGACGCCACTCGCCGCCGGCCTGCCCGGTCAGGCGCCGGCCCGCCGCAGCGACGGCAGCACCGTCGCGATGGCCCCGGTGGCCTACCAGGCCGCGGCGCCGTTGCGGTTCACGGTGAAGGCCAACGCGGAGGGGGAGTTCTCCGTTCGCTACACGCCGAGTGTCACCGGCCGGCTCACGTTCACCGCCGTCGGTGCCACCACGGGCTGGACGGCCACCGCGACCCTGACCGTGCTCCCACGCCACGAGCCGACACCGACCCCGACCCGCAAGCCGCACGGAGGGCTGCCCGTGACCGGTGACAGCATCGGCACGCCGCTGGCCGTCGGTGGTGGGCTGCTCGGTGTCGGTGTGGTGCTGACGATCGCCGGGCTGGCCTGGCGTCGCCGCAACCGCTTCGGCACGGGGTCGACGCGCTGACCGCTCTGAGCCGGGCGGTGCCCGAGCTACCGCGTGACGGTGCCCGCCGGGTTGTTCACCGGCGGGCGCCGTCACGCGCGCTGTGCTGCGCCGGTCGGGCCCGGCGGCTGCGGTGGATGTCGATCAGGGCTGCGACCAGGGCAAGCGCGATGATGCCGGCGGCGAGCAGCAGCGAGTGTCGGAACGCCGTCGACCAGTTCCCGCCGGTGTCCGCCAGGGACGAGAAGAAGACCGCGCCGACGGCGGCGATGCCGGCGGCGGAGCCGATCCGCTGACCGGTCTGGAGCATTCCCGCGCCGCTGCCCGCCTGCTCCACCGGAACCTGGGACAGGGTGAGGGTCTGGTTCGGGGCGATGACCAGGCCGCTGCCCAGCCCGGCGATCAGCAGCGGTACCGCCGTGAGCAGGGGCACCGAGCCGTGCGGGTCGCCGCGCAGCACGAACACCACCGCGCCGAGGCCGAGCACCACGGCGAGCAGGCCCACGGCGACCAGTGGGCGGCCGTACCGGTTGACGATCCGACCGCCGAGCGCGGACGCGGCGGCCGAGCCGAGGGCGAACGGCGTGATGGCCAGGCCGGCGATCAGCGCGCTGTAGCCGAGGCCGTTCTGCAGGTACAGGGTGAAGATGAAGAAGATCGCGGTGAAGCCACCGAAGTAGACCAGCGCGATCAGGGACCCGAGGGTGTACGAGCGGAACCTGAACAGCCGCAGGTCGAACAGCGGCGTCTCGTGCCGGGCGTACCACCGCTCCCAGAGGCCGAAGCCGGCGAGCGTGACCAGGCCGGCGGGAACCAGCGCCCACTTCCACGGGCTGTGCCACTGTTCCCGCTGCACCAGCGGCAGGAGCAGGAGCAGCACGCCGACGGCCAGCAGCAGCACCCCGACCGGGTCAAGCCGGTGACGGGACACGCCGCCGGACGGGCGGGCGGGCAGCAGACGCCAGCCGAGCAGCACCGCGACGATCCCCACCGGCACGTTGACGAAGAAGACCCACCGCCAGCCGTGCTGTTCGCCGCCCGCCTGGATCAGCAGCCCACCGAGCAGCGGGCCGACCGCGGTGGAGATGCCGATCGTGGCACCGAGCAAGCCGAACGGCCGGGCCCGTTCCGGGCCCCGGAACAACTGCTGGATCAGGCCGGTGACCTGCGGGTTGACGATTCCGGCGGCGGCGCCCTGCAGCAGCCGGGCACCGACCAGCCACTCGGGTGATCGGGCCAACCCGGCCAGGGCGCTGGTCAACGTGAACAGGGCGATCCCCAGGACGAACGCGTTGCGGCGGCCCCGGGCGTCGCCGAATCGTCCGGCCGGCACCAGCACCAGGCCGAAGGTGAGCGCGTACCCGGACAGGACCCATTGCAGGTCGCTCGGGGTCGCGCCGAGCGACCGGTCGATGGACGGCACGGCGACGTTGACGATGCTCACGTCGAGCAGCGTCATGAAGGCGGCGACCAGGCCGACCCCGAGGGCCTGCCAGCGCCGTCGGTTGTCGACGTTGTCGGCCCCGTCGGCAGCATCCGTCGATTGGCCCGGTCGGTCCGGCCGTCCTGGGCTCATGGCGGTGCCCCCCGTCGGCCGTCGATCACGTGTCAATGATCGCTACCCGGGCCCACGAGGGGCAATCCGGGGCCTCGCGCCGGTTCACGCCATCTGGCGGGCGCACCAGCGCGGGCCGAAGTCCAGCCCCGCCATCGGTGAGTCCTCCCGGTGCAGGAGGTTCTTCTCGGTCAACATGTGCAGCGGCGCGTGGATCTCGTCCTGGGGCAACCCCGACTCCTGCGCGATCATGTCGGGATAGGGAACCTGTCCACGGGACTCCAGCGCGGCCACCGCCTGGTAGACCCGCTCCTCGACATCCGACAGCCGTACCTGCTGCATGACTTCCTCCTCGACGTGACCGCCCGTCAGGGGGGCGGGACTGCGCTGGACGATTACCCGCCGCCCCGCGGTTGATGCCCGCCCTTTCGTGCGGTTCCCGCCGGCCCGTACCCGCTGTGCCGCCCGGCTTTCCGTCCGGCGGTGCCCTAGGCTTCAACCGTGATCATCTGGGACCTCGCTGTCGTCGGTGGCGGCCCCGCCGGGCTTTCCGCCGCCCACGTCGCGGCCCGCGCCGGGCTGCGCACCCTGGTCGTCGAGCGGGCCGCGCACCCCCGGTACAAGACCTGCGGTGGCGGCCTGATCGGCACCTCCCTCGCGGCGGTCGGCGACCGGATCGACGTGCCGGCGCACGACCGGGTGGACCGGGTGACGTTCACCCGGGAGGGGCGGCGCGAGTTCACCCGCCGGCACGCCGACGGGCCCCTCGTGTCGATGGTGCGCCGCGACGAGTTCGACGACCGGTTGCGTGCCGCTGCGGTCGCCGCCGGGGCCGAGGTGCGCGAGCGGGTCGCCGTCCGCGCCCTGGAGCAGGACCCCGATCAGGTACGCCTGCGGCTCGCCGACGGCGACACCGTGCACGCCCGTACGGTGATCGGCGCGGACGGCTCCTCCGGGGTGACCGCCCGGCACGTCGGCGTCCGGTACCGGCAGGTCGACCTGGGGTTGGAGCTGGAGCTGCCGGTGCCCGAGGAGGAGCAGCGCCGGTGGCGCGGCCGGCTGCTGCTGGACTGGGGGGCGATCCCCGGCTCGTACGCGTGGGTGTTCCCGAAGGGCGACCGGCTCACGGTGGGAGTGATCGCGGCACGCGGCGAGGGGGAGCGGACCCGGGGGTACCTGCGTGACTTCGTCGACCGGCTGGGCCTGTCCGGGGCGACTCCGGAGCACGACTCCGGGCACCTGACCCGTTGCCGCGCCGACGACTCGCCGCTGCGCCACGGCCGGGTGCTGGTGACCGGGGACGCGGCCGGCCTGCTGGAGCCGTGGAGCCGGGAGGGGATCAGCTACGCGCTACGGTCCGGCGCGCTGGCCGGCGCGGCCGTCGCCGAGGGCGACCTGGACGGCTACCAGCGCGGCGTGGAACGGGACCTGGTCGGATCGATGCGGGCCGGGCACCGGCTGCTGGACGTGTTCTCCCGCCGGCCGGACGTCTTCCACGCCCTGCTGGCCACCCCGGCCGGCTGGCGGATGTTCGTCCGGTTCTGCCAGGGGCGGGCGAGCTTCGACGAGACGCTGAACCGGGTGCCGGTGCGGGCGGCGCTGGCGCTGCTGGACCGGCTCCCGCCGGCCCGCCAGGTCCGTTCGACGCCAGTCGTGTCCCGGTGAGCGGCGGGGCTGCGCCGATGGCGGACCGGGTGCAGGATGGAGACCCGTGGAGGGAGCAGCCATGACCGCGTCCGACGCCCCGTTCACCGACGAGGAGTACGCCTTCCTGCGGCACGTCCGCTTCGGGGAACTGCCGTCGGGGGCGCACCCCGACGAGCGGACCACGTCGACCGAGACCGACCCCCGGCGGGACCGGCCCGATCCGGCGAGCAACCCCGACCAGTGGGCGCTGCGCCTCGGCCCCGGCACCGGCTGAAACGGCACGCCGACTCACCCCGGGCACCGGCAAAGTCGTGAGGGTCTCCGGCTTGGCAGGCCCCAGGGGATATGAGCGCTGCCGACACCATCGGCCCTGCCGGGTCGGCCTTTGCCGGGTCGGCTTGCCCTGCGTCGGTCCCTATGGAGCTGCCCCGTTTGTGCTGTCGATGGAGTGGGAGCGCGGACGCACTATGTAAGCCTTTGACGAGAGATGCCGAGCCTTTCCGGCGACAGCCCTCTTTTCGGACGGACGGAAAAGAGGGCTGTCGCGCGGTCCGAACCGCTCAGGCGCTCGGGAACTCCACCGGCGCGCCCTCGCGGACCAGCTTCCAGTTCGGCACGTAGAAGTCGGCCGGGTCGATGGTCCCCCGGGTCTGCGCCCAGTCGATGAGGAGCTGGCGGATCTCCTGCTGCGCGTTGTAGACCTGGGTCTTCACGATGCCGGGGAAGTTGCCGCCGCCGCTGCGCCGGTAGTTGTTCACCGCGACCACGAACTGCGCGTCGTCGGCGACGGGGGTGCCGGTGCCGGGCAGGACCAGGCGGGTGATCCGCCCGCCGACCGGCCTGCTGATGTCGATGTCGTAGTCCAGCCCCGAGAAGACGTCGTAGTTGTAGTCCGGGACGGCTGGGTCGCTGATCGTCGCCGGGTCGACCGGCGCGCCGACTGCGAGGGTGGTGAAGTACTTCGCCGAGTACTCCAGGTAGGCCCGCACCTCGGCGCCGGTGAGGACCACCGCCTCCAGGGTGTTGTCGAAGACGTACAGCCCGGCCACGTCGCGGATGCGCACATCACCGGCGGGGAAGACCGCCGTGCGGCTGAACGGCGCCGCGATCGACAGCACCGGCAGCCCCGCGTACGGCGTGCCGGCCAGCGCGTCCGTGACGACCTCGGTCTGGACGTGGTTGATGAAGTCCAGGATCGGGGTGTCCTGGTACCGCGACTCGGCCGCCGACAGCTCCACGGTCGACTGGGCGACCACCGTGTTGACGTACGCGACGGTCTTGCTGTGCTGGCCGCGCACGGCCGCGAGCACCGCCGGGTCCTCGACCACCGTGTTGGTGTTGAGCATGGTGGCGTGCTTGGTGGCCACCTTCCAGCGGCCCCGCTCCCGGGTGAGGGTGAAGTCCATCCGGGTCAGCCGCTGGCCCCACTTGGACGGCTCGGAGAGCAGCACCTGTGCGCCGGTCCTCGTGTTCGTCACGAACTTCTCGACGACCTCGTTGTGCGCGTGGCCGAACAGGATCGCGTCGATGCCCGGGACCCGCTCGGCGATCATCGTGCACGGGTTCTCATTCGGCAGCTCCGGGCCGTAGCTGGAGGTGCCGCTGTCGCCGCCGTGCGCGGAGACGATGACGACGTCGGCGCCGCGTGCCCGCATGACCGGCACCCACCTGGCGGCGGTCGTCACCATGTCGGCGAAGACCAGCTTGCCCTCGACGTTGGACTTGTCCCAGATCGCCACGCCCGGGTTGGTCAGGCCGAGGATGCCGACCTTCAGCTTCGGCGCGCCGTGCCCGCCGAGCCGGACCTCCTTGATCACGTACGGCAGGTACGCCGGCTTGCCGGTCGCCTCGTTGACCGCGTTCGCGGCGAGGGCCGGGAACCCGAGCTGCTTGATCCACTTGGCCAGCAGGGGCAGGCCGTAGTTGAACTCGTGGTTGCCCAGCGTCACCGCGTCGTACTTCAGGATGTTCATCGCGTTGGCCATCGGGTGCGTCGCACCGGTGGTGGTGATCGGCTCCTGCTTGGCGTAGTACGTGGCCAGCGGCGTGCCCTGGATGGTGTCGCCGGAGTCGAGGACCAGGGTCGCCCTGCCCCGCCGCTCGGCCCGGATCTGGTTGACCAGGGTGGCCAGCTTCGCGACGCCGACGTCGTTGTGCTTGCTGTCGTCGTACTCGGCGTCCCGGTAGTAGTCCCAGTTGTACACGTTGCCGTGGGTGTCCGAGGTGCCCAGGATCGTCAGGTCCCAGGTCTTCGGGCCCTTGGACCCGGCCGCCTGCGCGGGCGCGCCCGCGATCAGGGGTGCGGTCGCGGCGGCGGCGGCGACGGCCAGCACCTGGCGGCGCGACGCGCCGGAGGAGGAGGTCATGAGGTGCCTTTCCATGGGGGTGGGCGCGCCTCGCGGGCGCCGTTGCGCACCCTAACGAGCCGTTGTCCCTCCCGCCACAGGAGCGGACATGCTTCACAGCCGGTGGGGACGTCAGCGGGGCCAGGCGGCCAGCCGGGCCCGCAGCCGCGCGACCTGCGCCGCGTCCAGGCCGTACCGGGCGAAGCGTCGGTCGGGCAGGCGGTCCAGGTAGCGGCCGGCGTCCCGGACGTCCTCTGGTTCCAGCGCCGGGTCGAGCTGCCGGGCCAGGCCGAGCAGCTCCGCGACCGAATAGTGATCGAGGGCGGCCCCCACGTCGATGAAGTCCCGGACCTCCCGCCGGTTGACCAGCGCCGCCGTCTTGTTGGCCACCAGGTCACGGATGTCCATCACCGGCCCGAGGTCCATCACGACCGGGCTGCGGTACCGGTCGAGCCGGGCCAGGCTCAGCCGGATCTGCCGTGGCCCCCGGCTCACCACGAAGTCCTTCATGTCCCGGTCGAACCCGGCGAACAGCTCAGCCAGGTCACTGCCCGGGTCCGCGTCGGTCACCTCGAAGCCGGCGCGCTCCAGGGCGGTACGCACGCCGGTCGCCGCCGCGGCGGCTGCCCCCTCGACATCGGCGAAGAGGTCCACGTCCTCGGTGGGGCGGGAGAACAGCCCGTGCGCGGCCCAGGCGACGCCGCCGCCGAGCACGAACCGGTGGCGGCCGGCGACCGACAGGGCCACCCGGGCGACCTCGCGGTAGAACTCGTCCGGCGGTGCGGCGTCGTTCACGCCGTGCGGAGGGCCCGGTCGTCCCGCAGGGCCCCGTGGCGGTGCTCCCACGCCGCGCGGACACCACGGGGAAGGTTGAGCATGGGCCACACCTGGCGCAGCAGGTGACCGTTGACCAGCTCCCGCAGGTCGTCCGCGTGGGTGGTCTCCCGCAACACGTTCTCGTACATCCAGAGCAGGTCGTCCGGGTCGCTCAGGTCGAAGGTGCGGTGCAGGTTCCACATCAGGCGTACGGGCAGCTCGACGACCCCCCGCGTGGGGCCGGTCAGCTCGGCCAGGGTGGGGGTGACGACGGCCGGGCGGCCCGGACGGGCCAGGAAGGCCACGCCGGCCGAGGTGGGGGAGGCTACGCCCTGCATGGTGCCAGGGTAACGCCTGGTCCGGCCGGCGCGGCGCTCGTGCCCGTCCGCCATTCGGTCGATATGTCCCCGGCCGGCCCGCGCGTCCGGCACGAGGAGTCGATCATCCTGCCGGTGCCTGCGCGTGGCGGCGCGTCTGGGTCGAATGTCCGGTTCGTGGTGACCGGCGACACCCGCCCGGCGGAACATGGGCCGGCCCGGGGTCGTTACACATGGCAGACGATCGAGTAGCGCACCCGCTGCTGAGCCACCCGAACCCCCGTGACCCCGTCGGGGAATGTGGGTGGGCCGCCGGTCGTTACACATGGTCCCGCCGCCATCAGCACCCCCCGGGTGCGGGTGAGCTGTCGGATGACTTCCCCCCTCTTGATCTGTTGGGCGCCTCGACGTGGTGCTCACACCCCCGCCCCTCCCCCGGGGCGGGTGTGTCGACCCCCGATTGGAGACACCCCCATGAACACGATCATGCGTAAGAGCGTTCTCGGTATCGCCGGTCTCGCGTTCGCCGGTGGTCTGGCCGCCGGTCCCCTGCACCACGCCACCACCCCTGCGACCGTCGAGTCGGCCACCCCGGCCGCTGTGGCCGTGCAGGCAGACAAGCCGGTTGTCGACAAGGGCAAGCTGATCCCGCACGGCGTGCAGGGCGACCAGTCCCGCATCGACCTCGACGACGAGCAGACCGCCAACGTGAAGGCGATCATCGCCGCCACGAAGAAGGCCGACATGGACGAGCGGGCCGCCGTGATCTCCATCGGCACGTCCCTGCAGGAGTCGAAGCTGGAGAACCTGGGTCACCTCGGCGACCGCAACGACCACGACTCGCAGGGCCTGTTCCAACAGCGCCCCACCTCCGGCTGGGGCACCCCCGAGCAGATCACCGACCCCGAATACTCCACCCTCGCGTTCCTCAAGGGCCTCAAGCAGGTCGACGGATGGCAGGACATGCCCCTGACCGAGGCCGCCCAGACCGTCCAGGTGTCCGCGTACCCCGACGCGTACGCGCAGTGGGAACAGCAGGCCGCCGACCTCGTCGCCGAGCACTGGAACAGCTGACCCCCGCACCACCGCACAGCCAACCGGCCGGGCCCCGACAAGGGGGCCCGGCCGGCGGCGACTGTCCGAGAGGCGCGGCCCCCCGACGAAGCGGCCGTTGCTAGGGTCCGCCGGCCGGCGCGTTCGCGGGTACGTCGACGACGGGCCGGGCCCACCGTGGGCGTGGTGGACCCGGCCCGGACCTCACTGGGCGACGTACTCCCGCAGGTGGGTGGCGGTCAGGGTGTCACCGTGCGCGACGAGGTCGGCGGGGGTGCCGGTGAAGACGACCCGCCCGCCGTCGTGGCCGGCGCCCGGGCCGAGGTCGATGATCCAGTCGGCATGCGCCATCACCGCCTGGTGGTGCTCGATGACCACCACGGTGTTGCCGGCGTCCACCAGGCGGTCCAGCAGGGCCAGCAGGTTGTCGACGTCGGCCAGGTGCAGGCCGGTGGTGGGCTCGTCCAGCACGTAGGTGTGCGCCTTCTCGCCCATGTGGATGGCCAGCTTGAGTCGTTGCCGCTCGCCCCCGGAGAGGGTGGTCAGCGGCTGGCCGAGGCCGAGGTAGCTCAGGCCCACGTCGGCGAGGCGGTCCAGCACCGACCGGGCCGGCCCGCCGGGGAAGAAGTCCCGGGCCTCGGCCACCGACATGGCGAGGACCTCGCTGATGTTCTTCCCCCGCAGGGTGTACGTGAGCACCTTCGGGGTGAACCGGCGGCCCTCGCACTCCTCGCACCTGGAGGCGACCCCGGCCGTCATGGCCAGGTCCGTGTAGATCACCCCGATGCCCTTGCAGGTCGGGCAGGCGCCCTCGGAGTTGGCGCTGAACAGCGCCGGCTTGACCCCGTTGGCCTTGGCGAAGGCGGCCCGTACCGGGTCGAGCAGACCGGTGTAGGTGGCCGGGTTGCTGCGCCGGGACCCGCGGATCGGGGACTGGTCGACGACCACCACCCCGGCGCGGCGGGGGAGCGAGCCGTGGATCAGTGAGCTCTTGCCGGAGCCGGCGACGCCGGTCACCACCGTCAGCACCCCGAGCGGCACGTCGACGCTGACGTCGCGCAGGTTGTGCAGGTCGGCGCCGCGGATCGGCAACTGCCCGGCGGGTGGCCGGACCTGCTCGCGCAGGCTGACCCGGTGGTCGAGGTGCCGGCCGGTCAGGGTGTCGGAGCGGCGCAGCCCGGCGACGTCGCCGGCGTAGCAGACCCGGCCGCCGTCCGGACCGGCTCCCGGGCCGAGGTCGACCACGTGGTCGGCGATCGCGATGGTCTCCGGCTTGTGCTCCACGACGAGCACCGTGTTGCCCTTGTCGCGCAGCCGCAGCAGCAGGCCGTTCATCCGGGCGATGTCGTGCGGGTGTAGCCCGACCGTCGGCTCGTCGAAGACGTACGTGACGTCGGTGAGGCTGGAGCCGAGGTGGCGGACCATCTTCACCCGCTGCGCCTCGCCCCCGGACAGGGTGCCCGACTCGCGGTCGAGGCTGAGGTAGCCCAGGCCGATCTCGACGAGCGAGTCCAGCAGGTCGCGCAGGTTGCCCACCAGCGGCGCCACGGACGGGTCGGTGACACCCCGAACGAACGCGGCCAGGTCGCTGATCTGCATCGCGGAGCACTCGGCGATGTTGCGGTCGGCGATCCGGGAGGACAGGGCGGCCTGGTTGAGCCGGGCGCCGCCGCAGTCGCCGCAGGTCGTGAACGTGACGGCCCGCTCGACGAACGCCTTGATGTGCGGCTGGGCCGGCTCCTTGTCCTTGCTCAGGTACAGCCGGCGGACCTTGACGACCAGGCCCTCGTACGTGAGGTTGCCGCCGCCGACCTTCAGCTTGGTGGCCGGTTTGTGGAGGAAGTCCTGCCACTGCTGGGGCGTGTAGTCCTGGAGCTTGGCGTCGGGGTCGAACAGGCCCGAGGCGACGAAGGACTGCCAGTACCAGGAGTCGACGGCGAAGTTCGGCACCGTGATCGCCCCGTCGTTGAGCGACCGCTCGATGTCGACGAGTTCGTGCACGTCGAGGTCGGAGACCCGGCCCATCCCCTCGCAGGTGGGGCACATCCCCTCGGGAAGGTTGAAGCTGAACGCGCCGGCCGCCCCGACGTGCGGCTGCCCGAGCCGGCTGAACACGATGCGCAGCATGGCGTACGCGTCGGTGGCGGTGCCCACCGTGGAGCGCGAGTTCGCCCCCATCCGTTCCTGGTCGACGATGATCGCGGCGCTGAGGTTGCGCAGCGAGTCGACGTCCGGCCGGGCCAGGCTGGGCATGAACGACTGGAGGAAGGCGCTGTAGGTCTCGTTGATCAGCCGCTTCGACTCGGCGGCGATGGTGCCGAAGACGAGCGAGGACTTGCCGGAGCCGGAGACCCCGGTGAAGACGGTGAGGCGTCGCTTGGGGATGTCCACGGAGACGGACGCGAGGTTGTTCTCCCGGGCACCGCTTACCTCGATCATGTCGTGGCTGTCGGCGACGGTCCGAGTCGGCTGCTGCATGCGAACCCTTCGGGCGATCGTGGGCAGGGTGAACCCTGCCCGGCTGCTGGTGCTGGGCCTGGCCGGTTCAATCATCTCATTGACCCACACGTTGAAACTTGCGCGGCAATACGGCGTGGTCAGCGGCGGGAGCGGGCGGAAGAGTCTCAAACGGCGCGTAAGCGGGACGGTGGACGCTGTGGCGGAACGGCGGCCGTGGGCGCGGTCCGGAGTGCGCGTGGCCGCCCGTCGGCGCCGGACCCTGCCGGTTAGGGTGCTGGGCATGAGAGCTCCGGTGCTGGCCGCCGCTGCCGCCGTCCTCCTCGCCGGCGCCGTCCCGGCCGTCCCGGCCGCCGCTGCGCCGGCCGGCCGGGCCAACGCCGCGGTGCCCTGCCCGAAGGCGGTGGCGCCGAAGGTGCCGCGCTCCCCGAAGCCGACACCCCCGCCGTCGGTGCCGGAACAGCAGGCGGTGGGCGGCGCGGCGCTGGCCGTACCGGGCCTCGTCGCGCCGGCCGGGGCCACCCCGCCGCCGGCGGTCACCGCCACCTCCTGGCTGGTCGCCGACCTGGACACCGGAGCGGTGCTCGGCGGCTGCGGCCCGCACGGGTACGCCACCCCGGCCAGCGTGCAGAAGCTGCTGCTGACCGCCACCGCGCTGCCGAAGCTGGACCCGAAGCAGGTGGTGACGGTCACCCAAGCCGACCTCGACATCGCCCCCGGCAGCTCCGCCGTCGGACTGCTGGAGGGCGGTCGCTACACCGTCGAGACGGTCTTCCTCGGGCTGCTGCTCCAGTCCGGTAACGAGGCGGCCAACGTGCTGGCCCGGCTCGTCGGCGGCCCGGCCGGGGCGGCTGGCGGGGTCCGGGCGATGAACGCCGAGGCGGCGCGCCTCGGCGCCCTGCAGACCCACGCCGTCACCCCCTCCGGGCTGGACGGCCCCGGCCAGTTCACCAGCGCGTACGACCTGGCGCTGATCGCCCGGGCCTGCTTCGCCGACCCCACCTTCCGCCGGTACGCGCTGACCGAGAGCACCCGGATCCCCGCCCAGCCGGCGCTGCGGAAGAAGGGCTTCCAGATCCAGAACGAGAACCAGCTCATCTACCGCTATCCGGGGGCGCTGGGCGGGAAGACCGGCTTCACCGACTACGCCCGGCACACCTACGTCGGCGCGGCGCAGCGCGGCGGACGCCGGCTGGTGGTCACCCTGCTCGGGGCCGAGCCCAGCCCGATGCGCGGCTGGGAACAGGGCGCCACGCTGCTGGACTGGGGCTTCTCGCTGCCCCGGGACGCCTCGGTGGGCCGTCTCGTCTCCCCGGGGGAGACAGCCGCCAACGGCTCGCCGTCGGCGTCCGCGTCGCCCGGAGCGGCGGTCTCGCCCGCGCCCCGGGCGGTGGCCGCCCACCGGGTCTCCCGTCCCGGCCGGGCCGCGTCGTGGCCGGTGGTAGTGGGGGTCGCCGCCGCTGCCGTCGTCGTGGCCGCGCTGCTCACCGCGGTGCTCCTGCGTCGCCGCCGCCGTCGGGCCTGAGCCGCCGCCGTCGGGCCTGAGCGCCCGCCGGCTGACGCCCCCGGAGTAGGCGGCCGGGCGCGGCGCGGTGTCCGCGCGGCCTGGGCCGGGGAGTCAACCCGCGTCGGGCGAACCTCCTCGACCTGCTGCCGCGCCCCGCTTCGCGTGTCGCCGTCGACAGGAGGACCGCCGAATCCATAGACTGCGATCTTTCTGGATTCAACAGCCCAGGAGGACGCCCGTGTCGAGGTCATCCCGTCGGCAGCCGGTCCCGCCGGTGCCGGCCCACCCCCGCAGGACGCGTACGCTGTCCCGCCTCACCGGTGTCGCGCTGCTCGCCACCGCCCTCGTCGGCGGCAGCGGCGTCGCCGCCGTGGCAGCCCCGGCCGCCGCCCGGGGAGGTGCGGTCCCGGCCGCCGCCGCGCCGCCGAGGACGACCCCGGGGCCGTGCGCGTACACCGAGACGCCGGACGAGCCGGCCGCCCGGCCCGTCCCGCTGCCGCCCGATCCCCGGCGGACGCCGGGTCACGGCACCGTTCGGGTCACGCTTCGGACGAACCAGGGCCCGATCGGGCTGACCCTGGACCGCGAGCAGGCGCCCTGCACGGTGCAGAGCTTCCTGCACCTGGTCCGGCACCGGTTCTACGACCGCACCCCGTGCCACCGGCTGACCGCGTACCCGACGCTCAGCGTGCTCCAGTGCGGCGACCCGTCGGGCACCGGCTCGGGCGGGCCCGGCTACCGGTACGCCGACGAGCTGCCCACCGACCTGCCGCCCGCGCCGACGGACCCGACGGGTGTGCGCAAGGTGTACGCCCGGGGTGTGCTCGCCATGGCCAACGCCGGCCCGGACACCAACGGCAGCCAGTTCTTCCTGGTGTACGCCAACTCGGCGCTGCGCCCCAACTACACCATCTTCGGCGAGGTGGACGCCGCCGGCCTGGCCACCCTGGACCGGATCGCCGCCGGCGGGATCGCCCCTACGGCCGAGGACCCGGCCCCGGTCGACGGCGCGCCCGCGCTGCCGGTGGAGATCCGCCGGGCGGCCCGTGGGCGGTGAGTGTCGGCGGGCCCACCGGGCGGTGCGGATGCGCTCGGCCACCCCACCCCATTCCGGAGCGGGATCCCACCGGTTGACCGTGAAACAGGCCGGATGCTGCTAGAACGGTGTGCATGGGACAGCGACGCCGGCCGGCCCGTGCACCCCGCCCCGCCCCCGAGGGGCGACCCGCCTCCTCCCGCCCAGGCCTCCCTCTCGGATCGATCAAGAGGTTTACGTCGGGATCGGAGATCAGACCTGACGTGAACCTCTTGATCGCCGCCGCGGGGCGGGTGGGGGGTTGGCGGTGGGTGGTCGGGGGGCTGGGACGGGCCGTCGTCGGGGGAGCGGTGTTGTTGGCGGGGTGTTCCGTGTCGGGGCCGTCCAGGGTCGGGCCGTCCGGGGTGGGGTCGTCCGGGGTCGGGGCGTCCGCGTCGGGCGGGGGCGCGGTGGGGGTGCCGGGGGAGTTCGTGGTGTTGTCCGATGTGGATCCGAGCATCGGGTCCGACATCCGGTATGCCACCGCGCACAACTTCGTCGGCCGGCCGATCGCCGGGTACCGGGAGCCCCTGTGCCTGCTCACCCGGCCCGCCGCCGAGGCGCTGCGCCGGGTGCAGCAGGCCGCCCGTGCGACGGGCCACAGCCTCAAGGTGTACGACTGCTACCGCCCACAGCCCGCCGTGGACGACTTCGTGGCCTGGGCGAAACGCCCCGACGAGGAGCAGACGAAGGCCGAGTTCTACCCCGGGGTGGCCAAATCGCGACTGTTCGACGAGGGCTACCTCGGTGCGCCCACCGCGCACAGCCGGGGCAGCACCGTCGACCTGACCCTGGTCGACGACCCGCCGGCCGGCCAACGCCCCTACGTCCCCGGCGAGCCCCTGGCCGCCTGCACCGCGCCGAAGGGCGACCGCTTCCCGGACAACAGCGTCGACATGGGCACCGGCTTCGACTGCTTCGACCCGCGTGCCCACACCGCCGACGGTCGGGTCACCGGAGCCGCCCGGGACAACCGCGAACTGCTGAAGCGGCTGATGGCCGCCGGCGGGTTCACCAACTATCCGCGTGAGTGGTGGCACTACCGGTACGACGACGAGCCGTACCCCGAGACGTACTTCGACTTTCCCGTGGCCCGCCCGTCCGGCTGACCCGGCGGGCCCTGCCCGACCGCGCCGGCCGGCCCCGGGCGGTTCCGGCGGCTAGGCTCGCCCGGCGAGAGCATCGCCCCTCGGCGGCCTCCGGCCCGCCGACCCCGTGGGACGGGCCGTCGGCGACCGGAGAGGACCCGGACATGACCACCGAGCGGATCGGACCGCCCCTGATCGCCGACGAGCGCGAGATGCTGCGCGCGTTCCTGGACTTCCACCGCGCCACCCTCGCCATGAAGTGCGAGGGTCTCACCGACGAGGAGCTGCGCCGGCAGTCGTCCCCGCCGTCCACGCTGAGCCTGCTCGGCCTGGTCCGGCACATGGCCGAGGTGGAGCGCAACTGGTTCCGCCGGGTGATCGGCGGCGAGGACGTGCCGCTGGTCTGGTCGGAGACCGGCGACTACCAGGAGGCGTACGACGCCCGCACGGCAGGCGTGTCCGAGGCGTTCGAGGCGTGGCGGCGGGAGGTCGACCACGCCCGGCGCATCGAGCGGGAGGCCGGGTCGCTGGACGTCGTAGCCCACAACCCCCGCTGGGGCGAGGACGTGTCGCTGCGCCTGGTGATGCTGCACATGATGCACGAGTACGCCCGGCACAACGGCCACGCCGACCTCCTGCGCGAGGCCGTCGACGGCTCGGTCGGCGTCTGAACCGCTGCGCCCGGTCGAGGGGCTACCCGGAGACCCTGGACGATCTCGGCCCCTCCGGACCAGGATCTGCGGGACCCGGCCTTTACGCCCCGCTGGGCGTGCGCAGCGGCAGCCAGGCCAGCACGTCGCGGATCTTCGCGTCCCAGTACGCCCAGTCGTGGGCGCCGGGGGAGAAGTCCACGGTCAGCGGCACGCCGCGCCGCCGCGCCGTCTCGACGAACCGGGCGTTGTCGTCGAACAGGAAGTCGTTCGTGCCGCAGGCGACGTAGAGCGCCGGCAGGTCGTCCCCGGCGCGTTCCAGCAGCGCCATCGTGTCGTCGTCGCTGCCCGGGACGTGCCGGTCGCCGAAGACGGGGTGCCACACGGCCGGGTCCACGGGGCTGGTCGGGTGGTCGCGCCGCCGGGCGAAGTCCAGCGCCCCGGAGAGGCTGGCCGCCGCGGCGAACCGGCCCGGTTCACGCAGCGCCCACTTGACCGCGCCGTACCCGCCCATGGACAGGCCGGCGACGAAGGTGTCCTCGCGCCGCTCGGAGAGCCGGAAGAACGACCGGCACAGCTCGGGCAGTTCGGCGCTGAGGAAGGTCCAGTACCGCTTGCCGTGCTCCTCGTCGGTGTAGAAGCTGCGCCCGGCCTGCGGCATCACCACGGCCAGCCCGAGCGGCGCGACGTACCGTTCGAGGGAGGTGCGCCGGGTCCAGACGGTGTCGTCGTCGCTGAGGCCGTGCAGCAGGTACAGCACGGGCGGGTCGCCGGCCGGCGCGCTGCCGTCCAGGCCGATCCCGGAGCCGGCCGGGTCCGGCAGGAGCACCGTCATCGAGGTGCCCATGCCCAGCGCCTCGGAGTGGAAGTCGCAGCGGATCAGCGCCATGGGCGTGGATGCTACGCGGCGTCGGCCGGCGCCCCGGCCGGTGCGGCGGCGTCCCGGGGCGGGACCGGCCACGGAGGAACGTTTTTGTTCCGGGGCGGCCAGGACCCTAGATCAAAGGTTTACCAGGCTGTAACGTCCGCGCTGCTGGACCTGTCACAGAGAAGTGGGAGTCAGTGATGAGCGACGTGTCGACGGCCCTGGGTGTGCGCCTCTACCCCGACCTGGTGGAGCTGGGCGGGCTCGCGTCCGCGCTGGCCCTGACCGCCACCCGGTGTCAGGTGGATGTGGGCCGGATCAGCGCCCCCGAGCAGGGGCGGAGCCGGTTCACGTGCGCCGAGCTGATCTCCGAGCGGGGAACGATCTGCGTGGGGCTGGGATCCCAGGCCCGCTACTTCATGGTCGACATCTCGGGCTCGGACGGGTCCCGGGCCGACGGCGACACCACCGACCTGGACCAGGTCGTGCGGCTCGCCGACGCCTGGCGCGGTGGCGCGGCGTTCACCGAGCTGCGCGCCCGCTTTTCCTTCCTCGACCACGTGACCGAGCCGGTCGGCGAGGGCATCGCGCTCGCCTGACCGGCACCCGACCGCCCCGGCGCGCGTTCGGCCGCCGCTGCGGGCCTCGGACCTGCGAAGGCGGGGCCGGACGATGCTGTCCGGCCCCGCCTTCCGTACGGCATCAGGTCAGTTGACGCTGATGATGGTGCCGGCCCCGTTCGGGTACTCGATGTAGCCCGTGTGCCGCCCGGCGGGCACTGCCGACCACTTCGCGGTGACCGTCAGCGCAGTGCCCGGGGTGACCTTGGGGTTCTTGGGGGACACGGCCAGCTTGCCGACGCCACCCTGGCCGGTGACTAGGTTCGCCTGCACCTTGAAGGGCGTTTCCGTGGTTCCCGGCAGGTCCGCCAGGGTGATGATCGTCATCTGGTACAGGCCGGGTTCCGGCCTGGCAAAGGTGAGGCGCATGTCATTGCCCGACACGGTCCAGTCATGGAAGACCAGACTGCCGTTCACCACCCGGAAGATGATCATGGCGATCTCCGCCTGAGGGTTGTCCGCGCGTGCGGTGAACTCGACGGCCTTGGTGCCCTTGGCCACCGTGACCGGGAAGTCCTTGCCCCAGACGTCGGTGACGTTCACCGTGCCGGGCGTCAGCGGCCCCGACACCATCCCGTAGGTGGTGATCGGGAGCTTCTTGAGCGCCGGGGTCACCTCGAAGGACACCGAGCCGGCGGCGCCGGTGCCCCGGACCTCGGTCGGCGCGAGCACGCTCTGCGGGGTCACCACGATCGGGCTGCGAACGACGGTGCCGCCGCCATGCCAGGTCAGCGAACCGATGGTCGGCACGCCGGCGGGAGCCGTCTTGAGCTCCATGGTGACGGTGAACTGCTTGGTCTCCCCCGCCTTCTTGAAGCGGAGGGTGGACGGGCTCACCTTGACCTTCAACCCGGGCAGGTCGACCGCGGCGTGGTACACACCGGGGGTGACGGCGGTGACCTTACGGGTGACCGTCCGGGTGCCGAAGAGCTTGCCGACGCCGATGGACGGGTAGTTCAGGTCGCTGCCCTGGATCGGCTTGACCCCGGAACCGGTCCGGACGCCCAGCCCTTCCAGGTAGCCCAGCCAGTCCTGCTCCGCCGCGTCGTAGACCAGACCGGGGTTGAGCATCTTGGCCGGGTCGACGTGGCCCGCGCCCTGGGCGAAGACGTCGCTGGTCCGCTTCCCGGTGGCGGTCCTGGTGGGGAAGGTGGTGGTCATCATCGCGGACTTGACCCGCGCCGGCGACCAGTCCGGGTTCTTGGCGAGGTAGAGCGCGGCCAGGCCGGCGATGTGCGGCGCGGCCATCGAGGTGCCGGAGTAGAAGTCGAAGTTCTTCCCCTCGGCACCCGGCGGGGCCACCGCCGCGAGGATCGCGACGCCGGGAGCCGCGATGTCCGGCTTCAGCAGGTCCGGGTGGCGCTCCGAGGGACCGCGCGAGGAGAACGCCGCCACCTGGGGGTACGGCATGGTCGGGCCCGTCGGCAGCAGGGTGACCTGCGCGCCGGCGGTCGCCGCGTAGTCCAGCACGGTCTGCGTGTCGGGCGAGTTGATGTGCACGGTCGGCACGCTGTGCAGGTCACCGCTGAGGTCCTGGTCACTCGGGTTGGCCAGCACCATCCCGACGCCGCCGGCCCGGTTGACCTCGGCGGACTTGATCGGCCGTGCGACGACGCCCCGGAGGCAGACGACGACCTTGCCGGCGACCTTCGCCGGGTCGAGGCTGCCGGTCATGCAGTTGTCCGCCTCGGTGTCGTCGGCGGAGGCGGCCTTCGCCGCCCGGGAGGCGATCAAGGGCTTGGGTCCGAACGCCGCCGCGACGGTCGTGCTGGTGCCGTTGAAGCGGGCCCCGTTGCCCAGCTCCACGCTGGCCGGGTATGGAGCGACGGTGCTGGCGCCGACCGTCATCGCCCACGGTGGGGTGTTGTCCATCGTCGACGCGTCCGGACCGGAGTTGCCGGCGGACGCGGAGACGAAGATGCCCGCCGCCGCCGCGTTGAGGAAGGCGAGTTGGGTCGGGTCGTCGGGCCACGACTCGCTTCCGCTGCCCACCGAGTAGTTGATCACATCGACGCCGTCGGCCACCGCCTGGTCGATGGCGGCGACGATGTCCGACGTCTGCCCGCCGGTCGTGTCGTCGTCGATGCCCTGCCAGAGTGCCTTGTAGACCGCGATCGCCGCACCCGGCGCGACTCCGGAGATCTCCCCGAAGTTGACGCCCTGCTCGGTGACGGGGACAGCGGTGTTGCCGGCCGCCGTGCTCGCGGTGTGGGTGCCGTGTCCCTGCGCGTCCCGGGGGGAGACGTAGTCCTTCCGCTTCTCCGCGGGAACGCGCTTCAGCCAGCCGTCGCCGAAGTACCGGGCGCTGATGACCTTCTCGTTGCAGAGGGTCGCGGCGAACTGCTCGCCGGTCTGACAGGTGCCGGTGAACGTGCCACCGTCGGACTTGTGCATGACGGTGGCCGTGCCCTGACGGTACGGCCGGTACGGATCGGCCGCCGTGGGCGCGGTGGCGTCGAGGGCCGGCGCGGTGAACGACGCGCTCTCCGGCCAGACCCCGGTGTCGATCACACCGACGACGACGCCCTTGCCGGCGTTGGCCGTGCCGCCGAGCTTGGACCACACGCCCCTGCGGCCGGAGAGACCGAGGAAGTCGACGGAGTTGCGGTCGTCGGTGGTCTTGAGCAGCTTGTCCGGCACCACGGAGAGCACGCCGCCGGTGGCCAGCAGCCTCACTGCCTGCGCCCGGGTCAGTTCCGCGACGAAGCTGTTCGAGGCGACGGAGTTGCTCCTGAGCGCCTTGGCGCCCACGCTGCGCGCCACCCTGGTGTGCTTGTCCGTGAGGTGGCTGCGGTAGCGCTGGGCGTTGGGGGTGCCCACGTCCACCTTCTTGCCCTTGCCGGGCTTGGTGCCGGCGATGCCGGCGACCCCGCCTTCGTAGGTCGCCAGCGGCTTGTCGGCCAGGGTCACGATGTAGGTTTCGCTGCCCCCGGCACTCGAGGGCAGGACACTCGGCGATGCCGGTGGCTCCGGCTGGGCGGACGCCGGGACCGGGCTGATCGTGATCGCCAGGGCCACAGCAGCTACCGCCGCGCCATAGCGGGAGGTTTGTCGGATCCTACGGGCCATTGCTCCTCTTTGGGGGGCTTGGAGACGAAGAGAGCCTGTCCACGCCGGCAAGATCGCCAGGTGGGATGGTGAGTAGTGAACGTCTCAGGGCCAAAGAAGTCGAGATATCTTCATGACGTCTTCGGCCACGTGGCGAATCGCGCCACGCGTCGGTGACCTGGTCACGGGCAGGTGGGATGTGCGCAACGATCCGGTGCTGGGCGCACTGGGCATCAGCGAGTTCGACGAGCAGGTCTACCGTCTACTGCTGATCCAGCCCGACCAACCACTGTCGGAGAGCGCCGACGCCCTGGGCGTAACCACCGCCCGGGTACGCAGCGCCGTAACCCGGCTGGGCAGGCTCGGCCTGCTGAGACGGACAGCGCCCGGAAGATACGAGGCCATGGGGCCGCAGGCGGCACTGACGGCGCTCGTCGCCCGGCACCGGCTGGAGACGGAAGCGGCGCTGGACGGCGTGCAGACCGCCGTCGCGGACTTTGCCCAACTGTTCCAGAAAGCTCGGCTCCGCGATCCCGGGCGTTGGGTGGAGGTGCTGTCGGGCCGGGAGACGGTCAACCGTCGGGTGGACGAGCTCACCCGGTCCGTGCGAACCCACCTGTGGGTGCTCGACCGGCCGCCCTACATGAAGCACGTGGACGGCACCCCGGACACCAACGAGGCGGAGATCGCGGAGACCCAGGACCTGATTGCCAGAGGGGTGGACATCCGCACGGTCTACTGCCCGGAGTCCATGGGGCGTCCGGGCCGCTTCGAGTTGCTGGTCAGGCTCGCCGAGGCGGGTGAGCAGGCCCGGATCCTTCCCAGCCTGCCGTTCAAGCTACGGATCATGGACCTGCGGGTGGCGGTGGTCTCGCTCACCGGCGGGGCCTACGACAACATCGCGCTGATCCACCCCTCGGGGCTGCTCGACGCGCTGATCGAACTGTTCAAGGCGTACTGGGGTCGGGCCACACCGCTCGCCGGCACCCACCCGCCGGCCGACGACAAGCCGAGCGACGAGGATCTGCTGCTGCTTCAGATGCTCAAGGCCGGCCTCAAGGACGAGGGCATCGCCCGCCAGCTCGGGGTCAGCGCCCGCACCGCCACCCGCCGGATCGCGTCCGTCATCGACCGGCTGGGTGCCACCACCCGGTTCCAGGCCGGCGTCGAGGCGTCCGCACGCGGCTGGCTCTGATCGCCCGAACAACCCGCCGGGCGTCCGGCGGGCGTGCCGGTGGGCGCCGAGGGCAGCCGGATATCCATTGCGGTCGTCGTGGCCCTCGCCTACGGTCATCGGGCAAGGCCAACCCGAGCTGATCCAGGGAGCATGCCGTGTCGCAGCGCAAACGCACCACAACCTCGCGGCCCACGCCGCGCGGGGGTGCCCCGCTGCACACCGGCGGGCAGACCCTCGGCCGGTGTCAGCGCCGACAATCCGGGTGGTGGCGCGGATAGCGCCAGCGCGACATGCGTAGCCGCCCATCCCGAGTCCGGGACCGGGCGGCTTTTTCGTCCCCGGCCCCGCCCGTCGGACCGATATCGCCCACGCCCGTCCCGCCACCGGCGGGCCGGCCTCGCGGCTGTGGCGCAGCCCGGCAGCGCGTCACCCCGCCACGGTGAAGACCGCCGGTTCGAATCCGGCCAGCCGCTCCGCCAAGGACGAGAACGAACGAGGAGAGAACGATGGCATTCACCCCGCTTCCGGGCACCCGCGCGCCCGTCCGGGTCTGGACCGACCCGTACGCCATCGAGGAGCAGGCCGCCCGGCAGCTGCGCAACATCGGCGCGCTGCCCTGGGTCGAGGGCGTCGCAGTGATGCCCGACGTCCACTTCGGCAAGGGCGCCACCGTCGGCTCGGTGATCGCGATGCGGCAGGCGGTCTCCCCGGCCGCCGTCGGCGTGGACATCGGCTGCGGCATGTCGGCAGTGCGGACCTCGCTCACCGCCGCCGACCTGCCCGACGACCTCGCGCGGCTGCGCTCCGAGATCGAGGCGACCATCCCGGTCGGCTTCGCCAAGCGCGACAACGCGGTCGACCCGCGCCGGATACGCGGGCTGGAACAGCGCGGCTGGGCCGACTTCTGGGGGCGCTTCGGCACCCTCGACAAGCGGGTGGCCCAGCTCGAGACCCGGGCCCAGCAGCAGATGGGCACCCTCGGCGGTGGCAACCACTTCATCGAGGTCTGCCTGGAGCAGGGCGGCCCGGACGCCGGCCGGGTCTGGCTGATGCTGCACTCCGGGTCGCGCAACATCGGCAAGGAGCTGGCGGAGCGGCACATCGGTGTCGCGCGTCGGCTGCCGCACAACGCCGAGCTGCCCGACCGGGACCTGGCGGTGTTCCTCGCCGGCACGCCGGAGATGACGGCGTACCGGCGGGACCTGTGGTGGGCGCAGGAGTACGCCCGCCGCAACCGCGCGGTGATGCTGGCCCTGCTCTGCAACGTGGTCCGTGACCGGTTCCCGCAGGTCGGCTTCGACGAGCCCATCTCGTGCCACCACAACTACGTCGCCGAGGAGACGTACGGCGGGGTGGACGTGCTGGTCACCCGCAAGGGCGCGATCCGGGCCGGCGCCGGGGACCTCGGCATCATCCCCGGCTCGATGTGCACCGGGTCGTACGTCGTGCGCGGGAAGGGGAACCCGGACGCGTACTGCTCCGCCTCGCACGGGGCCGGGCGGCGGATGTCGCGCGGGCAGGCGAAGCGGACCTTCAGCACGGCCGACCTGGTGCGGCAGACCGCCGGGGTGGAGTGCCGCAAGGACGCGGGGGTGGTCGACGAGATCCCCGCCGCGTACAAGGACATCACGGAGGTGATGGCTCAGCAGGAGGACCTGGTGGAGGTGGTCGCCCACCTCAAGCAGGTGGTCTGCGTGAAGGGCTGAGGATCGGGTCAGCCTGATCGAAGGCTCAGTGGGGTACGTCGGATCACGTCCATGACCTGCGCCGCCACGGCGGAGGGACGGCGGTCGCGGAGGTCCAGGACGGTGCCGGGGAGGCTCACCCGGTGGGCCACGAGCAGCCGCATGATCGCCAGCAGGGGGTCGAACCGGCCGGTCAGGTCGAACCGCCGGCCGTCGGGGCCGATCACGACGGCGGGGCTGACCCCGGCGGCGAGGTTGGTGCGTTCCCAGTCGATCTCGTACGACCGGCGGTCCCCGCCGACCTGCACGACGAGCTGCTTCGTCCGGTGCAGCAGCGCGAGGTAGTTCATCGGCACCGTCAGCTTCTTCCCGACGTCGAACGGGGCACCGCCGTCGGGGAACAGCCGTAGGACACCTTCCAGTACCGGGCCCTCGTACTGGAAGGTGTCCGTGCCCCGCAGTTCCAGGAACCGGCCCCGGACGAGCTGCCCGCCCTGGCGCGCCCACCGGCGGTCGACGCCACCGAACGCACCCTCCGCACCGGGCAGGCGGTCGATCACCCACCTGGCCCTGCCGTGCGGCACCGGCTCGGGCATCGGTCGACCGGCTGCGGCCCGCTCGAATATGCTCCGCAGTCGCGTCGCCACGGCGGGGTCGACGCGTCGCAGGTCGATCGTGTCGCCGTCCAGGGCGACCCGGCCCGTGGCCCGCGCGGTTCTCATCTGCTCCAGGAGGAGATCCGGGTGCCCGGTCAGCTCGACGCGTCGGCCGTCGAGCCCGACCAGCCGGCAGGTCCGGGCGCCCGACAGCAGGGCGCTGCGCGGCCAGTCGATGCCGAACTCCGCGGGGACGCCCGGGTGGGTGACGGCGACGAGTCGCCCCGCGGTGACGGCCGCCAGGCACAGGGACGGCACACGCCACGTGGCCGTCGACTCGAACGGCTCGCCGCCCTCGGGGTGAACCCACAGCCTGAGCCGGATGCGCGCCTTGGGCTCGTCGGGGTCGAGGGCGCCGCCGTAGCTCTGGTACGTCGCCTCCCAGTCCTGGCCGTACGTCACGAACGTCGCCTCGCGCACCTCGGCCATGGCCAACCGACCATCCTGGATCGGGATCCGGGTGGTGGGGGTCCACATGGCGAAGCTGTCGTCGTCGCGCCGGTGCGCGTCGTGTACCTGGTCGCGGCCGGTGATCACCCGGAAGTGCGCACGGGTGAAGAGGAAGGCGCCGACCGGGATCGCGAGGGTGAACACCAGGCCGGTGAGGAAGAAGGCCAGCGGGACGCCTTCCTCGCCCGAGCCGACCTCGCTGACCCCGAGGGCGCCCACGACGAGGAAGACCGGCCCCGCCACCCCGCAGACGGTGAAGATCACGAGGTTGCGGACGAAGGTACGGGTGAAGCTCTGCACGGCCCCTCCTCCGTGGACTCCGATTCTTGATACCACCGCGCGGGGTCGGTGTCGCCGCGCGGCACGTACCGGAAGAGGAAAGTCCGGCCCCGGCGGGTCTCAGCCCATGTGTACGGTGCCGCCGGCCAGGATGTCCTTCCGGCCGACCTTGATCAGCAGCAGGGTGGCCAGGCCGGAGAGCAGGATCAGCCCGGCACCCCAGGCGAACGCGACCGTGTAGCCGTGTACCAGCGCCTTGACCTGGGTCGCGGGGTCGGGGACCCGGGTGGCCAGGTACCCGGCGACCGCGCTGGTGTACATGGTGTTCAGCAGGGCGGTGCCGAGCGACCCGCCGATCTGCTGGGTGGCGTTGAGCGTGGCGCTGGCCGCGCCCGCGTCGTGCTCGGGCACCCCGACCAGGGCGAGGCTGGACACCGGCACGAAGGTGAACCCGAGGCCCATGCCGAGGACGACCTGGGTGGGCAGCAGGTGGGCCACGAACGAGGTGTCCACGTCGATCTGGGTGAGCAGCAGCATGGCGGCGGCGGCCAGGACCGCGCCGGCCAGCATCAGCGGCTTCGCGCCGATGCGGGGGAGCAGGACGCTGGCCGCGGCGGCGGCGACCAGCACGCCGGCGGTGACGGGCAGGGAGGCGAGGCCCGCCTCCAGCGGGGTGTACTGGAGCACCACCTGGAAGTAGAAGGCGAGGAACAGGAACGCCCCGAACAGGCCGGCGCCGACGAGCGTGGAGACGATGTACGCGCCGCCCCGGTTGCGGTCGAGCAGGATGCGCATCGGCAGCAGTGGGTGGCTGGAACGCAGCTCGATCACCACGAACACGGCGAGCAGGATCACGCCGGCGGCGATGAAGGCGAGGGTGGCGGTGGCGTCCCAGCCGTCCTCGGCGGCCTTGGTGAACCCGTAGACGAGGGAGACCAGGCCGGCGGTGACCACGACGGCGCCGGGTACGTCGTACCGGGTGTCGCCGTGGGCGCGGCTCTCGGGCACCAGTGGGATGGCGGCGGCGAGGGCGATGATCGCGACCGGGATGTTGACCAGCAGGCACCAGCGCCAGTTGGCGTACTCGGTGAGCACGCCGCCGAGGAGGAGGCCCACGGCTGCGCCGCCGCCGGAGATGGCCCCGTAGACGGCGAACGCCTTGGCCCGCTCCTTCGTCTCGGTGAACAGCACGGTGAGCAGGGCCAGCGCGGCGGGGGCGAGCAGCGCGCCGAAGGCGCCCTGGAGGGCGCGGGCGGCGAAGAGCAACCCGCCGCTCCCGGCCAGGCCGCCGAGGGCCGAGGCGAGGGCGAAGCCGACCATGCCGACGAGGAAGGTCCGCTTGCGGCCCCAGTAGTCGGCGATCCGGCCGCCGAGCAGCAGCAGGCCGCCGAAGGCGAGGGTGTAGGCGGTGACGACCCACTGCCGGTCGGCGTCGGAGATGTTGAGGTCGACCTGGGCGTTGGGCAGGGCGATGTTCACGATGGTCGCGTCGAGGACCACCATCAGCTGGGCGAACGCGATGATCGCCAGCGCGACCCAGCGCCGCGGGTGCGCGGAGGCGGCCGTCGCCCCGGGCGAGGCGGGCGCGCTGGACGTGGATCCGGGCATGGTGGAGCCCTCCGTGAAGGGGTGTCGGCGCGCGGGCGGGCCCCCGCGTCAGTCGGCGCGGTACCGCAGAACGGGAATCAGCACCTGGTCGACGAGCTGGGTGAGGAACGTGTCGTCGGCGGGGAGCCCGTGGGCGAGGATCCGGGACATCACCATGGCGGGTGCGAGGTCGTGGAAGAGATCGCGCTCGCCGGCCTCGGGCGGGATCTCGCCGCGAGCGGCGGCGCGGACGACGACGGCGACGCTGAGGACGCGACCGGCGGGCATCACCTGCTGTCGGATGATCGTTTCCAGCTCCGGGGTGGTGCGCATGGCCAGGGTCAGCGCCTGGATGAGGTCGCTGTCCGCGGTGCAGATGGCCGCGGTGGCGCGGAGCAGCTCCAGCAGGTCGCCGCGCAGCGAGCCGGTGTCGGCGGGGACGCGCCGGTCGACGTGGCGCTCGAGCAGGGCCGCGGCGACCAGTTCGGCCTTGCCCGGCCAGTGCCGGTAGACGGTGGCCTTGCTGACCCGGGCCCGGGCGGCCACCGTGTCGATGGTCAGCCGGTCGTAGCCCACCTCGCGCAGCAGGTCGAGCACGGTGGCGAGCAGCTCCGGGAAGCGTTGCGTCCGCGCCGACGCCGGGGCGGCCCGCGCCGCCGGAACGGCCGTTGCCGGGCTGGCCGGTGCCGTTGCCGGGGCGGTCCGTGCCGGTGGGACGGCCGGAGTCGTCGTGCTCCGCTGATCGCTCGTCACTGGTCCCTCCTGCGAAACGATGTCGTACCCGATCGTAGTAAAGACTCGGCGTTCGCAAGTCGAGACGCGATCCTTATCGCATGACGTGGCGAAACGATGTCGTTCCGCGCCGGTATCCGGCACCGGCCGGCACGGCGTGGGACGGGTCACGCGGGCCGGGACCGGACACGGCGGGGCCCGGGAAGAAGCGGCGGCGGGCGCGGGTCAGGCGCGTCGGGCGCGGGCGCCCTTGAGTCGGCGGCCGAACTCGCGGGCGATCTCCCGTTTCGCGTCCCGCTCGGCGATCGCCTGCCGCTTGTCGTACGACCTACGGCCCTTGGCCAGGGCAAGCTCGACCTTCGCCCAGCCGTCGGAGAAGTACAGCGACAACGGCACGAGGGTGAGCCCGCCCTCGCGCGTCCGGTCGAGGATCCGGTCGATCTCGACGCGGCGCAGCAGCAGCTTGCGGGTGCGGCGGGGCTGGTGGTTGGTCCAGGTGCCGAAGCCGTACTCGGCGATGTGCAGGCCGTGCAGCAGCAGTTCGCCGTCGTGCTCCTGGGCGAAGGCGTCGACCAGCGAGACCCGGCCGGCCCGCAGCGACTTCACCTCGGTGCCGGCGAGCACCAACCCCGCCTCGTACGTCTTGAGGACGTCGTAGTCGTGCCGGGCCTTCTTGTTCGACGCGACGAGGGTGCGTCCGGTCTCCCTGGGCACGGCCGGCCTCCCGATGGTGGTTCCGCGTCAACGCGAGAGGCTAGCAGCCGCGCAGCCGGTCGTCGCGTGGAAAACGTGTGGATCGGCGCGGCGACCGCGGCCACAATCCCGGGATGGATCACCGAGCCAAGGTCAAGTTGAGCAAGCGGATGTCCCGGGCGTTGCGACACGAGCCGCACCGCCTGGGCCTCACCCCGGACCGGGCCGGGTGGGTCCTGGTCGACGACCTGCTGGCCGCCCTGCGGGTGGGGCGGGACGTGCTCGACACGGTGGTCGCCGAGAGCGACAAGCAGCGCTTCGCGGTGGAGCGCGGCCCCGACGGGGTCGAACGTATCCGGGCCAACCAGGGCCACTCCATCCCGGTCGAGCTGGGGTTGCCACCGGCGGCCCCGCCCGACCGGCTGTACCACGGCACCGGTGCCGCCGCCCTCGACCCGATCCGGGCCACCGGGCTGCACCGGGGCGGCCGTCACCACGTCCACCTGTCGGAGGACGTCGAGACCGCCCGCCGGGTCGGCGCGCGGCGGGGCGGGGCCGTGGTGGTGTTCACCGTGGACGCGGCGGCGATGGCCCGCGACGGGCACGTCTTCCACCGAAGCGCCAACGGGGTGTGGCTGACCGACGCCGTCCCCGCCCGATACCTCACCCCGGGACGGTAGGGGCACCCCGCAATCCCGACAGCGCCATTGAAAGTCGCCCGGCCGGCAGGCAGGATCGGCGGTCCGGAGGCATCGACAGTGGTGGGGACCTTCAGTGGTGGATGGGGCCGACGGGGGGCGTCCGGCGCGTGACCTGCGGCTCGTCGTGGCCGCGCACGCGGCGTCGACGTACGGCAGCTACCTGAACCTGGTGGCGCTGGGCCTGTTCACGCTGGAGGTCACCGGCTCCGCCGTGCAGACCGGCCTGTTCATGGCCGTCCGCATGACCGCCGGCTTCCTCATGGGACCGGTGAGCGGGCTGCTCGCCGGCCGGTGCCGGCGTACCCGCCTGATGATCGGCGCCGACGTGCTGTCGGCCGTGACCCTGGCGCTGCTGGTCGCGGCCCCCGCCGGGGCGCGGCCCGGGATGCTCTACGCGCTCGCCGTGGTGCTCGGCTGCGGGCAGACCCTGTGGGGGGTCGCGCTGCGCAGCGAGCTGCCCGAGCTGGCCGGCCCCGACCGGCGGGCCCGCGCCAACGCCCGGCTCGTCGCGGCCCGGTCGGTGGCGATGCTGCTCGGGTTCGCCTCGGCGGGAATCCTGGTCGCCCAGCTCGGCTACCAGGTGGCGTTCCTGCTCGACGCCGGCACGTACGTGCTGTCCGCCGGGCTGCTGGCCCGGGTGCGGGCCCGCCGGCCGACCGCCGCCGCCGGGATCGTGCCGCCCGCCGGGCCGCGCGCCCTGGCCGGCTTCGGGATGCTGCGGGCGGTCGCGCCGGTGGTGGTGGCGATGATCGGCGTACGCGCCGCCGACGCGTTCGGGTCCGCGTCGCACAACGTGGGCATCCCGGTGCAGGCCAACCTGGTCCGCCCCGACTCGCCCGCCGGGTACGCCGCAGTCTTCCTGACCTGCTGGGCGGTGGGCAGCCTCGTCGCCGGCCGGTGGTGCGCCCGGCTGGCCGCCCGCACCGGCGGGGTGGGCTCCCCGCGCTCCTTCGGCGTCGCGACCTGCCTGATGTCGGTCTTCTTCGTGCTCGCCTTCACCGATCCTCCCCTGTGGCTGCTGGTCCCGCTGACCGTGGCGGCGGGTGCCGCCGACGGCTACGCCGAGATCAGCTACACCACGCGGCTCCAGGCGGTCGACGAGACCAGGCGAGCCCGGCTGTTCGGGTTTGCCAGCGCGGCGCAGAACGCCGGCTTCGGCCTCGGCATGGTCGGCTGCGCCGCCGCGCTGGGCCGGGCGGCCCCGCTCGTGGTCGTCGCCGTGGCACATGGGGCGGCCTTCGCCGTGGCGCTGACGTTCCTCCTCGTCCAGACGTTCCGAACGGCCGGCCGGAAACCGCCCGTCGACCCCGCGATCCAAGAGGTGACGCCGTGACCGCCGTACCGCCCGCCCGTCGCCCCGCCGTCAGCCACGGCGGCGACCTGCCCGTCGACCCGGAGCACCCCCGGACGCTGGGCGACGCGCTGCGGCGGGCGGCGCGGGAGTTCCCCGACGCCGGCATCCGGGTGGTGGACGAGGACGGCCGCAGCGTGTTCCTCGACCATTCGACACTGCTCGACCGGGCCCGTGTCGTGCGGGCGGGCCTGCGGGCGCGGGGGGTCGCCGCCGGCTCGTCGGCGATCCTGCGGATCACCTCCGGCGCGCAGTACTGGCCGGCGTTCTGGGGCTGCGTGCTCGGCGGCGTCGTGCCGCTGACCGTCGGCGCCCCGGCCGGCTACGGCGCGGACAGCCCCGCCCTCGCGGCGCTGCTGCACGCCTGGCGGGCCCTCGACGCCCCGGTCGTCCTCGCCGGTGTCGAGGACGTGGCGGGGCTGGCCGGTCTGCCGCCGGCCGGCCGGGTGCTCGCCGTGGCGGAGCTGGCGGCGGGGGACACCATCGGGGAACTGCCCGACGTCGCCCCCGACCCTGCCGGGGTGGCCGTCCTGCAACTGTCGTCGGGCAGCACCGGCAGCCCGAAGATCATTCCGTTGACCCACCGGGGCCTGTCCGAGTACGCCGTCGGCGCCCGCGAGATGCTCGACGTCCGCCCGGGCGACGTGCTGCTCAACTGGCTCCCGCTGGACCACGTCGCCGGCCTGCTCCTGTACCACCTCGGCGGGGTGTTCCTCGGCGCCACGTCCGTGCACGTCGCCACACCGCTGGTGCTGGCGGACCCGCCGCGCTGGCTGGACCTCATGCGCCGGTACGGGGTGACGCACGGCTGGGCGCCGAACTTCGGCCTGCGGCTGGTCGTCGACGCGGTGGCGCGCGTACCGGGCCGACGGTGGGACCTCGGCGGGGTGCGGCGCATGGTCAGCGGCGGCGAGCAGTGCCTGCCGGAGACGTTCGAGGCGTTCGTCGCCGCGACCGGGGTGCCGGCGGCGGCCATGACCCCCGCCTGGGGGATGTCCGAGACCTGCACCGGGATCACCTTCGCGTCGTTCACCGCGCCCGGCTGCCGGCAGCGGGTCCGCACGGCCAGCCTCGACGGCGACCTGGAGTGGGTCGACGACGACGCGGCGGCCGACTGCACAGAGTTCCTGTCCGTCGGCCGGCCCGCGCCCGGGGTCACGCTGCGCATCGTCGACGCCGACGGTGTGGTGCTCCCCGAGGGCCGGGTCGGCCGGCTGCAGGTCCGCTCGGCCCGGGTCACCCCCGGCTACCTCGGCGACCCCGAGGCCAACCGCGCGGCCTTCCCCGACGGCGACTGGCTGGAGAGCGGGGACCTGGCCTACCTGCGCGACGGCGCGGTCACCGTCACCGGGCGCGCCAAGGACCTGCTGATCCTCAACGGGCAGAACATCCCCTGCCACGAGATCGAGCGGGTGGCCGCCGGGGTCGCCGGGGTACGCGCCGGGCTCGTCGCCGCCGTCGGCGTACCCGACGCCCGTACCGGCACCGAGTCGCTGGTGCTGTTCCACGTCCCCGATCCCGACGCGGCCGAGCCGGCGCAGCGGGTGGCCGAGGTGCTCAGCGCGGTGGTGGCCCGCCGGTGGCAGGTCGTCCCGGCGCGGGTGCTGGCCGTGCCCGAGGAGGAGTTCCCGCGTACCTCCGGGGGGAAGCTCCAGCGGGTGGAGCTGCGGCGACGGTTCCTGGCCGGCGGCTTCCCGCCTAGGGGCCCCGGCCCCGGTCCCGTCGTCGGCCCCGACCCTGTCGTCGGCCCCGTCGTCGGCCCGGCTGGCGCTGGCGCGCAGCCGGCGGGTGCGGGCGCGGGCCCGGCGACGGGGCCGTCACCGGCCGGGCCCGGGCGGGCAGCGGCGCGGACCGTGGTGCGTGCCGCGCTCGCTGACGTCCTCGGCCGGCCGGTCGACGCGGACCGGCCGTTCTACGAGCTGGGCGTCGGCTCCGTCGAGATCGTCCGGTTCCGGGCCCGGCTGGAGCAGGCCCTGGGCCGCCCGGTCCCGCAGCCGGCGCTGTTCGCCCACCCCACCGTCGACGCCCTCAGCGCGCACCTCGCCGCCGGCCCGAGCGCCGGCCCGAGCGCCGGCCCCGCGCCGACGCAGGCTCCCCCGGCGGACCGGCGGGTCGCGATCGTCGGCATGGCCGCCCGGTTCCCGGGCGCGGGCACCGTCGACGAGTACTGGGAGCGGCTGCTCGCCGGGGTGGAGAGCGTCCACTTCTTCACCCCGCAGGAGCTCACCGCAGCTGGGGTGCCCGAGGAGGCCATGCGCGCCCCCGGCTTCGTGGCGGCCAGCGGCGTCCTGGACGACGTCACCGGCTTCGACGCCGGCTTCTTCGGCGTCAGCCCCCGCGAGGCCGAGCTGCTGGACCCGCAGCACCGGCTGTTCCTGGAGACCTGCCACCACGCCCTCGAGGACGCCGGCTGCCCCGGCGAGACCGACGGACGGCGGATCGGCGTGTACGCGGGCGGTGGGATGAACCTGTACCCGCACCACACCTACCTGCGCCACCAACTCCCGCAGGCGGTCGGCTCGGCCGACCCGGCCACCACGATCGGCGCGGCGTTGGGAAACCAGCCCGACTTCCTGGCCACCCGGGTCGCGTACCGGCTCGGGCTGACCGGTCCGGCGGTGACCGTGCAGACCGCCTGCTCCACCTCGCTGGTCGCGGTGCACCTGGCGGCCCGCGCCCTGCTCGCCGGCGACGCCGACATCGCCCTGGCGGGCGCGGTGGCGGTGCACGTCCCGCAGGTCACCGGGTACCGGCACACCCCCGGGTCGATCCTGTCCGCCACCGGGCGGTGCCGGCCCTTCGACGCCGACGCCGACGGCACTGTCGGCGGCAACGGGGTGGCGGCCGTCGTGCTCAAGCCGCTCGACCGGGCACTCGCCGACGGCGACCGCATCCACGCGGTGCTCCTCGGCTCGGCGGTCAACAACGACGGGGCCGCAAAGGTCGGCTACACCGCGCCCGGGGTGTCCGGGCAGGTGGACGTCGTCCGGCGGGCCCTGCGCGACGCGGGGGTGTCGGCCGCCTCCGTCGGGTACGTCGAGGCGCACGGCACCGGCACCGCCCTCGGTGACCCGATCGAGCACCACGCCCTCGCCGAGGCGTACGCGCCCGCGCGGGCGTTCCTCGGCTCGGTGAAGGCCAACATCGGGCACCTGGACAGCTGCGCCGGGATGGCCGGCCTGATCAAGGCCGTGCTCACCGTCCGCTCCGGCCGCGTCCCGCCGCAGATCAACTTCGCCCGGCCGAGCCCCGCGCTGGGCCTGGCCGACGGGCCGTTCACCGTCACCACCGTCACCGCCGCCTGGCCGGCGACCGGGTCGCCCCGGCGGGCCGCGGTCAGCGCCCTCGGCGTCGGCGGCACCAACGCCCACGTGATCGTCGAGGAGCCGCCGATCCCGCCGCCCCCGCGGCCCGGGCCCGGCGACCGGCCCGCCCCGGTTCCCGGCCTGCTCCCGCTCTCCGCCGCCGACCCGGGCGCGCTGGCCGCGCTCGCCCTGGCCCACCGGGACCGGCTCCGCGCCGACCCCGCCCTGCCGCCGGCGGACCTGGTGCTGACCGCCGGCACCGGTCGCCGTCACCTGCGCCACCGACTCGTCGCCCTCGGCGACTCGACCACCGCGCTGGCCGATGCCCTGGACCGGTACGCCGCCGGCCTCCCGGCCGAGGTGGTCGCCGGCGACACCGGAGGGGACGCCACCGGACCGGTCGCCCTCGCGTTCCCCGGTCAGGGGGACGTCCGCGAGGCGCTGCTCCCGCTGGCGGCGCGGTTCCCGGTGGTCCGCGCGGTGCTCGACGAGGCCGCCGACGCGTACCGGGAGGCGGTCGGTGGCGACCTGGTCGGCCGGCTGCGCGAGGATCGCCCGCCCGCAGGCCGGCCCACCGACGCGGCCCAGCCGGCACTGGTCGTCGTCGGGGTGGCGCTCGCCGAGCTGTGGCGGTCGTGGGGCCTGCCCGTGGACCACGTCCTCGGACACAGCGTCGGCGAGTACGCCGCCCTGGTCGCCGCAGGCGCGCTGTCCCTCGCCGACGCTGTCCGGCTCGCCGCCTGCCGGGGCCGCCTCATGGCCGACGGCCTGCCGCCCGGCGCGATGCTGGCGGTGCTGGCCGACCGGCCCGTCGTGGCCGACCTGATCGCCGGCTCGTCGCTGGAGCTGGCGGCGGTCAACGGGCCGGCCCAGCACGTCCTCGCCGGCCCGCCGGCCGAGGTCGACGCCGCCGCGGCCCGGGCCGACCGGCTCGGGGTGGTGACCCGGCGGCTCCCGGTCGACCGGGCGTTCCACTCGGCGGCCGTGGCGCCGGTGCTGGACCGTCTCCGGGAGCTGGCCGGCGAGGTCGCGTTCCGGCCCACCCGGCTGCCGGTCGTGAGCGCCCTCGACGGCCGGGTCCACCCGCCCGGCTGGCGGCCCGACGCGGACCACCTGTGCCGGCACGCGCGCGAGCCGGTGCGCTGGCACGACGCCGTGTCCGCCCTGGCCGCCGAGGGCTGCCGGACGGTGGTCGAGGCCGGCGCGGACGGCGTGCTGACCGGCATCGCCGCAGCGGCCGGGCCGGTGCCGCGCTGGGTCCCGTCCCAGCGCCGCGGCCTCGCCCCGGCCGCCGGACTGTGGCGGGCCGCGGCCGAGTTGCACGTCGCGGGGACGCCGTTGGACTGGGCGGGGCTCGTGGGCGGCTACGGCGGCCGGCGGGTCACGCTGCCCGCGTACCCGTTCCAGCGTCGCCGGTTCTGGGTCGACCCGCCCGCCGCCGACCCGCCCGCCGCCGGCGTGCCTGCGTCGGTCGGGGCCGCGTCCGTGGGGTCCGTCGCCGCGCCGGTTCCGGCGGCGGGGGCGGAGTCGGCGGTGCTGGAGCGGGTGCGGGCGCTGACCGCCGAGCGGCTCGGCCTGGCCGCCGCCGAGGTCGACCCGGACCAGAGCTTCTTCGCCCTGGGCGCCGACTCGCTCCTGCTGATCACCATGTCCCGGGAGATCGACCGCTCCTTCGCCGTCCGGGTGCCGGTGCGGGACCTGTTCACCGCCGTCGACACCCCCCGCCGCCTGGCCGCCGCGATCATCGCCGCCGCTGGGGCGGCGACGGACCCGGCGGCGACCGCGCCTCCCGGGCCGGACCGGGCGGTGACCGCGCCTACTGGGCCGGACCGGGCGGCGACCGCGCCTCCCGGGACGGACCGGGCGGCGCCCGGGTCCCCCGCGTCCGGGCCGGAGGTGGCCGGGCCTGAGGTGGCCGGTTCCGCTCCGGCCGGCCTCGCCGCCGGCGAGGGCCGGCCGGGATCCGGCGAGCTGGCCGGCATCATCCATCGGCAGCTGGACCTGATGCAGCAGCAGCTCGCCCTGCTCGGTGCTGCTTCCGGGCTCGGCGACGACCCGCAGGTAGGGACGACCCCGGCCGTGTCGTCGGCCGTGTCTCCCGCCGCTGTGCCCCTCGTCGCCGTGCCGGTTGCCGCTGCGCCGGTTGCCGCCGCGCCGGTGGTCACTTCGACGGACACCGTCGCGCAGCCGGTGACCCCGCCGGACACCGCCGACTTCAGCCTCTACTTCTTCGGCGACTACCCCGACCAGGACCGGGACGACAAGTACGGGGTCGTCCTCGACGCGGCGGAGTTCGCCGACGTGCACGGCTTCCACGCCGTCTGGATGCCGGAGCGGCACTTCCACTCCTTCGGCGGTCTCTTTCCCAACCCGTCGGTGCTCGCCGCCGCCCTCGCGGTGCGTACCCGGCGGGTGCGGCTCAACGCCGGCTCGGTCGTGCTGCCCCTGCACCATCCCGTCCGGGTCGCGGAGGAGTGGTCCATGGTGGACAACCTCTCCGGCGGCCGGATCGGGCTCGGCTGCGCGCCCGGCTGGCACGCCAACGACTTCGTCTTCCAGCCCGACCACTTCGGGCGGCACAAGCAGGTGATGTACGAGCACCTGGACACCGTCCGGCGGCTGTGGCGCGGGGAGGCGGTGCCGGCCCGGTCGGGCAGCGGCGAGCGGATCGAGGTGCGCCTGTTCCCCCGGCCGGTCCAGGCGGAGCCGCCGGTTTTCACCGCGATCGTCGGCAACCCGGACAGCTACCGGGAGGCCGCCCGCCGCGACGTCGGCGTGGTGACCAACCTGATGACGCAGGACGTGGCGCGTCTCGCCGAGAACGTCGCCCTGTACCGGCGTACCCGGGCCGAGCACGGGCTCGACCCGGCCGGCGGACGCGTGGTGGTGCTGCTGCACGCCTACCTGGGCGAGGACGCCGAGCGGGCCCGGGCCGAGGCCTTCGAGCCGTTCTGCGCGTACCTGCGCTCCTCGTTCAGCCTGCTCGGGCAGGTGGTCAACAGCCTCGGCATGAACGTCGACCTGGCCGACACCCCGGACGACGACGTCCGGTTCGTGCTGTCCCGGGCGTACGAGCGGTACTGCGCCGAGCGGGCGCTCATCGGGTCACCGCAAAGCTGCCGGGCGGTGGTCGAGGCGGTGCTCGACGCCGGCGTCGACGAGATCGCCTGCTTCGTCGACTTCGGACTCCCGGGGGACGCGGTCCGCGCAGGTCTGCCGGCGCTCGACGCGCTGCGCCGGGCCACCCCACGCCGGATCGCCGCCCCCACCGAGCGACCGGTGGGCAACGACGCACCGGCACCGGACCCCGGCAGCCCGGTGCCCCCACCGTCCGACGGGGTCGACGGAACGGACAGGATCGACGGAACCGACGGAACCGATGGAACCGATGGAACCGACGGGGTCGACAGGGCCGACAGGGCCGACGGGGTCGTTCGGACTGCACCGCTGTCGTCCGCGCAGCGCCGGCTCTGGCTGGTGGAGCGGCTGCACCCGGGCACCCCCGCGTACCACGAGGGGGTGGCCGTGCGGCTGCGCGGCCCGCTCGACCACGCCGCGCTGCGCGGCGCGTTGCAGGACGTGGTCGACCGGCACGCCCCGCTGCGCACCAGCTACGCGGAGGTCGACGGGGAGCCCCGGCAGGTCGTACGCGCGTGGGTGCCGGTGCGGTGCCCGGTGCGCGACCACGCCGGCGAGGCCGAGGACGCGACGGTCCGGGCCGCGCTGGCCGCCGGGAGCCGGCGGGTGTCCGACCTGGCCCGCGGGCCGGTGTTCGCCTTCACGCTGCTGCGTTTCTCCGCCATCCACCACGTGCTGGTGCTGACGTTCCACCATTTGGCCACCGACGGCGGGTCGTACGCCGTGCTGACCCGGGAGGTCTCGGCCTGCTACCGGGCCCGAACCGCCGGCGTCGCCCCCGACCTGCCGCCGCTGCCGGTCAGCTACCCGGAGCTGGCGGCGGCCGGTGCCGGCGAGCCCGACGACAAGGACCTGGCCTACTGGCGGGACCGGCTCGACCCGCCCCCGCCCACCCTCGTCATCCCGTCCGACCTGACCCGCCCGGCGCTGCCGTCGGCGGCGGGGGAGAGCGTCTTCCGGGAGTTGCCCGCCGAGCTGGCGGAGCGGGTACGGCGGTTCGGCCGGGACGAGCGGGTCACCCCGTTCACCGTCCTGCTGAGCGCGTTCGGGGTGCTGCTGTTCCGGTTCACCGGCCAGGCCGACCTGGTCATCGGCACCGGCACGGGCGGCCGGGACGAGCGGACCGCCGACCTGATCGGGTTCTTCGTCCGGACCCTCCCGCTGCGGCTGGACCTCACCGGCGACCCGACGTTCCGGGAGTTGCTCGCCCGGGTCCGGGTGACCGCCGCCGACGGGTACGAACACGACCGGGTCCCGTTCGATGCCCTGGTCCGCGCGGTGGCCCCGAACCGCGAGGCCGGTCGGCACCCCCTCTTCGACGTGGTCGTGGAGTACGAGAGCGGCCCCGAGGCGTTCGCCTTCGACCTGCCGGGCGTCACCGCCGAGCCCCTGCCGGTGGGTCTGGACAAGGCACCGGTCGACCTGATGGTCTACCTGTCGCACGGCGGGACGCTGCGCTGCCACGTCGAGTACCGCACGGAGGTGCTCGACCGGGCCACCGTGGACCGCCTGCTCGACCACCTCCACCGCCTGCTGGATGTGCTGACCCGCGAGCCGGGCCTGCCGCTGTCCCGGTTGGCCGACCGGCTCGACGACCCGGTCGCCCGCCCGGTCGGGCCGCGACCCGAACCCGCCGCCGACCGGCTGCACGACCTGTTCGTCCGGCAGGCCGCCCGGACCCCCGACGCGATCGCCGTGGTCTCCGGTGAGCGCCGGTGGACGTACCGGGAACTGCGCGACCGGGCCCGGGACCTGGCCCGGCGGATCGCGGCGCACGGCGTCGGGCCGGACGACCTCGTGGCCGTGCTCCTGCCGCGCCGGCCGGAGCTGGTCGCGGCGCAGCTCGCCGTGCTGATGGCCGGCGCGGCCTTCCTGCCGCTGGACCCGGGCCTGCCGGCGGCCCGGCTGCGCGACCTGCTCGCCGACAGCGGCGCCCGCCTGCTGCTGACCGCCGCCGACGTCCCCGACCCCACCCGGGCACCCGCCGGGGTGGTACGAGTGCTGGTGGACGGGCCCGCCGAGCCGGACCTGGCCGACCCGGTCGACGCGGCCCGCCCCGGGCATCTCGCCTGGTGCGTGTACACCTCCGGCTCGACCGGCCGGCCCAGGGCGGTGGGCGTGCCGCACCGGGCCGCCGTGGACATCGTCGACTGGCACGCGCGCGCCCTGGCCCTCACCGGCGCGGACACCGTGGCGCACGCCCTCGGCCTCGGGTTCGACGCGAACCTCGCCGAGATCCACCCGGCGCTCGCCGCTGGTGCGACCGTGCACCTCGTGCCGTCGCGGGCCCGCGCGGACCCGGCGCGGCTGGTCGCGCAGTGGCGTCGCGCCGGGGTCACCGTCGCCTTCCTGCCGGCGCCCCTCGCCGAGCTGGTTCTCGCGCTCCCGACGCCGCCCGCCCCGACGGTCCGGGCCCTGGTGGTCGGCGGGAGCCAGTTGCGCCGCCGGCCGCCCGCCGGGTACCCGGCGGCGGTGCTCAACGCGTACGGCCCGACCGAGGCCGCCGTCGTCACCACCGCCGGCCCGGTGCCGGCCGCCGGCCCCGGCCCGATCGACATCGGCCGGCCCGTGGACCACCGCAGGCTGTACGTGCTGGATCGGCGCGGCGCGCCGGTGCCGCCGGGCGCGGCCGGCGAGCTGTACGTCGGCGGCACCGGGCTCGCCCGGGGCTATCTGGGCCAGCCCGGGGCGACCGCAGCGGCGTTCCTGCCCGACCCGTTCGCCGCGACGCCCGGGGACCGGATGTACCGGACCGGGGACCTGGTCCGGCTCCGCGGCGATGGCACGGTCGAGTTCCTCGGCCGGGTCGACGACCAGGTGAAGATCGCCGGGCACCGGGTCGAGCCGGGCGAGGCCGCCGCCGCGCTCGCGCTCCTGCCGGGGGTACGGCAGGCCACCGTCGTCGCCCGGCACGACCGGGCCGAGCCGTACCTGGTCGGGTACGTGGTCGGCGACGACGACGGCGAGCCGCCCGTCGCCCGGACCGCCCGGCTGACCGCCGAGCTGGGGGAGCGGCTGCCGGCCCACCTCGTCCCTCGGGCGTGGGTGGTGCTGGACGCCCTGCCCACCGGCGACACCGGCAAGGTCGACGTCTCCCGGCTCCCGGCGCCGGGCCAGCCGCCCGGCGGGGAGGAGCCGCGCCCGGGCCGGGAACGGCTCGTCCACGACGCCTGGTGCGCGGAGCTGGGCGTGGCCCAGGTCCCACTGGACGTCTCCTTCTTCGCCGCGGGGGGCGACTCCCTGGGCGCGGTCCGCCTGGCCAACCGGCTGCGCGAGGCGCTCGGCGTCGAGGTCGGGGTGGACCGGGTGCTGCGCAGCCCGGGCGTCCGCGCGATGGCCGCCGAGCCACCGCCTGCCCCTGCCGGTCCCGGCGGCTCGACCGGCACGGCCGCCCCGGCCCCGCACCCCGGCCCGGCGGAGTGCGACGTCGCGGTGCGGGACCGGGCGCCGGCGACGTACCAGCAGGAGCTGATGTGGCACCGGCAGCGCCTGGCCCCCGACCCGGCGGCCGTGCACATGGCGGTACGCGTCGACCTCGCCGGCCCGCTCGACGTGCCCGCCCTGGCGGCGGCGGTCGATGCCCTGGTCGCCCGGCACGATGCCCTACGTACCCGCGTCGTGGCGCGCGACGGCGCGGTGGTGCAGGAGGTGCTGGCCCACCGGCCGGTTCCGGTGCCGGTCGCCGACCTCGCCGCCGACCCCGCCGGGGCGCGGGCGTGGTGCGTGGCGGCTGGCCGGGAGCCGTTCCCGGCCGAGGGGCCGTGGCTGCGGGCCCGCCTCGCCCGGCTGGCCGGCGACCGTTGGGTCCTCCTGATGGTCGTGCACCACCTGTGCGGGGACGGTTGGTCCATGCTCCAACTTCTCGACGAGCTGGGGCGGGGCTACTCGGGTGCGCCGCCCGACCGCGCGCCGGCGCTGCGCTACGTCGACCACGCGCGCCGGCAGCGGGCGACCCGGGTCCCGCCGGCGGTGCTGCGCCACTGGCGGGACCGGCTCGCCGACGTACCCCGGGCCGTCCCGCTGCCCACCGACCGGCCCCGGCCGGCCACGCCGTCGGGTCGCGGGGCGGAGTACGCCTTCGACGTGCCGGCCGAGCTGACCGGCCGGCTGAACCGGCTCGCCGCCGACGCGGGCCTGACGTTGTTCCCGCTGCTCGCCGCCGCGTACGCGCGGTTGGTCGGCGAGCTGACCGGGGCCCGGGACGTCCTGCTGTCCTGCCCGTACGCCCACCGGAACCGGCGGGAGCTGGAGCCGGTGATCGGCCTGTTCGCCAGCACCCTGCCGCTGCGGGTGCGGCTGCGCGACGGGGAGCCCCTCGTCGACCTGGCGGCCCGGACCGACGCGGTGTTCCTCGACGCGGTGCGGCAGCAGCCCGCGCCGCTGCCGGTCCTCCACGCCGTCGTCGACCCGGACTGGCGGATGGGGGATCCGCCGCCGCTGGCCGGTGCGGTCTTCGCCTGGAATCCGGGGATGCCGCCGCTGCGCCTGGCCGGGCTGGTGACGGACGTCACCGACCAGGGGCTGGACTGCGCGCGCCGGGACTGGGCGGTGATGGTCACCCCCGCCGGCGGGGGTCTGCGGGGTGTCGTCGAGTACGCGACGGACCTGTTCGACGAGGCGACTGTCGCCGGCCGGTGCCGCCGGTACGTCGACATCCTGACCCGCGCGGTCGCGGACGCCCGGGGTGGCGACGGCCCACCCCGGTGAGCTGCTGCAACGTCGAAGACCTTGATCACAATTGTTTTCCCTATTCGGCCCGGTCGTCGGACAGTTGTCAGTGCGCGGATCAGGTTCATAGCAGTCCGTGGATTGACCGGCTACGCGCAGAGATGCAGAATGAGTCCGGCCGGCAGATGTTCGGGGAACTGTCGAGTGCCGGCGATTGGGGCCCGTAAGGGTGCTGGGGGAGTGAGAAGAAGGTATTATGAGGCCAGCGGAACAGACATATGCCTGCAAAAAGTGTCCGATCGCGTCCAGTTGGGCCGCTTCGTAGCTGACGTACTTTCATCGGGCGGTTCGCGGTTAGCGACTATTTCCGATGAATTGGCATGGCCTTTGCAGGCGGGTCGATCGGCTTCTCGGTGGGCTGGAATGCGCGGCTCACTACCATTTCGGGGACATTCCCCCCGCTTGGTCGGACGCCTCCCATCCTTTGTCGCACGAGGAGCGGATGAACTGCGCCAGTTGGAGAAGTGTGCCGACGTCGACTATGTTCCGCCCTTTGCGCAGCACCGCAGGTGGTTCCTCGGCCGGCTGGCCGGCGGGCGCGGCACCGCGTACGTCGTGCCAGGTGAAGACCGACTTCGAGTTGGGCGGTCAGCGGCTGCGCGCCGGGGAGCGGCTGTACCTGGTCACCGCCGCCAACCGCGACGGCGAGCTGGGCACCGTCGCTGCTCGACCGCCACCGCCAGGCCCTGCCTGTCCGGCTCTGATCCGGGACGCGCCGCCCCCGCGCCCCGGGGCGCCCGCCCAGCACCGAACCGTCCCCCGGCCGAAGGCCGGTGCACCCACCGAAGAGAAGGAGAACGGCGATGGCCGCCGACGAGGACACCCGCACCCACCGCGTCGTGGTGAACCACGAGGAGCAGTACTCGATCTGGTTCGCCGACCGCGACCTGCCGGCCGGCTGGACCGCCACCGGCTTCGAGGGGCCCAAGCAGGAGTGCCTGGCCCACATCGACGAGGTGTGGACCGACATGCGCCCGCTGAGCCTGCGCCGGCGCATGGCGGACGCGCAGGGCTGACCCGCGCGTCGTGGGGGCCGTCCCCACCCGGCCGCCGGCAAGGATGATCTTCGCGATCATCGTGTCGTTGCAGCGGGCCGGGACCCCGCCGGCTCTGATCGGGGTGGCCAGCGTCGTCTCCCTGGCGGCCACCTCGGCAGCGGCCCTCGCCCCGGGGCCGGCCGGGCTGCTGCTGGCCCGGTTCTCCAGCGGGACGGCATGCTGATCTTCCCGGCGCTGGTCGCCGTCTCCGCGACGTTCGGCACCGGGATCAGGACGATGCGTGTCGAGTCCTGACCTGCGGCGACGGCCATCGTGGACGGTCGGAAACATTTATTGTCGTACCCCGTCGTCAGCATGGAGGCATGGCTGCCCCCGCCCTGGCCCACGAGCCCACCCCGCCGCGTGCCCTGCCGTTGCGCGAGGCCCGCACCCGACTGACCCAGGTCATCGCGATGGCCGAGCTGACCGACACGGTCACACTGGTCACCCGCGACGGCGACCCCCGCCCGATCGCCGCGATCGTGCCCGCCTCCGCCGCCCGCTCGGCGGCGCAGGCCCGGGCCGACGCCGACCGGCTGGCCACGGTGACCGCCGGTTGGGCCCGCCGCCTCGACGAGCTGCACCGGCAGAGCAGTCGGCGACACACCGCCGAGCTGCGGGCCGTCACGGCGGCACTCGCCGAGGTCTGGGCCGAGCTCGACCGCCGGGTCGTCCCGGGCAGCGACCCGGCCCTGGCCCGGCTCCGCGCCGCCCACGCTGACCTGCTGCGCGACTGACCCGCTCGGCTTCCCGCTGCCGTCCGGGCTGCCCGGTCCACCCCCGCTCGGCTTCCCGCCGCCCGGTCCACCCGCCCGGCGCGGGTCGTCTCCGGGTCGGACCCCGGCCAGCCGGCACCTCGGCTCCGGGTCGGCCGGTTGCGTCGACCCCGCGTCCCGGGGTGGCCGATTGCGATCAGTCTGTGGTCTGCTAGCCGGGTCCCTGACGTCCGCCGACCCCGGGAGGCCCGGTGTTCGCCCGCGCCCTGACCGCCGACGCCGAGCTGCGCCCGCTTGAGCCGTGGCGGGCCGAGGAGTTTCTGCGCAACCTGGACCGGGCCCGGGAGCACATCACGCCGTGGGTGGGCGCGTCCTTCGTGGCCACCGACCTGCCGTCGGCCCGCGCGGTACTGCAACGCTACGCCGACCGGTGGGCCGGCGACGCCGGGGGTATCTGGGGGATCTGGCTCGACGGGGTGCTGGTCGGCGGGGTGATGTTCGTGGCGTTCGACACCGCGGTCGGTGTGTGCGAGGTGGGCTGTTGGCTGGAGCCGGCTGCGGAGGGACGCGGCCTGGTCACCCGGGCGGTCGGCGTCGTCCTCGACTGGGCGGTGGGGCAGCGGGGGATGCACCGGGTGGAGTGGCGGACCAACGCCGACAACGCCCGCAGCCTGGCCGTGGCCCGGCGACTCGGCATGCGCCACGACGGCACCCTGCGGCAGGTGTACCCGGGGCCCACCCGGCGCATCGACATCGAAGTTTGGTCGGTGTTGGCCGACGAGTGGCGCAACCCGTCCACCACCGTTGCGCCCCCGGCGGCGACCTGACGGGTATCGGACCCGGACAGGTTTCCGACGGCCGCGCCGCCGGTTCCGCCATCCCCTGAGGACGACCGTGGCCGCGTCGCGCCCGGCGGCGTATCCGGCATGTCGTATCCCTCCCCGCAGGTCGCGGCCTCGGGGGACACCGCCGGCCCGAGTGATCAAGGTCCCACGGCCGATGGCGTCTTCCTGACAGGAGTGGCCCCGGCGGAGGCGGGCGGAGGGTCGCGCGGGCGGGCATCGGCGCTGGTGAAAGCCTTGGGGGTGATCGTCGGCCCGGGTGCGCGGCTCAACACCCCCGTTCCGGGTTTCGCCACCACCGTCCCGTATTTCGGGAGGGCTCTTGGCAGTGCCGTCGATGCTCGTGGAACCTCTCACCGGAGAGCGATCAATTGATCGCTTTAAGTAGCAGAGCGTGAAGGGCCCGAGGCGCTGACCTGCCGAGGGGTCATCCGGAGCACACGTACCGTCACGATCCTTGGGGGCGTTCGGTGTTTGGCTGCATGCGTACGACGAATCGCGGACGGGAGTGACCACCTCCGTCCGGTCCACCGGACCGGTCCGTCGGTCCACCACCCCCCGCGCCTCCGGCACCCCGGTCATCGTCGACTGTCTGCACCGGATGGTCGAGTCCCAGGTGGAACGGACCCCCGACGCGGAGGCGGTGCGCCACCGCGACCGCTCGCTGACCTATCGTCAACTCGACGAGTCCGCCAACCGGCTCGCCCGGGCCCTGCTCGCCCGGGGCGTCACCGGGCAGGACCGGGTCGGCGTCTGCCTCACCCGCGATGTCGACCTGGTCGTCGCGCTGCTCGCCGTACTCAAGGCCGGCGCGGCGTACGTCCCGCTCGACCCGGCGTACCCGCCGGCCCGGGTGGCGTTCATGACCGAGGACTCGGGTGCCCGGGTGGTGCTCACCCGCTCCGGCCTCGCCGACCGGTTCGGCGACGCGGCGCTGCCGCTGGACGCCCTCGACCTCGCCGACCAGCCGGCCGACCGTCCCGACGTCGGTGGTGCCCCGTCGGACCTGGCCTACGTGATCTACACGTCCGGCTCCACCGGCCGCCCCAAGGGGGTGGCCGTCGAGCACCGCTCCGCTTCGGTGCTGATGCACTGGATCCGGTCCGCCTTCGCCGACGAGGAACTCGGCGGCATGCTCGCCGCCACCAGCGTCTGCTTCGACCTGTCGATCTTCGAGATCTTCGGGCCGCTCTGCTGGGGCGGGCGGGTCGTGCTGGTCGACAACGTCCTAGCGCTCGCCGCCCCGGACGCCGCCCGGCTGCCGGTCACCCTGGTCAACACCGTCCCCTCGGCGATGAGCGAGCTGCTCGCCGCCGACGCACTGCCGCCCGGCGTGCGCACCGTCTGCCTGGCCGGCGAGCCGTTGACCGCCGCCCTCGCCGCCCGGGTCCTGGCCCGCCCGGGGGTACGTCGGCTGCTCAACCTGTACGGCCCGTCCGAGGACACCACCTACTCGACCTGGGCGGAGGTCGCCGCCGACGAGACAGCGCCGCCGATCGGTCGGCCGCTGCCGCACACCCGGACGTACGTGCTCGACACCGACGGCGTGCCCGTTCCGTCCGGCGCCCCCGGCGAGCTGCACCTGGCCGGCGCCGGCCTGGCCCGGGGCTACCTCGGCCGCCCCGAGGAGACCGCGGCCCGCTTCCTCGACGACCCGTTCCGCCCCGGCGACCGGATGTACCGCACCGGGGACCGGGTACGGCTGCGCCCCGACGGGCAACTGGAGTTCCTCGGCCGCCTCGACGACCAGGTGAAGCTGCGCGGGCACCGGATCGAGCTGGGCGAGGTCGGCGCCGCCCTCGCCGCCCTGCCCGGCGTACGCGAGGCCGCCGCTGCGGTGCGCACCGGGCCGAGCGGCGACCCGGTGCTGGTCGGCTACCTGGTCGGCCAGCGCCGCGACGACGTGCCGGCCCGGCTGCGCGAGCGGCTGCCCGCCCCCATGGTGCCGGCCGTGGTGGTCTGGCTGGACCGGATGCCCACCACGCCGAGCGGCAAGATCGACCGGGCGGCCCTGCCCGCGCCGACCTGGGCTGATCCCGATGCCGCTCCCGCCACGGCTGACTTCGACGCGGGCGACGCCGGCCCGGCCGGCGAGGTGGCCGCCGTGTGGCGTGACGTGCTCGGCGTGCCGGTCACCGGGCCGGCCGCCGACTTCTTCGACCTCGGCGGCGACTCCCTGCTGGCGGTACGGTGCGCGGCCCGGCTCACCGCCGTCACCGGCGTCCCGGTGCCGCCGGCCGCGCTCTTCGACCACCCCACGGTGGCCGCCCTCGCCGCTCACCTCGCCGCCCGGCCGCCCACCTCCCGCCGCCCGGGGGATTTGGGGGGTGGCCCGGTGTCCGCAGAGAACACAGCGGCGTCCACGGGGGCCGGGCCGGGGACCGCCCCCGCGACCACCGGATGGTCCGCCGCCACCATGGACGGGCCGACCGCCGGGACGGCGGAGGAGGCGGACGCACCACTGTCGGCGGCACAGCGCCGGCTGTGGTTCCTGCACCAGCTCGACCCCACCGACACCTCGTACCTGGTGTCCTACGTGGTCGAGCTGCACGGGCCGGTGGATCGGGCGGCGCTGGCCCGGGCCCTGCGCCGGGTGGTCGCCCGGCACCCCGCGCTGCGCATCGTCTTTCCCGGCTCTGCGGCCGGCCCGGTCCAGCGGGTGCACGACGACCCGCAGGTGGATCTGGTCATCGAGGCGCCCCTGCCGGGGGTGCCGCTGGCCGAGCGGGTCGCCCGGATCGCCGCGACCAGCGCCCGCACCCCGATGGACCTGGCCGCGGGGCCGCTGCTGCGCGCCCACCTGGTCGGCGACGGGCGGCGGCGCTTCGCGCTGCTGCTGGTCGCCCACCACATCGTCTGCGACGACTGGTCGTTCAGCGTCCTCGTCCGCGACCTCGGCCGCTGCTACGACAGCGAGCGTGAGGCGGCCGTGCGGGTCACCCGGCCCCGGCCGCCGTGGGCCGCCCACCCCGCGCCCGGCCCGGCCGCTTTCGCGCTGGCGCAGCGGGACTGGCTGGCCGGTCCGGCCGGCCGCCGGGCCCTCGACGAGGTCGTCGCCGGGCTGCGCGGCGCGCCCACCCTGCTCGACCTCGCCGCCCGCCCGGCCACCCCCGACGCCGCCCGCCCAGCCGAGGGCCCGCCCGCCCGCCCGCCCGCAGGCCCGACCGAGGGCCCGACCGATGGGCGGGGAGCCGGGGCCACGGACCGGCCCGACGGGGCCAGCCTGCGCGTTCCGGTCGACCCCGACACCGCCGACGCCGTCCGGCGGCTCGCCCGGGCGCACCGGGCCAGCCTCTACATGGTCGGCCTGGCCGCCTTCGCCACCCTGCTCGGCGCGAGGACCGGGCGCACCGACCTGCTCGTCGGCACGGCCTTCGCCGGCCGGACCAGCGTGCCGGCCGAGGAGAGCATCGGCTGCTTCGTCAACACCATGCCGCTGCGGCTGCGTCCCGCGCCGGGCCGGTCCTTCGCCGACCTGCTCGCCGAGGCCCGCGACGCCGCCCTGTCCGCCGCCGCCCGCCAGGACGTGCCGTTCGATGCCGTGGTGGAGCGGCTGCGGCCGGCCCGCCACCCGCACCGCAGCCCTCTCGTCCAGGTCGCCTTCGGCGTGCAGAACGCCCCGGCGGCGAGCTGGAACGGCTCCTGGGGGCTGGACTTCGCCGGGGTGGAACTCGCGCCGGACGCCGCCCGGCTGGACCTGACCCTCTGGCTGGACGAGCGCCGGGGCGACCTGGAAGCGCTCTGGACCTACCGCACCGACCTGTTCGACGGCGGGCGCGTCACCGCATGGCACCGCCGCTTCACCGAGGTGCTGCGCCGGGCGGCCACCGACCCGCAGCGCAGCCTCGCCGAGTGTGTCGATGACCCTTGGGGGAACGAGAGATGACTGAGCAGATCCGGGTGGCGCCGGTGATCCCACGCCGCAACCGGGAACGAGCCGTGGTCGACGTGCGTCCCGACTGGCCCGGCGGGCCGCTGCCGGTCCTCGTCCAGGCCAACCTGCCCGACCTCGACCTGGCGACCTGGCTGGCCGGGAACCGGGCCACCGTCGACGAGCTGGCCCGGCGGCACGCCGCCGTCCTGTTCCGGGGCTTCGCCGTGGCCGACGCCGCCGACTTCCGCACCGCGATGGCCGCCCTCTCCGGCGACGTGCTCAGCTACGGCGAACGCTCCTCGCCGCGCAGCGAGGTCACCGAGGGCGTGTACACCTCCACCGAGCACCCCGCCGACCAGCCGATCGTGCTGCACAACGAGCAGTCGTACACGCTGAACTGGCCGTTGCGGATCGTGTTCTTCTGCGAGACCGAGCCGGCCGCGGGTGGGCGCACCCCGCTGGCGGACAGCCGGCGGGTGCTGGCCCGGCTGAGCCCGGCCACCGTCGCGGAGTTCGAACGCCGGGGCGGCGTCGGCTACCAGCGCAACTACCTGCCCGGGATCAGCCTGTCCTGGCAGACCGCGTTCCAGACCGACAGCCGCGCCGAGGTGGAGGCGTACTGCGCCCGGTCGGCGATCGAGGTGCGGTGGGTCGGCGACGAGCAGCTACGCACCCGGCAGGTCCGCCCGGCGGTACGCGAGCACCCGGTCACCGGGGAGCGCACCTGGTTCAACCACGCGCTGTTCTTCCACGTCACCTCCCTGCCCGAGGAGGTGAGCGCCGGGCTGCGCCGGGCGCTCGCCGAGGAGGACCTGCCCTACCAGACCGCGTACGGCGACGGAACCCCGATCGGCGACGACGTGCTCGCCGAGCTGCGCGCCGCGTACGCGGCCGAGACCCGGTCGTTCCCCTGGCGGCGCGGGGACGTGCTGCTGGTGGAGAACATGCTCGCCGCGCACGCCCGGGAGCCGTTCACGCCGCCCCGGCGGATCCTCACCGCGATGTCCGACCCGTTCGCCGCCCCCGAGGCCGCGTCCCCCGTGCCCGGGGCAGCGTCCGTCCCGGCGGGCACGGCGACGACGGGGGACCGGTCGTGAGCGGGCCGGGACCGCGCCGCCGCGGCGCGGGCGCCGCCGCCACCGCGCCGGTCACCCGCCGGGTGCTGGTCGACGACACGTTCGTGCTGCTGGTCGAGGCCACCGTGCCGGACCTCGACCTCGCCGGCTGGCTCGCCGGGCGCCACGACGAGCTGCTGCGCGACCTCGACTCGTACGGCGCGGTCTTCTTCCGCGGCTTCGAGGTGGGCAGCCCCGACGACTTCAGCCGCGCCGCCCGCGCCGTCACCCCGGACCTGCTCGGCTACCTGGAGCGGGCCGCACCCCGCAACGAGGTCGCCGACCGGGTTTTCACCTCCACCGAGTTCAACGCCGAACAGTGGATCCCGCTGCACCACGAGATGTCGTACTCGCACAACTGGCCCACCCACCTGTACTTCTGGTGCGCCCAGCCGGCCACCGGCGACGGCGGCGCCACCCCGCTGGCCAGCGAGCGGGTGGTGACCCCACGGATCCCGGCGCAGGTGCGCGAGCGGTTCACCCGCGACGGCCTGTGTTACGTGCGCAACTACGGTCCGCACCTGGACCTGCCCTGGCAGGAGGCGTTCCAGACCACCGACCGGGCCGAGGTGGAGGCGTACTGTGCCGCGTCGGCGACCGAGTTCACCTGGCTCGGCGACGACGGGCTGCGCACCCGCGCCCGCCGACAGGCCACCGCCACCCACCCGCGCACCGGCGAGACCGTGTGGTTCAACCACGCCCACCTGTTCCACTCCTCGAACCTGCCGGCCGAGGTCGCCGCCGCCCTGCTGCGCGAGTACGGCCCGGAGGGGTTGCCCCGCAACGCGTACCACGGCGACGGCAGCCCGATCGACGACGAGGTGGTCGCCGGCATCCGCGACCTGTACCGCGAGCACGCCGTCTCCGTCCCGTGGCAGCGCGGCGACGTGCTGGTGGTGGACAACTTCCTCGCCACCCACGGCCGGGAGCCCTTCTCCGGCGACCGGCAGATCCTGGTCGCCATGTCCGACCTCTACGTCAACCGGAGCGTGGTGTGAACGGTTACCGACTCTCCCCGGTCCAGCGGCTCGCCTACACCGGCGCGCGGGAGCTGGTCCGGGCCCAGGTCCGGCTGGACCGGCCGCTGGACGCCGCGCGCCTGCAGGCCGCCGTGGACGCGGTGGTCGCCCGGCACGAGGCGCTGCGGCTGACCCTGGTGCACCACCCCGGCCTGCGGGTGCCGTTGCAGGACGTCGACGACGCCCGGTCGGTCACCGTCGGCGCGGCCGGCGAGCTGTCGGTGACCCTCACCGACGACACCCTGGAGCTGGCCGCCACCCCGCTGCTCGCCGACCCGGCGAGCCTGCGGCTGGTGCTGGCCGACCTGGCCGCCGCGTACGCCGGGCAGGGCCTCGCCGACGACCCGGACGGGTTGCAGTTCCTCGACGTCTCCGAGTGGCAGCTCGGCGAACGCCAGGAGGCGCAGCCGTCGGCGGCCCCCGCCGCGCCGGCCGCCCGGCTGGTCGCCCCGCACGGCGACGCCGACGACGGGCCGGCGGAGGCGGACGTGCCGCTCGGCCCGCTGGCCGCCGCCGCCGGGGCCGCCGGGGTGGGCGTGCCCAGCCTGCTGCTCGCCGCGTGGGCGCTGACCCTGTCCCGCCGGGCCGAGCCGCCCGCCGGGGCCGACGACGCCGAGCTGGTGCTCGCCCGGTGGACCGACGGCCGGCATGCCGACGGGACCGCCGCCGTGGTCGGGCCGCTGGGCGGCTACGCGCCGGTCCGGCTCAGTTTGCCCCTGCCGGCCGCGCCCAAGCAGCTCCTCGACGAGGTACGCGTCGCGGAGCGCCCGGCCGAGGAGGCGTTCCACCTGCTGGAGCCGGTCGGCCTCGACTCCGACGCGGTGGCCGGCTTCGCCGCCGTGCCGGCAGTCGCCCCGTCGACCCTGGCCGACCTCGGCGCCACCGCCGTGGAGGTCGCCGTCCCGCCACCGCCCGCCGGCCCGCACCTGACCGCCGTGTGCGGTTCGGACGCGGTGACCCTGCGGGTGACCGGCGGCCGGGCGCTGCGCGACGGGCTGCTCGCCGTCCTCGGCACGCTGCCCGGCGCGCTGACCGACGGCACCCCGCTGGCCCTGCTCGGCGCGGCCGAGGCGGGCTGGCTGGTCGAGGCCGCAGGCAGCGCGTCCGACGCGCCCACCCGCACCCTCGCCGAGCTGCTCGACGACGGGCTCGCCGCCGCCGACCCGGACGCCGAGGCGGTGGTCGCCGCCGACGGGGCGTACACCTTCGGGGAGCTGCGCGAACTGTCCGCCGGGGTCGCCGCCGGCCTGGTCGAGCGTGGCCTGCACGGCGGCCGGCGGGTCGGCGTGCTGGCCACCCGGTCTCGGGACACCATCGTCGGGTTTCTCGGCGTGCTGCGGGCCGGTGCGGTGTACGTACCGCTGGACCCGGCCGCCCCGGCGCAGCGGCTCGCCGGCCTGGTCCGCGCGGTCGACGCCGGCCTGGTGCTCGGCGACCGGGCCGTCGGGGACGTGCCGGCCGTGGACGTCGCCGAGCTGGCGGCCACCGCCGCCACCGCCGCGGTGCCCGCCCCCCGGCCGGCCGACCCGGCGTACGTCATCTTCACCTCCGGCTCCACCGGGGCCCCGCGCCCGGTGCAGGTCTCGCACGGCGCCGCCGCCCACCTGGCACACGCCCTGGAACGCACCGTGTACGCCGGCACCCCGGCCGGGGCCCGGGTCGCGGTGAACGCCCCGCTGACCTTCGACGCCTCGATCAAGCAGCTCGTCCAGCTCGGCCACGGCCGCAGCCTGTACCTGGTGCCGGAGGAGGCCCGCCGCGACGGCGCCGAGCTGGCCGCCGTGCTCGCCACCAACGCAGTCGACGTGCTCGACCTGACCCCGTCGCAGCTTCGCATCCTGCTCGCCGCCGACGGGGTGGCCACGGGCCGGACCCGGCTGCCGGGGCTGCTGCTGCTCGGCGGCGAGGCGATCGCACCCGACCTGTGGGACGCCCTCGCCGGGCTGCCCGGGGTGCGCGCGGTCAACCTGTACGGCCCGACCGAGTGCACGGTGGACGCCACCGCCGCCGAGATCACCGCCGGGGTCGCGCCGACCATCGGTCGGCCGCTGCCCGGGGTGGGGGCGTGGGTGCTCGACGGGCAGCTCCGCCCGGTGCCGCCCGGGGTGGCCGGCGAGCTGTGCCTCAGCGGCCCCCAGCTCGCCGACGGCTACCTCGGCGACCCGGAGACCACCACCCGCCGGTTCGTCACGGTGACCCTGCCGTCGGGACGCGCCGAGCGGGTCTACCGCACCGGCGACCGGGTGCGCTTCGACGCCGACGGGCGGCTGGCGTACCTGGGCCGGCTCGACGACCAGGTCAAGGTCAACGGCTTCCGGATCGAACCGGGGGAGGTCGCCGCCGCCCTGCGTCAGCACCCGGGGGTCGCCGACGCCGCCGTGGTGGCCCGCGACGACGACGGGCACGGCGCCCGGCTGGTCGGCTACGTCACCCCGGCCGAGGCGGGCATGACGGTCGACGTGGACCGGGTCGTCGGGATCAACCCGCACGAGACCCGCTACCTGTACGACGAGATCTTCGTCCAGCAGGTCTACCTGCGCGACGGGGTGGTGCTGCGCCAGGGCGCCACGATCTTCGACGTCGGCGCGAACATCGGCATGTTCTCCCTGTTCGCGCACGCCGTCTGCCCGGACGCCACCATCCACGCGTTCGAGCCGGTGCCGTCGGTGGCCGACGCTCTGCGCCGCAACGTGGCCGCCTTCGGCGTCCCGGCCACCGTGCACCCGTACGGGCTCGCCGCCGGCCCCGGGCAGGTGAGCTTCACCTACTACCCCGGCTACGCCATGATGTCCGGCCACGCCGAGTACGCCGACCCGGACGCCGAGCGGGCCGTCATCAAGCGGTTCCTGACCAACGAGCGGGACCGGGGCGAGGCCGACCGGGACGCCCTGCTCGACCGGGTCGACGAGCTGCTCCAGGAGCGGTTCGCCGGTGACACGCTGACCGTGGACGTCCGGTCGCTGTCCGACGTGATCGACGAGGTGGCCCCCGAGCGCATCGACCTGCTGAAGATCGACGTGCAGCGGGCCGAGGCGGACGTGCTCGCCGGCCTGCACGATCGGCACTGGCCGCTGATCGACCAGGTCGCGATGGAGGTGCACGACGGCGTCGGCACCGCCACCGAGGGCCGCCTCGACGAGCTGATCGCCTTCTTCGAGGAACGCGGCTTCGACGTGGTCACCCGCCAGGACGACCTGCTCGTCGGCACCGACCGGTACACCCTGCACGCCGTGCGTCCCGAGTACGCCGACGACCCCCGCCCGGTGGTCACCGCCCCCGAACCGGCCGGCGGCGAGCCGCTGGCGGACCGGCTCGCCGGGTGGCTGGCCAACCGGCTGCCGGCGCACCTGGTCCCGGCCGCCGTGGTGGTCCTCGACGCGCTGCCGCTGACCCGCAACGGCAAGCTCGACCGGGCCGCCCTGCCGGCCCCCGAGCTGGGCCGTCGGCCCGCCGGTCCGCAGGTGGCCGCCGCCAACCGCGCCGAGGAGATCCTCGTCGAGGCGTGGCGGGAGGTGCTCGGCGTGCCGACGGTCGGGGTGACCGAGAGCTTCTTCGCCCTCGGTGGCGACTCGATCCGCAGCATCCAGATGCAGGTTGCGGCCAACCGGCGGGGCCTGTCGTTCCGGCTGCGGGACATCTTCGTCCACCAGTCGATCCGGGAGCTGGTCGAGCACGGCGAGATCAGCCTCGCCGACCCGGACGCCGGGGCGGGCGACGCCGCCGGCCAGCCGGCTGCCGAGACTCCCGACGCGGAGGCGTTCGCGCTGCTGGCCGCCGCCGACCGGGACCGGCTACCGGCCGGGGTGGTCGACGCGTACCCGATGACGGCGCTGCAACAGGGCATGCTCTACCACTGCGAGCTGACCGGCGACCCGGCGACGTACCACAACGTCACCGCGCACCGGGTCGACGCGCCGCTCGACGCCGACGCGCTGCGGGCCGCGTTCGCCGCCCTGGTGGCCGCGCACCCGGTGCTGCGCACCGGCTTCGCCCCCGGCGGGTACGCCGAACCGCTGCAACTGGTGCACGCCGACGTGCCGGTCGAGGTGCCGGTGCACGACCTGGCCGGGGCCGACGAGGAGACCCGGCGGGCCCGGATCGACGCCCTGATCGAGGCCGAGCGGACCCGACCGTTCGACGTCGCCCGCCCGCCGCTGGTCCGGCTGTACGCCCTCGACGAGGGCGCCGACGGGTTCACCCTGGTCGTCGCCGAGCACCACGGCGTCCTCGACGGCTGGAGCCTGGAGGCGTTCGTCCGCGCCCTGCTGGCCGACCACGACCGGCGCCGCGCCGGCCGGTCCGCGCCGGCCCCGGCGACGTTGCCGTTCCGCGCCTACGTCGCCGCCGAGCGGGCCGCCCTCGCCGACCCGGCCGCCCGCCGGTTCTGGCTGGACGGCGCCGGGGCGGCGGCGCCGCTGCTGCTCGGCGGCCCGGCCCCCCGGATCACCGTCACCCGGCGGGTGCCGCTGGAGCCGGCCGTCACCGACCGGGTCACCGGGGCCGCCCGCGCGGCCGGGGTGCCGGTGAAGGCGTACCTGCTGGCGGTGCACCTGCGGGCGCTCGGCGAGACGACCGGCCGGGACGAGGTGGTCTCGGGCCTGGTGGTCGGCGGCCGGCCCGAGGGCGAGGGCAGCGACGCCACCCTCGGGCTGTTCCTCAACACCCTGCCGGTCACCGCGACCCTGCGCGACCGGCCGCTGGCCGAGCTGGCCGGCGACGCGTGGCACGCCGAGCGGTCCCTGATGGGCCATCACCGGTTCCCGCTCGCCGAGATCGTCCGGGCCGGCGGCACCGGCCCCCGCTTCGACAGCTTCTTCAACTACACCCACTTCCACGCCGCCGCCGACGCCGCCGGCCCCCGGATCGTGGCCAGCCGGGGGATCACCGTCGACGTCGCGTTCAGCCTCGCCGTCGACGTCGAGGTGGCCCCGGACACCGGCCGGCTCGCTCTCACCCTCCAGTACGACGGCCGGCGCTTCGACGACGACTGGGCCGACCGGATCGCCGGGACGTTCACCCGGCTGCTGGCCACGGACCCGACCGCGCCGCTGCCGCCGCTCGGGTCGACCGAGGCGGTGCCCACCGATGCCCGGTCCCGCTGGTCCGCCCGCGTCGCCGGGCTGTGGCGGGAGGTCGTCGGGGTGTCGCCGCGCTCCGACGACACCGGGTTCGCCGCCGCCGGTGGGGACTCGCTTCGCGCCCTGCGGCTGGTCGCCGGGCTGCGGCAGCGCTACGGCAGCGATCTGACCCTGGCCGAGTTCGTCGCCCTGGACGACTTCGGGGCGCTCGTCGACCGGGTGGCCCGGCATGGCTGAGCACACGCCCTGGCTGGTGGTCCGCGCGCCGGTGCCCCGCCCCGCGCTGCGACTGTTCTGCCTGCCGTACGCGGGCGGCAACGCGGGGGCGTTCGAGACCTGGCGGGCCGGGCTGCCCCGGTCCGTCGAGGTCAACGCCGTGCAGTACCCGGGCCGGCGGGAACGGGCCGACGAGCCGGCGCCCCGCCGGATGACCCCGCTGGTGCAGGCCCTGGAGGCGGCCCTCGCCCCCCACCTGGACCGCCCGTACGCCGTCTACGGCGACTGCCTCGGCGCGTACGTGGCGTTCGAGCTGGTCCGGCGGCTGGCCCGGCGCGGTCACCGCCCCGCCGACCTGCTGGTGGTCTCCTCGGCGGTGCCCCCGCACCGGGCCGGCGTCGAGCCGGACTGGTCCGCCATGGACGACGCCGCGTTCCTCGCCGAGCTGGTGGCGCTGGGCACCATGCCACCGGCGGTCGCCGGGCACCCGGAACTGGCCGCGGCGGCGCTGCCGGCGGCCCGCGCCGACTTCGAGCTGGGCCGCAGTTACCGGCTGCGCGACCCGGACCCGGTGGGCGTCCCGGTCACCGCGATCGTCGGCGACGCCGACCCGCACGTGCCGGCGACGCAGGCGGCGGCCTGGGCCGACCTGACCACCGCCGGCTGCACCATATTGACCGTTCCCGGCGGGCACGACCTGCTCGCCCGGGCCGATGCCGGGCTGCTGCGCGCCGTCCGGTCCGCCCTCGCCGGCAAGGAGTCGTCTTGACCCGCACGACACTGCTCTGCTTCCCGTACGCCGGCGCGGGCGCGTCGGTGTACCAACCGTGGCGTCGCCTCGCCCCGCCCGAGCTGGAGGTCGCCCCGGTGTCGCTGCCGGGGCGGGAGAAGCGGTTCGTCGAGGAGCCCTACCGCCGGATGGAGCAGGCCGTCGACGGGCTGCTCGACGAGGTGCTGGAACTGGTCGCCGGTGCGGACCGGGTGGCCCTGTTCGGGCACAGCATGGGCGCGGTCCTGGCGTACGAGATGACCCGCCGGCTGACCGGGACGGCCGGGGTGACCGTGGCGCACCTGTTCGTCAGCGGCTCGCCCGACCCCTGGTCGGGCCGGGACCGCACCGCCGCCGACCTGCCCGACGGCGAGTTCGTCGCCCGGGTGGAGGAGTTCGCCGGCTACACCCACCCGGCCCTGGAGGACCCGGACATGCGGGAGCTGCTGCTGCCCGGGCTGCGCGCCGACGTGGAGCTGCACGAGACGTACCGGCCGGCGTCCGACAAGCGGATCGAGGTGCCGGTCACCGCGCTGCGCGGCGAGGACGACGCCCTCGTCCCGGACGCCGCGCTGATCGGCTGGGAGCGGGTCACCTCGGCCGGGTTCGCCGCGCAGCGGTTGCCCGGCGGCCACATGTACCTGGCCGACTCCCCGGCGGCCCTGCTCGACCTGGTCCGGCGGGAGCTGGCGGGATGACCGACGCGCCGACCCGGCCCGCTCCGGTGGTCACCGGCGACCGGCTGGCCGGCAAGACCGCCATCGTCACCGGCGCGGCCCGGGGGCTGGGCCGCTCCTGCGCGGTCGCGTTCGCCGCCCAGGGCGCGGACGTGGTCCTCGTCGACCTGGCCGCCGACCTGCCCGGGGTGCCGTACCCGCTCGGCTCGGCCAGCCAGCTCGCGCACACCGCCGACCTGTGCGCCGGGTACGGGGTGGCCGCGTACCCGGTGCGGACCGACGTGCGGGACTCCGCCGCCGTCCGGGCCGCCGTGGCGCTGTGCCTGGACCGGTTCGGCCGGGTGGACGTGCTGGTCAACAACGCCGGCATCGCCGCGCCGTCGGGCAAGCCGACGCACGAGATCACCGAGGCCGAGTGGCAGCTCATGCTGGACGTCGACCTGTCCGGGCCGTGGCGGATGATCAGCGCGGTCGGCGAGGTGATGTGCCGGCAGCGCGCCGGCAGCATCGTCAACGTCGCCTCCACCGCCGGCCTGGTCGGCTACCGGCACTTCGCCGGCTACGTCGCCGCCAAGCACGGACTGGTCGGGCTGACCCGCGCCGCCGCGCTCGACTACGCCCCGCTGAAGGTGCGGGTCAACGCGCTGTGCCCCGGCTCGGTCCGCGACGACCCGCACGTGGAGGGCCGGATGCTCGCCGAGATCGCCCGGTCGCTGGAGGTGCCGGTCGCCGAGCACGAGGAGACCTTCGTGCAGGCCCAGCCGATGAACGCGCTGATCGAGCCCGGGTCGGTGGCGCAGGCTGCACTCTGGCTCGCCTCCGACGAGTCGGCGCAGGTCACCGGTGCCGTCATCACCGTCGACGGGGGGTTCACCACCCGATGAGCGCCCAGCACAGTGCACAGCACCCGGACCCGGCGCGGCTGTGCCACGCGGCGGCCGTCCGGCTGGCCGCCGACGCCGACTCCGACCGGTTGGCCGACCGGTTCGCCACCGTCACCCGGCGGCACCGGCTGGCCGCGGGGCGGCTGTGGGTCGAGCGGGTCCCGGCGGGGCTCGCGTCGACCCGCCGGGACGCCGAGCTGGCCCGGCCCCTGCCGTCCGGCGGGCCCGACCTGCGGGCGGTGCTGTTGCGTCACGACGACGGCGCCGACCTGGTGCTGGTCGCCCGCCGGCACGCCGTCGGCCGGCACCGCCTCGGCGCCCTGCTCACCGAACTCACCCAGCGCACCGAACTCACCATCGTCGGCTCCGCCCTCACCGATCCCGCCATCGCCGACCCCACCATCGCCGTTGACGCGCCGGCCGTTGAGCTGCCGGCCGGCGACGCCGCGGGCGACGCGGACGACGTGGGCGACGCCGGGTGGCTGCGCGGCGACCCCGGGGTGGACCGGACCGCCGTGCACACCGTCGCCGTCCCGACCGGCACCGACCTGACCGCCCTGCTCGCCGCCGTCGGCGCGGTGCTGGCCCGGTACCGGGGGGTGCGTCGGCCCCGGGTCGGCGCGGTCGTCGGCGAGCGGCTGACCGTCGTCGCGGTGCCGATGGACGGCAACGCCCGCGACCTGCTCGCCACGGCGGGGCCCGGGTCGCCCTGGCCGGCCCCCGGGACCCCGGCGCCGGCCGGGCTGCTCGACGTCGAGGTGGGCGCGCTCGACGCGGACAGCGCCGCCGACGCGTACCGGCCCTGCCTGGCGCCGGTGTGGCCGCTCACCCTGGCCCTGGCCGGCACCACCCTCGCCTGCCACCACCGCACGGCCGGGTGGGCGGCCGACCTGGTCGAGGCGTTCGCCCGCCAGGTCGTCCGGGTCCTCGGGCAGGTCCTCGCCGACCCGGACCGCCGGCTGGACGACTGCGACCCGCTCGGCGACGCCGACCGGGCCGCGATCGTCGCCCTGGGCCGGGGCCCCGGCGAGCTGCCCGCCCCGAAGGACACCATCCACGACCGGATCGCCCGGCACGGCGCGACCCGCCCGGACGCGCCGGCCGTCTCCTGCGCCGGCGAGCGGCTGACGTACGGCGAGTTGGACGACCGCGCCCGCCGGGTGGCCCGTGCCCTCGCGGCGCGCGGGGTCGCCCCCGGCGACCGGGTCGGGGTCTGCCTGGACCGCTCAGTCGACCTGATCGCGGTGCTGCTCGGCGTGCTCCGCGCCGGGGCCGCGTACGTGCCGGTCGACCCGGCCTACCCGGTCGACCGGATCCGCTACACCGTCGAGGACTCCGGCGTCGCACTGCTGATCGGCGCCGGGGGCGTCGACGTCGCCGAGCTGACCGGCGACGGGCCGCCCGCCGATCGGCTCGGCGACGGGCCGCCCGCCGATCGGCTCGGCGACGGGCCGACCGCCGAGGGGTCCGGCCCGGCGGAGCCGCACGTCGGCGGGCCGGACGACCCGGCGTACGTCATCTACACCTCCGGCTCCACCGGCCGGCCCAAGGGCGTGCGGGTCCCGCACCGCAACGTACTGGCCCTGGTCGACGCCACCGCCGCCGACTTCGGGCTCGGCCCGCAGGACACCTGGACCATGTTCCACTCCAGCGCCTTCGACTTCTCCGTCTGGGAGATCTGGGGCTGCCTGCTCACCGGCGGGCACCTGGTCGTCGTCCCGCACCTGGTGGTGCGCTCCCCGGGCGAGTTCCATGCCCTGCTCGCCGCCGAGCGGGTGACCGTGCTCAACCAGACCCCGTCGGCGTTCGCGCAGCTGCTCGACGTGGACCGGCGGGCCGCCGACCCGCTCGCCGTGCGGCTGGTCGTCTTCGGCGGCGAGCCGCTCGACGCCCGGATGCTCACCGGCTGGTACGACCGCCACCCGGAGCCCGACTGCCGGGTGGTGAACATGTTCGGCATCACCGAGACCACCGTGCACGTCACCGCGCAGACCCTCGACCGGGGGCTCGCCCTGGCCGGCAGCCGGTCGGTGGGCCGGGCCCTGCCCGGCTGGCGGGTGTACGTGCTCGACCCGGCCGGCCGGCTGCTGCCCCCGGGCGCGGCGGGGGAGATCCACGTCGGCGGGGCCGGGGTGGCCGACGGCTACCTGCACCGCCCGGAGCTGACCGCCGAGCGGTTCCGGCCCGACCCGTTCTCCGGCGGTCGGATGTACCGCAGCGGCGACCGGGGCCGGCTGCTGCCCGACGGCCGGCTGGAGCACCTCGGCCGCCTCGACAACCAGGTGAAGGTGCGCGGCTACCGGATCGAGCTGGACGAGATCCGCCAGGTGTTGCTGGACGACCCGGCCGCGCTCGCCGTGGCGGTGGTGGTCGAGACCGGGGCGGAGGCCGCCGACACCCGGCTGCACGCGTACGTGGTGCTCGCCGACGCCGCCGGCTCGGTGGCCGAGCTGCGTCGCCGGGCGGCCCGGCTGCTGCCCGACTACATGGTCCCGGCGACGATCACCGCGTTGCCCGCGCTGCCGCTGACCGCCAACGGCAAGCTCGACACCACCCGGCTGCCCGCCCCCGCGACCCCGGTCGCTCCCGCCGAACCGGCCTGCGCGCCGGCCGACGACGCGGGGCTGAACGAGCGGATCCGGGCGATCTGGCAGCGCGTCCTCGGCGCCGAGGTGGGGCCGGAGGACAACTTCTTCGACCTCGGCGGCAACTCGCTGCTGGCTCTGCGGCTGCTCAGAGAACTGCGCGACCAGGGTCTGGCCGACCTCACCCCCCGCCACCTCTACCTGCACCAGACCGTGCGCGGGCTGGCCGAGGCGATCGGAGCCGCCCGATGACCCCCGACGTGGACACCCTCGCCCGGCTCTGGCCGCAGGTCGGCCAGGTGGCCGTCAAGGACGGCTGCGTGTACGTCGTCGCCGAGGACTACCTCGACCCGCTGGTGCTGCGCGGTCAGCTCGCCGCGGAGCTGACCGACGCGGAGCTGCCCCGCCACGTCGTCCAGGTCGACTCGCTCGACCCGGCCGACCTGGTCGCCCCCGACGACCGGTACGGGGCGTACCTGCCGCCCCGGGACGACACCGAGCGGGCGCTGGTGCGCGTCTGGGAGCGGGTGCTCGGGGTGCCGAAGCTCGGCGTCCTCGACGACTTCTACGCCGCGGGCGGGGACTCCCTGGCGGCCGCCGGGCTGGCGGTGGAGGCCCAGCGGGTGTTCGGGGTGGCGGTGTCGCTGGCCGCCGTGCTGCGTCACCCGACCGTGGCCGCCCTCGCCGACGAGATCCGCCGGTCCCGGGCCGCCGCGCCGCTGCCCCCGGCCGCCGCCGGCGTGGCGCATCCGCTGTCGCCGCAGCAGCGGCGGGTGTACCTGGCCCAGTCCCGTGACCCGGCGTCGGTGGCCTACCACCTGCCGTTGCTGCTGCCGCTGCCGGCCGATGTGGACGCCGGCCGGCTGGCCGGCGCGTTCCGGCACGTCATCGCCCGGCACGACGTCCTGCGCACCGCGTTCGGCACCGAGTCGGGCCGGCCGGTGCAGCGGGTGCTGGCGGGGGTGACGTTCGAGCTGCCCGAGGTGCCCGCCCCCGCCGACGCCCCGGTCCCGGTCAGCCCGTTCGACCTGGCCGCGCCGCCGCTGCTGCGCGCCGAGCTGCGGCGCACCCCGGCCGGGCCGGAGCTGGCCCTGGAGCTGCACCACATCGTCACCGACGGGCTCTCCCTGGCCCTGCTGCTGCGCGAGGTCGACGCCCGCTACGCCGGCCGGGACCTGCCGCCCGTCCCCGCCCAGTACGCCGACTACGCGGCCTGGGTCGACGGGCGGGAGCCGCCGGGGCGCGACTGGTGGCTGGGCCGGTTCGCCGACCCGCCCGCCCCGCCCCGGCTGCCCACCGACGCCGACCGGCCGGCGGGCGACGGGCCGGCGCCGACCGCCGGCAGCGGGGTCGTCGAGTTCACCGTGGACGCAGACCGCACCGCCGCGCTGCGCGCCCTGGCCCGCCGCGAGGGGGTGACCCTGTTCCAACTGCTGCTCGCGGTCTACGTGACCTTCCTCGCGACGACCACCGGCGGCGCAGGCTCCGGCGGCGCGACCACCGGCGGCGCGGACGTCACCGTCGGCACCCCGGTCGCCGGGCGGGGCGCGCCGGGCCTGGACGCCGCGATGGGCATGTTCGTCAACACCGTCTGCCTGCGCCACCGGGTCCGCCCCGACGCGCCGTTCCGGGCGCTGCTCGACGAGGTGGCCCGAGACGTGGTGGACGCCTTCGCCCACCAGGACTTCCCGTTCGACAGCCTGGTCGAGGCGGTGCTGCCGGTCCGCGACCCGCACCGGCACCCGCTGTTCGACACCCTCTTCGCGATGCAGCACGACGAGGTGGCCCGGGTCGACTTCCTCGGCCGGCCGGTGGAGCTGGCCATCGCCCCCACCGGGCAGGCCATGTTCGACCTGGACATGCAGGTCTACGAGCGGGCCGACTCGCTGCGCGTGCACTGGGCGTACCACGCCGGGCTGTTCCTGCCGGCGACGGTGCGCGCCTTCGCCGACCTGTACCTGGAGCTCCTCGACGCCGTGCTGGCCGACCCGGGCCGACCGGTCGGCGCGCTGACCGCCGCGCGGGCCGCCGTCGACCCGGCAGCCTCCACCATCGACATCGACCTGTGAGCCGGAGAGCGAGATCATGCAGTCTCTGATGACCCGGGGCCAGCTCAGGATCGCCGCGGCACGGCGGCCCGACCACGCCCGGCACTGGCGCGACGTGCTCACCGCCGGCGCGGACCGGATCGGCTTCCCCGCCGACCGCACCCCCGCCCCCGGTGCCCCGGCACGCCCGCAGGCCGTCACCGTGCCCCTCGGCGCCGCGCTGGCCGACCGGCTCGCCGCCGCCAGCCGGGGCGCCGAACCAGCCCGGTACGTGCTGGTGGCCGCCGCCGTGGCGGCGCTGCTGCGCCGCTGGACGGGCGCGTCGGCGCTGCTGGTCGGCCGCCCGGCCGACGGCGACGCGCTGGCCGGCCTGCTGCCCCTGCCGGTGACCTGCGGCCCCGACGTCAGCTACCGGGACCTCCTCGGGCAGCTCCGCGCCGCGCTGCCCGAGGCGCAGCGGTACGCCGACTACCCGGTCGAGCTGCTCGCCGAGGACCTCGCCCCGCACGCCGAGGCCGACCGGCACCCGTTCCTCGACGTCGCCGTGCACACCACCGACGCCGCCCCCGACCCCCGCATCGGCGTCACCGTGGCGGTCACGGCCGCCGAGCTGACCGTGCACCACGACGCCGCCCGCCACGACCGGGCCACCGCCGAACGGATCGCCGGGCACCTGCTGCTCCTGCTGACCGCCGCGCTCGCCGCCCCGGACGCCCCGGTCGACGACGTCGCCCTGGTAACGCCCGCCGACCGGGCGGTGCTCGACGCGATGAACGACACCGCCGTGGACCCCGGCGACGCCCTGCGCCCCGACGCCTGGGTGGCCCGCCGGGCCGCCGGGACGCCCGACGCCGTCGCCGTGCGTACCGACGAGGTCACCTGGACGTGGGCGGAGCTGGACCGGCGGGTGGCCGCCCTCGCCGCGACCGTGCGGGCGGCCGGCGCGGGCCCGGAGGCCGTCGTCGGCGTGCTCGCCGAGCGGTCGCCAGCGCAGCTCGCGGCGATCCTCGCCGTGCACCGGGCCGGCGCGGCCTACCTGCCGGTCGACCCCGGCTACCCGCCGGCCCGGATCGGCTACCTGCTGGCCGACAGCGGCGCGGCGCTCGTGCTGGCCGCCGACCCGGCGGCCGTCCCCGAGGGCGTCCCGGTGGTCCCGCTGTCGCCGGCCGACGCGCTGCCCGACGACGCGTTGCCCGAGGAAGCGGTGTCCGCGCCGCCGTCCGGCGGGCCGTCCGACGCGGAGGTGTCCGCGCCGCGGGCGGAGGCCGACGGGCGGGACCTGGCGTACGTCATCTACACCTCCGGCTCCACCGGCGCCCCGAAGGGGGCGATGATCGAGCACCGGTCGCTGGCCAACCGGCTCGCCTGGATGCAGCGGCTGCACCCGATCGGCCCGGACGACGTCATCCTGCACAAGACCCCCACCACCTTCGACGTGTCGGTGTGGGAGCTGTTCTGGTGGGCCCGCGAGGGCGCGTCGGTGTGCCTGCTGCCGCCCGGCGCGGAACGCGACCCGCAGGCCATCGTCGCGGCGGTCGCCGCGCACGGGGTGACCACCCTGCACTTCGTCCCGTCCATGCTGGGGGCGTTCCTCGACTGGCTGGCCACCGCCGACACCGCGCCGCTGGCCGGGCTGCGCCGGGTCTTCGCCAGCGGCGAGGCGCTCGGCCCGCACCACGTCGACCGGCTCGCCGCGCTGCTGCCGCACGTCACCCTCGTCAACCTGTACGGCCCGACCGAGGCCACCGTCGACGTCACCCACCACCGCTGCGTGCCCGGCGTCGACCGGGTGCCGATCGGCCGGCCGGTGGACAACACCCGGCTGCACGTCCTCGACGAGCGGCTGCGGGTCCAGCCGGTCGGGGTGCCGGGGGAGCTGTGCATCGCCGGGGTGCAGCTCGCCCGGGGCTACCTCAACCGCCCCGAGCTGACCCGGGACCGGTTCGTGGCCGCCCCGGACGCGGGGGAGGAGCGGGTGTACCGCACCGGCGACCTGGCCCGGGTGCTGCCCGACGGCACCATCGACTACCTGGGCCGCCTCGACCACCAGGTCAAGGTGCGCGGCCACCGGGTCGAGCTGGGCGAGGTGGAGGAGGCGCTGCGCGGTCACCCGGCCGTGAAGGACGCCGTGGTGGTGGCCCGCGACGGCAACCTGCTCGGGTACGTGCTGACCCACTCCCCGGTGGCCGAGCGGGCGCTCACCGAGCACCTGTCCGGCCTGCTGCCCCGGTACCTCGTCCCGGCCCGGGTGGTGGAGCTGGCCGAGTTCCCGCTGTCCGGCAGCGGCAAGCTCGACCGGCGGGCGCTGCCCGACCCGCCCGCCGACGACCGCCCGTACGTGCCGCCGCGCACCGACGCCGAGCGGATCCTCGCCGAGGTGTGGGCCGACGTGCTCGGGGTGGACCGGGTGGGGGTGGAGGACAACCTGTTCGCCCTCGGCGGCAACTCCATCCACTTCGTCACCGTGCTCGCCCGGGCGCACGCCGCCGGGCTGGACCTCACCTTCCAGCAGATGTTCCGTCACCCCACCATCGCCGGCCTCGCCGCGTCCCCGGCGACCGGCGAGCGGCCCCCCACGTACGCGCCGTTCGACCTGGTGTCCCCGGCCGACCGGGCGCTGCTGCCCGACGGGGTGGTCGACGCGTACCCGCTGGGGCAGCTCCAGGCCGGGCTGATCTTCCAGAACGAGCTGGCCCGGGGCGCGGCCCAGTACCACGACATCATCAGCTTCCTGATCAGCGCGCCGTTCGACGAGGCGGCGTTCACCGGGGCGGTGCGGCGGCTGGTCGCCGACAACCCGATCTTCCGCACCAGCTACCACCTCACCGGGTACGGCGAGTACCTCCAACTCGTGCACGCCGACGCGCCGACCCCGCTGTGGGTGACCGACCTGCGCGGCCTCGACCCGGCCGAGCAGGAGCGCCGGTACGCCGACTGGCACGACCGGGAGCAGGCGTACCGGTTCGTCTGGCGGGAGCCGGGGCTGGTCCGCGTCCACGTGCACCTGTTCGCCGACGACCTGTACCGGTACAGCCTCAGCCAGCACAACTCGGCCCTGGACGGGTGGAGCATCACCCTGCTGCACACCCGGCTGTTCGACACGTACCACCGGCTGCGCGACGGCCGACCGCTGCCCGAGCCGCCGGCCGGGAACCATTTCCGCGACTACATCGGGCTGGAGCGCCGGGCCGTCGCCTCGACCGCCGACCGGGACTTCTGGCGGGATGTGCTGGCCGACGGCGGGGTCACCGAGCTGCCCCGCTGGGAGCCGCCGACCGCCGAGGCGCAGCGCCCGGTGGTCTTCCACGAGGTGGACGTGTCCGCCGGGCTGTCCGAGCGGCTGCTGCGGCTGGCCGACCGGCTCGCCGTGCCGCTGAAGACCCTGCTGCTCGCCGCGCACGTCAAGGTCATCGGCGCGCTCGCCGCCGAGGCGGCCGTCGTCACCGGGTACGAGCAGAGCGGCCGGCCCGAGTCCGAGGGCGCCACCACCGCGATGGGGCTGTTCCTCAACACCGTGCCGCTGCGCGTCGACCTCGGCGACGGAAGCTGGGCCGACCTCGTCGGCCGGGTCTACCGGGCCGAGGCGGACCTGCTGCCGCACCGGCGCTACCCGATGGCCCAGATGAAGGCCGACGCCGCGACCACCGACCCGCTGTTCGAGACGGTGTTCAACTACACCCACTTCTACCTGCTCAAGCAGCTGCGGGAGCGGCCCGGATTCGACCTGCTCGACGTGCGGGTCAGCACCGAGACCGAGTTCGCCCTGCGCGCCGAGTTCATGCGCGACTTCTTCACCGACGAGGTCCGGCTGAGCCTGCACTACCACTCCGCCGAGTTCAGCCCGGAGCAGGCGGCCGGGATCGGCGAGGCGTACCGGCGGGCCCTCGCCGCGCTGGCCGACACCCCGGACGCCCCGCACGGCGGGTACGCCGCCGGCCTGCCGCCGGCCCGGGTCACCCCGGCGCGGCGGACCTTCGGCCGGACCGCGCCGGCCCCGGCCACCGGCCCCGCCGGGCGCACCCCGCCCGCCACCGACGTGGCCCGGCGCATCGCCGAGGTCTGGGCCGCGACCCTGGACGTGCCGGCGGCCGACATCGCCGAGGAGGACAACTTCTTCGACCTCGGCGGGAACTCCCTCGCCGCGATGCGGGTCGTCGCCGCGCTGCGCCCGCTGGTCACCCTGCGGCAGCTGATGACCCACTCCGACCTCGGCCCGCTGGCCCGGGCCGCCGAGGCCGCCCAGCCGGCCCAGTCTGCCGAGGCCACCGCCGGCTCCGGCACCGGCGCGGCGGTCGGCTCCGGGGCCGGGTCCGGCGCGGCGGTCGGCTCCGGGGCCGCCCGGGCCGGCGACGACCCGCTGCTCCAGCCGCTGTCGCCGTCCGGCGTCGCCGCCGACCGGGTCCTGGTCTGCTTCCCGTACGCCGCCGGCAACCCGCTGGCCTTCCGCCCCCTCGCCGAGGCGCTCGCCGGGCACGGCGTGGCCGTTCGGGCGGTGGCCCTGCCCGGTCACGACCCCGGCCACCCCGAGCCGCTGGCCGACCTCGACGAGGTGGCAAGGCGGGTGGCCGACGAGATCCGCGCCGACACCCCGGGCGAGGTGCTCATCTGGGGGCACTGCGTCGGGGCGGCCCTGGCCGTCGAGGTGACCCGGCTGCTCGCCGCCGCCGGGGCCCCGCCGACGCGGCTCTTCCTCGGCGGCAAGCTGCTGCGCGACCCCGCCGACATCGACGCCAGCATCGCCGAGGTTCGGGCCCTCGACGAGGCCGGGGTGGTGGACTGGCTGGTCGGGCAGACCGGCTTCACCGACCTCGACGGCCTCGACGCCGAACACACCTCTGCCCTGGTCGCCGCGTTCCGGCACGACGCGCTCGGCTCGCACGCGTACCTGCGGGACCGGCTCGACGCGCTGGCCGACCGGCCGCTGACCGTGCCGGTGACGGTGGTGCTCGCCGACGACGACCCGCTCACCGCAGGCTCGGCCGACGAGCACGCCGCGTGGCGGCGAATCGCCGCCGACGTGACCCTCGAAGAGATCGACGGTGGGGGACACTACTTCTGCCGTACCCGTGCCGGGGAGGTGGCCGCCCTCGTCGGCGCCGCCGGCCCGGCCGCTCCGCGTGCCCGCCGCCCCGGGGAGGACCATGTCTGACCGCACGCCCACCAGCGCCGCCGTGCGGCCCGCGACGCCGCGCGGCGAGTTCGTCGCCGGGGCCCGCTCGATGGTGCCGTTTCTGCTCTCCGCGTTCCCCCTCGGGGTGATCGGCGGGACGCTCGGCCTGGCCAGCGGACTGTCCTACCTGGAGACGTTCGGGCTGGCCATGGTGGTCAACTCCGGCACCGCCCAGTTCATCGGCTTCAAGCTGATCTCCGAGGGCGCGGCGTGGCCGGTGATCGTGCTGACCACGCTGATCCTCAGCCTGCGCATGCTGATCTACTCGACGCTGCTCGCCCCGCACGTGCGGGAGCTGCCGCAGCGGTGGCGGCTGCTGCTCGGCTTCGGGCTGATCGACGCGGTGTTCTTCGTCGCGTTCGACCGGATCAAGGGCGACGAGCCGGCCCGCCGCAAGAGCATGTACTACTTCGGCGCGTCCGCCATCATGTACGTCAACTGGGCGATCGCCACGGTCGTCGGCATGGTCGCCGGGCACCTGCTGCCGGAGCGGCTGCGTCACGGCCTGGACTTCCCGATGACCGCGGTCTTCCTGGTCGTGCTCGCCGGGGCGCTTGCCGGCTGGAAGATCTGGACCACCGCCGTCTCGGCCGGCGCGCTGGCCATGCTGACCCTCGGCCTGCCGTACAACCTGGGGCTGATCCTGGCGGCGCTCGGCGGCGCCTGCGTCGGCATGGCCTGCGAACGGATCGAACGCCGCTGGTTCCCGCCGAAGCCCGCCGATCCGGCGGACGACCCGGACCCGGCGCCGCCGGACCTGACGGCGGGCGCCGACGGGCCGCCGCCGGGCTCCGTGCCACACGAGCGGCCCGGTGAGCCCGTGCGGCCCGGTGAGCCGGTACCGCCCGGTGAGCCCGTGCGGGCCGGGGACCGGGCGGCCGACGCCGCCGCCGACGTGGACGGAAGGTGACCGCGATGTCGATGCTGCTGCTCATCCTCGGCATGGGGCTGGCCACCTTCGCCCCCCGGTACGTGCCGCTGCTGGTCTTCCGCGACCGGGAGCTGCCCGCCGACGTGAAGACGTTCCTCGGCTACCTGCCGCCCGCGCTGCTCGCCGCGATCGCGGTGCCGTCGGTGCTCGCCCCCGTCGACAACCGGGTGGAGATCACCGTGGTCACGGTCCCGTACCTGGTGGCCGGGGTGGTGACCCTGGTGACCGGGCTCTTCGTCGAACGGTTCATGATCGTGTGGACCGTCGGGCTGGCGGTCTTCTTCGGGCTGCGCTGGTGGCTGGGGGCGATGTGACGACGACGGGCGATACCCCGCTGCGGCAGCCGCTGCGGGTGGCGGCGGCGCAGATCGAGGCGGTCGGCGGCGACCTGACCGGCAACGCCGCCGCGCACGCCGCCGCGATCGCCGGGGCCGCCGACCTGGGCGCGAGTCTGGTCGTCTTCCCCGAGCTGTCGCTGTGCGGGTACGACTATCCGCTGCTCGCCGCCGACGTCGCCCGGTGCGAGGTCGCCCCCGGCGACCCGGCCCTGCGTACGGTGGGCCAGGCCTGCCGGGAGCGTGGGGTGACCGCGGTGGTCGGCGGCTGCGCCCGGCGGGCCGACGGTTGGGCGATCGCCGCACACGTGGTCGGCCCCGACGGCGCGGTCGCCGCGACCTACCACAAGCGGCACCTCGACGCCGACGAGCGGAAGGTGTTCGTCCCCGGCACCACCGACACGCTCGTGCGGGTGCGCGGCTGGCGGCTCGGCCTCGGCGTCTGCTACGACGCCAGCTTCCCCGAGCACGCCCGCGGCCTCGCGCTGGCCGGCGCGGACGCCTACCTGGTGTCCGGCGCGTTCACCGTCGGCGACTCCGACCACCGCCGAAGCGTCTACTTCCCGGCCCGCGCCCTGGAGAACACCAGCTACGTGGTGTTCGCCAACTTCGCGGGGACGCACGGCGGGTGGCGGTTCGCCGGCCACAGCGCCGTGTACGCCCCCGACGGCCGTCCCCTCGCCGACGCCGGGGCCAGCGCCGGCCTGGCCGTCGCCGACCTCGACGACGCCCGGCTGCGACGCCAGCGCGACAGCCAGCGGATGCTCGCCGACCGGGCCGCCCCCGCGCCCGCCCCGGCGCCGGTCGTCGTCGTACCCTGACCATTCGCAGCAGACAACCGAAGGAGCACCGGTGACCGGCATCGGCACGACCGCGATCCACGGCGACGACGGGCTGAGCCCCACGGGTGCGGTGTCGCCCCCGATCGTGCAGAGCGCCACCTTCAGCGCCGAGACCGACGAGCGGTTCACCGAGATCGCCACGCAGACGCGCGGCGACGCCTTCTACACCCGCTACGGCAACCCCAACCACGCCCAGGTCGCCGCCGTGGTGGCCGAGCTGGAGGGCGTCGAGGCGGGCCTGGTCACCGCGTCCGGGATGGGGGCGATCACCACGATCGCCCTGGCCCTGCTCAACGCCGGCGACCACGTGATCGTGCAGCGCAGCACGTACGGCGGCACCACCTCGCTGACCACCGGGCTGCTCACCCGGTTCGGGGTGACCTGCACCCAGGTCGACCAGACCGACGTCGACGCGTTCGCCCGGGCGCTCACCCCGCAGACCCGGCTGGTGCTGGTGGAGACCCCCAGCAACCCGCTGCTGGAGCTGACCGACCTGACCGCCGTGATCGACCTGGCGCACGCCCACGGCGCGTACGCCGTCGTGGACAACACCTTCGCCACCCCGGTCAACCAGCGTCCGGCGGCCTTCGGCGCGGATCTGGTCTGGCACAGCGCCACGAAGTTCCTCGGCGGCCACTCCGACGTCTCCGCCGGGGTCGTGGTCGGCTCCGCCGAGCTGGTCGACCGGGTGTGGCAGACCTCGATCGTCACCGGGGCGACGCTCGGCCCGATCGACGCCTGGCTGCTGCTGCGCGGCATCCGGACGCTGCCGCTGCGGATGGCCCGGCACAACGACAACGCCCTCGCGCTGGCCCGGGCACTGGAGGAGCACCCGGCCGTCGCCCGGGTGCGCTACCCGGGGCTGGCCAGCCACCCGCAGCACGACCTGGCCACCAGACAGATGAGCGGGCACGGCGGCGTGTTCAGCCTCGACCTGGCCGGCGGCCGGCCGGCGGCGGCCACCCTGCTGGCCGAGCTGCGGCTGGCCAAGCGGGCGGCCAGCCTGGGCAGCGTGAGCACCCTGGTGGTGCACCCGCGCTCGATGTGGGCGGGCATCGTCGACGCCGACCAGCTCGCCGCCACGGGCATCGGCGAGGGCCTGGTACGGGTCTCCACCGGCATCGAGGAAACGCCCGACCTGCTCGCCGACTTCACCCGCGCCCTGGACACCATCACCGCCTGACCCGCCGCCGGCACCGCCCGTAGGCGTACTGTCGCGCAAATTCACGGAATTCGTGGCTATTGCATGCTCCGAAGGCCGCACATTCCGTGTAATTGCGCGCACCAGAGACCCCGGAGGGGACAGCGTGGAAGTGGGGTACGGGCTTGGGGAGCCGTATGGGCAGGGCACGCTGGACGTGGGTGACGGGAACCTCGTGCACTGGGAGGTGTCGGGCAATCCGGGCGGTATGCCGGCGCTCGTCGTGCACGGCGGGCCCGGTGCCGGCTCCAGCGCGGGCGTCCGCCGGCTGTTCGATCCGGCCCGGTACCGGATCGTCCAGTTCGACCAGCGCGGCTGCGGGCGCAGCACCCCGCATGCCGCCGACCCGGCCGCCGACCTGAGGCACAACACCACGGCACACCTGCTGGCCGACATGGAGCGGCTGCGCGAGCACCTGGGCATCGACCGCTGGCTGCTGTTCGGCGACTCGTGGGGCTCGACCCTGGGGCTCGCGTACGCGCAGCGGCACCCGGAGCGGGTCAGCGCGATCGTCCTCGTCGGGGTCACCATGAGCCGCCGGTCGGAGATCGACTGGCTGTACCGGGGCGTCGGCCGGTTCTTCCCCGAGCAGTGGCGGCGGTTCGCCGACGCCGTGCCGGAGGCCGACCGCCCGACGGTCGAGCCGGGCCCGGGACCGGCCGGCGACCTGCTCGCCGCGTACGCGCGCCTGCTGGAGCACCCTGACGAGCGGGTGCGGCACCGGGCGGCGAACGCCTGGCTGGCCTGGGAGGACACCGTCGTCTCGTTGGAGCCCCAGGGTAGGCCCGGCGTGTACAGCGACCGGCCGTCGGACGCCCGGCTGGCCTTCGTCCGGATCTGCGCGCACTACTTCTTCCACGGCGCGTGGCTCGACGACGACGCCCTGCTGCGCGACGCCGGCCGGCTGGCCGGCATTCCCGGGGTGCTCGTGCACGGCCGCCTCGACCTCGGCTCGCCGCTGGAGACGCCGTGGTCGCTGGCCCGCGCCTGGCCCGACGCGGAGCTGATCGTGGTCGATGACTCCGGCCACACGGGCAGTGACGCCCTGCGCGGGCACCTGCGCGACGCGCTGGACCGGTTCGCCGCCCGCTGATCCATGCCACGGTCGATGGGGGCGGGCGGGTGTGATGTCGGGTCAAACCGACCTCGTCCGTCCCGTCATGGCATGTCCGCGTATCGGAGTGGCAGCGGAGGTCGGGGCTGGCGCCACACAACGTAGGCCAGGATGGCGTACGCGATCAGAACTGCCACTGCGACGAGGACGATCAGCCATCCGGATTGATCGCCAGCCTCGCGCACCCTCAGGCAAGGGTCACTCTTGGCGTGGTGGACGGGGATGCGCTCTCCGGTGCTCACGGCTTCGGTTCGCATCGACGTTCGCATCGACCGTAACGCGCAGGGTTGATTGACATATCTGCAATTGACTATTTCGCCAGCGCCGTGAACGCGATTGCAAAGGCCAGACCGGACGCCGAGAAGGCCCGTAGGAAGGTTCGGCTTGGCCGTCGACGACTCATGGTCGGACTTTAGAACGGGTCAGCAACGAACTGGTGCGGGCGGTGGCACCGGCGACGGCATGGTGTCAACAACATGTGCAACCTTCCAACTTCAACTTATATCGCACTGGGGGGCTTGCCGCAAGACCCGGGTCTTGCCGCAGAATCGTCGGCCGGACCCAAGAATGGACGAAGAAATGGGGAACGACGTGCATGGCGATCCACCCGGTCACCGAAGTGCAGTGGACGACGGCCGCCTTGGAGGTATCGCGATGATCGAGCAGTACGTGTCAGGTCTCCAAGAGGTCGACGAGACGCAGGGCGCGATCGTTGGCGGCAAGGGCGCGCACCTGGGGGCGCTGTCGCGGGTCGACGGCATCCGGGTGCCGGCTGGCTTCTGCGTGACGACGGACGCCTTCCGGCGGATCATGGCCGAGGTGCCGTGGGTCGACGATCAGCTCGATCAGCTGTCGCGCCTGAACCCGGACAACCGGGAGGCGATCCGCACGGTCAGTGCGGAGATCCGCCGGACCATCGAAGGGATCGTCGTCCCCGACGATGTGGCTGCGGCGATCACCCGGGCTCTCATCCAGCTCGGTGAGCGGGCGGCCTACGCCGTCCGATCAAGCGCGACGGCCGAGGACCTGCCGACGGCCTCCTTCGCCGGCCAGCAGGACACGTACCTGAACGTCATGGGGCTGGCGGCGATCCTCCAGCATGTCAGCCGGTGCTGGGCCTCGCTCTTCACCGAGCGCGCCGTGACCTACCGTCAGCGCAACGGCATCGACCACCGCACCGTCCACATGGCCGTGATCGTGCAGAAGATGGTCTTCCCACAGGCGGCCGGCGTCCTGTTCACGGCCGACCCCGTCACGTCCAACCGGAAGGTCGCCTCCGTGGAGGCCAGCTTCGGTCTCGGCGAGGCGCTGGTCTCCGGGCTGGTGAACGCGGACGCCTACAGGGTGCGGGACGGTGAGATCATCGACAGGGCGATCGCCACCAAGCGGCTTGCCGTCCACGCCCTGCCGGGTGGCGGGACGAAGGAACAGGTGATCGACCCGGAGCGGCAGGAGCAGCCGGCGCTGACGGATGCCCAGGTCGTGCGGCTGGTGCGGCTGGGCCGGCGGATCGAAGCCCACTTCGGCCATCCCCAGGACATCGAATGGTGCCTGGTCGACGATGACTTCCAGATCGTCCAGAGCCGGCCGATCACCACGCTGTTCCCCGTCCCCGAGACCGGCGACGCAGAGAACCATGTCTACGTCTCCGTCGGTCATCAGCAGATGATGACGGACCCCATGAAGCCCCTGGGGCTCTCCGTGTGGCAGCTGACGGCCCTCGCGCCGATGTCCGTCGCCGGTGGGAGGCTGTTCGTCGACGTCACCCGGCCCCTGGCGTCGCCTTCGAGCCGCGCCGGCCTGCTCGATGCCCTGGGAAGGTCCGATCCGCTGATCAGGGACGCGCTGGAGACCGTCATCGACCGCGGCGACTTCATCCCGTCGCTCCCCGATCAGGGTCCGACAGGGCCGCCCGCCGGCGACGCGCCCGCCCCGATCGAGACCGATCCGGCCATCGTCACCGACCTGATCGAACACAGCCGGGCATCCATCGCTGCCCTACAGCGCGACATCCGGACGAAATCGGGGCCGGCGCGGTTCGACTTCCTCTTGACGGCCTTCCAGGAGCACAAGCGGGTCCTGAGCGATCCGCGGAGCATGCAGGTGATCATGGCGGGGATGGATGCCTCGTGGTGGCTCAACGAGCACCTGGAGGAGTGGCTGGGCGAGAAGAACGCGGCCGACTCCCTCACGCTGTCCGCACCCCACAACGTCACGTCGGAGATGGGGCTGGCGCTCCTCGACGTCGCCGACGTCATCCGCCCGCATCCGGAGGTGGTGACCTTCCTGCAGGAGGTCGAGGACGAGGCATGCCTGGATGAGCTGGCCAAGCTCCCGGGCGGCCGGGAAGCGCGCGACGCCATCCGGGCCTACCTCGACAGGTACGGCGTGCGCTGCGTCGGCGAGATCGACATCGCGAGGCCGCGCTGGAGCGAACGCCCCGCCACGCTCGTGCCCGTCCTCCTCGACAACGTCAGGAACTTCGAGCCGGGCGCCAGCAGGCGGCGCTTCGAGCAGGGGCGACGGGAGGCGTACAGGAAGGAACAGGACGTCCTGGAGCGCCTGCGGGCCCTGCCGGACGGGGAGCGGAAGGCCGAAGAGACCAAGCGGATGATCGACCGGGTCCGAACCTTCATCGGGTACCGGGAGTATCCGAAGTACGCCATTGTCAGCCGCTACTTCGTCTACAAGCAGGCCCTGCTGGAAGAGGCCGAACGCCTCGTGCACGCCAACGTGCTCCGGGAGAAGGAAGACATCTTCTACCTCACGTTCCAGGAGCTTCACGACCTCGTACGCACGCACCAGGCCGACGATCAGCTCATCCACCGGCGGAAGGAGGCGTTCAGGTCGTATCAGGCGCTCACGCCGCCCCGGGTGCTCACGTCGGAAGGTGAGGGCGTCGCCGGGACGTACCGACGCGACGATGTGCCCACCGGCGCGCTGGCCGGCCTCGCGGTTTCCGGCGGGATCGTCGAGGGGCGGGCCCGTATCATCCTGGACATTGCCGAGGCCGATCTCGAACCGGGCGACATCCTGGTCACCGCCTACACCGACCCGAGCTGGTCACCCCTGTTCGTCGCGGTCGAGGGGTTGGTGACGGAGGTCGGCGGCCTCATGACCCACGGGGCGGTGGTCGCCCGGGAGTACGGCTTGCCCGCCGTCGTCGCTGTGGAGCATGCGACCAAGCTGATTCGGGATGGGCAGCGGATTCGCGTGCACGGAACCGACGGGTACGTCGAGATCCTGCCCTGACCGACCACGACCGAGAAGATCATTCGTAGCTTCGGTCGAACCAGTTGCGCCGGGCATGGTCGAAGGGTCGGCCGGCGCTGCGTAATCCTGCCTGAACGGACGTGGCCCTCTTCGGCAGAGCCGGAGAGGGCCGCCGCTCCGGTGTCCTGAGTCGTTGGAAGCGCTATCGATCCGGGTGCAGTAGCTGGCAAGGTTGTCGAGGATCTGGTCGGCAACTTCGGTCCGGAGCTTATCGGGCTGGGATGAGCGCGCCAACGCTGCGTTACGTTTCAGTGACGCAGAAGGGATGTCCAGCCGGGTCGAGGAAGACGCGCCATCGGTCGCCGCCCGGCTGAGTCTGAGGCTTGGTCGCGCCCAGCCCCAGAATCAGGGCCAGCTTGCCTTTGCGGTATCGACGACAGCGGTCATGCCGCCAGAGTGGGAAGCGCGCACATCCGTTCACCGGCCCACCTCCCGCTCGGCATTGGTCACCCGACGGGCACCAGGTTCACGTGGGGCCAGCCGGCCAGGTCGTCGAGCAGTTGACGGTCGTGGGTGGCGACGACGACAGCGGCCGGCGTGGTCAGCAGGGCCGCGGTCAGCTCGTCGACCAGCGCCGCTGACAGGTGGTTGGTCGGCTCGTCGAAGAGCAGAAGATTGGGTCGGGCGGCCAACTGCACCGCCAGGTCCAGGCGCCGCTGCTGGCCCTGGGACATCCGCTGCACCGGGGTACGCAGCGCTTCGCGGTCCAGCAGGCCCGTCGCGCTCAGCGGCACCGCCTCGCTCTCGCGGAGGCGACCGGAGGCGATCAGCTGACCGATGTGCTGCTCGTACACCTGCCGCGCGGTGGTTTCGGCCGGCCAGCTCGGCACCTCCTGCCCCACCAGGGCGATGCGTGCGCCCGGCAGGCGGTGCACCGATCCGTCGGTCGGTTGCAGGCGGCCGGCCAACACCGACAGCAGGGTGGACTTGCCCGTGCCGTTCGCGCCGGTGATCAGGAGCCGGTCGCCGCCGTTCAGGCTGAGCGTGCGGGGCTGCTCCAGGCGCCCGGCGAGTCGCACGCCGTCGACGCGCACCAGCGCGGCACCGCGACGGGTCGCCAGCTCCGGCCAGCGCAGGTGCAGCGGTGGCTCGGGCACGGTGATGCGGTGCGACTCCAGGGCGTCCCGCTCGCGGTTGAGCGCCTGCACCACCCCGGGGGCCCGGGACTGGCGCTGGTGCTTGCCGGTGCCCTTGTCGGGGCGCCAGCCGGTGCTGAGCCGGTCGCGGGCCTGCTCCACGGCTGCCGTGAGCCGGTGCTGCTCGGCCTGCTGCGCCGCGTACTCCTGCTCCCACCGCTCGCGCTCCCGGCGGCGCCCCTCCTGCCAGCCGTCGTAGCCACCGGCGTGCAGGTGCGCCGTGCGGTCCTGGCTGGGGTCCAGGTCCAGGAACTCCCGGGCGACGTCGCGCAGCAGAGCGCGGTCGTGGCTGACCAGGGCGACGCCACCACGGCGGGCGCGCAGTTGCGCGGTGAGGAACACCAGGCCGTCGGCGTCGAGGTGGTTGGTGGGCTCGTCCAGCAGCAGGATGTCGTGCTGGGCGCCGAGCAGGCAGGCCAGGCGCACCCGGTGGCGCTGCCCGACCGAGAGGGTGCTCAGCTCGCGCGAGCGGTCGGCGCACGCGCCCAGCGCCTGGAGGGCGATGTCGACCCGGCGTTCGGCGTCCCAGGCATCCAGGCGCGTGGCGGCCTCCAGCGCGGCGGCGTAGCGCGCCTCCGCGCCGTCAACCCCCGCGGCGAGGTCGTCGGCCGCCCCGTCGAGCGCCGCCAACGCCACGTTGGCGGCGCGCAGCGCCTGATCGGTGAGGGTGCCGACGGTCAGGCCCGGTCCGGCGCGCAACGCCTGCTCGGCCAGCCCGATGGTGCCCGCCCGGCGCACCGAGCCGGCGTCGGGCTGGACCATGCCGGCCAGGACGTGCAACAGAGTCGTCTTGCCGCAGCCGTTCTCGCCGACGATCGCCAGCCGGGACCGGGCCGAGACGGTGACCGACACGCGGTGGAGGACCTGACGCCCACCGAGGAGGACGCTCACGCCCTCGGCGCGCAGGTGCGCGTGCTCCCCGGCTGGGACCGCGCCGTCCGCCGACAGCCGTTCGTCCACGCCGGCGTGCTCGTGGTGCACGGGCTCGTAGTGGACGGGAGAGTCGCCTCGCGGCGGGAATGATGGACTCGTGGGAAGAAAGGACACAGGAACGCTCCGCAGCTCGCGATGGAGCCGGGCAGCCTGAAGGTGCCGCCCGGCAGGAGACCGGAACGGCGGGCAGGGAGGTGAGGATCGCTCGGTGCGCCGCCGTCAGCGGCGGATGCGGAGCCTCATCGACGCGATGCCTGTGTGAGTCATGGCGCCAACCCTACCTCGTTCGCTACCTCGCCTCGACCAGCGAGGAGAGCAGGGCCGCAGCCCCGCCGGGACGACACCCCTATTCAGGACGCTGTGGAGCTGATGTTCGGCTACGACATCAGCTCCACAGGACGCGCGAAGAACACCCACCGCAGGACGAACCGCGCACGCGCCGCGCAAACCCCTCCCGCAGGAAGGACCGGACACCCAGGATTCGCCACCCGGGCGAGCCAGGCGAGGGGTTGTCCGGTTAGGCAGCAACCCCGCCGACACCGGCCGGGCGGGTGACACGACCGGGAGCGACGACTCGTATCCTGTGCGCGAAGGTCGGACGTAACTGAAAGGGGTCGGTGTGAGCAACCGGATCGAGACGCTGGAATTCCAGGCGGAGGCGCGCCAGCTGCTCCAGTTGATGGTCCATTCGATCTACTCGAACAAGGACGTCTTCCTGCGCGAACTCATCTCCAACGCCTCCGACGCGCTGGACAAGCTGCGCCTGGAGTCCATGGTCGACAAGGATCTCGCGGCCGACGTCTCGGACCTGCACATCGAGATCGAGGTCGACCGCGACGCGCGCACCCTGACCGTCCGGGACAACGGCATCGGCATGTCCCGCGACGACGTCGTCGGCCTGATCGGCACCATCGCCAAGTCCGGCACCGCCGAGCTGCTCGCCAAGCTGCGTGAGTCGAAGGACTCGGCCGGGTCCGCCGACCTGATCGGCCAGTTCGGGGTCGGGTTCTACGCGACCTTCATGGTGGCCGACAAGGTCACCCTCGTCACCCGCCGCGCCGGGGAGGCCGAGGGCACCCGCTGGGAGTCCACCGGCGAGGGCACGTACGTCGTGGAGACCATCGACGACGCGCCGCAGGGCACGGCCGTCACCGTCCACCTCAAGCCGGAGGACAGCGAAGACAACCTGCACGACTACACCGTCGACTGGAAGATCCGCGAGATCGTCAAGCGGTACTCGGACTTCATCGCCTGGCCGATCCGGATGACCGTGGAGCGCCCGGGTGAGGACGACGCGGTCACCAGCGAGGTGCAGACCGTCAACTCGATGAAGGCGCTGTGGGCCCGCCCGCGCAGCGAGGTCGACGAGGCGGAGTACAAGGAGTTCTACAAGCACGTCAGCCACGACTGGGCCGACCCCCTCGAGACGATCCACATGCGGGGCGAGGGGACCTTCGAGTACGAGGCCCTGCTGTTCCTGCCGTCGCACGCCCCGGTCGACCTGTTCGCCCCGCAGGCCCGGCGCGGCGTGCAGCTCTACGTCAAGCGCGTGTTCATCATGGACGACTGCGACGCGCTGATGCCCAACTACCTGCGCTTCGTCAAGGGCGTCGTCGACGCGCACGACCTGTCGCTGAACATCTCCCGGGAGATCCTCCAGCAGGACCGCCAGATCCAGGCGGTGCGCCGCCGGCTGGTGAAGAAGATCCTCTCCACCGTCAAGGAGCTGAAGGCCAACGAGGCCGAGAAGTACCGCACCTTCTGGTCGGAGTTCGGCCCGGCGTTGAAGGAGGGCCTGCTCGACGACCCGGACAACACCGAGGCGATCCTCGACATCGTCTCCGTCGCCTCCACCCACGACCCGGCGGAGCTGACCGGCCTGCGCGACTACGTCGAGCGGATGAAGGACGGCCAGGGCGACATCTACTACATGACCGGCGAGTCCCGGCCGATGATCGAGAACTCGCCGCACATGGAGGCGTTCCGGGCCAAGGGCTACGAGGTGCTGGTTCTCACCGACCCGGTCGACGAGGTGTGGGTCGAGCGGGTCGGGCAGTTCGACGGCAAGCCGCTGCGCTCCATCGCCAAGGGCCAGGTCGATCTGGACACCGAGGAGGAGAAGAAGGAGGCCGAGTCGGCCCGCGAGCAGCAGCGCCAGGAGTACGCCGACCTGCTGACCTGGATGACGGGCCGGCTCTCCGACAGCGTCAAGGAGGTCCGGCTCTCCACCCGGCTGACCACCTCGCCGGCCTGCGTGGTCGGCGACGCCCACGACATCACCCCGACGCTGGAGAAGATGTACCGGGCGATGGGGCACGAGGTGCCGCAGGTCAAGCGGATCCTGGAGCTGAACCCGGGGCACCCGCTGGTCGAAGGGCTACGCAAGGCCCACGAGCAGGACGCCGGGGCCGACGCGCTCGGCGACACGGCCGAGCTGCTGTACGGGATGGCGTTGCTGGCCGAGGGCGGCGAGCTGGCCGACCCGTCCCGGTTCACCCGCATCCTCGCCGACCGGCTGGCCCGGACCCTCTAGCCGCCGCCACGCACCGCGCGCCGGGCTCCCGGTCGACACCGTCGACCGTGGACGCCCGGCGCGCGCCGTTGCGCGTCCCGCCGGGCGGGGCCCCGGACGGGCGGGCGGACCGGGATAATGGCCCCATGCTTCGGGGGCGGCTGCGCGGGTTGGTGTCGGTGTCGATCGGGCTGCTCCTGCTGCCAGGCTGCTACGGGCCGGAGCCGCAGGTCGACACGGTCCGGACCAGGGAGCTGGCGATGCAGGACGCCGGTCGCAAGGTCACCCGCGTCGAGCAGGCCGTCGCGCGGGAACGCCGGTACCCGCACCCGGCGCAGCGGTACGCCCGGGAGGCCGCCCGGGTTGCCGGCACGGAGGTCATGCGGATCGACGACACCCGGACCGGGGGCGGGGTCTCGCTGATCGTCCGCGTGCACGGGGTGGCCACGGCGGTCGACGCGTCCGGCCGGTCGATGGACGAGACGTTCGACCTGCCCGTCTGCTATGCGATCAGCGTCGAGCAGGACGCCATGGACGACCGGGTCGACGAGGTGTCCTGTCCGGACGGCTCCCCGCTCACCGTCTCCGTCGACCCGGAACTCCCGGGCTCCGCCGAGGACGACCTGCGCCAAGCCCTTCCCACCGGCGGTGCGGCCACCGAGCAGGCCGTCCGCGCGGCGGTCGACGGCCTCGACCTCGAGCCTCTGGTCACCCGGCAGGTCGCCGCCGTGGGTGGGGTCGTGGGGGTGGCGCTGCGGGCCAGTCAGTACGACTGCCTGCTGGCCCGCGTGGAGGGTGGACGGGTCGAGGTGTGGCGGCCCGCCCGCGTGCAACTCGCCCCCGGGGAGCTGAGCTGCACGGCCGACACCGCCGTCGCCGGGCACGGCCGTCGACCGCCCCACTGAGCTGTGTGGGCGATCACCGAGCGTTTCCGGCATCCGATGTACGCAATCGGACCCCGATCACAATCAGTGACTGGCCGGGGTTGTCCGTTGACGGTTCACCCTGATCAGACTCGGCCCGGTGTTTGCCCTGCATTGCTTGTGAAGTCTCGCAAGTCGACGGTGTGGTCCTTCGCCCGAGCGGGTGAAGAACTTCACAAGAGGTGGGCACCCGTCACCAACGGTGCCTAACGTCGATCGAGTCCGCGAATGCGGCGACCACGGTCGGTAACGCCTAGTCCTGCCGCCGACCGTCGGTTCCCTTGTCAGTAAGGCAGGAGCGGGGGACCCACACGTTCCTCGGTGCACCGCACCTCGGGGTGAAGCCGCCTGAGGCGGCCGGGCTCCTCGGCCCGAACCCGACAGCTCACCTCGCCGGCGTGGAGGAATCACACATGGCAACTGAATACACCGCCCGCCACCGTCGGGTGACCGTCCGCCGCGCCGCCGTCGGCACTCTCGCCGCGGGCGCCCTCGCCGGGGTCGTCGCCCTGGCCGGCCCGGCCGCGCCGGCCCAGGCCGCGGTCAACTGGGACGCCGTCGCCTCGTGCGAGTCCGGCGGCAACTGGCACATCAACACCGGCAACGGCTACTACGGCGGCCTGCAGTTCTCGCAGGGCACGTGGGCCGGCTACGGCGGCAAGAAGTACGCGGCCCGCGCCGACCTGGCGACCCGGAGCGAGCAGATCCGCATCGCCGAGAAGGTGCTCGACGGCCAGGGCATCGGGGCGTGGCCGACCTGCGGCAAGAAGGGCGGCTCGACGAAGGGCAGCGCGAAGTCGGAGCGGAAGTCGGAGACGAAGGCCGCCCCGAAGGAGCGGTCCTCGCGTACCGAGAAGCCGGCCTCGCGCAGCAAGCGGGACACCACGAGGAGCGCCCCGAAGGGCGCTCCGTCCAGCGGCGGGATGACCTATGTGGTCCGGTCGGGCGACACCCTCTCCAAGATCGCCACGGCGCAGGGTGTGCGGGGCGGCTGGCGCGTGCTGTGGGAGAAGAACGAGCGGGTCGTGGGCGAGCACCCGAACCTGATCTTCCCGGGCCAGCGGCTCAGCCTCTGAGTGCCCGCCGGGTCGGCGCGACCCGGCGTCCCGGTCCCGGGGCACCCAGCACCGGAAGCGCCCGGCCGGATTCTCCGGCCGGGCGCTTCCGCGTCCCCGACGGGCACGCCACCCGGGTGAAGTGCTCGCGGGAGCAGCGTCACAGCCCCGCAAAACGAGTCGGCCGCCGGTCCCGTCGCCGGGCACAATGGCGCGATGTCGCGCCACACCGCCGCCCTGCTCGACGACCTCGACGAACTGCCGTACCGGGAGCGGATGACGACCCTCGCCGCCCGGGCCCGGGCCCTTGCCGCCGCAGGCCGGCTGGACGGAGTGCTCGCGGACCTGCGGGCCGGGTCGACGTACCACCGGTTCCTCGCCGTGACTGCGGCCCAGGTCGTCGGCGACCGGGCCGGGACGGCCGCCGCCCTCGACGACCCGCACGCGGCGATCCGGGCCGTCGCGGTCCGTGTCTGCCTGCGCGCCGGCTGGCTCACCGCCGACGACCTGCACCCCCTGCTCGCCGACGCCCCGGCCGACCTGCGCCGGCTGGTCTACCGGTCGCTGCGGTCGCTGCGTCGCCCGGAGGTCGCCGACCGGCTCGTCGACGCGGTCCGCGACCGGTTCGGCGACGCCGAGGCGGTCGCGCTGCTGCCCGCCTGTGGCCCCGACACGGTACGCCGGCTGCTGCCCCTGCTCGACCACGCGCTCGGCGGCGGGGCGGCCCTGGCCGGCCGGCACGCCGGGGTCCTGCTCGACCACGCCGAGGCGACGCTGCCCGGCCTCGACGGCTCGGAACGCTCCCGCTGGTGGGCGGCGCGCGCGGGCGCGCTGCTCGGCACGGCGGTCGGCCACCCGGAGCGGGTGCTCACCCTGCTCGAACGCCACGCCCCGGCCGACGGGCTCCCCGGCGACCTCACCCGCTACGGCGTGCTTGCCGCGGCGTCCCCGGCCCGGGTGCTCACGCTGCTGACCGACCCGGCCCGCGCCGGGTGGCTGGGCCGGGCCACCCTGCCCCCGGCGTTGCTGCGCCGCCTCGCAGCGCTGCCGCCGGCGGACCTGGTCACGCTCGCCCGGCGGCTGCGCGCCGACGACGCCCGCCTCGCGGCGCTGCTGGACGCGCTGCCCCCGGCGGCGCGCGGCACCCTGTACGACGCCGCGCTCGCCGACGTCGAGACGGCCGCCGCGATCCCGTCTTCGGCGGTCATGGCGGTGCTGCCCCGGCGCTGGCGGGAACGGGAGGCCCGCCGGGTGCTCACCCTGGAGCGGGTCCGTGCCGACGAGGCCGCCGTGCGGGCGTGGAGCGCCGAGCTGCCCTGGCCGGAGGCGTCCGCGGCGCTGGTGCCCGCCCTGCGCGCCGCCGACGCGGGGGACCGGGCGACGGCGTACGAGCTGCTGCTCACCGCCGCGCGGCGCAGCGACGACCCGGCGGCGGTGGCCGAGGCCGTGGCCCGGCTCGTCGGGCTGCGCAACGAGCAGGACCCGGTCCGTTCGGCGGCGCTGGCCACCCTGGCGACCATGGCCCGGCCGCTGCGCGCCGACTCGCGGCCCGTGCTGGCCACGCTGGTCACCGACGCCACCCACGCCCGGGACGCGTCCACCCGCACGCTGTCCGCGCTGGGCGAACTGGCCTGCGGGGTGCTGCGCCACCACGTCGACGAACCGGAGCTGCTGGGCTGGGCGCTGGACACCCTCGACGCCCTCCTCGGCGGGCACCACCTGCCCCCGCTGGGCCGGCTCGACCACGGCCTGCGCCGGGGGCAGGAGCGGGTCGTCCTCGACCGGCTCCTGCCCTGGATCACCGCCGGGACGGCGCGCGGCGAGTTCACCCCCCTGTTCGCCGTCACCCGCGCGCTGGGACGCCGGGCGTGGCGGCTCCCCGCGCTCCAGGAGCTGCTGCACCGGGCCACCGGCCCGGGCAACGTCTCTTCGGTCGTCCGGAACGCCGCCGACCTGTGGCTGGCGGACCCGACGCCGCGCGGCGAACGGGTCGCCCTCCTGCTCGCGGCCGATTCGTCGGTGATCACCTTCGAGGCGGTGTGGCGGACGGTCTGCGGGCGGCGCACCGACCTGCTCGACCGGGTGCTGCTCGGCCCGCCGCCGCGCGGGGCGTTCCTGCCGGCCGGGCCGCGCTGGGTACCCGGGCATCCGTGGCACGTCGACCGCTGGCTGCCCCGGCACCGGCGGGCGTACGTCGACCTCCAGGCCCGGGTGGTCCGGGACGCCGGCCAGCCGATGCACGCCCGGGCCGCCGCGCTCGCCCGCGCGGCGCGGGTTCCCGACGCCGGCCGCGACCTGGTGCTGCGGTACGTCGACTCGGCGAACGTCACCCTCGCCGAGGCGGCCCTCGGCGCGCTGCCCTGGACCGATCGGCCCGAGGACGCCCTGACCACGCTGCTCGCGCACGCCGACGACGACCGGGCCCGGGTGGCGATGTACGCCGCAGGCCGGGCCGCCCGGTTCGTCGCCCCGTCCGCGCTGCTGGCCCGGCTCGCCGGCATCGCCCTCGGCCGGGGCAGGGTGACCAGCCGCAAGGAGGCCGTCCGGCTGCTCGGCCGGCACGGGCCGCCCGAGGCGGTGCCGCTGCTGCGGCAGGTGTGGCAGCAGCCCGACCAGCACCGCGATGTCCGGGCGGCGGTCACCTCCGCCGCCCGGCAGCGGCTACACACGCCGCAGAGCTGGGCGGTGCTCGACCTGGCAGTCGGCGGCGGCCGGGAGGACACCCTGGCGGTGTTGGCCGCCGGGCCGCACGAGGTGCCGGAGCCGCACCGACCCCGGTACGCCGGCCTGGTCGTCACCGCCTGCCGCAGCGGCGACGGGGTGGTCTCCCAGGCGGCGCTGACCCGGCTGGTGCAGTGGGCCCGGTGGGCGCCCGACGTCACCGACCTGGTCGTCGAGGCGCTGACCGACCTCGACGCGCACGCCGGTTGGCCGGCCCGGTCGATGTTGCTCGGCGCGCTGCTGGACCTGCCGCACCGCCCCGAGCGGGCCGCGCTCGACGCCGCCCTGCGCCGGCTGGTGGCCCTCGACGCGGCCGACGACGACCCGGGCGGGCCGGAGCGGGACCGGCCGGCCCGCCGCCGGATCGACGCGATCCTGCGGACCGTGCGGGTGTGGACGCAGCGCGCCGGCGTCGACGCCGACCTCGACCCGGCCCGGGACGCCGCCCGCAACCTGGCCCGGCACCCGGGGTTCGTGGCCGGGGCGGCCGGGCTGCTGACCGTCCTGGTGCGCCTCGACGGGCGCACCCCGCAGCACCTCGTCGCCGAGCTGACCGAGCTGTTCGAGCTGGCCGCCGGACGCCCGGCGCTGGCCGCCCAGCTGGCCGACGCCCTCGCCGGCCGGGTGCGCCGGGACGCCGCCGTCGTGGACGCCGGGCTGCTGCTGGCGGCGGCCCGGGAACTGGCCGCCCGGGGCGACGCGGCCGGGCTCCCCGCGCTGGCGCTGACCCGGGCCGGGGAGCCGTACGGCTGGTCGACGCCGTGGCGGGACCTGCTGCGGACGCTGCGCGGGCACCCGGTCGCCGACGTCCGCGACGCCGCCCTCGCCCTGTCCATGTCAAGGTGACCCGGGCCGGTTACGGACCGGGTCGCGGTGGTGCGGACCCGGGCCGGTCGGGTGCCGGCGGCAGGCGTGGCGGACACCCGGCCGGGGTACACCCGGGTCATGAGCACGCCTGCCCGCCCCGACGAGGCGGCCCCGGCGCGGGTCGGCACCGTCGCCGTCGTCGCGCACCGGAAGAAGACCTTCGGCGGGGGCCTGGACGAACTGCGCGCCACGCTGGTCGGCGCGGGCGTCGACGACCTGCTCTGGTACGAGGTGCCGAAGAGCCGCAAGGCTCCGAAGAAGGTCCGCCGGGCGCTCGACCGGGGCGCGAAGCTGGTTTACGTGTGGGGCGGTGACGGCATGGTGCAGCGCTGCGCCGACGTCCTCGCCGGCACCGGCGTGCCGATGGCGATCCTGCCCGCCGGGACGGCGAACCTGTTCGCCACCAACCTCGGCATCCCGACCGACCTGCCCGAGGCGGTGCGGAACGGTCTGCGCGGCCGACGCCGCCGCCTGGACCTGGGCCGGATCAACGGGGAGCACTTCGCGGTGATGGCCGGCGCCGGCTTCGACGGCGACCTGATCGGCGAGGCCGACCGCAGGCTCAAGGGCCGGCTGGGCCGCCTGGCGTACGTGTGGACGGGGCTGCGGCACGTCCGCGGCGAGCTGGTGCGCACCCGGATCCGGGTCGACGGGTCGGACTGGTTCGACGCCGAGGCGAGCTGCGTGCTGTTCGGCAACGTCGGCACGATCACCGGCGGCATCCCCGCCTTCGACGACGCCCGGCCCGACAGTGGGGCCCTGGAGGTCGGGGTGGCCACCGCCAGCGGCGCGGTGGACTGGGCGCGCACCCTGGGCCGGATGGCGGCCGGCCGGTCCGAGGAGTCGCCGTTCGTGCGGATCACCCGAGGTCGCAAGATCCGGGTACGGTTCGCCGCGCCGAAGACGTACGAACTCGACGGCGGGGCGCGCGGCCAGGTGACCCGGTTGAAGGTCCGGGTCGTGCCTGGCGCGCTGACCGTGTGCTGCCCGGACGAGCGCCCCTGATCTCAGGACGGGCCGCTTCCGTGCCGGACGATTTCGCGTGTGACCACCGACGGGTCACGGTGTTACGGCCGCCGGTCACGTACGGGGGCGGGCACGGGATTCACAAGACCACCGTTGTACGCGGCGATCACGAGTTGCACCCGGTCGCGGGCCCCGAGTTTGTTCAGCAGGTGTGAGACGTGGGACTTGACGGTCTTGACGGCGATGGTGAGATGCCCGGCGATTTCGTGGTTGGACAGACCCTGCCCGATGAGGCCGAGCACCTCGGCCTCCCGGGCGGTCAGCTGGTCGAGCAGGGATTGCGCGGGGCCGGCAGGGCCGGTGTGCTGCTTGCAGACGTAGTGCTCGACCAAGCGCGCCAGGATCGACGGGGCGAAGAGCGATTCGCCGTCGTGCGTACGCCTGATGGCGTCGAGCAGATCGGCGGGCCGGCTGTCCTTCAGCAGGAAGCCACTGGCTCCGGCGCGGAGTGCGTGGAAGACGTGCTCGTCGAGGTCGAACATGCTGAGGACCAGCACTCGGGTGTGCCCGAGCCCCGGCAGCCGGCAGATGCCCCGGGTCGCCTCGATGCCGTCGAGCCGCGGCATCCTGACGTCCATGAGCACCACGTCGGGCGCGGTGGCCTCGGCCACGGCGATTGCCTCCATCCCGTCGCCGGCCTCTCCGACCACAGCGAGACCGGGCTCGGCGTCGATGATCATCGCGAGGCTCCGCCGGAGCAGGGGTTCGTCATCGACGAGAACGACCCGCAGGGGCCGGTTGGATCCGTTCACACCGCTCCCTCGGGAATGATGGCCTCGAGACGGAACCCCGCACGATCCCCGTGCTCCTTCGCGCGCGGCTCCGCCGTCAGGGTCCCACCCAGGCTGTTCACCCGTTCCCGCAGCCCGATGAGGCCGTGCCCGGCGCCTGGCCGGACGGCCCAGCCCCGGTTCGGCCCGCCGTCGTCGATGGTCACGCTGACTGCCGCCGGGGTCCGCGCCAGACGGACGTCGACCGTGGTCGAGCCAGCGTAACGCGCGCTGTTGGCCAGCCCTTCGCGGACGACCCGGCAGATCGCCACCTGGGCGCCGGGGGACACCGAGCCGAGCTCTTCCTGGGTCAACTCCACGTGCAGGCCGGCCCGGCGGGCGCCCTCGATGATCTCCGGCAGGGACGCCAGGGTCTCCGTGGGGTGGCGGGCGGGCCGGTCGTCGGCCTCCCGCAGCGCGTCCAGCATGCGGCGCAGCTCGACCGTCGCCTTCCGGCTGATGGCCTCCACGTCCTCGATGGCGGCCAGCAGCGCCTCATCGTCCGGCTTGCGGGCGTGCAGGTGCGCCGCGGCGGCAGCCCGCACGGTGATCATGCCCAGGCCCTGGGAGACGATGTCGTGCAGGTCGCGGGCTAGGCGCAGGCGCTCCGCGAGCACCGCCTCGGTGATGTCGCGGCGCGCCATCACCGTCTCGTGCTCGGCACGCTCGACCAGCAGCCGGGCGATCGCCCAGACGGAGACCGCCGCGAAGCCGAGCAGCAGGACGGTGACGAACGGCCAGGTGAGCCCGAGCGCGAGGATGGCCGTCATCACGACGAACAGCGCACCGGCCGACAGCAGCAACCATGATCGACGGGAGCGATGCCGGATCTCGGTCATGCGGCGCAGCCTACCGTTCCCAGGTTCCGTGGCGTTGGGGTACGAAGCGCGGGCTCGTGCCTCCCGGGCACCCGCGTCGGACCACGGTCTGACGGACCCAGGGCCGACGGGTGACCTCCGATGCCGCCCACGGCCCGATGTTCCGGCGCGTTCCACCTGGTTCTCTGGAAACGGCGGGTGGCATCACCTCCGCCACGGTGTCCGGAGATCGCCCGGGAGGGTCGTTGTACAGGCGCGTGACAATGGCGGTCGCAGGAGCGTTGTGCACCCTGCTGGCGCTGGTGGCGGTGATCGTCACCGATCTGCACGACCGTGACTTTCCCCAGGCCCTGAGCGCGCAGAGCAGGCTGGGCCTGGACTTCGGCGAGTCGCAGTTCAGCGACCGGGACGCGTTTGCGGCACTGACGCAGATGGATGCCGACTGGAACCTGGGACTGGTCAGGATCGCCCCGGACCTGGTTGACGACGGCGACGAGCGGATCTTCGTGACCCTCAACGACGGGAGCCTGCCCGCGACGTTCCGCTGGTTCAGCGGCGCCGACGCGGGACGGGTCGTCGGCGGGGACCGGCTGGCCAACTCGTCGCCCGACGGCTCCTACCTGGTCACCGGGGACGCGGCCCGGCTCGCCGAGTTGGAGAGCCGGCTGAGCAGCGCGGGCGTACGGGTGACCCGCGTCGACGCGTCCGTGACCGGCAGTCTCTGGTTCGCCATGCGGGAGGGCGGCTTCGCCGCGGCCGTCCTGGCCGCGTTCGCCCTCATCGCGGCGCTGGCGCTGTTCTGGCTGTCGATGAAGGCGCGCAGCCGCGCGCTCCGGGTGCTCGCGGGCTGCCCCACGTTGCGCATTCAGGCACAGGACCTGGGCGGGTTCGCGGCCGCGCTGCTCGTTCCGGCGGGCGCTGTCACCCTCGCGGCCGCCGCCTGTGTGGGCCTGGCCCGTGGCTGGCTGTACGTCGGCGTCTTCGTCAAGGCGCTGGCCGGCGTGGAGGTCGTGGTCATCGCCGTGTCACTGCTCGTTGCCCTGGCCATGTCGGCCTCCGCCTGGCCGAGCGCCACCATGCTCGCCACCCGGCAGCCTGCGGTGAGGAGCCTTCGCTCGGCGGCCGTGGTCGTCCACGCGCTGACGTTCCTGCTGGTGGCGGGCGCGGCCGGGCCGGCCTGGTCGGCGTACCGCAGCTCGTCCGCCACGGCCGCTGAGATGGCGCAGTGGAAGAACCTCGCGGATCAGGTCGCGGTCCAGTTCGGGATGGGCGATGACGAGATGACCAGTCTCGAACCCCGGATCGGAAACCTGGTCAGGGACGGCGAATCGGCCGGGGCGGTCGCGTACTCGTACACCTTCTCCGACGAGACATGGGAAGGCGATCTCGGCGACTACTCGGCGATCACCTTCGTGAACCAGCGGTGGCTCGACCTGATGACGACGAACGCGCCGCCGGACGCGCTCACGCCGGTGCCGTACGAGCGTGTGAGCGGCGTGCTTTCCCGGGAGTTCGGCGAGACGTTCTCGCTGTGGTCGAGAAGCCGACGTGCCGGGGGAGAGATCCTGTCGGGGTTCGGATACCTGCGGCCCGCCGGCGGGTTCCGGATGCCTGTCGCCCAGGGTGGCGGCGGGAGTCTGAGCTTCCTCGACGATGTCCTCGTCGCCGTCATGCCCTCCCTGCATCAGACGTTCGATGATTCGAACCTGACATCGATGGTCTCGACGAGGAACATCCTGTTCACCGGCGTGGCGGCCACCCAGGCGTTGATCGGGCGCGAAGGCCTCTCCGCCGGGACCCTGAGCGGCCGGGGGATCAGGGGCGACCTGAGTGTGGTCTACGTCGCGGAGGAAGGGATCCTTCGGGCGCAGTTCATGGCGTACGTGGTCTGGCTGATGAATCTCGCGCTCACCGCCCTGGTCGTCGCCTTCACGGTCGCGACCGTGATCAGCGCGCTGATCACCGCCCTGCTGCACGCGAAGCGCGATCTTCCGTTGCGGCTGTCCGGCCGGCCGTGGGCGCGGATCCTGCGGAGCCGGGTGTCCAAGGAGTTGCTGGCCGGCGCGGCGCTCGTGTCCCTCCTGGCGCTGGTCCAGAGACCCGACTCCATGGGGGCCCTGCTGGTGGCCGCGATGTTCGGGATGTTCGTCGTCCCGCTGAGCCATCTGTGGGCCGCGAACCGGTGTTTCTCCGGCGTCAGCAGGCGTCGAATCTGATGGGAGTTCCAATGCTGATCGAGGTCGAGGCCGTTTCCGTGGCGATCGGTGGGCGGCCGGTGCTCGACGGCGAGTCCGTACGTTGCGAGCCCGGGACGATGACCGCCCTCGTGGGCCCGAGCGGATCAGGGAAGACCACGTTGCTGCACTGCCTTGGGCTGCTGCTCCCGGTCGACCGGGGCCGCATCCTGATCGATGGGAGGAACGTCACCCGGTACGGCTCGGCGGCACGGCGCCGCTTCTGGCGTGACCACGCCGCATTCGTCCTGCAGGACTACGGGATCATGGACGAGGAGTCGGTTGCCTTCAACGTCACGATGCGGTCCAGCCCGCTGGGCAAGCGGGCCACCGGCGACGGGAAGCGGCTGGCGCAGGTTCTCGATCAGACCGGGCTGGCGGGCCGGCAGGATGAGGCGGCCGGTCACCTCAGTGGCGGTGAGAAGCAGCGGCTCGCGCTGGCCCGCGCCATCTACAAGCGAGCCGCGATCGTGTTCGTCGACGAGCCCACCGCGTCGCTCGACGCCGCCAACCGGCGGAAGGTCATCGCGCTGTTTGCGGAGTTCGCCGCCGAGGGCCGCACGGTCGTCGTGTCCACGCACGACTCCGAAATGATCGAGGCCTGCGCTGCACGCCACGAAATCGGGAGCGGACGAACTGTTGCGCTATCCGTCGATCAGTCCTACTAGGGCGGAAGGACCTGCCATGTCACTGCTCTCCAAGATCGCGATTGGCGCCGTCGCGGTGGTTGCCCTCGGCGCGGCCGTGGCTCTCGGCGGCGTGTTCCCAACGTCGACTGACACCCACCCGCCCTGCGAGGAACTGCCGACCACCGCCGAGGCCAGCGCGGCGTTGACCAGAAGCGGGTCCCTCGCCACCGACATCGCGGCGCTGGGCAAGGGAATCTCGGTCGAGGTGGGCTCGCCGTGCCCCAAGGGCCAGGACCGTGCGCTGATCCAGGTGACCTACGGATCGAAGTCGGAGCGTGAGGCGATCAGCAGCCTACTCGCGCGCCGCGACGGGTTCGGTGTTCCGGTGCACCTCGTCGAGAGGTAGCCGAATGACACGCTGTCGGCCCGCAACGCCGACGAGGCCGGGAAATCTGGCGGCGACGGTGGATTGGTCTGGGAGGAAACTGCTCCGCTCATCCTTCCCTCCGGCGGTCCGTCCCAGGTCAGAAATGCGCCTTCAGATGAGTCGTGACCATCGACGGCTCGGCAGGTAGGGCACCCGCACTCCGAGGCTGTTGCCGGGCAGGTCACCGCATCCACAGGGGTTCGTTTCATACTCACCGTGGCCGCCTGGAAGCCGGTGACGTACGCGCGACGGACAGGTCGCCTCGCTCCCGCAAGGCGCACGCTACGCCACCGACGTGTTGTACCGATCGAGCGTCGCCTTGGACGTTGAAGCATCCCGGAAGGTCAGTTCCCACGGGCCGGTGTTGACATCCATGTCCTTGCCGAACCCGACCCACTTTCCGGCCAACCGTCGACCGGTGGGCTCAGCCAGCAACTGAATCGCCCCGTGGTACCGAGCGCCTCGGTAGTAGCCGGCGGGGTCGGTCTGCTCCACCCACGTCCCAGTGACAACGGCACCGTCCACGGTGAGATCCAGCGACAGCGACGATGCCGCCGAGCCAGGCAGGCTGCGGGCGGTCAGCCGGTCACCGTGCTGAAGCACGACCACGAAATGCTGCCCGGCGAAGGACTCCCCCCGTCCGCTGGAATGGAACTGGTAGCGGCTGAGCCACACGCCCTCGTGCGACCCGTGAGCCGCAGTTGGCCTGGACGTCGGCGTCGGCGTCGGCGTGGCCAGACTGGACATGTGCGAGGTCAGGTCGTGGCCACCGTGGTGGTCATCGACGACGTGGCCGTCGGGCACCATGGCGAAGCCAAGCAGCGAAATGGGCAGGCCAGTGACGACCTCCAGCGCACGGGCGTAGACGGGCCGCGGCGCGGCGATCGCGCCGGACTCCCACCGCTGGACGAGTCTCTTGTTGGCGTCGTTGGGCTCGCCGACGCGGTAACCGGCGGCTTGGAGCGCGCGGGCGAAGTCGTCCTGGCTCATGCGCATCCCGGCGCGGACTGCGCGCAGGGCGGCGTTCGGGGCGGTCATGCCTGTCACGATAGCGAGATGTCGCCTAAATGTCGCCGGTAATGTGGCCGAGTTGTCGCATCTTGTGTCGTCGCGGCCGGCGACATCTCGGAGTCATGGTTGATGGCATCGCGATGAAGGAGGCCCCGATGACTACCGTGACCTTGCCCGGGATCCGGCGGCGGGAGAATCCGACGTGGGCGGTGAACCGGGGTGAGCAGTTGGAGGCGGCCGAGCGGGAGGCGGCGAAGCGGCGGATTCTCGCGCTGGCCGAGGCGGAGCGGGTACCGGTGGAGGAGACGACCCGGGCGGTGCCGGATCGGCGGTGGCGTCGTGGACAGCGGTGAGCTGCCGATAGGGCGGCGGGTGGCCCAGTGGCGGGCCCGGCGCGGGTTGACGCAGCAGATGCTCGCCGACCGGTTGGGAAAGTCGAAGAGTTGGGTCGACAAGGTTGAACGCGGCGTGCGCGCGCTGGACAGGTTCTCCGTTGTCCAGGATATCGCCGAGGTTCTTCGCGTGGACGCGTCGGCGCTGCTGGGCAGCGATGCGCGGCCGGCGACGCCCACTGGTGGCGAGGGTGTGGACGGGGTGCGGGCGGCGCTCGCCTGCTACGACCTGTTCCCGGCCGGGCCGGGCTGTCGGCCGGTGGTGCCGATCGGTGAGCTGGGCCGGCGGGTGGAGCATGCGTGGTTGACGTACCAGCACGCGCATTACCCGCAGTTGGTGCGGTTGGTGCCTGACCTGCTCGGCGATGCCCGACGCGCTCACGCGGTCGACACCGGGGGTGATTTGGTGGGTCTGTTGGTGCAGGTGTATCGGGTCACGGCGTCGGTGCTGGTGAAGCTGGGCGAGCCGGACGTGGCGTGGCTGGCGGCCGATCGGGCGGTGACGGTGGCCGCTGGTGATCCGGTGTGGGCGGCGGGTGCGGCGGTGTCGCTCGGGCAGGCGTTGCGCGGGGCGGGGCGGGGCCGGTTGGCGATGGCGGCGGCGATCGCCGCCGCGCACCGGGTCGCCCCGACGGTGCCGCACGACGCAGTGCCCGAGGAGTTGGCGTTGTGCGGGACGCTGCTGGTCGAGGCGGCTCTTGCCGCCGCGACCTGCGGCGACCACCGCGGCCCAGCGGAGCTGCTCGACCAGGCCGCCGAGATCGCCGAGCGGGTCGACGGCGGCCAAGACCTTCACCGCACCGGTTTCGGGGCGGCGAGCGTAAAGGTGGCGCGGGTCGCGGCGGCGGTCGGGCTGGGCGACGGGGGCGAGGCGGTTGCCCGGCATGAGGAGGCCGTCAGGGCGGACGGGTGGCGGCGGCTGCCTGTTGAGCACCGGGCAGCGCACCTGATCGACGCCGCGCGGGCGTACCTCCAGGTCGGTGACCTCTTGGGGGCGGGCCGCGCTCTCGCCGAGGCCGACCGTATCGCGCCGGCCGAGGTCCGGCTACGGCCGTTGGCACGTACGGTGATCGTCGAGGTGGTCCGAGGCGGCCCGGCGTCGGCTGGCGTGGCGCACCTGGCGACGGCGGTCGGGCTCACCCGATGACCGCCCCGTTCCTGTCCCTGGCCCAGATCCGCAACCGACTGATCCTCACCGCCCGAGCGATCCTCCGCGGCCACAGACCCGGCCCCGACGGCCGCTGCCCGATCTGCCGGACACCGGAATGCGCCGTGGCGACCGCCGCCCGCAACGTCCTGCACGCGGCCGAGAAAGTACAGAAGCGGAGCACAGCAACCCAGCCGACCACACCCGTCCGGGACGACCCCCAGCAGGCCGGATGACCCCGGACGACACCCGATCCGACCGCCTCGCCGACAGTTCACACCGAATCGGCACCTGGTTCTGTGTCGCCCACCAGGCGGCCCCCGCCCGAGGCGGCCCGTGGCGTGGCTGTCGTGATCACCGTGCGGACCGACGCGTCCCCGCCGTCGAAACGTCCTCGGTGCTATCCGGCACCCGGCCGCGGGTGGGCCGGTCCCCGCCGACCGCCGGTCAGCGCCGCGCGGCGACCGCCGGTACCGTCCTGGGATAGCGACGACCGGAGGTGCACATGGCCCCGTCCACCCCTGCGCAACCGGAGCTGCCCGTCGACGCGGACAGCGCCTCGCTGCGCGCGATCCTGCGTCACCAGGCCAGCACCGTGACCGTGGTGACGGCCCCGGGCACCCCGCCGGTCGGCTTCACCGCGACCTCGTTCACCTCGGTGTCGCTGGAGCCGCCGATCGTGTTGTTCTGCCTCAACCTCGCCTCGTCGAGCTGGCCCACGGTGTCCCGGTCCCGCCACGTCGCGGTGCACCTGCTCGCCCACGGCCAGCGGGAGCTGGCCCGGACGTTCGCCACGAGCGGCGTCGACCGGTTTGCCGGCCCGACGCAATGGCGTCCGGGGCCGCAGGGGGTGCCGATCCTCGACGGCGTCCTGGCGTGGCTGCTCTGCCGGGTGGTGGACCGGGTGACCGTAGGCGACCACGCGATCGTGCTCGCCGAGCCGGAGCTGCTGCGGCACGCCGACGTGGGCACGCCGCTGCTGTACCACCGGGGCGGCTACGCCGGCCTGGACCCGCCGGCGGACCGGGCCGGCGTGGCCTGACCCACCCCGCCAACCCCGCCGCACGCCCCCTGGGGGGCCGTCGTGAGCGCCCCGCCCGGCCGGCGGGGTGACCGTCCGGCCGGGCGGGTGCCGCCCGGGGTCACGACCGGTCGGGTCGGATCCCCAGCGCGGGCAGCACGGTCTCCGCCACCCGGTACGCCTCCTCGAGCAGCGGGTTGCCGGAGAGGATGAAGGTGTCCACGCCGAGGGACCGGAACTCCTCCAGCCGCTCGACGACCTGGCGGGTGCTGCCCACCACGGCGGTGCCCGGGCCGGGCCGGAACAGCCCCATCCCCGGCCACAGGTTGGGGTACGTCTCCAGCTCCCGGGCCTTCGCCGGTACCCGCCCGCCGTGCTGGCGGAACTGCCGCTGCCAGCCCACCCCGGCGTCCTCGCCGTGTGCGGCGAGCTGCCGGGCGTACGTCTCGCGGCTGGTGACGTCGAGCAGGTGGTCGGCGGCGGCCCATGCCTCGTCCTCGGTGTCCCGGACGATCAGGTGCAGCCGCAGCCCGAGCCGTAGGGTGCGCCCGTGGGCGGAGGCCCGCTCGCGCACCCGGTCCAGCTTCTCGGCGAGCTGGGCGGGCGGTTCGCCCCAGGTCAGGTACACGTCGACGTGCTCGGCGGCCATCTCGATGCCGGCCGGCGAGGAGCCGCCGAACCACAGCGGGATGCCGCCCTTCTGCACCGGCGGCAGGTCCCGCAGGTCCGCCCCGGCGCCCGGCAGGTCGTAGAACTCGCCCTTGTGGTCGAAGACCTCCCCGGCGGTGAGTCGCCGGACCACCTGCCAGTACTCGGCGCTGAGCCGGTAGCGCTCGTCGTGTTCCAGGTGCAGGCCGTAGCGGCGCAGCGTGTCGGTGGAGCCGTTGACCACGTTGAACCGCAGGCGCGGGCCGAACAGGTGGTCGAAGGTGAGCGCGGACTTCGCCAGCAGGGTCGGGGAGATCAGCCCGGGGTGCACCGCCAGCAGCGGCTTGAACGCCGGGCTGGTCGCCGCCGCCAGGGCGCTGCCCAGCGGCCACACGTCGTACTGGTCGGTGGCCAGCAGCGCCCCGGTGTAGCCGAGCCGGTCCACGGCGGCGGCCAGGTGTTGCAGGTAGCCCAGGTCGACCGGCCGCCGGCCGGCCGGCTCCCACGGGTAGCGCCCCTCCCGGGGGATGATGTACCACAGGACCTCGGTGCCCACGCCGCTCACCGCGCGCCCGCCGGGGCCGCCGCGGCGAGTGCCGCGTCGACCAGCGGGGTGAGCGCCGGCACCAGGGCGTCGGCCACGGTGATCGGCCGGTCGAGGTAGCCGGCCGCGACGAAGATGTCCGCCGCCTCCTGCTGCTCGGCGACGAATGCGTCGGGGATGCTCTCCAGCCGCCAGGGCAGCCCGGCCAGCGCGGTGTGCCAGTCGGCCGCCTCGCCGCCCAGCTCGGCGGCGGCGTGGGCGGCGGCCTCGTCCAGGTGGGCGGCCACCCAGTCGTCGGCCTGCTGGAGCGCGCCGACGAGCGCCGCGACCACCTCCGGCCGCTGCTGCGCGAGGTCCCGCCGGGTGAAGAAGACCGACCGGTCCGAGATCACCGACCCGGTCTCCACCAGGACGCGTACGCCTCCGGCGCGGCGGGCTGCGGACAGCTCGGCCTCCTGGGCGACCCAGCCGGCGATCTCCCCGGCCGCCAGGCGCTCCGCCGGCGGGGTCGGGTCGTCGGCGGGCCGCCGCGCCACGATGTCGGTGTAGGACAGCCCGGCGTCGTGTAGCGCCTTGGCCAGCAGGTGCGTCTGCCACGACCCGACCCCGAACACCACTGTCCTGCCGGCGAGGTCGGCCACCGTCCGGACCGGACCGTCGGCGGCGACCAGCAGCGCGCCGTGCCCGGGGCGCGGGGCGGACACCGCGACGTACACGATGTCGTGGCCCTGTGCCTGCCCGGTCAGCGGCGGGGTGGAGCCGGTGCCGCCGAGGTCGATGACGCCCTCGGCGAGCAGCCGGGCGGTGTTCGTGCCGTCGGTGTAGTAGTGCCAGGCCACCGTCTCGCCCAGCGGCGCGAGCGCCCGTTCGGCCAGGCCGAGCCGGGCCAGGTGGTACAGCGACGGGTTGCTGCGGTGCACTCCGATGGTGATGCTCATGTCAGTTCTCCTTCTCGAACGGTCGGGTCGGCCCCCGCGCCGGGGCGGCGGACGCCCAGGTCGACGAGGAGCCGGTCGCGTAGGGCGCGGAAGGCCGGATCGGCGGCGTCGCGGGGCCGGGGCACGGTGACCCGCTCGTCGCGGACCAGCACGCCGCCGCGCAGCACCGCGACCCGGTCGGCGAGCCGGATCGCCTCGTCGACGTCGTGGGTGACCAGCAGGACGGCCGGGCGGTGCGCGGCGCACAGCTCGCCGACCAGGTCCTGCATGCGCAGCCGGGTCAGCGCGTCGAGGGCGGCGAAGGGCTCGTCCAGCAGCAGCAGCTCCGGCTCGCGGACCAGTGCCCGGGCCAGCGCCACCCGCTGCGCCTCGCCGCCGGACAGGGTCGCCGGCCAGGCCCGGGCGTGGCCGGCGAGGCCGACCTCGGCCAGGGCCCGCAGGCCGACCGCGCGGGTGGCCTCGCCGCGCGGCATGGCGACCGTGACGTTGGCCAGTACCCGCTTGTTGGGCACCAGCCGGGGCTCCTGGAACACGATGGTCCGCCGCCGGGGCACCAGCACGGTGCCGCCGTCGGGGCGGTCCAGCGCGCCGAGGATGCGCAGCAGGGTGGTCTTGCCGGTGCCGCTCGCGCCGAGCAGCGCGAGGAACTCGCCCCTGGGCACGTCCAGGTCGAGGCCGCCGAGGACGGTCCGGTCGCCGAAGGCCCGCCGCAGCCCGCGGATGTGGATCGCCGGGGGCGGCCCGGCGCCGGTCTCCGTGCCGGCCGGGGTGGCCACGCCGGCGCTCACCGGGTCCGCCCCGCCCGCCGCCACGGCATGAGCAGCCACTCCAGGGCGCGCACCGCGGCGTCGGCGGTGAGGCCCAGCAGGCCGTAGATGATGATGCAGAGCGCCAGGATGTCGGTGCGGGCGTAGTTCTGCGCCTGGGTCATCAGGTACCCGATGCCGGCGGTGGCGTTGATCTCCTCGGCGGCGATCAGCGCGATGACGCTGAGGGTCATCGACAGCCGCAGGCCGACGAGCAGCGCGGGCAGGGCGCCGGGGAGGACGACCTCCCGGACCAGCCGCCAGCGGCCCATCCCGAACGACCGCATCGCCTCGACCGTCTTCGGGTCCACGGTGCGCACGCCGCTGGCCGCGTTGACGTACATCGGGAAGGTGGTGGCGACGGCGATCAGAATGATCTTGGCGCTCTCGGTGATGCCGAACCAGACCATGAACAGCGGCACCAGGGCGAGGAACGGCACCGTGCGCAGCACCTGCACGGTCGAGTCGATCAGCTCGTCGCCGAGCCGGGTCAGCCCGGTGGTCACGCCGAGCACCAGCCCGGCGGCCAGGCCGCAGGTGAGCCCCAGCGCCGAGCGGGTCAGCGAGGTGGTGAGCGCGTCGGGGAGCTGGCCGTTGCCCCACAGCTCGCCGACCGCCCGCAGCACCTGGCCGGGGGAGGCGAGCAGCGACGGCCTGAGCAGGCCGGTCGCCGAGGCGGCGTACCAGGCGAGCAGCAGCGCGACCGGGCCGAGCGCCCGCAGGGCGGTGGCGGCCCACCGGGGCCGCTCGCGGCGGCGGCGCACCGGCGGCTCGACCAGCCCGGCGGCGCGGGCGGCCCCGGCGCCGCCGGGGTGGGGCCGGGCGGCGCCGGCCCGACCGGGCGCGGTGGGTGCCGTGGTCACGGTCACGCCCCACCCGCCGGCAGCTTCGTCACGTCCAGCACGTGCGCGGCGACGTCCACCTTCTTCGGGGTCACCCCGGCGTCGACGAAGAACCGGGCCACCGTGTCGAAGCGGGCCAGCAGGTCGGCGCCGATCGGCTCGACCGGCGAACTCCGCCGGGCGAAGTCGATGGTGATCTCCCGGGCCCGGCCGCTCACGGACTGCGGGCCGGCGTCGGTGAAGACGTTCACGAACGGCGCCGGGTCCGCCTGGGACGCGGCCCCCTTGTCCCGCAGGTACGCGTACAGCGCCCGGACCACCTCCGGGTGATCGGTGGCGAACGCGCTGCGCACCGCCCACACGGTGGCGTTGTCCGAGCCGAGCGTGCGGCCGTCGACCAGCAGCCGGGCGCCACCGGCGAGCGCGGACACCACGTACGTGCTCCAGCTCGCCCAGGCGTCCACCTGGCCGGACTCGAACGCCGGAGCGGACTGGTCGGGGCGCAGGTACACCCGTTCCACCCGGTCGGCGGGCACGTTCGCGGTGGCCAGCGCCCGCAGCAGCAGGTACTCGCCGGTGCCGCCCTTGTTGACGGCCACCTTCCGCCCGGCGAGGTCGGCCACGCCGCGGATCGGGGAGTCGCCCTTGACCAGGATGCCCTCGCCGACCGGGTCGGGCTGGGCTGCGGCGAACAGGGTGAAGCCGGGGCTGCCGGCGAGCGCGCCGACGGCCGAGGTGATCGAGCCGAGGGCGACGTCGAGCTGGCCGGCGTTGATCGCCTGCGCCGCCGGGGCGAACGGGCCGGAGCTGCCGGTCCACGCCACCCGGGCGCCGACCGCGCTCAGCGCCGCGTCGAGCGAACCGTCCTTCTTGCCCAGGGCGAGCACGCCCGCGTTGCCCGGGTCGGGGATGCGTACCTCGATCGTGCGTCCACCGGCGGCGTCGGCCGGCTCGCCGGACGTGCCGCAGCCGGCGGCGCCCACCAGGGCGGCGACCAGGCCGGCGGCGGTGGCGACGGTCAGGAACCGTCGGCGGGTACGGCGAGGTGTCGGTGCTGTGCTCATCTCATTCTCCTGTGCGATCCGTCGGCGAGGAAGCGACGTTCCCGGCCGGTGCGGGGTTCTGCCGGCGGCGGGCGACCAGTTCGTGGGCGCGCCGCAGCGGTTCGGGGTCGGCCCAGCCGCGCACGTCCACGGGCGCGGCGAGGAAGTCGTGTGCGCGCAGGAAGTGCTCCTGCGCGGCGAGCAGGTCGAGCCGCTCCTCGGACAGGTCGAGATGCAGGCCGAGGTGCTGGCCGGCGCGGTACGCCCCGGCCACCCCCGCCGTGCCGGCGCCGGTCTCGGCGGACAGGATCCGGCCGACGTCGGCGGGGTGGGCGGCGGCCCAGCCGGCGGCCTCGACCAGCACGGCGAGGAACCGGTCGACCACGTCGGGCCGGTGCTCCAGCAGCCAGCCGGCCACGGTGACCGGCCGGGGCGTGCCGTTGTTGATCCGGCTCCGCAGGTCGGGTTCGTCGTCCAGCTCGATGCCGACCTCGACGCCGTGCCGGCGCGCCGACTCGACCGCGAGGGCGCCCTTGGCGTAAACGGCGTCGACGTCGCCACGGACCAGCGCGGCCAGCTCCGCCGCCCACTGCCCGGGGTGCTCCGGGCCCGCCGGCACGTCCACCGGGCGGGCGTCGGCCAGCCGCAGCCCGGCGACGCCGAGCGCCCCGGCGAACCCGCGCAGCGCCATCGCCGCCCAGAAGTCGACGGCGATCGGGTGCCGGGGCACCGCGAGCCGCCGGCCGCGCAGCTCGGCGGGGGAGCGGGGACCGTCGCCGGGCCGGATCAGGATCACCTGGCGCTCCTCGATCCAGGTCAGGCCGATCAGCCGGGTTTCCGCGCCGCGGGAGCGGGCCCACAGCGCCGGGACGTTGCCGCCCTCCCGGATCAGGGTGCGGTGCTCGTGGGTGAAGTGCCGTTCGTTGAGCCCTCTCCCGCGGTCGTCCTGGAAGGACCGCACCCGGATTCCGTCGGCGGCGAACTCGGCGGCGAGGGTGCCGCGGTCGGCGGCGATCCCGGTGGCGGTGGGCACCGGGCAGCGGGTGAACCACAGCTCGTCGAGGCGGACGGCGGCCGGGGCAGTGGACATGGCTGGTCTCCGGTTCTGGCAGGCAGGCGTGGATCACGCGCGGGACGGCCACCGGGTCGGCGGTCGGGGCGCGTGGCGGGAGCGCGCGGGCCGACGGCGTGCCGGTCGGGGTGCGCGCGGGTTCGGGGCGACGGGGCGGAGCGGGAGGGTGGCTGTGGCGTCAGCGACAGCGACAGCTGCCGAACAGCCCGTGGTCGATGTACCGCCGGGTGGTCAGCGCGGGCCCGCGGAAGGCGGCGGGGAGGGCGGCCGTGGCCGACGACTCACGCGTCATTGGCGCCACACCTCCCGGATTTCCCGACTAACCCTACAGATCTTATAGGGATTGCTGCGGAGGAGCGTGACACGGGCGTGGCGGGAAAGGCAAGATGCTTCCACCATGCGGTAACTCACGTCGCGGCCGGGGGTTCGTGGGCGGGCCCGGACCCGGTGCGGCGCCCGACCCGACGCCGTTTCTTCCCGGGGGCCCACACGGTGGGAACCTGGCCACCCCGGGGCGCGGCGTCACCACGGGGCCCGCAGCGCTGGTGCGGGCGCTGCGGGCCCTGCGGTTACGCCCCGGCCAGGTCGCTCCGGCGGGGCCGGGTGGCGGCGCGAGGGCTTGTGGTCACCGGCGCGGACGGCGCGGCTCGGCCAGCCGCAGGGCGTTGCAGACGTCGACGACGTCGGCGACCTCCCAGGCCAACTCCCCGGCGGTCCGCCGGGCCTGCGGGTCGGTGACGATCCCGGTGAGGATGACGACCCGGTTCTGCGCACTGACCGTGACCGACTGGCGGCGTACGGTCGGGGCGTCGCCGAGTCGCCGGGCGACGGCGGCGGCGAGCCGGATGTCCTCGTCCGCCGGCCCGGGCCTGTCGGGCTCTGCGGCCCAGGAGTGGTCGTCGGGCGACGGCCAGGGGATGACCACGGGGGATGGTCCCTTCTCGGTGTGCGGTGTCGGCGTGTCTAGGCGGAGTCGGAGCGGCCGGCGGTGGCCGCCACCAGGACGACGCCGACCCCGGCCACGCCGATCTGCACGAGCAGGTCCTGGAACCCGAAGCCGGCCCCGGCCACGCCGACGAGGCGGGCGAGGATGGTGCCGAGCAGGGCGGCGACCACGCCGACGACCAGGGTGAGCCAGAGCGGCGCGGTCTGCCGGCCGGGGACGACGAGCCGGCCGAGGGCCCCGACGACGAGCCCGACGAGAAGGGCGCTGACGAGCCCGGCGACGGTCACGGTTGCTCCTGGGTGACGAGGGTGCGGAGGCTCACCGCGCCACGCCGGCCGACGTCCCGTCGGGCAGTCCCCGCACCGGCACGGCCGCCCGGCCGGCGGGCGTCGGCCCCGCCCGGTGGGGCCCCGGCGCGGGGGACCGGTCGGGCCGGTCGGCGTCCGGCGTCCGGCCGGCGACGATCGGCAGGACCTGGTCCAGGCGGGCGGACTGCAGGATGCGCCAGATCCGGGGGTTCGGGTCGCGTACGGTGAGCACCCCGTCGGCGCGGGTGAGCCGCCGGTGCACGTCGAGCAGCAGCCCGATCGCGGCGGCGTCGATGTGCCGGCAGTCGGACAGGTCGACCACGACCTGGGCGGGGCGCAGGGCCAGCAGCCGGTCGAAGACGGCGCCGGTCGTGGACAGGCAGGCCAGGTCGAACTCGGTCACGGCCACCTCGACCAGGGGAATCGTGCACTCCCGACGTGCCAGCGGCGTCGTCACGGCCGTACCCCTTTCCTCGTGGACCTGGACGCCCACCAACGTGCCGGTCGGGCTTGGCGGGCACCACGCGGACGTGTGACAGTTGCGTGACAAATCCGCCATACGCGGGACACGGTTGGCCGTCGGCGGACGGCCTTGGGGATGATTCCGATATGACGTCCGTACTGGTGATCGAGGACGACGACCGCATCCGGCTGGCGCTGCTGCTCGCACTGGAGGACGAGGGCTACGACGCCCACGGCGCTGCCACGGCCGAGGAGGGGCTGCGCGCCCAGCGCCGGGACCCGGCCGACTACGTCCTGGTCGACCTGATGCTGCCGGGCCTGGACGGCTTCGAGTGCATCCGCCAGCTACGCCGCGACGACGACGTGCCGATCGTGGTGGTCAGCGCCCGCGACGACACCCACGACATCGTGGCCGCCCTGGAGGCCGGCGCCGACGACTACGTCGTCAAGCCCGTGGCGATCAAGGAGCTGACCGCCCGGCTGCGCGCCCTGCGCCGCCGCGCCCGTGCCGTCGTCCCGGCCGTGGCCGAGCAGGTGCCGGTGCTGGCCTTCGGTGACCTGGAGGTCAGCCCCGAGGCGGGGGAGGTACGCCGGGCCGGGCACCGCGTGCCGGTGACCCGCACCGAGTTCCGGCTGCTGTGCGAGCTGGCCGAGCACGCCGGCCGGGTGCTGTCCCGCCAGCAGCTGCTGCAACGGGTCTGGGGGTACGACACCGGCGACGAGCGGCTGGTCGACGTGCACGTCGGCCGGCTGCGGCAGAAGATCGAGCCGGACCCGGCCAACCCCGAGCACCTGGTGACCCTGCGCGGGCTCGGCTACAAGCTGCAACGATGACGGGCCCCCGCCCGCCCGCGCGGCGTCGCCTCGGCCTGCGCGCCCGGGTCACCGCGGCGTTCGCCGCCGGGGCGCTGCTGCTGGCCGCCTCGATGGCCCTGGTCTCGTACGAGCTGACCCGCCGGTCCCTGATGGACGAGCGGGAGCGCACCGCGGTGCGGGCCGCGTACTTCGACGCCGCCGTGGTGCGCAACGGCCTGGACACCGACGACCCGGACGTGGTGGAGGTGCTGCGCTCGCTGGACACCGGCGGCAGCCGGCGGGCGCTGCTGAACCTCGACGGCGACTGGCACGGCCGCACCGCCGACGTCGGGCTCACCGCCGCCGTCCCGGAGGAACTGCAACGGCTCGTCGGCGCGGGGCAACCGGCCGTGCAGCGGGTCCGCGTCGACGGGCAGGCCGCCCTGCTGGTGGGGGTGCCGCTGTCCGGCTCGGCGACGTACTACGAGGTCAACTCGTTGGGGGAGCTGGAGCGGACGTTCCAGGCGCTGGCCCTGACGCTGACCGCCGTGGCCATCATGGTTGCCGGCTCCGGCGCGGCGCTGGGCTGGTACGCCACCCGGCACGGCCTGCGTCCGCTGACCGCGGTCGCCAACGCCGCGGAGAAGATCGCCGCCGGTGAGCTGACCGCCCGCCTCGACCCGGCCACCGACCCCGACCTCACCCGGCTGTCCACCTCGTTCAACCACATGGTCGACCAGTTGGCCCGCCGGATCGAACGGGACCGCCGGTTCGCCGCCGACGTCAGCCACGAGCTGCGCTCGCCGTTGCAGACCCTCGCCGCGGCGGCCAGCGTCCTGCAACGGCGGCGGGAGCACCACGACGAGCGCACCGCCACCGCCGCCGGTCTCGTGGCCGACGAGATCGACCGCTTTCAGCGGCTGGTCAACGATCTCATCGACCTGGCCCGCAGCGACCAGCCCGCCCACCGCGCCCCGGTCGACGTGGTGGAGCTGGCGCGGCGGGCCTGCATCGAGCGGGACCTCCCGGCCTCGCTGGTGCTACTGACGGCCGGCACGCCGCGGACGTGGCGGGTGGAGCAGCGGCGCGTCGCGCAGGTGCTGGTGAACCTGCTCGACAACGCGGCCCGCTACGGGGCCGGTCCGGTAGCGGTGCGCCTGTCGCGCGACGGCGACGCCGGCGTGATCGAGGTCGACGACGACGGCCCCGGGGTGCCGGTGGAGGACCGGGAGGCCATCTTCGACCGCTTCGTCCGTGGCCGGGCCGCCCACGCCCGGGGCACCGGCGACGGCACCGGCCTCGGCCTGGCCCTGGTAGCCCAGCACGCCACCGCGCACGGCGGGCGGGCCGGCGTGCTCGACCGCCCCGGCGGGGGCGCCCGGTTCCACGTCACCCTGCCCGGGAGCCTGCCGTGACGGGCCGCGCCGCAGCGCCCGCCGGATCCCGCGCCGCGGCGCCCCCCGGAGCCCGTGTCGCAGCGCCCGCCGTGGGCGGCGGCCAGGCCGGGGGAACCGGCCGCACCGGCGATCGCGTCGGCCTGCCGGGCCGCGCCCGGCGCGTCGTCGCCCCGGCCGTCCTGGCCGGCCTGCTCGTCCTGGCGTCCGCCTGCGGGGTGCCCGCCGAGGACCGGCCCAGGGTGGTCGGGGTCCCGCCCGGGCCGTTCCCGTCCCCGGCGACGGCCGGCAGCACCGCCCCGACCGGCCGGATCACCGAGACGCTGTGCTTCGTCCGGGACGACCGGCTGGTGCCGGTGCCGCGCCGTGTCGACCGCGCGCCCGACGTCGACGCCCAGCTGCGCGACCTGCTCGCCGGCCCCACCGTCGTCGAGCGGGACGCCGGGTTGACCAGCGCGCTGCCGGGAGCGATGAGCGCCGTCGTCGCGGACGTCGCGGGCGGCCAGGCGCGGGTGGCGGTCGGCCAGACCGGCGACGAGACCGGCCGCAGCGACGAGGTCCTGGCGTTCGGGCAGATCGTCTGCACCCTCGACGCCCGGGACGACGTCACCACCGTGTCGTTCCTGCGCGACGGCCGCCCCCTCGGGGTGCCCCGGGCGGACGGCTCGCTCTCCGCCCAGCCGCTGACGGCCGCCGACTACACCGCCCTCACCGTCGTCCGCTGACCGTCGTCCGCTGACCACGCTGTGGTGGGGGCGGTCATGCCCACCCGTGAGGCTCGGCCCGCCGCCGCGCGCGTCCCGTGCCCCGCCGCCGGGTCAGCGGTGCGGCGCGGTGCTGTCGCGTACGGTCAGCCGGGGCTCCAGCAGGGTGGCGTCCGGCACCGGCTCGCCGTGCACCTTGCGCATGAGCAGCGACACGGCCTGCTGGCCGACCTCCTCGGCCGGCACGGGCACCGAGGTGAGCCGCGGGCTGGCCTGCTCGGCGAACTGGTCGGGGCAGATCCCGACGACCGACACGTCCTCGGGCACCCGCCGGCCCAGGGTGGGCAGCGTGGCCAGCACGGGGCCGACAGCCGCCTCGTTCTGCACGACCAGCCCGGACAGGTCGGGCCAGCGCTCCAGCAGCTCGACCAGTTCCCGGCGGACGGCCGCCGTGCCCTCCTCGCAGGGGCGGACCACGGCGTCCACGCCCAGCCGCGCGGCGGCGTCGACGACGCCGGCCCTGGTCCGGTGCGCGAATCCGGTGCCCCGGTCGTAGACGGCGGCGGGGGCGCCGAGCAGGGCGATCCGCCGGTGGCCCAGCCCCGCCAGGTGCTCGACGCAGACCTGACCGGCCCGGTGGAAGTCCAGGTCGACGCAGGTCAGCCCCGTGGCGTCGGCGGGGAAGCCGATCAGCACGCTGGGCCGCCCCAGTTCCCGCAGCAGCGGCACCCGGGAGTCGTGCATCTCCACGTCCATCAGCAGGACCCCGTCGACCATCGCGCTGGCCGCGATGCGGCTCAGCCCGGCGGGGCCCTCGTCGGAGGTGACCAGCAGGACGTCGTGGTCGACGGTGCGGGCGGTGGTCACCACCGCCATGGCGAACTGCATCACCACCGGCACCTGCATCCCGGAGCGCAGCGGCAGCACCAGCGCGACGACGTTGGCCCGTCGGCTGGCCAGGGCGCGCGCCCCGGCGTTCGGGTGGTAGCCGAGCGCCCGGATGCTGGCCCGCACCCGGGTGCGGGTCACCTCGGAGATGGCCCGCTTGCCGCTGAGCACGTACGACACCGTGCTGACCGCGACACCGGCGTGCCGGGCGACGTCGGCGATGGTGACCAGGTCGGGGGACTTCACCGGGCGCACCGCCGTCGCCGGGCGAGGCCCGGCCTGCTCACCGGGCCCGGCCGGCACCGGAGGCCTCCCTGGCCGGCCCCGCGCCGTCGGCCGCCCGCACCGGCCCGCCGGCCGTGCCCCGAACGGAGAGGGTGCCGACCAGTCGGATGTCGCCCACGGACCGCCCGACCAGCACACTGTGCGGGGCGTCCTCCACCACGTGCCCGCCGCGCGAGTCGTCCCACCAGCCCAGCTCGGTGGCGCGCAGGCGCAGCCGGACCACCCGCCGCTCGCCCGGGGCGAGGGTGATCCGGGCGTGGTCCCGAAGCTGGCGCAGGGGCTGCTTGACCCGGGACCGGCGCTGCCGGGTGTAGAGCTGGACGATCTCCTCGCCGACGCGGGTGCCGCTGTTGGTGACCTCGACGCTCACTTCGACCTCCCCGTCGGCGGTCACCGACGTCGCGCTGAACCGGAGGTCAGCGTAGTCGAACCGGGTGTAGCTCAGCCCGTGGCCGAAGGGGTACAGCGGCTCGCCCCGGTGGTAGAGGTAGGTGGCGTCGGAGCCGATGATGTCGTAGTCGAGCAGGTCGGGCAGGTCCGCGGCGTCGGCGTACCAGGTCTGGGTGAGCCGGCCGCCCGGCTCGGCGTCGCCGAGCAGCACCGAGGCCAGCCCCGCCCCGTGCTCCTGGCCGCCGTGCGCGGACCACAGCACCGCCGGCAGGTGGGCGTCGGCCCAGCCGATCGCGTACGGGTAGCTGCTGGTCAGGGCGAGCACGGTCCGGGGATTGGCGGCGTGCACGGCGCGCAGCAGGGCCTCCTGCCCGGCCGGCAGCGCCAGGTCGACCCGGTCCTCGGTCTCCCGCCCGTTGACCATCGGGTGGTTACCGAGGGCCACGACCGCCACGTCGGCGGCGGCGGCCAGCTCGGCGGCCCGGGCTGCGCCGTCGACGAGCAGCTCCACGGCGAACGGGGTGGCCGCGTCCGGGTCGGCGGCGTCGATGCGCAGCCGCCCGTCCGGCCCGACGGCGACGTACCGGTCGGTGGCGAGGTGACGCAGCAGCACCGTGCCGTCGGGGCCCGGCGCGAACCGGAAGGTCTCCCGGACCACCCAGCCGCCCGGCCCGGGGCGGTCGTTGACGAGGTCGCCTTCGTCGTCGGCCCCGACGTGCCGGCCGTTGGCTACGGCGCGCAGCGCCACCGCCTCCGCGCCCCAGTCGAAGACGTCGAACCAGGTGTCCTCGGTCGCGCTCGGCGCGTCGGCGGTGAGCGGGCCGCCGTCGTCGGCCGTCGCGCGCACGTACCGGCCGCCGGCGCGCAGCGCGATCCGGTCCGCCCCGCTGTGGGTGGTCACCTCGCCCACCGGCCCGGTCAGGGCCGCGTGCAGCGTGACGGCGTACGGCAGGGTGCCGCTGTACCAGTCCGTGTGCACCGCGTCGGCCAGCGGACCGAGCACGGCGAGGCGCAGACCGGGCGTCGGGGCCAGGGGGAGCAGCCCGTCGTTGCGCAGCAGCACCACCGACTGCCGGGCGGCCTCGCGGGCGAGTTCCCGGTGCGCCTGGCAGTCCACCACGTCCGGGGACACCCCCGCCCACGGGTCGGACTCCGGCGGGTCCAGGTCGTCGAGGCGGGCCCGGACGGACAGGACGCGCCGCGCCGCCCGGTCCACGTCGGCGGCGGTGATCAGGCCCCGCTCCAGCGCCTCGGTGAGCCGTTCGACCGTGGGCCGGGTGTCGGTGTCGTCCTCGGTGAAGCTGTCGATGCCGGCGCGCAGGGCGGCGGCGAACCCGCTGACGTGGTCCGGCAGGTGGGCCTGCGCGCCGGCGATGTTGGTGGCGGCCCCGGCGTCGCCGACCACCATGATCTCGTCGGGGGCCATCCGGCGCAGCTCGGCCGCGATCAGCGGGCTCAGGTGCGCGGGCACGCCGTTGACCAGGTTGTACGAGGCCATCACGGCGACCGCCGCGCCGGCGGCCAGCGGCGCCCGGAACGCCGGTAGCTCGTACTCGTGCAACACCCGCGGCGGCAGGTCGCTGGAGGTGGTGGCCCGGTCGGTCTCGTTGTTGTAGCCCAGGAAGTGTTTGAGCGTCGGCGCGGTACGCAGCCGGTCCGGGTGCCCGCCGCGCAGGCCGGTGGCGTACGCGGTGGCGAGCCGCCCGGTCAGTCCCGGGTCCTCCGACCAGCCCTCCTCGTTGCGTCCCCAGCGGGGGTCGCGCAACGGGTTGACCACGGGCGCCCAGACGTTGAGGCCGACCCGGCCGGGGTCGGCGTGGTGCTTGGCGCGCACCTCGTCACCGACGGCGGCGCCGACGGCCCGCACCAGTTCGGCGTTCCAGCTGCTGGCCAGCCCGATCACCTGGGGGAAGACCGTGGCCGTCCCGAGCCATGCCACCCCGTGCAGCGCCTCGGTGCCGGTGCGGAACGGCCGCAGGCCGAGCCGCTCGACCGGCGCCTGCCACTGGTGCAGCAGCCCGATCTTCTCGGGCAGGGTGAGCCGGGCCAGCAGGCCGTCGACGCGTGCGTCGGGGGACGGGCCGGAGGTCCGGCCGATGCTGTCGGTCATGGCGGATCGGATACCTTCCATGGGCAGGCGGTCGCCCGGTCGGCAGGTCGAAGCGCTTCGACGGCCGTCGTGACGAGCGACATCACGGTGGTGGTGTGCGGCTGTCGACCCGGATGCGGCGAAGCGCTTCGACAACCTGCGGAGAACAAGCCGCCCCGGCTGCCCGGACGGGACGGCTGCTCCGAGGTTGGCACCATCGGGGCGACGCGGTCAAGGGCCGGCGGCCGTGGATCGCGGTCGACGCCGGGTCTCGCCCTGCTCAGCGGGTGGGCAGCCGGCCACTCTCGACGGTGGCCAGCGCGGCGGTCGCGCCCCCGAGCGCGGTCGCCGCCCCGCCCAGGGTCGACGCCTCCAGCCGGCACCCGCCCGCCTGAGGCGCGAGGGTCCGGGCGGTGAGTTCGGCCCGGGCCGCGGGCAGCAGCCACGGCCCCAGCGCCGCATAGTGGCCCCCGACCAGCACCGCCTCGGGATTGACCAGGTTGGCGAGCAGGGCCACCCCGTGCCCGAGGTGGCGGCCGATCTCGGCCAGCCCGGCCCGTACGGTCGGGTCGTCCTGCCCGGCGAGGGCCCGGATCCGGTCGAGTTCCGGCAGGAAGTCGGTGACCGGCCCGTCCTCGGCGGTGTCGGGCAGCAGCCGGCGCACCACCGCGGGCAGCCCGGTCAGCGCCTCCAGGCAGCCGGCCTGCCCGCAGGCGCAGGCGGGGCCGGCCGGGTCGAGGGTCAGGTGCCCGATCTCGCCGGCGAAGCCCCGCCCGCCGCGCAGCAGCCGCCCGTCGGCGATCACCCCGGCGCCGATCCCGGCGCCGCCGGTGAGGTGGACCAGGTTGGCCGCCCCGGCGTGGGCGCCGTGCCGCTGCTCGGCCAGGGCGGCGAGGTTCGCCTCGTTGTCCGCCGTGACGGTGAACTCCGGGTTGCGCAGCGCGGCGCGCAGCGCGGCGGCGAGGGGGACGTCGCGCCAGCCGAGCGCGGGCGACAGCGGCACGCAGCCGGCCGTGTCGACCAGGCCGGGCACGCCGACGGTGAGGCCGAGCACGGCCCGCCCCTGGCCGGTGACCCGGGCGACGGCCCGGCGGGCCAGCGCGGCGAGGGCGCGGACCGTCTCGTCCGGCGGGGACGAGGGGGCGGGGAAGGCGCGACGCCAGGTGAGCAGCCGGCTGCCACCGAGGTCGACCGCGACCACCACCAGCTCGTCGGCGCCGATCTCCAGACCCAGGGCGGCGTACGGCTCGCCGTCGAGCACGAGCATGGTGGCCGGCCGGCCGACCCGGTGCTCGGTCAGCCCGGTCTCGCGCAGCAGCCGGCGGTCGATCAGCTCGGCGACGAGGCTGGAGACGGTGGCCTTGTTGAGCCCGGTGTGCGCCGCGATGTCGGCCCGGGAGCAGGGGGCGTGCACCCGGACGTGTCGCAGCACCACGGCCCGGTTGGCGACCCGCACGTCGCCGAGGTCGGTCGGCTGCGGGTCGTTCTGCCTGCTGATCAAGATCTGCCCGCTCCCTGCGCTGCCGGTGCGATCCCGGTCGGTTCGCGCGTCCATCATCGCGCACCCCGGCGCCCCACCGGACGACCCCGGGCCTCGCCGGTGGCGCGGGCGCCGCTCCCTTGTGGGTCGGATCACCGTCGATTAGTTTGTTCGGCTAGTACCCCAACTAATCCTAGCCGGGCGCTCGTGCTCCGCAAGCCCCGCCTGTCAGATGAAGGGAGTGCGCCGTGAAGCCGTCCCTGCCAGGCGCATCCACCGATCGCCGGACCATGCTGCGTCTGATCGGTCTCGGCACCGCCGCGACGATGGGCGGCGCCACCCTCGCCGGCTGCAGCAAGGAGGCCGGCAGTAAGGGCAGCGCCACCAAGGCCGACGCCATCCGGTCCGTGCTGCCCACCTACAAGTCGGCCGAGGTGCTCAAGCCGGACATCCCGGGGGAGGGGGCGATCCCCGAGGGCTACCTCAAGTACCCCCGGCAGCTCGTCGACGCGGTCACCGAGCAGCCCGGCAGGGGCGGCGGGGCGATCCGCTCCATGAGCCCCTGGTGGGGCCCCACCCCGCCGACCCTGGGCAACAACTCCTACCTGGCGGCGGTCAACGGCAAGCTGGGCGTCGACGTGAACCCGAGCCTGCAGGACGGCACCACGTACGCCGACAAGCTCAACGCCATGCTCGGCGCCCGGGACGTGCCCGACCTGCTCAGCGTGCCGAACTGGGAGGTCGACAAGGTCGCCCGGTTCTCCGACGCGGTCAAGGCGCTGTTCGAGGACCTGACCGACCACCTCAAGGGCGACGCCGCCGCGAAGTACCCGTACCTCGCCGCGCTGCCCACCGGCGCGTGGGAGTACTCGGTCTGGGGCGGGCGGCTGCACGCCGTGCCGTTCCCCACCGACGGCCCGTTCGCCTGGGCGCTGTTCCACCGCAAGGACCTGGTCGACAAGGCGGGCCTGGCCGCCCCGACCTCCCCCGACGAGCTGTACGAGCTGGGGAAGAAGCTCACCGACCCCGGCAAGGGGGTCTGGGCCTTCGGCAGCGTCTTCGACATGGTCCAGCAGTTCTTCGGCTGCCAGCAGACCTGGCGCAGGAAGCCCGACGGCGGCCTGGAGCACAAGTTCGAGAATCCGGCCTACCGCGCCGCGCTGGAGTTCACCGCCAAGCTGTTCTCCGACGGGCTGGTGCACCCCGACACGGTCTCCAGCAAGGGCGCCGACGAGAAGCAGCTCTTCAAGGCAGGCAAGATCCTGATGTTCCAGGACGGGCTCGGCGCCTGGCAGGGCATGCAGGGCGAGCAGTCCAAGGTGCTGGCGAGCTTCGATATGCAGCCGCTGCCGGTGTTCGGGGTGTCCGGCGGTCAGACCGTCATCTGGGGCAGCGAGAAGCCGGTCTTCTTCACCTTCCTCAAGAAGGGCCTCGGCGCCGCCCGGGTCGACGAGCTGCTGCGGGTGCTCAACTGGTGCGCCGCGCCGTTCGGCAGCCGCGAGTTCGAGCTGCGCGAGTACGGCGTGGAGGGCCGGCACTTCACCCGCGCGGCCGACGGCAGCCCGATCCCGACCGAGCTGGGCCGCAAGGAACTGGGCGCCCAGTACACCCACATCGGCGGCCGGGTCCCGGTGAAGGTCCGCAGCGGCGACACCCCGAACTTCGTCCAGGACTACCTCGACTACTACAAGAAGAACATCGGCCTGCTGGAGAGGGACCTGTTCGCCGGGATCAAGCTGGAGCTGCCCGCCAACTGGTCGAAGATCATCCAGCCGACGGAGGACAAGATCCGGGACATCCTGCGTGGCCGCCGGCCGATCGGCGACCTCGACCAGTTGACGAAGGAGTTCCTCGCCTCCGGGGGCGAGGAGGGGCGCGCGTTCTTCGAGAAGGCGCTCGCCGACAACGGCCGATGAGCGGCCCGGGCACCGCCGGCGCGGTCGACGCGCCGGCGGCGGCCGGCGAGGCCCCGCCCCCCGGGCGGCGGGAACCCCGGCGGGCTACCCGGCCCCGGGCCTCCCTGCGGGCCCGGCTGCGCCGGGACTGGCCGCTGCTGGCGATGACCGCGCCGGCCGCCGCGCTGCTGCTGGTCTTCCACTACCTGCCAACGCTCGGCAACATCATCGCCTTCCAGGACTACAACCCGTTCGTCGGCGACGACCCGGTCGAGGCGTTCCTGTACAGCGAGTGGATCGGCTTCGGCAACTTCGAGGCCCTGTTCTCCGACCCGCTGTTCTGGGACGCCGTGCGCAACACCCTCACCATCACCGCGTTCCAGATCGTGTTCTTCTTCCCGCTGCCGATCCTGCTGGCGATCCTGCTCAACAGCCTCGTCTCCGGTCGGGTGCGCGGCTTCGTGCAGAGCGTCGTCTACCTGCCGCACTTCTTCAGCTGGGTGCTGGTGGTGACGTTCTTCGTGCAGATGCTCGGCGGGGCCGGCCTGCTGGCCCAGGAGATGCGCGAGGCCGGCCTGCAACCGTGGAACATCATGACCAACCCGGACACCTTCATCGTGCTGGTCACCGCCGAGTCGGTGTGGAAGGACGTCGGCTGGGGCGCGATCGTCTTCCTGGCCGCGCTGTCCGCGATCGATTCCAACCTGTACGAGGCGGCGGCCGCCGACGGGGCCGGCCGGTGGCGGCGGCTGTGGCACATCACCCTGCCCGGCCTGCGCCCGGTGATCGTGCTGCTGCTCATCATGCGGCTGGGCGACGCGCTGTCGGTCGGGTTCGAGCAGTTCATCCTCCAGCGGGAGGCGGTCGGCCGGGACGCCGCGGAGGTGCTCGACACGTTCGTCTACTACCAGGCCATCGCCACCCAGCAGTGGGGGCTGGGCGCCGCAGCCGGGCTGTTCAAGGCCGTGGTCGGGCTGCTCCTCATCGTCGCGGCCAACAAGATCGCGCACAGACTCGGCGAGCAGGGGGTGTACTCCAAGTCATGACCACACAGCTCAGTGGCGTCGGGCCGGTGCCGGCGGGTCCATCGGTGGGCGGCCCGCCGCGCACCCGGCGGCGGGGCGCCCGGCGAGCCCCGTGGGAGGAGCCACCGTCGCCGGCCGGTGTCCTGGGCAAGGGCGTCGTGCTCGCCCTGCTCGTCGCGGCCGTGCTCGTGCCCCTGTGGGCGGTGCTGGTGACCAGCCTCGCCTCCCGGGACACGATCGACGCGGCCGGCGGCATGGTGATGGTGCCCCGGGAGATCGACCTGTCGGCGTACATCACCATCTTCAACGGCGGCCAGATCACCCGGGCCGTCTGGATCAGCACCCTGGTCACCGTGCTCGGCACGACGGTCAGCCTGGTGCTCACCGTCCTCGCCGCGTACGGGCTGTCCCGGCCCGGCTCGGTCGGGCACCGGGGGCTGCTGTTCTTCTTCCTGCTGACCTTCCTCATCTTCCCCGGCCTGGTGCCCAGCTACCTGGTGGTCACCGGCCTGGGGCTCAAGGACAGCATCTGGTCGCTGATCCTGCCCAGCGCGATCAGCGTGTTCAATCTCGTGGTCGTCCGGGCGTTCTTCATGAACGTGCCCGGCGAGCTGCTGGACAGCGCCCGCATCGACGGGGCGGGCGAGTTCCGCATCCTCACCCGGATCATGCTGCCGCTGTCGAAGGCGGTGATCGCGGTGGTCGGCCTGTTCTACGCGGTCGGCTACTGGAACGCCTACTTCAACTCGGTGCTCTACATCGACGACAACGACAAGTTCCCGATCCAACGGGTGTTGCAGAGCTACATCCTGGCCGGCCAGTCGCCGAACGTCTCGGGCGCCTCGATCAGCCTGCCCGGCGTCACGGCGTACCCGCCGACCCTGGCGGTGAAGATGGCCGTGGTGGTGGTGACCGTCGTTCCGGCGGTGATCGTCTACCCGTTCGTGCAGCGGCACTTCACCAAGGGCGTCATCACCGGCGCCGTGAAGGGCTGAACCAGTGAACGGACGGTACGACATGTGGGACGAGGGCCGGCTCCGCTACGGCGGGGACTGGAATCCCGAGCAGTGGCCCGAGCGGGTGTGGCGGGAGGACGTCGACCTCATGCGCCGGGCCCGGGTCAACCTCGTCACCGTCGGCGTGTTCGCCTGGTCCCGCCTCGAACCCGCCCCCGCCCGGTACGACTTCGACTGGCTCGACCGGGCGTTGGACCTGCTGGGCGAGCACGGCATCGCCGCCGCCCTGGCCACCCCGACCGCCTCGCCGCCGCCCTGGTTCTCACTGGCCCACCCGGGCGCGCTGCCGGTGACCGCCGACGGGGTACGGCTGCACCACGGCAGCCGGGACACCTACTGCGCCGCCGCGCCCGCGTACCGGGCCGCGGCCCGCCGGATCGCCGCGGTCCTCGCCGACCGCTACGCCCACCACCCGGCGCTGGCCCTGTGGCACGTGCACAACGAGTACGGCACCACCTGCCACTGCGAGCACGCCGCGACGGCGTTCCGGCGCTGGCTGGCCGCCCGCCACGGCGACCTCGACACGCTCAACGCCGCCTGGGCCACCAGCTTCTGGAGCCAGCACTACTCCGACTGGGCGCAGGTCAGCACTCCCCGGGCCACCCAGTACCTGGCCAACCCCGGGCAGCTGCTCGACTTCCGCCGGTTCTGGTCCGACACCCTGCTGGAGGCGTATGCCGAGCAGCGCGACCTGCTGCGGGCGGCGAACCCGGCGGTGCCGGTCACCACCAACTACGTCCTCGGCGACTGGGTGCCGGTGGACCACGCCCGCTGGGCCGCCGAGGTGGACCTGGTGGCCGTCGACCACTATCCGTCCGCCGTGGACGGCGGCGCGGAGGAGCAGACCGCCCTGGCAGCGGACCTGGCCCGGGGCTGGGCCCGGCACGGCGCCCGGCTTCGGGCGGCCACCGGCCCCGGCGCGACCGCTGACGAGGGCGCGGGCGGCCGGCCGGCCGGGGCCCGATCGCCCGGCGACGCCGCCGCAGGCGCGGCGTGGCTGCTGATGGAGAGCGCCCCGAACCTGATCTACACCGCCGGGCGGATGCACACCAAGGAGCCCGGCCGGATGGCCCGGCACAGCCTCGCCCACGTGGCCCGGGGCTCGCGCGGCGCGATGTACTTCCAGTGGCGGGCCCCGGCCGGCGGGGCGGAACGCTTCCACTCCGCGCTCGTGCCGCACGCCGGCCCGGACAGCCGGGTGTTCCGGGAGACCGTCGCCCTCGGCGAGGCCCTGGAGCGGGTCGCCGAGGCCGACGGCGCGACCGTCGAGGCGTCCGTGGCGATCGGCTGGGACGCCGCCTGCGGGTGGGCCCTGCAACACCCCGGCCTGCCCTCGCAGCGACTCAACCACCACGAGGAGGCCGCGGCGGCGCACCGGGCGCTGTGGCGGGCCGGCTTCGGCTGTGACGTGGTCCTGCCCGGCGACCCCCTCGACGGGTACGGGCTGCTCGTCCTTCCCGCGCTCTACCTGGCCTCCGACGCCACCGCCGAGTGGGTCCGGGCGCACGTCCACGGCGGTGGGCACCTCGTGGTGACCTGGCTGAGCGGGGTCGCCGACGAGGACGCCCGGGTCCGGACCGGCGGCTACCCCGGGGCGTTCCGTGACGTGCTCGGCGTCCGGGTGGAGGAGTTCCACCCCCTGGCCGACGGCGACGAGGTCCCCCTGGCCGGGGGCGGGTCCGGGCGGATCTGGACCGAGACCGTCCGGCTCGCCGGGGCCGAGCCGGTCCGGGCGTACGCGGGTGGGGTGCTCGCCGGGCAGCCGGCCGTGACCCGTTACCGGCACGGCGCGGGCACCGCCTGGTACGTCTCCACCCGCCCCGACGACGACACCTACCGGCGGCTGCTCACCGACGCGGCCCTCGGCGCGGGCGCGGCCCCGACCTGCCCGGCCGCCCCCGCTGGGGTGGAGGCGGTCCGCCGCCGCTCCGCCCGGGGTAGCTGGCTGTTCCTGCTCAACCACACCGACCGCGCGCACCGGGTGCCCGCCGCCGGGGTGGAGCTGCTCACCGGCGCGACCGTCGACACCGCCGTGGAGGTTCTCGCCGGTGGCGTCGCCGTCGTCCGGGAGGCCCCCGCCGCGCGCTGAGGCCCACGCCGAACCGGACCGGCCTGACCGGAACCCGACACCGCGCCGGTTCGGTCGCCCGCGCCGGTGATGGTCGGCGCGGACCCGGTGGTGTGGAATGGACGGGAAACGCGAGCGGGTCGAGGGAACGGGGGCTGGAGTGTCCGGTGTGGAGTTGGTCCTGGCGGCGATGGCGGCGGGGGCAACGGCGGGCGTGACGACGGGGATCACCGACGCGACCAGTCTCATGATTCGCAACGGTTACGACGGGCTGCGGGATCTGCTGCTGCGCCGGCTGACCGGGCGGGGCAGGGAGGCGTTGCAGGCCCTGGAGGCCGAGGAGTCGACCCCGGGGGCGTGGCAGGTGCGGCTCACGGAGGACCTCGTCCGCAGCGGCGCGGACCGGGACGAGGAGATCCTGTCGGCGGCGCGGGAGCTGCTGGCCCGGGTGGAGGCGTCCGGCCGGACCGAGGTGGGGCACGTGGACCTGCGCGAGGCTCGCGGCGTGCAGCTCGGCAGCAACAACACCCAGCACAACACGTTCCACTGAGGCGGGCCGGCAGATGACGACCGACGGCCGGGCGGCCGGGGGTAAAGGCCGGAAGCCGGGCGTCGATGCCCGGCACGGCCGGGGCATGCAGTTCGGCGACCACAACGTCCAGATCAACACCTTCGGCCCGGTGGTGCGTTCGGCGTACCTGGAGCAGGTGCGCAGGATCGCCCCGGCGCGGCTGTGCGACCGCGAGGCCGAGCTGGCGTCGCTCGTGGACTTCTGCACCGCCGACGCTCAGCGCCCGTACCTGTGCTGGCAGGCCGAGGCGGGGGCGGGGAGGACCGCCCTGCTGTCGTGGTTCGTGCTGCACCCCCCGCCCGGCGTACGGGTGGTGTCGTTCTTCCCGGATGCCCACGACGGGCAACGCCTCACCGACGCCTACACCGACGTCGTGCTGGAGCAGCTGGTCGAGCTGACCGACGGGGCGATGCCGGCGCACCTGACGAGGGCGACGCGGCGGGCCCACCTGCTGGGCCGGTACGCGGACGCGGCGGCGGCGTGCCGCCGCCGTGGTGAGCGGCTCGTGCTGGTCGTCGACGGGCTGGACCCTCTTGGCACGGCGGGCAGGCCCAGCGTCGCCGCGCTGCTGCCGGGCCGGCCGGTGGACGGGCTGCGGGTCGTCGTGGCGACCGATCTGTCCTGGCCGGTCCCCGGCGACGTTGCCGGCGGGCACCCGCTGCGGGAGCCTGCGGCCCGGCGGGCACTGTCCCCGTACGTCTCGCCGCAGGAACGCGCCCTGCGGGAGCGACAGCGCGAGGCGGAGCAGGCCAGGCAGGAGCGGGAGCAGGCCCGGCAGGAGTGGGAGCGGGCCCAGCGGGAGACCGCGCGCCTGGTGGCCGAGGCGAACGCCCGCCGCGCCGAGCAGGACCGGCTCGCGCGGGAGCACGACAGGAAACTCCGGGCGGAGCTCGAGGCCGCCCGGACCTCCCCCCAGGCCCGCGCCGAGGCGGCCGGTCGCGCGCTGGCCCTCGTGGCCGGCTGGACGCTCGCCCTCACCCTGGCCGTCTGGCTCACCTGGGGCTTTCTCGACGCCGGCGCCGCCGGCGTCCTCACCGTGCTGGTCCTGCTGGCCGGGGTGGGAGCCGGGGTGGGCCTCGTCCCGTGGGCCGTGCGGCTCGGCGGGGCGTACCGCCCGGACCTGCGTTCGCCCGCGACGTGGCTGCCCGACGTGCGCACCGCGCTGGTCTGGGGAGCCCAGGCGTTCGGTATCTGGGTGATGGGCGGTGCGGCCGCGTACGACTACTCCACGGCCCGGCACGAGCGGCTGGCCCTCCAGGCGTACCCCGGGGCGGGCGGGGTCGGCTTCACCGAGGTGCTGATGCTCGGGTTCCTGACGTTGACCGGCGTGGGCTGCTTCGTCCTCGGCCTCCTGGCCGGGGTGGGCGCGGCACCGGGTCAGCGGGGCAGGTAGGTCAGCCGCCGGGCCGGCCGGGTAACCCGGTGGACGGCGCACCGATCATCGGCCACCCTGTCCGGCATGGAACATCACATCGATGTGGCACCCGGGGTGCGGTTGTGGGCCGAGGAGCGCGGTGACCCGGCCGCCTCGGCGTTGCTGCTCGTCATGGGTGCGAACGCCTCCGGCCTGACCTGGCCGGACTCCCTGCTGGACACCCTGGGCCGCCGGCACCGCGTCATCCGCTACGACCACCGCGACACCGGGCGCTCGACCTGGCCCTTCGCCGAGCATCCGTACCCGCTCACCGAGCTCGCCACCGACGCCGTGCGGCTCCTCGACGCGCTGGGCATCGAGCGCGCCCACGTGGTCGGCATGTCCATGGGCGGCATGCTGACGCAGCTGTTGCTGCTCGACCATCCCGAGCGGCTGGCGACGGCGACCTTCGTCGGCACCACCCCCATGGACGGTGGTCCCACCGACCTGCCGGAGATCGACCCCACCCTGCTGGCGTTCTGGGAGACGATGTTCGAGCCCCGGGACCGCGCCGCCGAGATCGCCTGGCGCGTCCGGCACTGGCGCATCCTCAACGGCGGCGAGTTGCCCTTCGACCCCGAGGAGTTCCGGCGCCGGGAGGAGCGCATCATCGATCACGCGGGGCGCCACGACAACCCCGCCGCCCACGCCCTGGCCAGTCAGGACGGCCTCAACCGCGCCGCGGAGCTGGCGGCGGTCAGCACGCCCGTCCTCGTGGTCGACTCCCCGGCCGACCCCGTCGCCGGCAGCGCCTCCGCGCGGCACCTCGCGGAGCTGGTGGGCCACGCCCGGCTCGTCACCGTCCCCGGGCTGGGCCACGCACTGTCGGAGGCGGTCGGCCCGCGGCTCGCCGAGGTGATCGGAGACCACACGACGTCGCACGAGCCGGCCGGATGGCCCCAGCGGACGTGACCTGCGGCGTCAGCCGCGCGGCCAGGCGGCCGGGATACGTTCCAGCAGCCCGCCGGCGAACACGTCGCGCAGCCCGAGGGGCTTGAGGTGGACGTACCCGATGTGGCAGTCGCAGACCGCGTTGACGCACGTGCGGGGGCGCAGCGCGGCCCGCCACGAGCCGTCGTACAGGTTGCCGATCGGCTCCGGGACGAAGTGGCAGCGGCGCACCGTGCCGTCGCCGAGCACGGAGATCGCCGTCTCCCCGGCGTGGCACGGCCGGTCCAGCGACAGGTGCGGGCGCACGCTGTAGCCGAACAGCGGGTCCAGCGCCGTCCAGGTCGCCTCCTCGGCGGCGTCGTAGCGGCGGCCCTCGGCGGCGTTCACCCACAGGTACACCTCGGGCGGCAGCGCGGCGCGCAGGGCCCGCGCCTCGTCGAGGTGCTCCGGCAGGCCGACCACCCCGACCGAGAACCGGACCCCCAGCTCCGCCAGCCGCGCGCAGCGGGCCAGGAACCGCTCCCGGGTGACCTGCCCCGGATGGTACGTCGTCCACAGCGCCGCCCGGGCCGGGTCGGCGTCGGCGAGCCAGTCCATCCGGGCGGCCAGGTTGGTCTGGATGACGACCCGGTCGACGTGCGGCAGGTGCGACAGCGCCACCATGGCGTCCCGGTACCAGCGGCGGGTCAGCCCCTCGCCCCACGGGGTGAACAGCACCGACAGCCGCATGTCGGTGCTGGTGGCCACCCAGCCGGTGAACCGCGCGAGCGCCGCCCGGTCCTCCGCCAGCAGCTCCGGCGGGTCGCGCCGCTTCGCGAACGGGCAGTACGGGCAGTCGTAGTTGCAGCTCGCCAGGGGCCCCCGGTAGAGGATCACCAGGCCCGCCTCCCCGCCGCACCGATCGGCCGGGTTCATCGCGGCACGTACCCGGTCATCGCGCTGCGCACCTGCGCGGAGGTCAGCCACGGGCCGACGGCGTCGGAGCGGGCCAGCCCCGCCGGGGTGAGCCGCAGCCCGCCGTCGGCGGCCCAGCCCCGGTCGACCAGCCGTCCCAGCTCGGGGAAGTCCTCGCCGGGCGGGCGGCCGAACCGGGCCCGGTACGCGACCGGGTCCACGCCCTCGGCGCGCAGCAGCGACTTGAGCAGCCAGCGGCGGCGCTGCTCGGTGTCGTCGAGGGTGAACCCGAACTCGGCGAACCGGAAGTCGTCGGCCGGCCGGGCCAGGTAATCGTCGAGCACCACCCGCACCTCGGACACGCTCACCGCGTAGTCGAACGAGTAGTGCAGGCCCGTGGTGTAGGAGCGCGCGCCGCAGCCCAGCCCCACCATCCCGTCGTCCTGGCAGCAGTAGTCCGGGCCGTCCGGCGCCGGCACGTCGGCCCGGCGGAACTGCCGCATCGACTCCTGCCGGTACCCGGCCGCGCCGAGGGCGTCCACCGCCTGCTCGTACAGGGCGAGCCGCTGCGCGTCCCAGTCCGCCCGGCCGTGCGCCCGCCGGCCCAGCCCGGTCAGCGGTCGCACGTACAGCGGGTACAGGTACAGCTCCTCCGGCCGCCACGCCAGCGCCGCGTCCAGGCTCTGCCGCCAGGTGTCGGCGGTCTGCCCGTCGATGCCGTAGATCAGGTCGATGTTGAGCACCGGGATCCGCGCGTCGCGGATCGCGCCGAGGGCGGCCTCCACCTCCGTGCGGCGCTGTGGGCGGCCGGCGGCGCGGGCCTCGACGTCGAGGAAGCTCTGCACGCCGATGCTCACCCTGGTGGTGCCGTGCGCGGCGAGCACCGCGAGCCGGTCCGGCGTCGCGGTGGCCGGCGAGGTCTCCACCGACAGCGGTACGCCGGGCAGCCGCGCCCCGAGCGTGGACGTGGCGATGTCGAACAGCTCGGTCAGCTCGTCGGCGGTCAGGTAGGTCGGCGTGCCGCCGCCGAGTGCCGTGCGGGCGTACCCGGCGTCGCCGCCGAGCGCGTCGGCCACCCGCTGGGCCTGCCGGCGTAGCTGCCGCAGGTACGCCGTCACCTGCTCGGCGGGCGCGTTGGCCCGGGTGAACAGGTTGCAGAACCCGCACCGCATCTCGCAGAACGGCAGGTGGACGTAGAGGAAGAGCGCGTCGCGCGCCTCGGCCCGCCACACGTCGGCCAGCGGCGGCCGGGGCCGCAGCGCCCGGTAAGAGGTCTTGTGCGGGTACGCGTACAGGTACTGCTGGTACGGCGAGCCGTCGAGGCCCGTGTCGGTGTTGGTCACCATTCTCCCGGTTGCAGGGTGAAGTGGGCGTACGGGACCGTCCACACCACGTCGTGGCCGATCCGGTGGCCGGTGTGGCCGTCCTCCCCGTACGCCGTGCCGTGGTCGGAGCAGATGATCGTGAACACCGGCCGGCCGCGCCCGGTGAGCAGGGCGAACAGCCGGCCGAGGCGGCTGTCGACGTACTCCAGGGCGGCGGCGTGGCTGGCCGGGCCGTCGTGTGCGGCGCCGGGGACGTAGTGCCGGTTGGGCTGGTGCAGCGCCGCGACGTTGAGGAACGTGAACAGCGGCTGCCGCGCGGGGACCCGGGGCAGCACCTCGGCCAGCCGGTCGAGCTGGGCGTCCAGGCAGGTGGGGGAGGTGACCCCGAACTCCGGCTCCCAGTGCGCCTCGGCGAACAGGCCGGGCAGCACCGAACCGAGCGGGCTGCGCCGGTTGAAGAACCCCACCCCGCCCAGGCAGAGCGTGTGGTAACCCTCCCCGGCCAGGGCGGTCGGCAGGTCCGGCGCGTCGAAGACCCAGGTGTCGGAGCCTGCGGTCTCGCTGCCGGGGAACGCCGCCGCGTACAGCCGCTCGTGCCGGCCCGGGGTGACCGGGGTGGGCAGGAAGCCGGCGAAGAACGCGTGGTGCGCGGCGTAGGTGAAGCTGGCGGGGGAGTGCCGGCGCTCCCACCGGCCGCCGGGCAGCGCCCGCGCGAGCTGCGGGGTGCGCCCGCCGACGGCCAGCCCGTCGGCCACGTCCCAGCGCAGCGTGTCCAGGGTGACCAGGCAGATGTCGTGACCGCCGATCAGGCTCCGCACGCCAACACCTCCCGCCCGGCCCGGCCCGGCTGCCCCGCCGGCTGCCCGGCCTCGGGGGCTGTCGCCGACGTGGCCCGCGTCCCGGCGTCCCGCCAGCGGTCCCACCGGCCGCTGGTCAGGGCGTGCACCTGCTCGGCGTAGGTGTCCCGGCCGTCGACCAGCACCCCGGGCAGCAGGTCCCCGAACGCGTTGACCTCCGCCACCGCGTGCCGCCGCCAGCCGAGCAGGAACATCAGGTCGACGCCGACGTGCAGGCTGCGCGGGAAGCACGCAGCGGCCCGCTCGCAGGTCTCCATCGCCGCCGCCCACGACGGGGGACCGGCGGCGTCCCGCAGCTCGGCCAGGTCGCCGCGCGCGTTGCCCAGGTGCAGGTTCGTCATCGGCCCCCGGGCGGCGCGCACCACCGCGTGGCTGGGCCGGCCGGCGACCACCACCACCCGTAGGTCGACGACCCGGTCGCCGAGCCCGGCCTTGGGCAGCCACCGCTCCACGTGCAGCCCCTCCGGGGCGAGCCGGTCGACGAGCGCGGCGACGGTGGCCTCGTCGTCGTAGTGGCGCACCCGCAGCGAGTTGAACAGCCCGTCCGGGGCCACCTCGATCGGGGTGACCGCCCGGACCCGGCCGGGACCGACCGCGAGGGCGATCACCCCGGCCGCCGACGAGCCGTGCGCGGGCTTGACGAACACCCGCGCCCAGCCCGCCTCCGCCATGGCCGCGCGCAGGCTCGCGTACCCGTCGATCGGGGGCAGCGCGCCCGGCACCGCAACCCCGGCGGCGGACAGCAGGGCGTGGCAGCGCCGCTTGTCGCACAGCGCGGCCACGTCGGCCGGGTCGTTGAGCAGCTCCGCGCCGCCTGCCGCGACCCGGCCGAGGCCGTCGACCAGCCCCGCGTACGTGTCGGCGAGGCCGATCAGCTCGCCGTGCCGTGCCGGGCCGGCGGCCCGACGCAGCAGCCGGTCCACCTCCGGGTCCTCGCCGGGGGAGTCGACGCGCACCAGTGCGCCCGCCGGCGGCGGTGCCGCCCCGGTGAGCACGTCGACCCAGGGCAGCACCGCCGGCCGGGGCAGGCCGGCGGCCAGCACGGCCCGGGTGAACAGGCCGACGCGCCGGTTGTCGGGGTTGCCGACGACGGTCAGCCGCATGTCACTCCGACACCGCCGTGTACCGGTACGTCTCGCCGTCGTCCTCGTCCTCCTCCTGCGGGTCGGACAGGTCCACCCACACGCCCGGCAGGGCCGCCTTCACCGCCGCGACGGTGTCCTCGGAGGCGTAGTGGTGGCTCAGGTCCAGCTTGGCGAGGTGGGTCAGCGGCTGCCCACCGGCCAGGGCGAGGGCTCCCCGGTCGCCGAGGGTGCCCAGCGACAGGTCCAGCGCCGCCAGCCGCTTCACCACCGGCGCGGCGGCGAGGGCCTCGGCGATGTCGTCGGCGATTTCGGAGTTGCACAGCCCGAGCCGCCGCAGCGCGGGGAACCGCTCCCCGGCCAGCAGTGGGGCCAGGTCCGCCACGGTCGTCTCACCGCCGTAGTCGGGGGTGCCGAGCCACAGCTCCAGCTCGTCCAGGGCGGGCAGTTCGGAGTCGAGCACCGCCCGGACGAAGGCGGGACGCAACCCGCCGCTCTGCACCTCCAGCCGGCGCAGCCGGTCGTGGCGCACCGGGGAGAACCGGAAGTCCTCCCCGCCGCGCACCCGTAGCACCTCCAGGCCGGGGTAGGCGGTCAGCAGCGGGCTGACGTCGCCCACCCGCATCCAGGAGATCTCGCATTCCTCGGCGACGATGTCGCCGAGGAAGAGGGCCTTCAGGTTGGGCAGGCGCGGCGCGGCCTCGCAGAGCTGGGCGATCGGGGCCTCGTTGAACGCGGCGTACCCCCAGGAGCCGATCACCAGGGCCTCCACGGACTCGCCCGCCCGGTCGACGAACCGCTCGAACGCGTCGCGGAACTGGGGGTTGAGCTTGTGGTCGGTGCTGTTGTCCCAGTCGTGCGCGGCGATCCGCCAGGCCGTGGGGCCGTCGGCGTCGGGCAGCGGGCCGTCGGCGGGTACCTCGACGACCGTGCGGCCGGCGAAGAAGTCGGCGTGGGATCCGACGGTCATGTTCCGCTCACTCCCCGACCGCGGTGAAGCGGTACTCGCGGCCGTTGTACACCTCGACGGTCTGCGCGTCCGACAGGTCGACCTCGACGCCCGGCAGGGCGGCGACGATCCGCTCACGCGCGGGCTCGGAGAGGAAGTGGTGGTGCAGGTCGAGGCGGCGCAGGTGGGTCAGCGGCTGCCCGGCCAGCAGCGCCTCCGCGCCGGCGTCGGTGAACACCCCCTTGGACAGGTCGAGGACCTCCAGTTGGCGGACCACCGGGGCGGCGGCGACGGCCTGCGCGATCAGGTCGGCGAACGCGTCGTTGCTCACCGCCAGGTGGCGCAGCGCCGGCAGCCGCGTGCCGGCCAGCACCTCGGCCAGGTCGTCCACGGTCGTGTCGCCCCCGTAGTCCTGCCGGCCGAGCCACAGTTCGAGGCGCTCCAACGCGGGCAGGTCGCAGCCGCCGACCGCGCGGGTCACCGACCCGGGCAGCCCGCCGGTCTGAAAGACCAGCTCCCGCAGCCGGGTGTGCCGCACCGGGTCGAGGCGCAGCTCGTTGGCCCCGCGCACCCACAGCACCTCCAGCGACGGGTACGCCGCGAGCAGCGGGGTGATGTCACCGTGCGTGAGCCAGGAGATCTCGCACTGCTCGCTGACCAGGTCGGCGAGGAAGACCGCCCGCAGCGACGTCCACTTCTGCGCCGCCTCGACCAGCAGGTCGAGCGGCGGCGCCTCCTCGTACGCCGAGCCCCACTCGCCGATCACCAGGGCGCGGACCGCGTCGGCGGGCACCTCGTCACGCAGGGCCGTGACCAGCGCGGCGAACTCCTCCGGGTCGGCCTCGAAGTCCTCCACCTCCAGCCGCCAGGCGACCGCCGACGGATCTTCGGGCAGCGCCATCCCGGGGGTGAAGGGCAGCACGGGCAGCCCGGTGAACGACGACAGATGGGACCTGATCACGCCAACCTCCGGCTCGACTGTTTCAGCGGCGGCGCGACCGTAACAGTCCGTACCGACAGAAAGATCACCGGCGGTGGCGGCCGGTCGATCCGGCCAAGGCAGGGGCTCTACCGGTTGGCCGGCCAGGTCTGCGTCGAAGGCGTGCGGGCCGAACCTGGATAAGAATTGATTCGTTCCAGAAGAGTGGACTATGGTCATCGGGTGACCTCAGACTTCGAGGCTCAGCTGCGCGCGGTCCTGTTGCGTGTGACCCGGCCCCGGCTGGCGGTGCTCGCAGCGCTGCGCGACCATTCGCATGTCGACACCGACACGGTGATCGCCCTGGTACGGGCGGATCAGCCCACGGTCTCCCACCAGGCGGTGTATGACGTGTTGCGGGTGCTCACCGACGCCGGTCTGGTGCGGCGCATCCAGCCTGCCGGTGCGATCGCCCGGTACGAGTCCCGGGTGGGGGACAACCACCATCATGTCGTGTGCCGCTCCTGCGGCGTGATCGCCGACGTCGACTGCGCTGTCGGCCATGCTCCCTGTCTCGCCGCCTCGGACGACCACGGCTTCGTGGTCGACGAGGCGGAGGTCGTCTACTGGGGCACCTGCCCCGACTGCGCGACCGAACGCACCTCCCAGTGATCCGCCAGGTCGGAAGGATGTAGATGAGCGACACCCAGGACAACGCCCCCTCCAGCGCGCAGGGCGTGGACAAGAAGGAGGCGGCCGGCTGCCCGGTCGCGCACGACTCCGTGACCGCGCACGGCAGCGAGAGCGAGAACCCGGCGATCGACTCGCCGACGCCGAAGACCGGAGGGCGTCCGCGTACCAACCGGGACTGGTGGCCCAACCAGCTCGACCTCTCGGTGTTGCATGCCCACTCGTCCAAGGGCAACCCGCTGGGGGAGAGCTTCAGCTACGCCAAGGAGGTCGCCAAGCTCGACGTCGAGGCCCTCAAGCAGGACATCACCAAGGCCCTCACCACCTCGCAGGACTGGTGGCCGGCCGACTTCGGTCACTACGGCGGCCTGATGATCCGGATGAGCTGGCACGCCGCGGGCACCTACCGCATCGAGGACGGTCGCGGCGGCGCCGGCGACGGCGGTCAGCGGTTCGCCCCGCTCAACAGCTGGCCGGACAACGCCAACCTCGACAAGGCCCGCCGGCTGCTCTGGCCGGTCAAGCAGAAGTACGGCCAGCAGGTCTCCTGGGCCGACCTGCTCGTGCTCGCCGGCAACGTCGCCCTGGAGTCGATGGGCTTCAAGACCTTCGGCTTCGGCTTCGGCCGGGAGGACGTCTGGGAGCCCGAGGAGATCTTCTGGGGTCCGGAGGACACCTGGCTCGGCGACGAGCGCTACGCCTCCGAGAAGGAGATGGCAGTCGGCGTCGGGGCGACCGAGATGGGTCTGATCTACGTCAACCCGGAGGGCCCCCGCGGCAACGCGGACCCGGTCGCGGCGGCGCACTTCATCCGGGAGACCTTCGCCCGGATGGCGATGAACGACGAGGAGACCGTCGCCCTCATCGCCGGTGGCCACACCTTCGGCAAAACCCATGGCGCCGGCGTCGCCGACGACCACGTGGGCCCCGAGCCCGAGGCCGCCCCGCTGGAGACGCAGGGCCTGGGCTGGCTGAGCACCCACGGCAGCGGCAAGGGCGGGGACACGATCACCAGCGGTCTCGAGGTGACGTGGACCGACCGGCCGACGCAGTGGAGCAACCGCTTCTTCGAGATCCTCTTCGGCTACGAGTGGGAACTCACCAGGAGCCCCGGCGGCGCGAAGCAGTGGGTCGCCAAGGACGCCGAGGCGATCATCCCGGACGCCCACGACCCGTCGAAGAAGCACAAGCCGACGATGCTCACGACCGACCTGTCGCTGCGCCTCGACCCGGCGTACGAGAAGATCTCGCGCCGCTTCCTGGAGAACCCCGACGAGTTCGCGTTGGCGTTCGCCAAGGCCTGGTACAAGCTGCTGCACCGCGACATGGGTCCGGTCAGCCGCTTCCTCGGGCCGTGGGTCGCCGAGCCCCAGCTGTGGCAGGACGCGGTGCCGGCCGTCGACCACGAGCTGGTGGGTGACGCCGACGTCGCCGCCCTCAAGGCGAAGGTCCTCCAGGCAGGCCTGACGACCGCCCAGCTCGTCTCCACCGCCTGGGCCTCGGCCGCGAGCTTCCGGTCCACCGACAAGCGCGGCGGCGCCAACGGCGCGCGGATCCGTCTTGAGCCGCAGCGCAGCTGGGAGGTCAACGAGCCCGAGCAGCTCGCGACGGTCCTGGCGACCCTCGAGGGCATCCAGCGGGAGTTCAACTCCGCCGGCGGCGCGAAGATCTCGCTCGCGGACCTGATCGTGCTGGCCGGCTCGGCCGCCGTCGAGAAGGCGGCGCGCGACGCCGGCGTCGAGGTGACCGTGCCGTTCCGCCCGGGCCGCACCGACGCCACCGCGGAGCAGACCGACGCCGAGTCCTTCCGGGTCCTCGAGCCGCGCGCCGACGGGTTCCGCAACTACCTGCGTCCCGGCGAGAAGACCCAGCCGGAGGTGCTGCTCCTCGACCGTGCCTACATGCTCAGCCTGACCGCGCCCGAGATGACCGTCCTCATCGGCGGCCTGCGCTCGCTCGGGGCCAACGTCGGCGGCACGCGGCACGGCGTCCTCACCGAACGACCCGGCGTGCTCACCAACGACTTCTTCACCAACCTGCTCTCCCCGAACACCCGGTGGAAGGCGTCGGAGTCCGAGGAGCACGGGTACGAGATCCGGGACCTGGGCACCGATGAGGTGAAGTGGACCGCCACCGCGGTCGACCTCGTCTTCGGCTCCAACTCCCAGCTACGGGCCCTCGCGGAGGTCTACGCCAGCCGGGACGCGCGCGACAAGTTCGTGGCCGACTTCGTCGCAGCCTGGACCAAGGTCATGGAGCTCGACCGGTTCGACCTCGCCTGACCCGGCCTCGCACGACGGGCCCCGGCCGATCCACCAGCGATCGACCGGGGCCCGTCCGTACCACCGCGCTGGTCGACCTGATGCACGCCCGCCATCCCGGCCACCGGGCCGAGGACGACTGACGTTCACGTGTCGGAGGCGGCCAGGTCAGGCGCTCGCGGCCACCTCGGGCGCGGGCTGTTGGCCGGCCGCCTCGGCGGGCCGGCCCGCCTCCGGGCGGGACCGCACCGTCGGGTACTCGGCGGTCTCGCCGCCCCCGGCCGCGGCGGCCATCACCGCGGCGGCGGCCAGGTCCGCCACCCGCTTCGCCTCGCGCTGCACCCGGGCCCGGACGTCCTTGGCGTGCTGCTCGACCGAGTCCGCCGAACGGCGTGCCTCCTCCAGCCGGCTCGTCTCGGCAGCCAGCTCCTGCCGGATCTCGCCCAGGTGTTGCTGCAACTGGTTGACCTGGTGCTCGACCGCGGCCCCCTCCTGGCGGACCCGGGCGAGCTGTTGCTGGGCGCCGTCCAGCTCGGCGTGCAGCTGGGTCAGCGCCTGCCGCTGGCCGCCGACCTCCTGCTGCACGGCGGTGAGCTGCTCCTGGTGCACGGTCGCCTGCTCGTCGGCGCGCTTGCGCACCTCCGTCGAGTACTGCTGCGCCTCGGCGATCAGCGTGGCGATCTTCTCCTCCGCGGCGGTGAGCTGGCCGGCCACGTCCCGCTCGGCCGCCGCCCGGTGCTCGGCCAGCTCCTGCTCGGCCGCCGCCCGCCGCTCGTTGATCTCCCGCTCCACGTTGACCCGCCACTGGGTCAACTCCTGCTGGCTCTGCGCGCGCGCCGCCTGGACCTCCTGCTGGATCTGCGTACGGGCCGCCTTGGTCAGCGCCTCGGCCGCGACGCGGGCCTGCTCCACCTGCTGGGCGGTCAGCTCGTTGATCCGCTTCGCCTCCTGCTGGGCGTGCTCGTGGGCGGCCTCGCCGTCCACCCGTAGCTGCTCCACCAGCTCCTGGATGTCCGCGAGCTGCGCCTCGGCCGCCGAGCGCCGCTCCTCGTACGCCTTCTCCTGCTCGGCGCGCCGGGCCGACAGCTCCGCCTCCAGGTCGTGCAGCGTCTGGGCGGCGTGCTCCTGCGCCTCCAGCAGGACCCGCTCCGCCTCGCCCTGCAACTCGCCGGACCGCTGTGTGGCGGTCTCCGCGATCAGCCCGGCCTGCTTCTCGGCGAGCGCGAGGATCTGGTCGACCACCGGCCCCAGGTCCCTGAAGGACGCCCGATCCACCTGCGCCGGGCGCTGGCGCAGCTCGGCCAGCTCCGCCTGGAGCTGCTGGAACTGGAGGGTGTGGTTGCGCAGTTGGAACTGCGCCCGGTCCCGCTCGGCCGACAGGGACGCGGCGCCGGCCTCGACCTGCTCGACGTACCGGTCGACCTGTCGCTTGTCGTAGCCGCGCAGCGTCTGCTCGAAGCTCGGCCGCCCGTTCGGCTCGTTGCGTGCCGCGAACGGCTCCCCGGTGGACATTCCGGCATCCTCCATACGATCGGCGACCTCAGGCCCGACGCGAGACCGCGATGCGGGCATGATGGGGCGCTACGTTACCGCCGTCTCCGCGCCGCGGACACCCCACCCCGCAGCCGGCTGGCCGGCAACCCACTCGGGGTCAGCACGCCGGCCCGGGGCTCGGTCGTGCGGTGTCCCGGTGTAGGCCAGATCGTCGAACGCCACGCGGGGTTTCTACCACGGACCCCGGCATCCGAGGGCGATGAGCCCTTCCGGCCATCAGCCGCTATCCGTGACATGTCCCGCTACGCGGTGCTCCTCCGCGGCATCAACCTCGGCGGGTCGCCATGGCCGGCCTGCGGGCACTGCTCACCGAAGCGGGGTAGGGGCATGTCGCCACGCTGCTGCAGAGCGGCAGCGTGGTGTTGGACGCCGACCGGCCTCCGGCAGAGCCGGGACCCACGCTCGAGCAGGCGATCGAGAGGCGGTTCGGGGTAGGCGGCGCGGGAACAGCAGTGGGCAAGTCCGCACCCGCCGGCTCACCTTCGTCCTGCCCAGCCCGACCAGCCGGGCCCACCAATCGGACAGCTCTACCCTGGCTGCACGCCGGCCGTCCCGAGCTGGGTCGGTACGCCGAAGACACGGCCCCACGGCCCCGGACATTGATGGGACAGTCATGCGAGTCGTCGTTATCGGCGGAAGTGGCCATATCGGCACATTCCTCGTCCCCCGGCTGGTGCGCGCCGGCCACGAGGTACTGAGCATCAGCCGCGGCACCAGCACCCCCTACGCCGACGGGCCCGAGTGGCAGCAGGTGCACCGGGTCGTCGCCGACCGGGAGTGGGAAGACCGCGAGGGCACCTTCGGCGACACGGTGGCCGGGCTCCGTCCGGATATGGTGGTCGACCTGGTCTGCTTCACCCTGGAATCGGCCACCGCGCTGGTCGGGAGCCTCCGTGGCCGGGCCGGGCACCTGCTGCACTGTGGGTCCGTCTGGCGCTACGGGCCCAGTCACCACGTGCCGATCTCCGAAGCGTCGGGCACCGCCCCGTTCGGCGAGTACGGGATCCAGAAGGACCGCATCGCCCGGATGCTGAAGGAGGAGACCGGCTCCGGGGGCCTGGTGACCACGTCGCTGCACCCCGGGCACATCGTCGGTCCCGGCTGGCACCCGATCGGCCCGCTGGGCAACGTCGACCCCGCGGTCTGGCAGACGCTCTCGGCCGGGCGTCCGCTGCAGGTCCCCGGTAGCGGCGTCGAGCTGATGCACCACGTGCACGCCGACGACGTCGCCCAGGCATTCGAGCAAGCAATCGAGCGCCGGGACGCGGCGGCGGGCGAGGACTTCAACATCGTCGCCCCCACCGCGCTGAACGTCCGCGGGTACGCCCACGAGGCCGCCGGCTGGTTCGGGCACACCGGGTCGCTGGAATCGGTGACCTGGGAAGAATTCCGTCAGACCACGACTCCGGAGCACGCCGAGATGAGCTGGGAACACCTACACCGCAGCCACTGCTTCAGCATCGAGAAGGCCAGCACCCTGCTCGGCTACGCGCCGCGCTACGAACCGCAGGCCGCCGTGCTCGAATCCGTCCGCTGGCTGATCGACCACGGAAAGTTGGAGGTAGCCCGACCGCTCACCGTATGAAGCAGGTAAGGCCGGTATCCGTGCCGGCACCGCGCAGCGAAGCAGGAATCCACCCGGACGCTTCCCGGGCGGTTGTGCAGCAGCAGCGGCGGCGTCGAGGCCCCGGCCGCCACCGAGAAGTTCGTCGCGAACGTCTCCGGCCGGTTGTAGTCTCGGCCCTCATGAGTTGGCTGCCCGATGACTTCGTCCACCCCGTCCGTGTGCCCGTGCCCGGCACCGCGCTTCACCTCCGGCCCATCCGCGAGGCGGACACCGCGATCGACTACCCCGCCGTGATGGGTTCCCGGGAACGCCTGTGGGAGATCTTCGGCCCGGCCTGGGGTTGGCCCAGCGAGACGATGACGTACGAGGAGGACCGCGTCGACCTGCTGCGGCACGAGAAGGAGATAGCCGCGCACCAGTCGTTCAACTACGCGCTGCTGGACGAGGAGGAGACGGCGATCCTCGGCTGCGTCTACATCGACCCGCCCGAGCGCGCCGGCGCCGACGCGGAGGTCTCCTGGTGGGTGGTGGACGACCTCGTCGGCGGCGAGACGGAGCGCGCGCTCGACGCGCTGGTGCCGCCGTGGATCGCCGCCGACTGGCCCTTCCAACAGCCCCGCTGCATCGGCCGTGACATCACCTGGCGGGACTGGCTCGCGCTGCCGCCCGCCTCGTGACGCGCCCGGTCGCACTGGTACTGCAACCTACTTATCGTGTGGCCCACCCGTTCGCTGATTCGGTCAACTGCGCACGGCCTTCTTGAGCAGCTTCTTGACCGCCGCCTCGCCCTTCTCGCTCAACTCCGTCACGGCGAAGGACGTCGCCCACATGCCGTGGTCCTCATCGAGATTCGCCTCCGCTGTGAACCCGAACGACGAGTAGCGCTGCTTGTCCACCTGGCCGCTGCGGAAGAAGCAGATTACCTTTCCACCCCGGGCGTAGGCGGGCTGGCCGTACCACAGCTTCGGGGCCAACTCCGGAGCGGCTTCCGCGACGATGGCGTGCAGACGCTCGGCCACCGCACGGTCCGGCTGCGCCATCTCGGCGATCTTCGCGAGCACATCCCTCTCGTCGGCCGCCGCCTTGTTCGCGCTCCTGCTGCGGCGAGCCTCCGCCTTCAACTCCGCCGCGCGGTCCTTGATGGCGGCGCGCTCGACCTCGGAGAAGCTCTCCTCGGAAGACTTGCCCTGTCTGCTTTCCTTGCTGGCCTTCGACGCAGCGCTCACGTAGGTGCCGCTCCTCTCGTCCGTCACCGTGGTCGGCGTGGTCATTCACGCTAGCCGCAGGCGACGAGACGCGCCTTCTCGAATCCTGACCGGTCCATCGGCGGGACGGCCGCGCCACGCGGCGGGGTCGCCGGGGCCTGTGCGATGCCCGTGCCGCAGACGGTGGCCGACGGAGATCGGCTGAACCTGCCGGTCTCTTCCCGATGCCAAGAAATTTAGCACGGGCCGGTGGTCCCCGGTATCGAACGATTTGCTGATTACCCGCCCCGCGTGATCTGGCTAAATTCGCAGCCGAATCAACGGGGAAAGGATCCGAATTCCGTGCAGGGTCTACAGGGTCAGAAGAACAGCCATCCTTCGGGTGGGAACTCGACCGAAGAGGAGGAGCGAAAGCCGTCCATGCTGGTCCGGCGGGGGCTGATTCCGGATACGCGTCCGCAGCGGATTCTCGCTCTGGCGACGTTCGTGAACATGATCGGCAACGGCGTCTTCATGGTCAGCGCCGCGCTTTTCTTCACCCGTGTCGTCGGGCTTTCCCTGGCTCAGGTCGGCATTGGAATGGGCATCGCGGCCGCAGTTGGCCTCCTGACCGGCATACCGGTCGGGCACCTCGCCGACCGGCGAGGACCGCGAGAGATCTACCTCTGGATGCTCGTCATTCAGGGCGTGGCGATGGCGGCGCTGGTCCTCGTACAGTCGTTCTGGATGTTCCTGGTGGCGCTCTGCCTGAGCGAACTCGCTCGTTCGGCGGGGGGAGCCGCGCGTGGCCCACTGGTTCGCGGAGTCGGCGGTGCCGACCTCACCAGATACCGCGCCTACCTGCGCTCGATCGCGAACCTCGCCGGCAGTTGCTCCGCCGTGGCCCCCGGCTTCGCGGTGCAGTACGACTCGCGTCCGGCCTACCTCGCACTGGTGCTGGGCAATGCGCTCACCTTCGCGGCCAGCGCCGCCATCATCGCCGCGCTGCCGTCGCTGCCGCCGGTTCCTGCGCCACGGAAGGCCAGCCGCTGGGAGGTGCTCAAGGACCGGTCGTACGTGGCCGTGACCGTGCTCGACGGCATCATGTCGATCCACCATCAGGTGCTTCTGTTCGCACTGCCGCTCTGGATCGTCGGACACACCAGCGCACCCCGGTGGCTGATCGGCGCGGGAGCATTCGTCAACACCGCCCTGGTGGTGCTGCTCCAGATCAGGGCCAGCCGGGGAGTGACGGACAGCGTCACCGCCGGGAGAGCCGTGCGGCGTGCGGGGTTGGCGTTCTTCGTCGGCATGGCCGCGATCGCCGCAGCGGCGGGACTCTCCTCGCGCCTTGCGCTCATCGGCATCGTCTTCGGCGTCATCGTCCACACGATCGGTGAACTCTGGCACACGGCCGGCTCGCTGGAACTCCGATTCAGCCTCGCTCCCGCCCACGCCCAGGGGCAGTACATGGGACTGTTCGGGTTCGGGGCCGGCCTGGCGAACGTGGTCGCCCCCACCGTGCTGGCGCTCTTCTGCATCGCCTGGGGGGTCCCTGGTTGGCTCCTGCTCGGCGGGGTGTTCGTCGCGGGGGGCCTGGTGACGCCGTACGTCGTGCGGTGGGCGCAACGGACGCGCCTGTACGCGGAGCAGCCCGCCTAGCCGGGCCGGACCTCCCGCCTACGGTCGGCCCGCTCCTCACGGGGGGAGCGGGCCGACGCCCGGCCCTCTCAGGTCACCAGGCCGGCGCGGTAGGCGTAGACCACCGCCTGCACGCGGTCGCGCAGGTCGAGTTTGGTGAGGATGCGCGACACGTACGTCTTGACGGTCTCCTGGCTGATCACCAGCGTCGCGGCGATCTCGGCATTGGACAGGCCGTCGGCGATGAGGCGCAACACCTCCAGTTCGCGCGGGGTCAGCCCCGCGTTCTGCGGCGTGCCCTCGGCGGGACGGATCCGCGCCGCGTACCTGCCCACGAGCTGCCGGGTCACCTCGGGCGCCAGCAGCGCGGCCCCGGACGCGACGGTGCGGATGCCGTGCAGCAGTTGCGCCGGCGGGGCGTCCTTGAGCAGGAACCCGCTCGCTCCCGCGCGCAGCGCCTCGTACACGTACTCGTCGAGGTTGAACGTCGTCACCACGAGCACCTTGACGGGGTGGGCCACCCCGGCGCCGGCCAGCAGGCGGGTCGCCCTGATGCCGTCGAGCACCGGCATCCGTATGTCCATCACGACCACGTCCGGGTGCAGCCGGCCGGCGAGGTCGACCGCCGCGCGCCCGTCCCCGCACTCGCCGACGACCTCGAGGTCGGGCTGCGCGTCGATGATCGTGGCGAAGCCGGTGCGGATCAGCGCCTGGTCGTCGCAGACCAGCACCCGGACCGGCGCGGTCACGATGGGCTCCCGGTGGGAATGGTGGCCCGCACGACGAAGCCGTCGCCCGCCCGTTGTCCCGCGCTGAACTCACCGCCGAGCACGCCGACGCGTTCGCGGAGCCCGGCGAGGCCGCGCCCGCCCCCGCCGGGGGCCGTGGCGTGCGGATCCGAGCCGTCGGTGCTGACCTCCACGGTGATCTCCCCTTCGCCGTGGCGCACGTGGACGGTGGTGCGGCTGCCGTGGGCGTACTTGAGGGCGTTCGTCAGCGCCTCCTGCACGACACGATAGGCCGCGACCTCGGCGCCGCCGGCCGTTTCCGCCGGCGTGCCCTCCTCGGTGAACTCCACCGGCTGCCCGGCGTGCCGGGTCTGCTCCACGAGGGCGTGGAGCTCGCCGACGGACGGTGTGCGCGGACCGGTGCCGTGGTCGGGGTTGAGTAGATCGAGCAGGTGCCGCAGGTCGGTGACGGCCCGGCGGCCGGTGTCGGTGATGGCCGTCAGACTCGTGTCGAGGCGTTCGGGGGCGGCGGTCAGGTAGCGCGCCGCCTCGGCCTGCACCACCATCGCCGTCACGTGGTGGGTCACCACGTCGTGGAGTTCTCGGGCGATGCGGGTGCGTTCGGCGGTGCGGGCGGTCAGGTCGACCTGGCGGCGGCGTTCGGCCTCGGCGGCCCGGGACTGCCGCAGCCAGGCCCCGATGCCCCAGGCGAGGGCCAGCAGCAGGTAGAACGTGGCGAACCCGGTCACGCCCTCGGTCGACCCGCGCTGGTCCAGCGCGACGGTCAGCGACACGTACGCGGCGGTGGCCAGGACCAGGGTGGTGCGCCGATGACGTTCCAGATGGGCCCCCGCGCTCACCAGCGCGATGGCCAGCGCGGAGCCGGCGACCGTGTGATAGGCGCGCAGCTGGTCGATCGCGAAGCCGAGCGACACCAGCGCGAGGCAGACGGCCGGCCAGCGCCGGCGGACGGCGAGCGGTAGGCATTCCAGGGCGACCACCACGGCGGTCAGCGCGTCGAAGGGACGCGCCGGCAGGTCGCCGAGCTGCGTCCCGTGGTGGTGCAGTGCCGGCACCATCGACGCGAGGGCGAGCAGCAGCGCGGGCGGGAGGTCCCGAACCGTGACGTCCCACCGCCGCCACGAGTCCGGGACCATCCGAAAGCCGACCATCAGGAAACCGTAGCGGTCGCCCGCTCGACGCCGACCGCGCGGCGGCGACGCGGGACGAGGTGACCGCGGCGGTGGGCCAGCCACATGAACACCACGGTCAGCACCACCCCGGCCGCGACCGTGTACAGGCTTCCCTCCGGCCCGAAGTCGCCGCCGGTGAGCAGGGCCGGGCCCGACATCGTGGCGTCCAGCAGCCCCTTCGACTCGCCGTTGCCGGAGACCACGACGCTGAAGATGCCGCCCGCGGCGAAGTTCCAGCCGAAGTGCAGCCCGATCGGCACCCACAGGTTTCGGGTGGCGGCGTAGCAGGCAGCGAGCATGAAACCCGCCTCGATCGCGATGGCGACCGCGCCCCACAGGCTGGCGTCCGGGTTGAGCAGGTGCATCAGGCCGAACACCACGCCGGTCAGCCCCATCGCGATCCAGGTCCCCGTGCGTTCCTCGACGATGCGGAACAGGACGCCCCGGAAGAGCAACTCCTCGGTCGTGGCGGCGGCGGCCATGAACCCGAGCAGCCCCACCGCACCCGTCACCGAGCCCAGGCCGTGGACGTGGTAGCCGCCGACGAAGGCGATGTTGACGATGACGGCCGCGAACATCCCGACCCCGATCAGCGCCCCCCGGGCGATCCGGGTGCCGGCGCCGGCCCGGGCCACCTCCGTGGGATCGCGGCGTTCGGTGCGTCGCGCCACCCACCCGTAGACGAGAACCGCGGCCACGGCCGTCAATACGCCGAGGGCCAGGGTGAGCCAAGCGTTCCCCTGCACCGCGGCGAGGGCCTGGCTGCCGGCGAAGGTGACCGCCACGACGGCCATTAGCTGCTTCAACAGGCGCATGTTCATTTCCTTCGAGAGGTCCGCGGCCGGAGCGCTGCGGCTAGGCAGAACGCTATGGATTCGCGGGCCGGGAAGCGTCACCACACGGGGGACACTCGCGGGTAGCTCGCACGGGGGACAAGCGCCTGCTGACCTTCGCTGCCTCAGTCACCGGGCTTGTCGCCCGCCTGGCTGGGCCCGCGCGGCGCTGTCCGTCCGGGGCTTTCCGCCTCGACCGCGCTACCTGCCGTTTTAAGCGGTCATGGTCCACTGTGCACCTGGCGCGGATACCGGCTTCGTACAGGGCAAGTTCTGAGAAGTATGGCGTCGATCGCCGATGTGAAACTCATGGATCTCTTACGACCAGAAGGCAGAGTGATCATGAGTAGCGATTCGGTACTCCTGCTTTTTCCCATCATCGTGGGCATCATCATGCTCGGGCTCGGCCTTACCCTGACCCTTGAGGACTTCCGCCGGGTGGTGAGATATCCCAAGGCGATGGTGGTCTGCCTGGTCTCCCAGATGCTGATCCTGCCGGCGATCTGCCTGGGCCTGGTGGTCGCGTTCAACCTGCGCCCCGAGCTGGCGGTCGGCATGATGCTGCTCGCCGCCTCGCCCGGCGGCAGCACGGCCAGCCTCTACAGCCACCTGTTCAAGGGTGATCTGGCGCTCAACATCTCGCTGACCGCGGTGAACTCGGTGCTGGCGCTGTTCACGCTGCCGATCATCGTGAACCTGTCGGTGTCGGCCTTCGTCGGATCGGACAGCTCGCTCGGCCTCCAGTTCGACAAGGTGATCCAGGTCTTCGCCCTGGTCCTGATCCCGATCGCCATCGGCATGGCCATCCGCGCGAAGTTCACCGCCGCCGCCCAGCGCTTGGAACGCACCGTCAAGATCCTGTCGGTGGTGGCGCTGATCGTGATGATCTCCGGCGTGATCGCCGGCATCGGCGCGGAGGTGTTCGACATCCTCGGGGAGATCATCCTCGTGGTGCTGGCGTTCAACCTGATCAGCATGGCGATCGGCTACTTCGGCCCGCGCCTGCTCAAGGTCGGCGAGCGGGAGTCGATCGCCTCGGCGTTCGAGATCGGCCTGCACAACGCCAGCCTGGCCATCACCATCGGGATGAGCCCGACGCTGCTCGACAACTCCACGATGGCGATGCCGTCGGTGACGTACGGCTTCGTCATGTTCTTCACCGCGGCTGTCTTCGGCATCATCGTCTCCCGCCGCGTGCGGTCCACGACCCCGACCGGCGGCCTGTCGGCGACCCCGAGCCGGGTGTGAACCCGGCCCCCGCCGGCACGATCGATTGAGAGCGTAGACCGAAGAGCGCGCCCGGCGGCCCCGCCGGGCGCGCTCTTTCTCGTGGTACGACATCAGCGCGCCGTACTGCGCTCCGGCAGCCAGAGGCAGGACGCGAATAGAGACGGTGGGCAGCTCGGGCCGACCCGGGGGAGACCACCGTGTCTCCCGAGGACGACCAGAACGTACGCCACCGGGTCTTCTGCGACCGGCGGATGCCCGGCGGCGGCCGGCTCTGCCTGCTGCGCGCCGACCACGACGGCCCCTGTGCCCGCCGCCTGCGCCGCTGAGGGCCGGGTTCACGGGGGCGAGTGGTGTCCGGCCCGCCCCGGTGCGACGATCATGATCGTCCCCGAACGTGGCGAGGAGAGCACGATGATCAGTGACGCTGAGCTGGACGACTGCCGGCGGGTCGCCGAGGAGGCGGCGCGCCTCGGCGGGCGGGAGCTGCTGCGGCGCTTCGGCGACCACGGCCGGGTCGACTACAAGACGGCGTCCACCGACCCGGTGAGCGACGCGGACCGGGCCAGCGAGGCGCGGATCGTCGAGCTGCTGCGCGCCCGCCGGCCCGACGACGGCATCCTGGCCGAGGAGGGCAGCGGCCACGTCGGTGGCTCCGGGCTGCGCTGGGTGCTGGACCCGCTGGACGGCACCGTGAACTACGTGTCCGGGATGCCGTTCTGGTGCGTCAGCGTGGCCTGCGAGGTGGAGACGGCCGAGGGTTGGCAGCCGGTCGTCGGGGTGATCCTCGACCCGGTGCACGACGAGCTGTTCCATGCCGTCCGGGGCCGGGGCGCGTACCTGGGCGACAGCCCGCTGGCCCGGCCGGCCGGCACCGCCCTCGACGAGGTCATCCTCGCCAGCGGGTACGCGTACGACGTCGCCCACCGCAGGGTCCAGGCGGCCGTTGTGGCCGACCTCGCCGGTGACGTACGGGGGGTGCGGATGCTCGGCTCCACCGCGCTGGCCCTGTGCTGGGTGGCCGCCGGGCGCTGCGACGCGTACGTCGAGGATCGCGCCTTCCGCTGGGACTGGGCCGCAGGCCTGGTGATCGCCACCGAGGCCGGCGCGGCCGTCGAGGTGAACGGCAGCCGGGTGCTCGCCGCGCCGCCGGAGTTGATCGACGAGTTCCGGCCCCGGGTCGCCGCGCTGGGCTGACGTCGAAAAGTGTGACGAGCCGCCCGGCGGGGGGTTGCGCCGGGCGGCTCGCCACGTCGGGGAAGGCTCAGAGGAAGAGGGTGTTCGGGCCCAGACCGCAGACGACCCGGCCGTACAGCTCGGTGTTGGTGTCGGCGTTGATGAGCCCGTGCAGGCTCATCGCGTTGATGTCCCGGGCGATCCGTTGGATCGGCACGTCACGGTAGATGGACGAGCCGCCGCTGGCGGAGGCGAAGATGTCCACCGCCTCCTTGGCCAGCCGGGTGGCCCAGCCGTGGTCGGCGCGGACCCGGGCCCGCTCCTCCAACGTCCACTCCGCGCCGCTGGCCGCCTTGCTGTCGACCAGGTCGGCGGCGTGGTACGCGTGGAACTCGGCCTGATCGATCTTCATGAGCGCGGTGCCGATCTTCAGGTGGGTGACCGGCGCCTCGCTCTGGTTCTCGTAGTTGGTGTAGGTGATCCCTCGGCCGGGGAGCCGGTCGAGGAACTCGTCGCGCGCGGACTTGGCCACGCCGACCGCCGCGCCCACACCGGACGCCGCCGCGTTCAGCGCGGCCGGGGTGCGCCAGACGGAAGAGTCGGCGTTGCCCTGCGACAGGCCCTGCGGGATCATGGCCGCGCTCATCGGGATGATGTGGCTGCTCGGCACGAACACGTCGCGGGCCACCGTGGTGACGCTGCCGGTGGCGGTCAGGCCGGTGGTGTACCAGTCGTCGACGATCTCCAGGCTGCCGATCGGTATCAGCGCCATGATCGGCTCCGGCTCGGCGTCCGGGCGCAGCAGGACCGCGGCGATCTCCTGCCACTGCGCGTGGTGCGCCCCGCTGATGAAGTGCCAGCTGCCGTTGACGACGACGCCCCCGTCGGTGGGGACGGCCGTGCCGCCGACGCTGTTGGTGCCGCACACCCGGGCGTTGGGGTTGGCGAACACCTCGTCCTGGGCCTCGTCGGGGAACAGGCCGGCGAGCCAGGTGGGGATCCACAGCACGGAGGTGACCCAGGCGGTGCTGGCGTCGCCCCGGCCCAGCTCGGTGGCGACCGCCACGAGCGTGCGGGTGTCCACCTCGTACCCGCCGTAGCGGCGGGGCGTGCGGAGCTTGAACAGCCCGGCCTCCTCGATCGCGGCCACCGTCTCGTCGTGGAGGCGACGGTTCTCCTCCTGCCACGCCGCGTGCTTGCGGATCAGCGGGACGAGATCCGCGGCGCGCTGGACGAGTTCCTCGCGGCTGGGTGCTTCGGTGATCGTGGGCACATGTCCTCCTCAACGGGCGACCGGATCGATCGGAATCCTGTCTGCCAAGCGCCATCGACGCTGTCACATCCCGGCTGCCGCGGCCTCTTCCGGATTGCTCGTTGCCGGTGCGGGTTCGGCCGGTGAAAAAGGCACGAGCGGAGAAGTCGGCCCCTCCGTGGCCGTGTCAGGGTCGCAGGTGTCGCCCGGTCTTCGTGTGGGCCGGCGGCGACCGTCGAGGGAGGAACGATGAGTTTTCCGCAGATCGTCTCGCGTGAGGAATGGACCACTGCCCGGGAAAGGCTGCTGGAGGAGGAGAAGGCGCTGACCCGCGCCCGCGACCAGCTCAGCGCCGCGCGCCGGGCCATGCCCGTGGTGCCGGTGGAGAAGGAGTACGTGTTCGCCTCGCCCACCGGTGAGGTGACGCTGCTCGAACTGTTCCAGGGGCGCCGCCAGCTGCTCGTCCGGCACTTCATGTTCGCCCCGGACGCGAAGGAGGGCTGCGTCGGCTGCTCGATGCAGGCCGACAACGTCGGGGACCTGTCGCACATGCACGCTCGGGACACTTCGTTCGTGATGATCGCCCGGGCTCCGCTGGAGAAGATCGAGCAGTTCAAGGCCCGGATGGGCTGGGCCCACATCCCGTGGGTGTCCTCGTACGGCAGCGACTTCAACTACGACTTCAACGTCACCATGGAGAAGGGCGAGCTGCCGGCGGTCAGCTCCTTCATCCGCGAGGGCGAGAAGATCTTCCACGCCAGCTCGGTGTTCGACCGGGGCGGCGAGGTGTTCATCAACACCTACAACTACCTCGACGTCACCCCGCTGGGCCGGCAGGAGGAGGGGCTGGCGCACCCGTGGGACTGGTGGCGGCACCACGACCGCTACGACGCCGAGCAGGCCGCCAACCCGGGCGAGAACTGGTGGACCGGGCTGAACAAGTTCCAGGTGCGCCACGAGAGCCCGGCCGAGCAGCAGCCGACGGACACCGCGACGCAGTGACGGCGGCGCGGTGGGGTGCGGCGGCACCTTACCGTCCGCGGCGGCCGGATCCCGGCCGGCGGCTTCGGCCGTCGCCGGGAGCCGGCCGCCGTCGCGCGTGGAGCAGGACGCCCGGCCCCGGGTCGCCGCGACGGCGCGGCGTCCGGGCCCTTATGTCGTTTGGCTCGTGCGTCGTTCCAGCCATACGTCGTTCGGGTCGCGGTCCGTTCGGGCCGTGCCGGGGCGGCGCGCGGGATCAGGAGGGGACGGCGACGCTGTGCCGCTGGGCCGGCACCGGGGCCGCGCCGCGCCGGGGGACACCGCCGAGCATCCGCAGCGCCGCAGCCGACGGGGAGCCGGCCTCGACGGTGAAGGTCACCAGCATCAGGTTCGGGGCCTCCTCCAGCCGCAGCGTGTGCTGGTTGACCGTCAGCGCGCCGACCACCGGGTGGGCCATGTCGTAGGTCATCGTCTCGCAGGTGCTGACCGGGTGCTCGGCCCACATCCCGGCGAACTCCGGGCTGCGCGACAGTAGCTCCTCGACCAGCCCGACGACCCGGCGGTCGTCGCGGTAGCGGCCCACGGCCATCCGCAGGTACGCCACCACGGAGCGGGCCTTGCCCGGCCAGTCTGCGTACAGCTCGCGCATCCGGGGGTCGAGGAAGACCGACCGGCTCATGTTGGGCGCCTCGTCGAGGTGCCAGGCGAGCAGGGCGTGGCCCAGCGGGTTCCAGGCGTGCACGTCGGTCGCGGCGCTGAGCACCATCGCCGGCACGTCGGGCATCATCGCGAGCATCTGGCGCAGGGCCGGCGGCGCCGAGCTGGCCCGGACCGCCCGCTCGGGCGCCGTCCGGCCGGGGCGGGCCAGCGTGAACAGGTGCGCCCGCTCGTTGCCGCCGAGCTGCAACGCCCGGGCGACCGCGTCGAGCACCTCGTCGGACACGTTGTGCGCCTGGCCCTGCTCCAGCCGGGTGTAATAGGAGACGCTGACCCCGGCGAGCTGAGCCAGCTCCTCGCGGCGTAGCCCGGAGACCCGCCGGCGCTCGCCGTAGCGGGCCAGGCCGGCGTCCTGCGGCCGGATGACACCGCGTCGCGATCGGAGGAACTCGCCGAGCGGATTCATGCGACTCAGTATGACGGACCAGCATGGCACTGTCAGTGGTACCCACCGTGGAAGTACCAACGGTTTCCGACCGGGCGGGGAGGGGAATCCGCCGCGCCCGGCCGGGGTCAGCCGTCCGGACCGGTCAGGCCGTCTCCGCCAGGAAGCGCATGATGTGGCCGTTGGTGATGTCCGGCTGCTCGGTGAGCGGGACGTGCCGCGAGTCGGGGACCAGCGCGCCGACCGAGCCCTTCGGCAGCGCCTCGACGATCCGGGCCAGCTTCTCCTCGTTCATCGCGAAGGCGACGTCCTGGACGCCGAAGATGTTCAGCGTCGGCTGGCTCGGCAGGGCCCCCCACAGCGCGGCCTGCTCGGCCGCCCACTCGGGGCCGCCGAACGTCGCGGCGGGGAAGTTGGTGCGGTACATGCCGAGGGCCGCGTTCAGGTTCTCCGGGGTGCCGAGGGCGGCCCGGATGTCGGCCAGGTCCTGGGTGACGTCGTAGCCGTCCCTTGAGTACTTGTGCAGCATGAACTCCAGGAAGGCCAGGTCGTTGGCGGCGACCAGCTCGTTGGCGGCGGCCATCTGGAAGAACCAGAAGTGGGCCTGGACGTTGATGCCCCGGGGGTCGAGCAGGTACTCGCCGAAGAACTGGAACGGCGGCACGTCGCAGGCGACCAGCCGCGACCACCGCTGCGGCTCCTGCACCACCGCGCTCCACGCGACGGCGGCCCCGAAATCGTGCCCGATCAGCACCGCCCGCTCGTCCCCGCCGAGCGCCTCGTGCAGGGCGTTGACGTCGGCCACCATGTCGCGGATGTGTTCGCCGCCGGGCGGTGGGACCGAGCTGGGGGCGAAGCCGCGGGTCCACGGGGCCACGGCCCGGTAGCCGGCGTCGGCCAGCACCGGCATCAGGTGCCGGAACGAGTTGGGCGTGAACGGGAAACCGTGCACCAGCAGGGCCAGCGGCCCCTCGCCCAGTTCACGGTATGCGATGTCGACACCGTTGACGGTGACCTGTGATTGACGCATGGGGTGCCTCCTCGGCGGGCATGGATTGATCCAAGACTGGCCGAGCCTGCGGTGCCCCGCTTCTCCGTGCGTGCTGCCCATACCACGACTCGACCCCCCTCGTGCGGCATCGACCGGGATGTCCCCCGATCCGGTGAAAGACCGGGTGGTCGCGTCTGTCCCGGTCTTCCCGTCGTTGTATTGCGCGGACCTGGGAGGGGGACCGTGGAGTACGCACTGGTGATCTTTCACGACGAGACCGGCGAGCTGAGCCCGGCGGAGATCGACGAACATCCCCGGCACCGGGCCTGGCTGGACGAGGTGCGCCGGCGGGGGGCGTTCGCGGGTGGGCAGCGGCTGCGCCCCGGCCGCGCCGGCCGGACCGTCCGCACCCGGGCCGAGGGCACGCTGGTCACCGACGGGCCGTTCGTCGAGGCCCGGGAGCAGGTGGGCGGGTTCGTCCTGCTGAACTGCGCGGACCTCGACGAGGCGACCGAGCTCGCCGCCCTGCACCCGTTCGCCGAGCTGGGCGCCATCGAGGTGAGGCCGGTCTGGACCTGGTGACCTTCACCGTCGACGCCGCCGTGGCCGGCGCGTTCCGCCGGGAGTACCACCAGCTCGTCGGCGGCCTCGTCGACCTCACCCGGGACCGGAGCCTGGCCGAGGACTGCGTGCAGGAGGCGTTCGCCGCCGCGCTGGAGCGCTGGCGGTGCGAGGGCGTGCCGCGCCGGCCCGGGGCGTGGCTGACCACCGTGGCGCGCAACCGGGCCGTCGACCGGCTGCGCCACGAGACCGTACGCGCCGCCCGGCTGCGCGAGGCAGCGGCCATCCTCCCGGCGTACGACGAGCTGCCGCCGGTGCCGTCCCTGATCCGGGACGTCCAGCTACGCCTGATCTTCACCTGCTGCCACCCCGCGCTGTCGTTGCCGTCGCAGGTCGCGCTGACCCTGCGTACCGTCGTGGGGCTCAGCCCGGCGGAGATCGCCCGCGCCCTGCTGGTCCCGCCGGGAACCCTGGCCCAGCGGCTGGTGCGGGCCCGGCGCAGCGTCCGCGGGGCCGGCCTGCGCTGCGAGCTGCCACCGGCCGCCGAGCTGCCCGGGCGGGCCACGGCGGTGCGCGCGGTGCTGTACCTGCTGTTCACCGAGGGGTACGCGGCCACGGCCGGCGCGGACCTGGTGCGGCGCGGGCTGTGCGCGGAGGCGGTCCGGCTGGCCCGGCTGCTGGCCCGGCTGCTGCCCGACGACCCGGAGACGCTCGGCCTGCTCGCGCTGCTGCTGTTGCACGAGGCCCGGCGCGACGCCCGGACCGACGCCCACGGCGACCTGGTGCCGCTGGAGCGGCAGGACCGCCGGCGGTGGGACCGGGGCCGGGTGGCCGAGGGGGTGGACCTGCTGGACCGGGCCCTGCGCCGCGGCCGGCCCGGCCCGTACCAGGTCCAGGCGGCGATCGTGGCCTGCCACGCCACCGCCCCGGACGCCGCGCGCACCGACTGGACCCAGATCGCCGGGCTCTACGCCGAGCTGGCGGAGCTGGCGCCGTCGGCCGTGGTGCAGCTCAACCGGGCGGTGGCGGTCGGGATGGCGCACGGCCCGCAGCGGGGATTGGCGCTGCTGGAGCAGGTGGAGCGCTCGGGCGAGCTGGCCGGGAACCACCTCGTCCCGGCCGTCCGCGCGGATCTGCTGCGCCGGCTGGACCGGCGCGGCGAGGCGGCCGGGGCGTACCGGCGGGCGCTCGACCTGGCCGGCAACGACGCCGAGCGCCGGTACCTGTGGGGGCGGTTGGCGGAGGTGACCGGCCCGCCCCGGGACCAAGCAAAATAAATCACCAGAAAATGTATATTTCCCCAAGAGCTGCCCGTCGGTCTGACGAACCCGGTCCGGTACCGCCGGCCCGGCCAACGACGAGGGGATTCAGACATGTTGCTGGAGAACAGGACCGCGATCGTCTACGGCGCCGCGGGCGCGCTGGGCGGCGCGGTGTCGCGCGCCTTCGCCCGCGAGGGCGCCACCGTCTACCTGGCCGGACGCCACCTCGACCGGGTCGAGATGCTCGCCAAGGAGATCACCGCCGAGGGCGGCCGGGCGTACGCCCACCAGGTCGACGCGCTCGACCAGGAGTCGGTCGACGAGCACGCGGCGCTGGTCGCCGAGCAGGCCGGGGGCATCGACGTCTCGTTCAACGCCGTCGGCCTGGACCACGTGCAGGGCGTCCCGCTGCGCGAGCTGGACCTGGACGACTTCCTGATGCCGATGAACACCTTCGTCCGCACCCAGTTCCTCACCTCCACGGCGGCGGCGCGGCGGATGGTCGAGCAGCGCTCCGGGGCCATCGTCATCCTGTCCACGTCGGCGGCCCGGGCCCCGATGCCCTCGGGCGGGTTCGGCGTGGCCTGCGCCGGCATCGAGTCGCTCTCCCGGGAGCTGGCCGGTGAGGTGGGCCAGTTCGGGGTGCGGGTGGTCTGCCTGCGGCCCGACGCCATCCCGGAAAGCGTGCAGCACGGCTCGTACGTCCGCGACACGTGGCGGCGCGCGGCCGAGGCGAACGGGGCGACGCTGGAGGACATGCTGGCCGCCAAGCCCGGCATGCCCGACCCGCTGCTGGGCCGGGCGGTGACCCTGGCCGACGTCGCCGGCACCGCGGTGTACCTCGCCTCGGACCTGTCCAGCGGGCTCACCGGATCGATCACCACCGTCGGGTGTGGAGTCCTCGTCGACTGACCGACTGACCGACTGACAGCCGGCCGCCCGGGTGCGACCTCGCACCCGGGCGGCCGGCTGTCTTCGCCATGTGAGAAATAGAGCAAGCTCGAAGAGGGCCGGGGCGGGGTAGCGTTTGGGTGGGCCCCACGGCGAGTGCTCAGGGTGCCACTGCCAGTGGTACGCACGGCAGGGAGATGGGTACCCCGACCGTGGATACCTAGTGTGCGTAATCATGGCGGAGAACCAGAGCACGTCGGAGCAGCTCAGCTCCGCGCAGAAACTTGCCCTTTTCGTATTGCTCGGCGCGCAGTTCATGTTGTCGGTCGACTTCTCCATCCTCAACGTGGCCCTGCCGCGGATGGGTGAGGGCGTCGGGCTCAGCCTGGCCGACCTTCCCTGGGTCGCCAGCGCGTACGCGCTGCCCGCGGCCGGATTCACGCTCCTGTTCGGCCGGATCGCCGACCTGTTCGGCCGGCGGCGGCTGTTCCTGACCGGCATCGCGCTGCTCACCGTGGCCTCGCTGCTCGGCGGTTTCGCGACCAACGCCACGATGCTGCTGAGCGCCCGGGTGCTCCAGGGCTTCGCCAACGCGATCGCCATCCCGGCCGCGATGGCACTGCTGATCACGACCGTGTCCGACGAGCGGGCCCGGGCCCGGGTGCTCGGCCTCAACGGCGCGCTGCTCTCCGGTGGCTTCACCGTCGGCGCCCTGGTCGGTGGCAGCCTGGTCAGTGCCCTGGACTGGCGCTGGGCGTTCTGGATCAACGTGCCGGTAGCGGTCGCCATCATGGTGCTGACCCCACTGGTGATCAAGGAGAGCGTCCGTCCGGCCGGCGTCAAGCTGGACGTGCCGGGCGCCGTCACGGTCACTGCCGGCCTGCTCGCCCTGGTGTACGGCGTGAGCATGCAGAACTGGATCGGGCTCGTCATCGGCGCGGTGCTCATCGCCGCCTTCTGGTTCGTCGAGCTGAAGGCCAAGGCGCCCCTGGTGTCGCTGACCCTGCTCAACCGGCCGAACATCAAGTGGGGCAACTTCGGCGGCATGGTCGCCTTCGTGATGGCCAGCGGCATCAACTTCGGCCTCACCCTCTACATGCAGGACGTGCTCAAGATGGAGCCGTTCACCACCGGGCTGGTGTTCGGCGTGCCGGGCCTGGTGGCCGTCATCGCCGGCGTCATCGCCGGGCGGATGATCGGCCGCTACGGCTACCGCAACGTGCTCGCCGTGGGCCTGCTCGTGCAGGGGCTGACCACCGTCCCGCTGCTGCTGACCGGCACCTCGAGCACCCCGAGCCTCCTGCTGATCGTCCCGTCGCTGTTCCTGATGTACTTCGGGCACGTCACGGCCGTCGTCGCCTACACGGTGACCGCCACCTCCGGGCTGGACGACTCGCAGCAGGGCCTGGCGACCGGCCTGGCCACCCTGGCCCAGCAGATCGCGGTCACCATCGGCATTCCGATCTTCGGGGCGATCGTCGCCGCCCGCACCGACGTGCTCGATGGCGTCCACCTCGCCATGCAGGTGCAGATCGTCGTGATCCTGGTGTCCGTGGCGCTGATCTGGTTCGGCCTGCGCGACCGGGGCACCACCGCCGGGCCGTCGGCCACCGGGCGGCAGGAGCCGGAGCTGACCCCCGAGGCGCAGCAGCCCGCGCCGGTGCCGGTGCCGCGCACCGTCAGCGAGAACCCGGTCTAGGGCCGGTACCAGGGTCCGCCGTAGCGGCTGATCCACCTCCCTCGGCCGGGTGCCGAGACTGTTGACCGGCGAGGCCTCCGGCGGATGGTTCATCGATGATGACCACCCGCCGGGGGCCTCGCCGCTGTCGCCGTGATTGCGGAAGACGGGGATTCGTTCGGGTAGGCACGCTCAGAGAAGGAGTGCCCTCCACGCCTCGCCAAACTTGGTCAGTGTGGACATGCCCACCCGGAGGCGCGGGAGATCGGACCGCGGCGGAGGGTGCGCACCGTGACGGAGTGGGCGTGGTCTCCGCCGTCGTCGCTCCGCTCGTACGGAAGGGGCACTCATGGATCATCCGGAGATAGCGCGTCTGGTGAACACCGACCCGGTGGTGCAGATCCTGTTGGAGGCGCCGATCCTTATGCGGCTCGGGTACGTGGGGCTGGACGGCCATCCACGCTCGATCCCGGTCGCCTACGTGTGGAATGGCAGGGCCTTCGTCTTCGCCAGCCCGACCACGGCGTACAAGGTCAGGGCGATCGCGGCGCATCCGCAGGTGTCCTTCACCGTGGACACCATGGCGGCTGAGCCCCGCACGAAGGTCGCGGCGGCGCTCGGTGCGCCGGTCGCCGACTACACGCCGCTGATGATGCTGGTCCGCGGCACGGCCTCGATCGAGGTCGAGCAAGGGCTGCCCCAGGTGCACATCGACGCGTCCCGCCGGATGATCGGTGCGCACAACGTGCCGGAGTGGGAGCGCAGCAAGCGCGAGCACACCAGAGAGATGGCCCTGGTCACGATCGTGCCGACCCACGTGACCGTGTGCGACTTCATCACCCGGTTCCCGCCGCCGGTCGAGGTCAACGCCCCCGCCCACGGGGCGTCCCCGGATCCGGTGCACTGACCCGGCCGTGCACTGGTCCGGCCGAGGGCCGTCTCATCCGCCCGCTCCGGCCCGCTGAGGGCTCTGTGCGCCGCACGTCCGTCCGCCTCCCGGGCCGTCCGCCTCCCGGCGGGCGGCCCGTTCGGCGTCCGGCCGTCGACGTCGCGGACGCCAGCAGCAGGACCGGGCACGCGCGGGTTCGCGCCTACGGTGGCCTGCCGTGCGGGGTCTGTCTCTCCGGGCGCGGCGCTGAGGCCCTGCCCCTGGCGGGGCAGGGCAGCACGACGGGCGCCCCGCGCCGGATTCACACCGCGCGGGACGCCCGTGTCCGGTACGACCGGTCAGGACTGCCTGAGCCAGTCGGCGAGGCGTTCACCGATCATGATCGAGGTGAGGTTGGTGTTGCAGTTGACGATCGACGGCATGACGGAGGCGTCGCAGACGTACAGGCCCTCGATGCCGTGCACCCGCAGCCGCTCGTCGACCACCGCGCCCTCGTCGCCGGCCGCGCCCATCCGGGCGGTGCCGACGGGGTGGTAGCCGCTGTCCAGGCTGAGCCGGACGTAGTGGCGCATCAGCTCGTCGTCCTCGGCCATCTCCTCGCCGAGCACCACGAACCGCTGGCCCTTGTCCTGGATGCCCGCCGTCTGCATGAACTGCCAGCACTGGCGTACGGCGGCGATGAGGGTCTGGACGTCGTTCTCGGTGTCGAGGAAGTTGAGCACGACGTCCGGCGGTGCGGTGGGGTCGGCCGAGGTGAGGGTGAGCCGCCCCCGGGACTCCGGCCGCTGGTGCACGACCATCACCCCGAAGATCGTCTTCGCCGCGGCCAGCATCTGCAGCTCGGGGAAGAGCGTCAGGTCGAAGTGGTTGATCATGTAGTACTGGAGGTCGTTGAACTCCGTGGACCCCGGTGCGGTGGTGCGCAGCAGCATCTGGAGGAAGGCGTCGTCGGGGTTGAACGTGCCCGGCTCGGGCACCATGAACGCGCCGGTGCGCGGGTGGTCGATCAGGTCGGCGCCCACCCCGGGGCGGTCCAGCAGCACGTCGATGCCCAGCCGCCGCAGGTCGCCGCCGGGCCCGATGCCCGAGCGCATGAGGATGGCCGGGGAGTTGACCGCGCCCGCGGCCAGCACGACGGTGCCGGCCTCGATCACCTCGGTGCCGCCGCCGGGCTTGGCCACCTCGACGCCGCGCGCCCTGTTGCCGGCGAACAGCACCCGGTTGACCTGGACCCCGGACCGGATCTCCAGGTTCTCCCGGCCGCGGGCCTCGCTCAGGTACCCCATCGCGGTGGAGAACCGGTTGCTGCCGCGACGGTTCGACGGCATCGGGCCGACGCCGCTGGCCTCCGGGTGGTTGTGGTCCTCGATGGCGGGGAAGCCGGCCTTGAGGCAGGCGTCCTGGAACACCTGCTGCACCGGGGCCAGCTCGTCGCCCTTGAACCGCCGGATCGGGATGGGTCCGCCCTTGCCGTGGTACTCGTTGTCGAAGTCCAGGTCGTCCTCGAGCCGCTTGTAGAACGGCAGCACCTCGTCCCAGGCCCAGGCCGGGTTGCCCATCTCGGCCCACTCGTTGAAGTTCACCGGATTGCCGCGCAGCGCGATGGTCGCGCCGACCGCGGAGGACCCGCCGGTGACCTTCCCGCGCGGGTAGATGATCCGCCGCCGGTCGGTGATCTCGGCCTGGAAGTGCCAGTCGTGGATGTCCATCGACATGGCGCTGCCGTTGAGCAGGTCGGATGGCGTGTCGGCGACCGTGGCGAAGTCGGGGCCTGCCTCCAGCAGCAGGACCTTGCGGTGGGGATCCTCGCTCAGCCGGGCGGCCAGCGCGGCTCCGGCGGAGCCGGACCCGACCACGAGATAATCGATTCCGTTCATCATCGGCGTCCTTCGGTACGTGGAGGGTTGGCGATCCTGTCGGACTGACCCACAGGAGTGGATGCGCTTCCATTGCGGACGTGCTCGGGACCCGCCACGAGCATCACACCGGGCTCCGCCCGTCGCTTCTCCGCCGTTGCTCACCGGCCCCCGGGCGTTCCCCCCGGGGCGCGTTTTGTCAGGAGGCCGCCGCCGTGCCGTCGGGGCCGGCGGTGCGGGCGTCTCAGGTGCGCGGGGAGCGCCGCCGCCGGGCCCGGGCGAGGGAGGTGGCCGTCGCCTCGTACTCGTCGCCGGCGCCGACCATCAGCGAGCGCAGTTGCGCCTCGAAGCACACGTCGGCGTCGTACGGGTCGATCAGGTAGCCGCCGAGTTCGAGGCTGACCAGCCCGTGCAGGGCGATCCACATGTTCTGCGCGACCAGCAGCGGGTCACCGGCGCGGAACCGGCCCTGCTCGGCGGCCCGGGCCACCGCGTCCACCAGCGGCTGGAGGGTGTACTTGCCGTGCTGCCGGTCGCCGTCGGCGAGGGCGAACCCGCCGAGCGCCGCGCTGCCGAACATGACCTGGTAGAGCTGCGGGTGGTCGAGCGAGTTGGCCCGGTACGCGTACCCGAGGGCCATCACGTCGGCGACCGCGTCGGGGGTGGCCCGCACCGTGGACATCCGCCGGTGCAGCCGTGCGAAGCCCTCGTGCACCATCGCCCGGACCAGGTTGTCCATGCCGCCGAAGTGCGTGTACACGGCCGTGGTCGAGGCGCCCACCGCGGCGGCGAGGCGGCGCGTGGTGAGGCCGGCGGCACCCTCCTCGGCCAGCAGCCGGGCTGCGGCCTCCAGCAGGGTGGTCGCCAACTGCGGGTCGATCCGGCGCGGACTCACATTGACATGATCTCACGTCCGGCGTACGTTCGTTGAAGTAACGCTGTTACGTAACTGCGATACACCAAAAGATCGCGCCAGCTCGTGGAGGTCCCAATGAGCGTCGTCGCCCTCGCCCCCCAGACCCTGCCCCAGCACGACAGCCGGCGCCCCGTCGCCGCCGAGGCGACCGAGCTCGACCTGGTGGTCACGGGCCGGCTGCCCGCCGAGTTGAACGGCTGCTTCGTCCGGATCGGACCGAATCCGATGGGCGGCGGCCAGTCCGGTCACGCCCTGGTCGGCGACGGCATGGCGCACGGGGTGCGCCTGCGCGAGGGCCGTGCGCTGTGGTACCGCAACCGGTGGATCCGCACCGACCGCACCACCCGTGCCCTGGGCGAGCTGGCCCTGCCCGGCCCGCGGCACGGGCTGTCCGACAACGCCAACGCCAACATCATCCGGCACGGCGGGCGCACCCTGGCGCTCGGCGAGGCGGGAGTGCTGCCCGTCGAGCTCGACGACGAGCTGGACTCCGTGGCCCGGATCGACTTCGACGCCACCCTGCCGCACGGCTTCGCCGCGCACGCCGAGTGCGACCCGGTCACCGGAGAGCTGTTCGCCGTCGCCTACTACCACGAGCTGCCGTACGTCGAGCACCTCGTGCTGACCCCCGAGGGGCGGGTGCGCCGCAGCGAGCGGATCGAGGTGTCCGGCCCGCCCCTGATGCACTCGCTGGCGCTGACCGACCGGCACTCGGTGCTGTTCGACCTTCCGGTCACCTTCAACCCGGCGCTGGCCCGGGCGGGCTCACGCTTCCCGTACGCGTGGTCGCCGCAGCGGCCGGCCCGGCTCGGGCTGCTCCCGCGTGAGGGGCGCGGCGCCGACGTGCGCTGGTTCGACGTCGACCCCTGCTACGTCTTCCACCCCGTCAACGCCTACGAGGTCGACGACCGGTGCGTGGTCGACGTGGTGCGCTACGACCGGGTCTTCGACCGCGACCTGCACGCCCCGGGCGAGTCCGCCCCGACGCTGTGGCGGTGGACGCTGGACCTGACCCGGGGCACCGTCGGCGCCGAGCAGCTCGACGACATCCCGCAGGAGTTCCCCCGCATCGACGACCGCCGCAAGACGATGCCGCACCGGTACGCCTACACCGTGGCCATGCAGTCCGGGGCCGGGGTGCTGGGCGGCTCGGCGCTGCTGCGCCACGACATGGTGCGCCGCGAGGTCGCGGTGCACGACTTCGGGCCATACCGCGAGGCGGGTGAGGCGGTGTTCGTCCCGCGCGGGCCGCTGTCCGCCGAGGACGACGGCTGGCTGCTGACCTACGTCTACGACGGTCGGACCGACCGCAGCGACCTCGTCGTGCTCGACGCGGGCGACTTCGCCGGCCCGCCGGTCGCCGTCGTGCACCTGCCGGGCCGGGTGCCCAGCGGGTTCCACGCCAACTGGCTCGTGTCCTGAGCCGTCACCCGGGTGGCGCCGGGAAGAGGCAGATTGCCGACAGCAACTGGGCAATTTGAAGGAACCGTGGAACAGGACGGGCGGTTAGCTTCGCGGCAAGCCGCTGTCCCCGTTCGCACGGGTCGTACGGCGGACTCCCTCGCGTTCCCACGGAAGGTGCCTGAAGATGACCCAACCCCTTACCGCCGCTCCGTCGTCCGGGCTGCTCGCGCGGCTCAACGGAGCCCATCACAAGGCGGCTCTGAACGGCTTCCTCATCATCGTGCTGGCGCACTGGGCCGAGCACCTGGTCCAGGCGTACCAGATCTGGGTGCTCGGCACGCCACGGCCGCAGGCGCGCGGCGTGCTCGGCCAGTTCTATCCCTGGCTGGTCTCCTCCGAGTGGCTGCACTACGGCTACGCCATCGTGATGCTGGTCTTCCTCTTCGCGCTGCGCCGCGGCTTCGTCGGCCGCGCCCACACCTGGTGGGTGGTGGCGCTGGCCATCCAGTTCTGGCACCACATCGAGCACTTCATGCTGCTGTGGCAGGTGCAGAGCGGCACCATGTTCTTCGGCCAGAAGGTGCCGACCAGCATTCTTCAGCTGGTGCTGCCGCGGGTCGAGCTGCACCTGTTCTACAACTCGATCGTGTTCGTCCCGATGGTGGTCGCGATGTACCTGCACCTGCGCCCGAACCGGCGCGAGCAGGAGCTGATGACGTGCAGCTGCATCGGGCACCGCGTCTCCAGCCAGTCCGTCGTGCCCCATGCCGCGTGAGCTGAGCTTCCCGTCCGGCGCCCGTCGACGGGCGGCCGTCGCCGTCGTGGTCGCAGCGGTCGCCGGGCTGCTCGCGTTCACCCCCGGCGCGGCCCGGGCCGACGGCGGCCTGGTCTCCGCCGACCCTCCGGCCGGCGCGGTGCTCACCGCCGCGCCGGCCGAGGTGACCCTGGACTTCGATGCCGGCGTCGACGAGGGAGAGTCACACCTCGCGGTGCTCGACGTCGAGAGCCGGACGGTCACCGACGGCGAGCCGACCAGGGCCGGCTCCACGCGGCTGCGGCTGCCGGTGAGCATCGGCGCCGCCGGCGACTACACGATCGCGTACCACGTCACCTTCACCGACGGGTCGACCGCCACCGGGGCGCACCGGTTCAGCGTGGGCACCGGCGTCGCGCCGGCCCCGCTGGACGACGCGGCCCGCCAGGCCGGCGTGGACGTGGTAGTCGAGCACGGGCACAGCATCGACGGGTTCAGCGCCTTCCTGCTGGTCATCGACGGTGCGGTGCTGGCCGTGGCCCTCGCCCTGCTGTGGCTGCGTCCGCGCGGCGGGCGGGCCGCGTCCCTGCGCCTCGACCCGCGGACCTGACGGGCGGGCACGACGTGACGGCACCCGGGGCAACGGAGAGCGGCGCCGACGAGATCCGTCGGCGCCGCTCGTGCCCGCGGTCAGGGTACGGGGAAGAACGCGCGCACGAACTTTTCCCATCCGCGTTCACCGATCATCGCCCGCATCTTCGGCAGCAGCCGTGGCGGCATGCCGAGCCGGTAGCGGATGCGCGGGTTCGGGGTGGAGACCGCCGTCTCGAGTACCTTGGCGACGTTCTCCGCCCGGACCGCGATCTTGCCGCGCAGCGGCGGGTTGTCGCTGAGCCGGTACGCCTGGTGCCAGTCGACGAAGTGCTCCCAGAAGTCCCGGTACAGCGCGGGGTTCTCGTGCGAGTCCATGCCCAGGTCGGCGACGCTGTCGGGAACGAAGCCGCCCAGGATGGGCGCCGGCTGGAGCACCACCACCTTGATTCCGAAGGGAGCCACCTCGAGGCGCAGCGAGTCGCTGATGGCCTCCAGCGCGTGCTTGGTGGCCTGGTAGTAACCCCGGCCCGGGGTGGCGAACATGCCGAAGATCGACGACATCATGATCACCCGCCCGCCGCCCTGCTCGCGCATGCCGGGCAGGACCATCTGGGTGAGCCGGCACAGCCCGAAGACGTTCGTCTCGAACTGGGCGCGGACCTGGTCCATCGGGGTCTCGCCGATGGTGCCGTTGAGGCTGTACGCGGCGTTGTTGATGAGGGTGCCGACCGCACCGTGCTCGTCGGTGATCCGCTTGACCGCCGCGGTCATCGACTCCTCGTCGTTGACGTCGAGGTAGAGCACCGTGATTCCCTCGTCGGCCAGGTCGGCCAGGGCCTCCACGTTGCGCCCCGTGGCGTAGACCGGCCAGCCGGCCCGGTGCAGCCGCAGCGCGGTTGCCTTGCCGCTGCCCGAGGACATGCCGGTGCCCGACGAGGCGCCGGTCAGCAGGATTGCGCGTGACTGGGTCATGATGGCGTCCCTTCCCGGCCGGGATTCACTCGTCGGACAGCCGCGCGATGCGGCTGCGGTCGACGGAGGAGCCCAGACCGGTGGCGTCGACCAATCGGTTGATGAACGCGAACAGGCAGGCGCAGAAGACCGCCTCCAGCATCTCGGCGTCGCTCCAGCCGGCCGCGGCGGCCTTTTCCCAGTCCGCGTCGGTGATCTTGTACGCGCCGGTGCTCACCTTCGTCACCAGCTGCATGAGCGGCATGGTGCGCTCGTCGACCGGCAGTTCCTCCGCGGTGTCCGCGTCCGACACCGCCTCCAGCAGTTCGTCGCTGCCGCCGAACTGACTCAGGAACCAGCCGTGCGTCCCGACGCAGTACGGGCAGCCGTTGAGCTTGGACGTCCAGGCCGAAATCAGTTCCTTGAGGTGCCGGGGGAGCGTGTCACCGCCGAAGACGCCGCCGTATCCGGCGAGCACCACCGCGAGCAGCCGCGGATTGGTGGAGGTGAGCCGGAACATGTCCGGCACGAATGGCAGCCCGGTGACCGCCTTGATTTCTTCGTAGAGCTCGGCGGTGCGTCCCTCCGCCTTATCCTCGTCTATCATCGGGACTCTGACTCCCGGCTGTTTCGTCGTCGTTTCCATGAGCCTTCTCCTCGGTGCTCGGGCGAAGCCGGGCCAACCGTGCGACATTACGCTCCGGGGCGAAACCGGAGCGCTGTCGGCGCTGGCCGCAGCGATCTCCGACGGGGCTGCGGGGCGACACGGAAACGCCGACGACGGCGGTCGGGCAGCGATTCCGTTGGCCCATGATGGCACGTCTTCGCAGGTCCGATGCTCTCCCAGGTTGCCTACTGCACCGTTCGGCGGCGCGGTTCGACCGTACCGAGTACTGGATGAAGGTACTTTTCGCCGATAGCCTGTATTCAATTCACAGAGATGGATGAGGTGCGTGATGCCGGCAAGTGTGCTGCGACCGGTGCTGGGCGCGCTCGGGTTGACGCAGATCCGATACGTCGGCGCGGTGCGTCGGGGTCGGGCGAGCGGCCTGGTGGCCGAGGTGTACAAGCAGGTGGAGAGGGACTTCGGCGTGCTCGCGCCGCCGGTGGCCCTGCACGCCCCGGCCCCCGAGGCGCTGGCCGCCGCGTGGATGCTGCTCCGGGAGGCGCTGGTCGTCCCCGGCGCCGCCCCGCGGGCGGCCAAGGAGGCGGTGGCCACCGCGGTCTCGCTGGGTAACGCCTGCCCGTACTGCGCGACCATCCACAACAACGCGCTGGACCTGCTCGGCGGCGCCGGCCCCGACGGGCCCACCCGATCGGACCTGGAACCGGGCGTCGGCGAGGCGGCGCTGGAGGAGATCGTCGCCTGGGCGATGCCCGCTGACGGGCGGACCCGGCCGGACCGGCCGCCGTTCCCCGCGGCCCAGATGCCGGAGCTGGCCGGGGTGGCGGTGCTGCTGCACTACCTCAACCGGGTGGTGAACGTGTTCCTGCGCGACGTGCCGTTGCCGCCCGGGGTGCCGGAGGTCGCCCTGCCCATGGTGCTGCGGGTGCTCGGCTGGGCCATGATGAGCGCGTCGCGGCGTCCGCACGAACCGGGTCGCTCCCTGGAACTGCTGCCGGCCGCGCCGCTGCCGGCGGACCTGTCCTGGGCGGCCGGCAACCCGGCGATCGCGGAGGCGTTCGGCCGGGCCTGCGCCGCGATCGACGAGGCGGGGCGCCGCTCGGTGCCCGAGGCGGTCCGCGACCTGGTGCTGGTCAACCTGGTCGGCTGGCGCGGCGGTCCGCGGGGGATCAGCCGGGACTGGGTGGAGGAACTCGTCGGGGGACTGCCCGAGAATCAGCGCCCCGTGGGTCGGCTGGCCCTGCTGGTGGCCTTCGCCTCGTACCAGGTGGACCCGGGGGTCGTGCGTAGCTGCCGGCTGGTCGGCGCGGACGACCGGACGCTGGTCGAGATCTGCTCCTGGGCGGCGATGGCGGCGGCCCGGTGGCTGGGTGGCCAGCTCCCGGTCCCGCACTGATCATGTCCGGACACGGCGCGCATCGTCGAACAATTCGGATAATCGCTGCGACTGTCAGATTAAGTCACGTCGCTGCGAGTAAGAACATTGAAAACTACCGTATTTATTGATCTCCATGCATGGTATCGTCCTAACCCATCCGGACCACTTAGGACACTCACAGTAAGGGCGACTCGAGAGGTTTCGGTCCGCACTTGCGCTGCCCGACCAAGCCGGTGAACTGGCGATTCTCCGCAGTTTTCACCGGATGATCGAACACCTGTTCCGATACGGTGCGACGACGAAGTCGTGGCGACCCTTGGGCAGGACCACGTCGCCGGTCGTGGGGACGCCCCCGCGGCCGGCGCCCGGCGCACGGGCACATCGTGCCAGGATGCGGCCGGAGTGTCTCCAACGTGTTCACCGAATGGAGTTGATTCGCCGTGCACAACGCCGTCGAAAGAGCCATCTCGATCATGTGGGATCGTTACCACGAACCGCTGTCGCTCGACGCAATGGCCGATTCAGCCTTTCTCAGCCGCTTTTACTTCTCCCGGCTCTTCCGGTCCAAGACGGGCACTTCGCCAGGTCGTTTCCTGACCGCGATCCGGCTCTACAAGGCCAAGAACCTGCTGCTCGAGACGGACATGAGCGTCACCGACATCGCCTACGCGGTCGGCTACAACAGCCTGGGCACCTTCATCAGCCGGTTCACCCGCAGCGTGGGCATCTCGCCGGCCCGGTACCGGTGGCTGGCCGAGCACGGCATCCCACAGCTGGCCCGCACCCGCACGGCCGGCCCGCGCCGCCGCGCCAGCATCGGTGGACGCCTCGTCCTGCCCCAGGTCGACGTGCCGGTCAAGGTGTACGTCGGCATCTTCGACAGCCCCATCGTGCAGGGCCTGCCGGCCTCCTGCGACATCCTGGAGGCCTCCGGCGAGTACATGCTGCGTGACGTGCCGGAGGGGGAGTGGTACCTGCGCGCCGCGGCGATCGCGCTCGACGACATCGCGGCCCGGCCGTCCATGCGCCGGCCCCTGGCGGTCGGCTCCCACGACGCGCTCACCGTCGCCGTCGGCGACGAACTCACGGTGGACCTGGAGCTGCACCACACCGGAGTGTTCGACCTGCCCATCCTGATCGCGCTGCCCGAACTGGACAGCAGCACCCCCGGCAGCCGGACCCGGCACGGCTTCGCCCGCAACGACCGGCGCACCAACCGGTCGTCGCGGATGCTGCACGGGGCCAAGTCGTGACCGCCGCCACCGGGCGGTGGCGACCCCGCACCCCGGGCCCGGGGTCGCGCCGGGGCCACGGACCGGGCGGCGGCGTCGCCACCCGGGGATGAGGGCGCGGGCCGCGCGGGACCCGGCAACGAGCCCTGAAAGACCTCCCAGGGGGAGGGGAGCAGGCCGGTGGGACGGGGGCACCGGTCGGCCGGGACGCCGACCGGCGCACGCGTCACAACCGGCGTTCAGCGTACGGTTTCGGCGCCGGACGACTCCGGCACCCGGAACGGCCCCCAGGTGAACGCCGGCAGCCAGCGCCCCGGATCCGCGCTCCACCGCAGCGACCGGATCTGCGCCGTGGTGCGGCGACCGGCCAGCGACAGATAGACCTCGTACCACGGGCCGGACATCGTGACCGCCGGCTCGCCCGTTCCCGCCACGCGCCGCCCGTGCTCGGTCTCGACCGCCAGCGGCGGCAGGCCGTGGCCGTCGAGCGAGGCGGAGAGCCCCGTCAGCAGGACACCCGAGGCCACCGGCAGCGCCGGGTGGTCGACCGGTGGCGGCACCCCCAGCGCCTGACGCAGGTCCAGCTCGTGGGTGAACGCGTCCATCACCAGGATGTGCCGGTCCATCGAACCCGGACCGGCGAGGAACTCCTCCACCGGCCCGCTCAACCGCTCCCACTCGTCGAACAGCTCCGGCAGCCCGCCGGCGGGCACCGGTCCGGGAGTGGACCCGGTGGCCCGGCCGTGCACCCGCGCGCAGACCTCCACCAGGTGCGCGACGAGGTCCCGGACCGTCCACCCCGGACAGTTCGCCACCGGCAGCGCGCCGGCCTCCGGGGGTGCCTGGGCCAGCAGGGCCGCCGTGGTGTCCCGGACCTGACGGTAGGCCGCGACGGCGTGGGCCTCGGACGAGCGGGCGGGATGCGGTTCTGCGACGGTCATGATCGTGCCTCCTTCCGCGGCGCTGCCGCGGCTCGGACGGATCCCGCCGCGGGCGCGGCGGGGTCGGCAGGTGCGGCGGCCCGGCCGGCCTGCGCCGCCGTGAGCCGCCCCGTACGGTGCAGCCAGCGCACGGTGTCGGCGAGCGTCTCGGTGAACGGCCGGGGCTCGGGCCCCGCCGACCGCGCCACGTCCTCCGGGCGGGCGTCGCAGGCGCAGACGTAGCAGGCGCCGTACTCGGCCGGGATGTGCCACGGCCACACCCGCTGCACCACGTCGGTGGCGTAGGCGAAGGGCAGCATCGCCCGGGCCGGGAGGAACAGCGTGGGCAGCCGACGGCCGGTCACCTCGCGCATGGCCGTCACGTAGTCGCGGGTGCGCAGGTAGCGGCCCGGGCCGAGGTGCCGGTCGCCGACCCCGGCGGGCCCGGTGGCCAGCTCCGCGAGCAGCACGGCCGTGTCCCGCACGTCGCCGACCGGGAAGCCGCCGGTGGGCCACATCGGCATCAGGCCGCGCAACACGTTGCGCAGCCGGGCGTTCTGGTCGCCGAGCTTCGGGTCGTCCGGGCCCAGCAGGGCGGGCGGGTAGCTGATCACCACCGGGTCGCCGTGGGCCTGGTGCTGCCGGGCGACCCGCTCCGCGGCGGCCTTGCTCGCCAGGTACGTCTCCCGGGCCGTGCTCGGCGGCGACTGCGGGCCCACCGTCCCGGCCGGGGACGGCAGCAGCGCGCCGAACGTCGACACGTGCACCGATCGCCCCACCCCGTGCCGGCGGGCCGCCGCCAGCACCACCTCCGTGCCGCGCACGTTGGTGCGTCGGGTGGCCTCGTGCCACCGGCTGTCGAACGAGTAGACCGAGGCGGCGTGCACCAGCGCGTCGACGCCGCGGACGGCCCGGGCCACCGCGGTCTCGTCGGTGACGTCGCCGTCCGCGACCTGCACCGCGTCGCTCGGCACCGACAGCGGCGACAGGGCCGGGGCGACCCGGTCGGGGTCGCGGGCCAGCACCCGCACCCGGTGTCCGGCCGCGGCGAGCGCCGCCACCGTGTGCGCGCCGACGAAGCCCGTACCGCCCGTCACAAGTACCAACATCGCGAGTTCCTCTCCGCCCGCGACCGGCGTGGGACGCGCGGCGCGTCGCGGCTGCCGGGCCTGGCGGGCGGCTCGATCCTGCCCCGTCCGGCGACGGCGAACTACTCCCAGCGTGCCGTCGTCCTGGCCATTGCACCGCAGGTCAGAGGGCAAGCGGGAAGTGGCGGCGGACACCGGTCGGCCCGGAGGATGGGGCAGTTGGATCGTCAATTTTGGATGTATTGGAGCAGCAGGTGGCCGGCACCATCAGGGCGCTCAGGCGCCGCGTCCTCACCCCCGACGTCTCGGAGACCCTCGTCTCCACCCGGGGGTTCCACGACAAAGGGCCGGAGGCCCGCACCATCCTGGAGACGGTCGGTTCGTCGTTCCTGACCGGGCTCTCCTCGGCCGCCGGCGCACGCCGGGTGACCGACGTCGACACCGACCTCGCCGAGTTGCCCACCCGGTTCCAGGGGTTCGCCTACGAGGGCGCGGCCATGGGCTTCGCGCTGGTCGACGCGCTGACCCCGGGCACCCCTCGGCGCAGCGCCGAGTTCCTCGCCGGCACCGGCGACCGGCACGTCTACATGGCGTACGTCGGGATCGGCTGGGCGCTCGCCCGACTGCCGAAGTTCCTGTGGCGGCGGGCTCTCGCGGCCGGCACCGACCCGTTGCTGCGCTGGCTCGTGCACGACGGCTACGGCTTCCACCAGGCGTACTTCCACACCGACGAGTATGTGCACGGCCGGCGCGCGGTGACCGACTTCCCGTGGCCGGCCGAGGGCCCGACCTCGTACGCCGCCCGCGCCATCGACCAGGGCATCGGCCGGGCCACCTGGTTCGTCGCCGGGTGCGATCCGACGCTCGCGGCCGACCTCATCGACCGGTTCGCGCCGGCCCGGCACCAGGACCTCTACAGCGGCGCCGGGCTCGCGGCGACGTACGCGGGCGGTTGCACCGAGGAAGAGCTGCGGCTGTTCCTGACCCGGGCGGGCGAGCACGCCCCGTTCGTCGCCCAGGCCTCCGCGTTCGCGGCGCAGGCCCGGATCAGGGCCGGGCTGCTGGTACCGCACACGGAGCTGGCGGCCCGGGTGTTCTGCCGGACCTCCGCCGCCGAGGCGGGCCGGATCACCGACGAGCTGATCCCCGCCGGACCGGCGGCCGACGGCCTGCCCGCCTACGAGGTGTGGCGGCGGGCCGTGGCCGAGCGGTTCCGGGTCGGCGCGAGGGTGCAGCCGTGACCGCCGTCGCCGACCGGGGCCGGCTGCGCCCGCCGGGGCCGTCGCCCTGGACGGCGCCGGTGCTGCTCGGGCGGATGGCCCGCAACCGGCTGGACGTCATGCGGGCGGTCTCCGCCCGGCACGGCGACGCGGTCCGGCTGCCGCTGGGGCCGAAGACGCTCTACTTCTTCAACCACCCCGACCACGCCAAGCACGTGCTGGCCGAGAACCCCGGCAACTACCACAAGGGCATCGGGCTGGTGCACGCCCGCCGTACCCTCGGCGACGGCCTGCTGACCAGTGAGGGCGAGCTGTGGACCAAGCAGCGCAAGGTGATCCAGCCGGTGTTCCAGGCGCGCCGCATCGCCCGTCAGGCCGACGCGGTCGCCGAGGAGGCGGTGCGGATGGCCGCCCGGCTGCAACGCATGGCCGGCGGCGACCCGGTCGACATCCGGCACGAGATGACCGAGCTGACCCTCGGCGTGCTGGGCCGGACGCTGCTCGACGCCGACCTCAGCGAGTTCGGCGGGATCGGCGAGGCGTTCGAGGCGGTCCAGGACCAGGCGATCTTTGAGATGATGTCGCTGAGCGCCGTGCCGACCTGGGTGCCGTTGCCCCGGCAGCTGCGCTTCCGCCGGGCCCGCGCCGAGCTCCAGGAGATCGTCGACCGGCTGGTGGCGCACCGGCGGGCGGAGCCCGGCGGCACCGAGGGCCGCGACGACGTGGTGTCCCGCCTCATCGAGTCGACCAGCCGGGAGACCGACCCGGGGGTGGCCCGGCAGCGGATGCGTGACGAGCTGGTCACCCTGCTGCTGGCCGGGCACGAGACCACCGCCAGCACCCTCACCTGGACCTTCTACCTGCTCGACCAGCACCACGAGGTGTGGGAGCGGATGCACGCCGAGGCCGTCGAGGTGCTCGGCGACCGGAACCCGGTGTACGAGGACCTGCACCGGCTGCGGTACACCGCGATGGTGGTCGACGAGGTGATGCGGATGTACCCGCCGGTGTGGCTGCTGCCGCGCATCGCCCAGGCCGACGACAACGTGGGCGGGTGGCACGTGCCCGCCGGCGCAGACCTGGTGCTGTGCCCGTACACCCTGCACCGGCACCCGGAGTTCTGGCCCGACCCGGACCGCTTCGACCCGGACCGGTTCGACCCGGACCGGCGCACCGACCGACCGCGGTACGCCTACATCCCGTTCGGCGCCGGCCCGCGCTTCTGCGTCGGCAACAACCTCGGGCTGATGGAGGCGGTGTTCGTCCTGGCCTGCGTGGCCCGTCAGCTACGCCTGTCGCTGAGCCCCGGTTACCAGGTGGTGCCGGAGCCGATGCTGACCCTGCGGGTGCGGGGCGGCCTGCCGATGCACGTCCACGAGGCCTGACCCGTCCGACTCGTCGATCCAGGCGCAACCGGTGCTTCCCGCCGGTTGCGCCTCGTCGTGTCCGCCCGGGGCCCCGACGAGGTCGCCCCGCGCTGGCCCTGCTGATAGTTCCCGCGCCTGCCCTGTGGTTCCCGCGCCTGCCCTGTGGTTCCCGCGCCTGCCCTGTGGTTCCCGCGCCTGTCCTTGGTTCCCGCGGGCCCTGTGCTTCCCGCGCCCGGCCCGCACGGCGACGGCCGGGTCGACCACGCGGGGTGCGTGGCCGCCCGGCCGTCGGTGGCCGACCCGGTCAGCCCTTGCCGACCTCGCGGAACCGGCCGCCATGGAACAGCAGTGCGTCACTGCTGTCACCACGGCCGGTGCTGAGGACCGAGCCGAGGAAGATGGAGTGGTCGCCGCCGTCGTACACCGCCGCCAGCTTGCACTCCACCCAGGCCACGTTCCCGGTCACGATCGGCGCGCCGGTGTGCGGGCCCGGTTCGCACCGCACCGTCTCGAACTCCCGCTCGTCGCGGGGCCTGCTGGAGCTGGCGAAGTACCGGGCCAGCCCCTCCTGGTCGGCGGCCAGGATGGACACCGCGAAGGTGCCCTGGGCCAGGATGGTGTCGTGCATGACGGCGCTGCGCTTCACGCACACCAGGACCATCGCCGGGTCCAGCGACACGGAGGTGAACGCGTTCGCGGTCATGCCGTGCGGCAGGTCCCGGCCCGACGTCACCACCGTCACGCCGGTGGCGAACATCCCCATCACCGCCCGCAGTTCGGCGTGGTCGGCCGCGGGCGCCGGCATCGTCGCCGGGCCGGCGGTCGGTCGCTGGTCCGCTCTGGTCACGGCTCAGCCCTCCCCGACGCCTTCGGACACCCGCCGGCCACTTGCGGCGAGGGGCACCGCGTAGCGCGACAGGGCCGCGCGCAGCGTGTCCGGCACCCGGGTCGGCCGGGTGTCGGTGTTCGGGCCGCGCATGCACGCGATCCGCTGCCGACCCCGGGCCACCAGCTCCTCGAAGCCGTCACGCAGCCGCACATAGTCGAACGCGAAGCCGATCTGGGTCTGCGTGAGGTCCTCCAGCCGCATCCGGATCGACAGCTCGTCGAACGCGGTGATCTCGGTGAAGAACTCGCACTCGCACTTGAGCGTGAACAGCTTCAGGTCGTCGCGGATGTCCGCCAGGACCTCCGGCGCCTCGTCCCGCAGGAACATCTCCCGGCACCGGCCCTGCCAACGCAGGTAGTTGACGTAATAGACGTTCCCGACGAGGTTGGTCTCCTCGAAACCCACCAGGTGCCGGTACTCGTAGTAGGACTCCATCTCACCTGACTCCTTCCGCCAACATCGTGAACACCACCGGGTCGCCGATGTCGTTGAGCGCGGTGACGAAGGTGGCGACCCGCGCCGCCCCCGACCGCAGAGCGACCCAACCGGCCGTTCCGTTCGGCTCGGCCACCAGGTCGACCCGGGTGTGGCCGTTCTTGCGCAGGCACTCCACCGCGCCCCAGACCCGGGTGGCGGCGACCGACAGGTCCTCGCCCTGCTCCCGGGCCAGCAGCGTGGACAGGGCGACCCCGTCCGGGCCGATCAGGCCCTCCCACTCCTCGGCGGAACGGGCCGCGGCCAGCTCCACGTCGCAGCCCACCGCCGCCGAGGCGCCGGCGACGGCGAAGGTGACCCCGGCGCCGTGCGAGGCGGAGATCCGGACGTCCCCGTCGACCTCCGGCTTGCCGTCGGGCCGGTAACGCACCGTCGTCTCCGCGCCCAACGCCCAGCTCACCGCCCGGGCGGTCTGCCGGCGTCGGGCCGGCGTGCCGGTGGCGTCCGGGTCGTCGGGCCGTACGACGCAGCGCAGCTCGTCGGGCAGGAACGCGCCGGCCCGCCGCTCCAGGTACGGGCCGACCAGCGCCGGCAGCCACGGCCCGGTGCCGTCCTGCTTGCGTACGGCGTGCAGGCGCAGCCCCACCCACCGCTCGACGAGATTGCCGTCGCCGTCGCAGACGTCCACGTCGTAGTGGTAGGTGTCGCCCTGGCGCAGCCGCTCCACCGCGTGGATGGTGACGGTGTCCAGGGTGGCGGCGACCTTCGGGTCGGCCAGGTGCAGCCGCTCGATAGCCCCCGGCAGCAGGGTCGCGTCCGGCACGCAGCACTGCAACGCGTGCATCACCGTGTCCCTGGTGCCCGGGTCGCCGAGTACCAGGTCGCCGGGCCGGTACCGGGCGAACCACGCGTCGACCGGCCGGTTGGACACCCGCGCCGTGCAGCTCGTCGCCGCCAGGTCCAGGTAGCCCAGCAGGCGCTGGAACCGCCGTCCCTGGAACAGCACCGGGCCGTACAGGTCGCGGGCCGGGTCGATCGGCAGCAGCCGCGCGGCGGCGGTCCCCGGCCGGGCTTCGACCCGCAGCGGCTGGTCCCAGCGCAGCCGGGCCCGGAAGTGGTCGGCCTGGAAGTTGGTGTCGCTGCTGCGCACCACCGCCTCGACCGCGCCGTCGGCCGCGGCGAGCACCGCGATCCGGATCGTGTTGCTGCCCGAGGGCGGCACCACGATCGGGCGCAGCAGCTCGACGTCCTCCAGCACCGGGGCCTCCGTGCGCCCGGTGAGCGCCGCCGCCGCCTGCGCCATCGCCTCCATGCCCAGCACGGCGGGGAAGAGCAGGTCCCCGTCGAGCAGGTGGTCGGGCAGGTAGAGGTCGTCGTCGGCGGTCAGGTCGGCGTCCACGACCAGCTCCACGCCCGGGTAGTGCACCTGCTGCCGGTCGACGAAGCGCAGCAGCGGCAGCTCGCGCCGCTCCAGCGTGACCGTGGACAGGCCGTCGGCGCGGCCCATAACCACCAGCGCCTGCGGCGCGGACGGGCTGGCCAGCACCTCCTTCAGGGTGGCGATGCCGGCCTCCACCGGGATCGGGGCGATGCCGTCGCGGGTGAGGGCCTCCAGCACCCCGAGCCGCTCTCCCATGCCGGCGCCGGACCACACCGACCACTCCAGCGCCAGGCACCGGATGTGCGGGTAGTCCTCGCCGACCCGGCGGGTCAGGTCGGTCATCCAGTCGTTGGCCGTGGCGTAGTGCGCCTCGCCGCGCAGCCCCGCCCGGCCGATGATGCTGCCGAAGGTGACCAGCAGCCGCAGCGTGTGCGGGTCGGTCGCGGCGAGCACGGCCTCCAGCCCGTCGATCTTCGGCGCGAGGGTCCGCCGGAACGTCGCCTCGTCGAGGCTGACCACCGTGGTCGGCTCGTTGCGGCCGGCGCCGTGCAGCACACCGGTGACCGGGCCGAGCACCCGCTCGATGTCGTTGACGGCCGCCTTCACCTCGTCCAGGGCGGTGATGTCCGCCCGGGCGTAGTGGAAGCGCACCCCGGCGGCGGTGAGCCGTTCGAGGTTGGCCGCCAGTTCCGCGTCGGCCGCCGGGTCGGAGCGGCCGATCAGGCCGACCGCCGTCAGGGTGTCCCGCCCCAGCGCCAGGGCGCACTCGGCGGTGATGCCCTTGCCGCCTCCGGTGACCAGCAGCACGTCCTCCACCCCGAGGCCGGGCCCGCCGTTGGGCGGCAGGGGCGCCGGCCGCAGCACCGGCACGTACCGGTTGCCGTCGGCGTCGTAGTTGACCTCGCTGAATTCGGCGGTCGCCGCCACGTCGGCGACGAGCCGGGACACCGTGGCCGCGATGTCGTCGGCGGACGGGTCGCCGGCCAGCGGCAGCGTGATCACCGTGGTGGTGATCTCCGGGTGCTCCTGGTGCAGCGTCTTGGCCAGGCCGGCCGCGTTGCGCCGGTCGCCCAGCGCCACGAACCGGACGGGGCCACCCTGTGACACGGCGGCCCGGGCGGCCCGCAGCATCACCGGAATGTGCTCGGGCTGACAGTCGCGCGGCAGGCACAGCAGCACCCCACCGCCGACCCGGGCCTGTTGCAGCGCCGCGCGCAACGGCTCGGCGAGAGGGCTGTGCCCGGCGGTGAACGCCTGCCAGCCGCCCTCGACCGGGGCACCGACCCGCGGACCGGCCTCGGTGGGCACCAGGTCCACCGCGAACGCCCGGACCCACGGGGCCACCCCGGCGATCGACCGTTCCGCTTCCTCCGCGTCGCCGCCACCGCCGGCCTCGTCCAGGATCTGCGCGATCTCCGCCACCGTGGCGGTGGCGTAGCTGGAGGTCAGCGTCGGGGCGGTCACGTTGAGTTCCCGGGCGGCCTGGTTGACGATCTGCCCGACGGTGATCGAGCTGAGGTGCAGCTCGTCCAGCGGCCGGCTGTCCGGCCGTACGGCCTCCAGCGGCAGCTCCGCCCGCTCGGCGGCGAGCCGGCGCAGCAGTTCCAGGGTGTCGACCGTCGCGCCGGGCCCGGAGGCCGCGACGGACGCGCCGGCCGGCGACACCGCGACGGCGGCCGGCTCGGCCCCGGCACGGGCCACCGCGAAGTCCCCGGCCGGCGCCGACTCGGCGGGGCTGGCGAAGAACCGCAGCGGCCGGCCCGGCTCCAGCGGCCGGGTGAACCGGTCCTGGAACAGCACCGAGTGGTTCACCGCCGCGCCAGCCGCGTACGCGGCGCCGACCGCGTTGAGCAGGCCCGCCAGCGACAGGCTGTCGGTCTCCAGCGAGATCGTCGGCACCTCCGGGGCGATGTCCGCGGCCAGGCCGCGCAGCACCCGACCCGGACCGACCTCCAGCAGCAGGTCGGCGTCGTCGGCCAGGCGGCGCACCGCCTGGGTGAACCGCACCGGGTCCAGCACCTGCCGGCGCAGCAGGTCGGGCACGTCGGTGTCGGCCGGCAGCACGTCCCCGGTGACCGTGGAGACCATCCCACCGGACAGCGGGGCGAAGGGCAGGCTGCCCAGGTGCTCGGCGAACGCGACCGCGGCCGGGGCGACTGCCTCCGAGTGGAAGGCGTGCGACACCGCGATCCGGGTCCAGAACAGCCCGGACCGCTCGGCCAGCGCGCCGACCTGTTCCACCGCCGCGACCGGACCGGAGACCACGGTCTGCTGCGGGCTGTTGTAGCCGGCGATGACCACCGGCGTGCCGACCAGCAGCGGCTCGACCACCTCGGGGGCGGCGGAGATGCTGGCCATCGTGCCGTCGCCGGCGCTGGCGTCTGCCATGATCCGGCCACGTGCGCCGGCGGTCGCGATCAGCGTCGCCTCGTCCATGGCGCCGGCCCAGTGCAGGGCGGTCAGCTCGCCGAGGCTGTGCCCGGCGGCCCCGACCGCCCGCACCCCGAGCATCGACAGCACCCGCAGGCCGGCGACCGACGCGGTCACGATCCGCGGCTGCGCCACCGCCGTGGCCACCAGGTCCGCGCCGGGTGGCGGCTGGTGGTCCTGGTACAGGGTGTCGACCTCCTCGAACCGGCGGCGCAGCGCGCCGCCGTCGGCCCGCCGGCCCGCGCCCTGGCCGGGGAACAGGAACCCGATCCGCGGGGCGGAACCCGTCGAGCCGAGGAAGACGCCCCCGGTCGCGTCGATCACCCGCTGCTCGCCGGAGTCGACCAGCTCGACCAGCCGCTCCAGGCGCTGCCGCGCCTGCTCGGGCGACGCGACGACCACCGCCGCCCGCACCGGCCGGTCGGCCAGCTTCCCGGCCAGGGTCGCGGCCAGGTCGCCCAGTTCCGCGTACGACAGCCGGCCGACCCACGGTGCCAGGTCCGACAGCCGTGAGCCCAGTTCCTCCGGGGTGCGCGCGTCGAACATCAGCAGCTCGGTGTCCTGCCGGGAGCGCACCAGCGCGGCCGTCGACGCCCCGATCCGGGTCCGCCGGCCGTTCTCCGCGCTCTCGACCACCACGTGGGCGTTGATGCCGCCGAAGCCCATCGAGGACACCGCCGCCCGGACCGGCTTGTCCGCCGGCCACAGCTCCGCCGTCGCGGGCACCCGCACGGCGGGCCGCTCCACGTCGAGCACCGGGTGCGGGTCGACGTGCCCGGTGGCCGGCGGGATGACCTGCTGGCGTACCGCGAGGATCGCCTTGAGCAGCCCGGCGACCCCGGCGGCGGCCTTGGTGTGGCCGAAGTTGCCCTTCACGGTGCTGATCGCGGCGGGCGCGCCCGCCGGGTCGGCCTCCTGCCGGGCCTCGGTGAACGCCGTCAGCTCGGTGGCGTCGCCGACGGCGGTGCCGGTGCCGTGACCCTCCAGGTAGGCGACCGAGTCGATGCCGTAGCCGGCCCGCTCGTACGCCCGGCGGATGGCCAGCCGGTGCCCGCTGGCCTCGGGCCGGGTGATGCCGCCCTTGCCGTCGGAGGAGTAGCCCCAGCCGGCGATGACGGCGTGCCGCCGCAGCCCGCGCGCCACGGCGTCCTCGTCGCGCATCAGCACCAGCATGCCGCAGCCCTCGCCCGGCCAGAACCCGTTGGAGTTGCGGTCGTACACCCGCATCTCCCCGGTGGCCAGCGCCCCGGTCTTGGCGAAGCCGATCACCTCGAACGGGTCGATGCTCAGGTCCACCCCGCCGGCCACGGCGGCGTCGAGGTCGCCGTTGGCCAGGGCGTTGCAGGCGGTGGAGACCGACAGCAGCGACGACGAGCAGGCGCCGTCGACGGTGTAGCCGCCGCCCTTGAAGTCGAAGTGGTTGCACACCCGCCCGGCGATGGTGTTGGCCAGGCCCCCGGCCAGGGTGTCCTCGTCGATCGGCGGGAAGGGCGCCTTGTAGCGCGGCTCCAGCTCGTCGAGGAACGTGCCGACCTCGGCGTCGCCCCAGCCCTGTTCGCGCAGCGCCGCCCCGACCGTGCGCCGCACGTACGGCCAGCGCAGCCGCAGCAGGTTGGCCCGGCTGAACTCACCGGTGAGGGTGTTGCCGATGACCACCCCGGTGGTGGCCAGCGGCAGCCCCTCGCCGTCCGGGAAGCCGGCGTCCTCCAGCGCCCGGGCGACCGTGTCCAGGGCCAGCCAGTGCGTCATGTCGGTGGACCGGAAGGTGCTGCCGGCGATCTTGTACTTGACCCGGTCGAATTCGAAGCCCTCGATCACGGCGGCCTTGGCCGAGTAGAACCGGTCGGGCGCGGTCGGGTCGGGGGAGTAGTAGTCCTCGGAGTTCATCCGCTCGTCGGGCAGCCGACGGAACGCCCGGCGGCCGGTGAGCACGTTCTCCCACAGTTGGTTGGGGTTCTCGGCGTCGGGATATCGGCAGGCGATCCCGACGACCGCGATGCGTTCGCTCATTCCTGCTCCTCGCTTCGTCCGTCGACCGCCCTGACGGGGTCGACCTGGTCGGCCGGCGCGGCGCGCCAGCCGGCGCGGCGCGTCCTGTCCCGCCGGATCACGCGATGCGCCTGGGGGTGCCGAGGGACAGCCCGGCCTGGTCCCGGGACTTCTTGCGCAGGCTCGCCATCCACCAGCCCAGTCCGCGGATGCCGCAGACCACGACCACCGCGAAGAAGAGCGTGTAGACGACGTTGAACAGCATCAGCACGCCGTAGACCATGGCCACCGAGGAGCCGAACATGAACTGGTTCATCGGCTTGGCCGGGGTGGTGCCCGGGTCGGTGATCATGTAGTTGGTGAACAGCACGAACGCCACACCGGTCATCACGCCGAGCGCGGAGAACAGCGCGACGTCCCAGATCCAGTGCCGGATGAACGCCTGGATGGCGAAGCCGCCGAGCCAGCCCACGATCAACGGCACCTTGCGGGTCAGCAGCGCGTTGATCACGGTGCCGGCGGTGACGATGATGATCGGGATCATCACCCGGAAGTAGGTGTTGGCGTTCTCCGTGAACTCGTACGGCGGGGCGATGGAGATCCAGGAGCCGAAGCAGACCAGCGCCATGGTGATGCCGAAGTTCGACGGGTTCATGTAGTGCCGCATCCGGCCGTAGACCGGGGCCTGCAGGACGTACTTGCCGGTGACGCCGACGATCACGGCGAACGCGATCGGCAGGAACATGTCGTTGGCGTAGAGGAGCATGTTGCAGGCCAGCGCGGTGATGTGCGAGGGCAGCAGGAACTCGTACACCCGGCGGCCACCGCCGCCGAGGAACCGGGGTGTCTCCTTCTTGGCCCAGGCCCGGATCAGCTCGAAGGTGATCTCGGCGGCGTAGGCGGTGAGCACCGCGAGAATGGGCCACAGCCACGGCTGCTCGAAGCCGAGCAGGGTGTAGCCGAAGATGTTGAAGATGCTGATGGAGAGGGCGAAGTTGCGCAAGGCCAGGTAGCGGCGGTCGGGCTCCGGTTTGGCCGGGGCGGGGGCGACGCGGGCCGCGGGGGCGGTGTTGATGCTGGGGGGCGGGGCGATCGTGGTCATCGGTTCGGAACCTCCTCGACGCGGTCGGTCAGCACGAGGGTGTGCGTTCCGGCGGTGAGCTGCTGGCTGGTGCTGTGCTGCTGGCCGCCCAGGTCGCGCCAGCGCAGGTCGACGGTGACCGGGCCATTGTTGTTGCCGAGGCCGAAGTGGACCTCGAAGCTCCGCTTGCCGGCGTGGCCGCTGCCGCCGTCGAGTTGGGAGATCTGCTTGCGGCCGTCCGGCGTGGTCACCGTGACGGTGGCGCCGTACGCCGGGGTGCAGAGCATCTGGCCCTCAGGGGCGCCGATCGCCGGCCGGTACAGCCGCAGGTTCAGGAAGTTGCCCTTGCTGGGCGCCTCGTTGACGTAGAACGCCGGCGGGCCCCACTGCCGGGCCACCGCGAGGTCCAGCGCGCCGGTGCCCCGGGTGTCGGCGGTGGCGACGCCGCGGGTGGGGATCGGGACGTCGAGCCCGACCTCCTTGGTGATGTTGGCGAACTCGCCGCTGGCCGTGCGGGCGAAGAACGCCAGCGGCTGGCTGCCGGCGATGTCGTCACCGGGTTGCAGGTTCGGCCACATGGCCGGGTTGGACAGCAGGTCGTCGTTCATCATGGCCATCTCCTGCAGCCACGGCCACCGGTTGATCTTGCCCTTGACGAAGCCGAGCGACTGGACGACCTCCAGGTCGCCGCTGTTGAGGAAGTCGCCGAACTTGATGTCCCAGCCCCAGCCGCTCCAGGCCATGCCCAGCGGCCGGGCCTCCTGGGTGAACGGTGCGACGCCCTTGCCCAGCTTGGCGAGCATGTCGCGCTCGTCGCGGGCCCGGTTGATCCAGACGAAGTTGCTCTCCTCCAGGCCCCAGGCCGTGGTGATGTTGGAGACGACCATGTCGAAGTTGCCGTTGCGGTCCAGGTCGCCGAAGTCGATGCCCATGCCCTTGAACGAGCCGTTGCCGAGCACGAACGACTTGGGGGTGGTGGGGGTGCGCTCCCCGATCGCCGCCTTGAACTTGATCCGGCCGGGGGAGGAGATGTTGTGCAGCAGGTGGTTGTGCCCGAAGTCGTTGGCGACGTAGACGTCCGGCAGCCCCCGCGCGGTCAGGTCGGCCGCGCCCAGGCCCAGCGTCCAGCCGGTGGACTTCTTGAACGGCACCGCCCCGCGCTCCGCCACGAAGTTCACCGACGGGTTGTCCCCGGTGGTCGCCGAGTGCCAGCGCAGCACGTGCAGTCCGCCGCCGTTGGTGGCGCTGGACAGGGTGTCGTTCATCTCGACGTTGTCCTGGCCCCGGGTGTTGAGCACGTCGGACTCGGGGAAGTAGTTGCCGATCACCACGTCCGGCTTGCCGTCGCCGTCGAGGTCACTGACCAGGGAGGCGTTGGTGTGCCACTTGGGACCGTGGTAGCGGCCGTCCGGCGAGCTCTGCGGCAGCAGCTCCTGGCGCTGGTACGTGGCGTTGGACACCGTGGTGGCGCCGGCCTTGCGCAGGAACATGATCGGCACCCGGCCCCAGTAGGTGACCATCAGGTCCATCCGGCCGTCGAGGTTGTAGTCGCCCGGGACGCAGGCCATCGGCGCCATGGTGTCGTCGATCGGCAGCGGCGCCGCGTCGAGGATGAACGGCGTGAACTGGTCCTCCTTCGGCGCGGTGGGCGCGTAGGTGACCACCACGTGGTTGGTGCGGACGTCCACGAAGCACATGCTGTTGGCCCGGCCGTGGTCGGTGAGGTCGTTGAGCGCGATGCTCGCGCCGACCGACGAGATCCAGGCCCGGATCTTGTGGTACGTCGGGTTGACGTCCCGGATCGTTCTCTTGGGCAGCTTGTCGTAGCCGTCCGGGTAGGCGATGGGCTGCTCGGTGAAGCGGTATCGTGTGGCGGCCTCCTCGGCTCCGGCGACGGACACGCGGCTGTCGATGATGAAAAAGAGCGAGGCCGCGAGTAGAATCGCGACTATTCCGGGACTGAGCGAGCGTGTGCGTTGACCCAGCACGGTAAGGTCTCCTTACGACAGTGCCATCGACTTCTGCCAAAGCCGATGGCGTGAACAGGGCAGACGGCGCCGCCGCGGCGGTGTTCCACGGATCGGTTTCGTGGCGGCGCGCGGGTGGGGGATGGGGAATTGTCGCCTGGCGGGATAGGTCCGCAGGCGCGTCGGACCCGGCCGGTGGAGGGGTTCCTCCGGCCTCTTTAGCCGACGTGGCGAATCTGATTCCTGGGGTGCCTGGTTTCCTCCTGCTACGGGCGGGGAAATTGGATTAGGGCGACCGGATCGGGCCCAGGTTCATCGTGCGACTTCATCGTGCGACGGTGGCCCCGGAGTGCGCTTCTTTCACATTGCTCCCGACGTTCTCCCAGCCTGCCGCCGTTTGGTTCGCGTTTAACGGACGGTTTGACGCTCCGGATCCCTTTAGGTCAATCTCGTCGTCTTGACCCGCTGTGTCCACCCGGGGGGCCGAAGACGGCAATATGGCGACTAACTGTGGACCGCGCGGTGGCTAGCGTGGGTTACGGCGCTGCCCGGGCGCGCTGTCTTCGGGGATCACCCCGCCCGGGACCGGGAAGAGAGGAAGCCGTCGTGTCTGTCGAGGGATTCTGGAAGGTGGCCGTGGCCACCCCGTTCGGCACCCGCCGTACCGAGCTCGAGCTGTTCAGCGAGGGCGGTGTCCTACAGGGAATTTCGCGTGGTGAGAAGGAAACGCTCACCCTGAACGACCTCCAACTGGAGGGCAACCGCCTGTCGTGGTACCAGTCCATCAAGAGGCCGATGCGGATGGATCTGGCCTTCGACGTGACGATCGACGGCGACGAGATGACCGGCACCGCCCGCGGCGGCCCGATGCCGGCCGCGAAGGTCAGCGGCCACCGCGAGCCGGCCGCCCAGCCGGCCTGAGCCGGCGCCTACGTCGCCCGACCGCCCCCGGGGTCCACCCGTCGGGGGCGGTCGGCACCGGAGCGGAACCCGTTGGGGGGCGCGCCTCGGCCCTTCGGGGCCACGCTCCAACCCGGATATGTATTGACTTAAGTGCATTTATCATCAATGGTCTTGGGTACTCGACGCGGGAGCACCCATGACCGAACTGCCAGAAGGCACCGAGCACCACCGTTACCTGATCATCGGCGCAGGTCCGGCCGGCCTACAGCTGAGCTACTACCTCCAGCAGGCCGGCAGCGACTACCTGACGCTGGAACGCGCTACCAGCCCCGGCGAGTTCTTCCGCCGGTTCCCCCGGCACCGCCGGCTGATCTCCCTGAACAAGGTGCACACGACCAGCACCGACCCGGAGATCCGGCTGCGCTGGGACTGGAACTCGCTGCTGCACGAGCCGGCCGACCTGCCGTTCTCCGACTACAGCCGCGAGTATTTCCCCAACGCGGACGACCTGGTCCGCTACCTGGGCGACTTCGCCCGGCACCACCAGTTGGCCATCCGCTACGACACCACCGTCGAACGGGTCGAGAAGACCGACGACGGCTTCCTCGTGCGGGCCGGCGGCCGACTGCTGCACGCCGACTGCGTCGTGGTGGCCGCCGGCTGGGGCCCCCCGAACGTCCCCGACGTGCGCGGCATCGAGCACGCGGTCGGCTACGAGGACATGAGCACCGACGCGGCCGACTACGCCGGCCAGCGGGTGCTCATCCTCGGCAAGGGCAACTCCGCCTTCGAGACCGCCTCGGCGATCCTCGGGCACGCCGCCATGATCCACCTGGCCAGCCCCCGGCCGATGCGGCTGGCCTGGAACACCAAGCACCCTGGCGACGTACGGGGCCACCACGGCGCCGTTCTGGACAGCTACCAGTTCAAGACCCTGCACTCGGTGCTCGACTGCGTCATCGACGAGATCCGCCCGGTGGGCGACAAGTACGAGGTGCACCTGACCTACACCCACGCCGACGGCGAGACGGCCGTCATGGAGTACGAGACCGTGCTGCGCTGCACCGGCTTCGCCATGGACACCTCGATGTTCGCCGAGAACTGCCGCCCGGCGAGGGTGCCCAGCGGGCGGCTGCCGGCCACCCGGACCGACTGGCAGTCGGTCGACGTCGACGGGCTGTACTTCGCCGGCACGCTCGCCCAGGACCGCGACTTCAAGAAGGCGTCCTCGGCCTTCATCGACGGGTTCCGCTACAACCTGCGGACGCTCACCGCCCTGCTGCGCGAGCGGTACGAGGGCGCGCCGCTGCCGTACGAGAAGGTGGACGCCGACGCCGAGGCGCTCACCGGGCTGGTGCTGGACCGGGTCAACTGGAGCTCGGCGCTGTGGACCCAGTTCGAGTTCCTCTGCGACGTCATCGTCGTCGATCCCGTCGGCGGGGCCTGCCACTACCAGGACCTGCCCGAGGACCACGCGGTGGAGCGGTTCGGCGGCGAGAGCCACTACTACACGTTCTCGCTGCGCTGGGGCCGCGACGCGTACTCCGACGTGTTCGCCATCGAGCGGCACCCGCAGCCCGACCGGGCCGCCGAGAGCGCCTTCATCCACCCGGTGCTGCGCCGGTACCGGGGCGGGGAACTTGTCGAGGAGCTGCACCTGCTGGAGGACCTGCTGGCCGAGTGGCGCCGGCCGGACCGGCACGTGCAGCCCCTGCTCGACTTCTTCGCCGCGGATCTGGGGCGGTGACGCCTACCGGCGGACCATGACCTCCGACAGCGGCTTGCGGGTCAGGTCCGGGACGGTGACCCCCTCGGCCGGGTAGCCGACCGGCATCACCACGCAGGCGCGCTCCTCGGCCGGGCGCTCGCAGATCTGGTTGAGGAACCGCATCGGGCTGGGGGTGTGGGTGAGGGTGGCCAGCCCGGACAGGTGCAGGGCGGTGATCAGCATGCCGACGGCGATGCCGACCGACTCCTTGACGTAGTAGGGCCTCGGGGTCTGCGGGCCCTGGTGGACCTCGAACACGACGATGACCACCGGGGCGGTCTCCAGGAACGGCTTCTGCCAGTCGGTGCCCATCGGGGCCACCGCATTGAGCCACTCGGCCGAGGCGCGTCGGGTGTAGAACTCGATCTCCTCGGCCTCGGCGGCCTCCCGCAGTTGGCGCTTGCGCTCCGCGTCGGTGATCATCACGAAGCGCCAGGGTTGCAGGTTGGCGCCGCTGGGCGCCGTCGCGGCGGCCCGAACGGCCTCCTCGACGACGTCCAGCGGCACGGGTTCGGCCGAGAAGTGTCGTACCGACCGGCGGGCCGCCATCTGGTCGGCGAACGCCCGGGCGGTGCGGTTCATCAGCGTGGGTTCCAGCCTGTCCAGGTGGAACGGGGTGGTCTCGATCTGGTTCACGGAAGAGCCTCCATCGGCAGGTCGGGGGCTTCTCCAGCATTACCCACGGCACCCGCCGCTGGTTGCGCGGAATTGCCCTGATCGCCGCGCCGTGGACGGCGCGGGTGATGATGGCACCGCGGCCAGGGTCAGCCCGCGGTCTGCTCCGCAAGGTGGTCGACGACGTCGGCGAGCGTCCCACCCCGGCGGGCCACCGACCGCTGGTGCCGCGCCCCGGTGCCGTCGGCTCCCAGCCGCTCCAACCATCCCGCGACGACGTCGTGCTCGCCGTGGGCGCGCAGCACCGGCTCCACCATGTCCAGCAGGTCGCGGGCCAGCGCGGTCGCGGGCCGCAGCCGGCCCGTGCGCGGGTCCACACCCTCGCCGTCCAGGCCGTCGCGGGCCGCCCGCCAGTAGGCCGCCCGCAGCAGCTCGCCGGCGACGTCCGGGGCAGGCTCGCCGGCTTCCACGGCCGCCGACAGGTGCACCACCAGCGCCCGCACCAGCGCCGCGTACCGCGCCGAGTCCTCGGCGGTGACGGCGGAGTCGGCGACCCGGACCTCCAGGGTCGGGTGCCGCTCCGAGGGGCGTACGTCCCAGAAGATGGTGGCCCGGTCGACGAGGGCGCCGACGTCCGTCAGCCGCTGCACCACCTCGTCGTAGTGCTCCGCCGAGTCGAACACCGGCGGCGGGCCGGCCACCGGCCACCGCCCCCAGACGGTGGTCCGCCAGCTCGCGTACCCGGAGTCGCGGTCGTCCCAGTACGGCGAGTTCGCGGTGAGGGTGAGCAGCAGCGGCAGGTACGGCCGCAGGTGGTTGCCGACCAGCACCGCCCGCTGCCGGCTCGGCATCTCCACGTGCACGTGCAGGGCGCACAGCGCCAGCTCGTCGTGCAGGCCCCGGTACGTCTCGTTGCCCCTGCTCTGGCGCGGGCCGACGGTCATCGGCGGCGGCACCACCCCGGCGACGGGGGCGGTGCCGGTGGCCACCACCCGCAGCCCGGCCGTCCGCGCGCAGTCCGCGACGACCTTGCGGGCCTCGGCGAGCTGGGCGGCCAGCTCGCCGAGCGTCTCGCAGGCGTCGGTGCGGGTCTCCAGTTGCAGGGTGGTGATCTCCCCGGAGACCCGCTCCCCGAGCAGCGCGGACGCCGCCCCGACGACCTCGGCGGCCCGGGGCGCCGGGGCCCGGGTGACGGCGTCGACGACCAGGAACTCCTCCTCCACCCCGAAGCGTGGCGGCGGCGTGGTCTGACGCGTGGTGAGGGTCATGGGGCGGTCGTCCTCCCGCTCGCTGGGCCGGCGGCCACGAACGTGGACCGCCGGCGGGTGGGCAGCGGCGCGGGGACCGGGCGGCGCGCCGTCTCGACGCACCATTATGGAGGGGAAGCCGGCGCTTGGGGAGCAGCGGCGCGCGCCTTGGTGGAGGCGACGGCGATCTCCGGCCCGCCGTGGGTTCAGAGGCGGGCGGGGACGCCCCGGTCCGCGGCGACGCGGCCCCGGCGCGGCTGCGCGAGCACTCCGGCGACCGTCGCGGCGAGCAGGGCGGCGCGGTCGGGCATCTGGGTGACGTCCACCCACTCGGTGCGGGCGTGTGACCCGCCGCCCACCCCGCCCAGGCCGTCCAGGGTGGCCACGCCCAGCGACCCGGTGAAGTTCGCGTCGGACGCCCCGGCGGCGTGTGCGGCCTCCACCGGCGGCAGGCCCAGCTCCCGGCCCGCCCGCCGGGCGATCTCCAGCAGCGGCGTCGCCACCGCCTCCTGCAACGGGTACCGGTTGATCCCGCCGCCCACCACCAGCGCGGCGTCGGTCAGCCAGGGGGTCATCGCGTGGATCAACCGGTCCACCCGGTCGAGCTCCTCCCGGGTCCAGGCGCGTACGTCGACGCAGAACGTCGCCGACTCGGGCACCTGGTTGCTGATGGTGCCCGCGCTGAGCACCGTCGGCGTGACGCTGGTGCCCTCGGCGGCGAACGCCCGCACGGCCAGGACCTGGTGGGCCAGTTCCACCGCCGCGTTCACCCCCCGGTGCGGCTCCACGCCCGCGTGTGCGGCCCGGCCGCGTATGGTGATCTCGTACTTCGAGCCGCCCTTGCGGGCGACCTTGACCGCTCCCGTCTCCGTGGACGGCTCGCCCACCAGCACCGCCCGGGAGCGCCGGGCCTGCTGCTCGATCAGCGGCCGGGACGTCGGCGATCCGCTCTCCTCGTCGCAGGTCAGCAGCACCCCCACCCGGGAGGTGTCGGGCAGCAGCGACAGGGCGGTGACCATCTGGACGATGCCGGCCTTCATGTCGCACACCCCGGGGCCGGTGGCGATGCCGTCGGCGAGCGCGAAGGGCCAGTCCCGCACCGTCCCCTCCGGCCACACCGTGTCGTAGTGCCCGAGCAGCAGCACCCGCTGGTCGTCGGCCGGCCAGAGCAGGTGCGGCAGACCGTCGCGCATCACCCGCACGGCGGGGCGGCCCAGCACCGGGCTGATCCAGCTCTCCAGAAGGTCGGCGCAGGCGTGCAGCTGACGTACCTCCCCGGGTGGGGATTCCTGGTGCACGAGTTCGCGAAGTCGGTCCACCAGGGCCCCGGTCTGTGCCAGGGCCCCCTGCCGCAAGTCCATTGTGTTGACCATGTGGCCGATCGTGGCAGCGCCCCGTACGCAGCGGCAATACGCGTCCGTGCCCTGCTCGTGGCGCTCCGTGTCGGCCCAGGTGCCGGCCCTGGAGACGGCACGCTGGGAGAGATGGCGGTCCGGGTCGCCGGCCCGAACGGGGCACGCAGGAAGAAGCGGACGGGCCGCCGGGGCGGCACCATGCGCAGCAGGACCGCGTTGCCGCCGGCCGCGGCCTGTCACGCCAAGGAGAGCATGTGGCACACATCGATCTGGGTCTGGACGAGGCGGAACACCCGGGGATCACCGGGCTCATGCGCTACCGGCCGGAGACCGCCGTCGCGCTCAACGCGCTGGCCGAGGCGCTGCTGCACGCGCCGCACCCGACCCTCACGGCCGGGGAGCGGGAGCTGATCGCGGCGTACGTCTCCGGGCTCAACGACTGCACGTTCTGCTGCTCGTCGCACTCCGCGTTCGCCGCCGCCCAGCTCGACGGCGGTATGCCGCTGGTGCAACAGGTCCGGGCGGACCTGGACGCGGCCGAGGTGTCGGCGAAGCTGCGCGGCCTGCTACGGATCGCCGCGGCGGTGCAGGAGAGCGGGCGGAAGGTGAGCGCGGAGCTGGTCGACGCGGCCCGCGCCGAGGGCGCCACCGATCTGGAGATCCACGACGCGGTGCTGATCGCCGCCTCGTTCTGCATGTTCAACCGCTACGTCGACGGGCTCGGCACCCGGCTGCCGGAGGACCCGGTCGCCTACGAGGAGACCGCGCAGCGGATCAAGACCGGCGGGTACGTCGGCTCGGCCTGACCGGCGCGGACACCGGCGGGCGCGGGGACGCGCCCGCCGGCACGGCGGGGCGCTACCGCGCGTTGTACGGCATGGTGGGGAACCAGCCGTAGTCGAACATCGCGGGCAGCCGCACGTCCCAGTAGACGACCATGAACACGCCCAGCGCGATCAGCAGCGCCCCGGTCACCGCGGCGGTGCGGGTGGGGCTGGCGGCCAGCCACTGGATGAACCGGCCCCGGGTGGCCACGATGATCAGCGCGAACAGCGCGGCGACGATGGCGATGTTGCCCAGCGACTGGAGCACGAACGCGCCCGCGCCGTAGAGCGGGTTCCCGGTGTCCACCGCCCAGTGGAACAGCTTGTTGAACAGCGGGTACGGCCGGCCGATGAGGAACCCGCCGACCAGCGCGCCGAGCACCACGACCCGGGCGACCGGGCGGTGCGCGAACGGGTCGGGCAGCGTCCCGAGCGCGGCGAGCCCGAGGTAGACGAAGGCGAGCCCGATCACGCCGAAGACGACCATCGACTGGATCAGGCGTACCGGCAGCCCGCCGACCGTGTCGGTGGACAGTTGCGGCAGCCGGTCGCCGAGCAGCACGCCGACGAAGCCGTACACCGCGGAGACCGCCACCATCCCGACGGTGAGCCAGCCGACCGGCCGCAGCAGCCCGCGCAGCCCGGCCCGGGTGGCCCCGGTGCCGCCGGCCTGGCTCATCGGGCCGACCGCGGCGGCCATGGCGATGTTGCACGCCGTGAACGTGCCGGCCAGGCCGGAGACGAACGCGAACACCAGGCCCGCGACGGTGCCGCCGATGGCGGTGGCTTTCGCGTCGTGGCCCAGCAGGGCGTTGGCGACGTTGTCACCGATCACGTGGTCGACGAACTCGTACGACCACAGCACCGCGAGCAGGACCCCCGCCGCGACACCGCCCAGGACGATCCGCCCGCGCGCCCGCGGGTGGGGGTGCGCGGCGACGTGGACCGCGCCTGCGCTTCCGGTGACAGTCATGGATGGATTGTGGGGACGGTTCCGCCAACTGGCTTCTTCGATATTGCCGAATCCGCGCCGGGCCCGACGGCAGCCGTGGCGGTAGAACGGCAACCTCGAACAAGCGTTCCACCTACTGTCTCGTCCATCGTGGACGTATGTCGGTCACCCCGCATCAGTGGCGCCGCGTCCGAACCTCCGTGCCCGTCGTCCTGGGGCGGCTGCTCGACCTCGTCGAGGACGCCCCGCCCGACCGGGCCGCCACCGCGCACTGGACGGTGGCCGACACCATGGCCCACCTGTGCGGCGTCGCCGCGATGGGCCTGTCCCTCGTCCGGGAGACCCCGCCCGACCTTCCGGTGCCCGGCCTGCTCGACCTGCGCCGCCGCACCACCGTCGACACCATCTCGGTGATGAACGCCGAGGTGCTGCGGCATTTCACCGAGCGGCGCCTGCCGGTCCTGGCCGACCGGCTGCGCGCCGACGTCGAGGAGGTGCTACGGGTGGTCGGGGAGACCGGGCCGGAGCACGAGGTGTCCTGGCTGGGCGGCGCGCGGCTGCCGGTCACGGGGCTGCTGGCCCACCTGCTCAACGAGCTGAACATCCACGCCTGGGACATCGCCCGGGCGCTCGGGAGGCGATGGGTCATCGACCCCGCCGACGCCGCGCTCTTCGTCGACCTGTTCCTGGTCGACCTGACCCGCCGCAGCTACGGCCGGCTGCTGGACCGCGACGCCCCGGCGCGCCCGGGACGGATCTCGGTGAACTTCCGGCACCGCTTCGGCCCGGAGGTGACCCTGGCCCTGGTCGACGGGCGGGTGTCGGTGGGACCGCCGGACCCGCGCCCGGACGTCCGGCTCTCCTTCGACCCGGCCACCTTCACCCTGATGCTGTTCGGGCGGGTGCACCGGGTGCGCGCGGTGCTCGCCCGCAGGCTGTCCGTCGGCGGGCGGCGGCCCTGGTTGCTGCCCGTCTTCCTGCGGACCATGCGGATGCCGTCCTGAGCCGAGGGCCGTGGCGTCCCCCGGACCCGGCTCCGGGGCACCCCCGCAATACGGAAGAAGTGTCCGCGCGGCGGCCGGTGCGACCGTGAGGGGGACAAGGTCCACGGACCGGAGAGCCTTCAAGGAGGAAATGGTGACGATCACTGAGACCCCCACGCGCGAGGAGATCCTCCGCCGGGTCGCCAAGGCCGAGCCGGTGCTCCGGGAGCACATCGCGTGGTCGGAGGAGAACCGGCGGCTGCACGAGGCGACGGTCGAGGCGATGGCCGAGGCGGGCATCTTCCGGATGCGGGTGCCCAAGCGGTACGGCGGCTACGAGTGCGACGGCGCCACCCTGGTCGAGGTCGGCGCGGCGCTGGGCCGCATCGACGGCTCGGTGGCCTGGGTGGCGATGGTCAACTGGATCCCCACGTACCTGGTCTGCATGTTCCCCGACGAGGTGCAGGACGAGGTGTTCTCGACCCCGGACGTGCGGGTCTGCGGCACCAACGCCCCCAAGGGCACCATGGTCCCGGTCGAGGGCGGCTACATCCTCAACGGCCGGTGGCCCTTCGTCAGCGGCGCGCACCACGCGCACTGGATGGAGGCCGCGGCCGTCATCCTGCGCGACGGCGCCGAGCCGGAGCCGGTCATGACCATGGTCCCGATGTCCGACATGGAGTTGGTCGACGACTGGCACACCACCGGGCTGCGCGGCTCCGGCAGCATCACCACGGTGGCCACGGACGTCTTTCTCCCCGCCGAGCGGGTCATCCCGCTGGGGGCCGCGCTCGGTCCGGACACCCTGTCCGAGACCAACCGGAACATTCCCATCTACTCCACCCCGGCCACGCTGGTCGCCGCCGTCTCCGGCGCCGGCATGCTCGCCGGCCTGGCCAAGGCGGCGTGGGACAGCTTCTTCGAGCGGCTGCCCGACCGGAAGATCATCTACACCGACTACCCGAGCCAGGCCGAGGCCCCGCTGACCCACCTGCGGGTCGGCACCGCGGCCCACAAGGTCGACCAGGCGTTGTTCCACGCCCGGCGCATCGCCGAGGTCGTCGACCACAAGGCGTTCAGTGGCGAGGCGTGGACCGTCGAGGAGCGGGTCCGGGCACGCGCCGACCAGGGCGAGGCGGCCCGCCTGGCCAAGGAGGTCGCCGACATCTTCCAGATGGCCAGCGGTGGCACCTCCATCTACAGCGACGTGCCGATCCAGCGCATCGTGCGGGACATCACCTCCGCCGCGCTGCACGGCCTCGTCGTCCCGGACGTCAACACCGAGCTGTACGGCCGGGTGCTGTGCGGGCAGGAGCCCAACACCCTCTACCTGTGACGCCTCGCGTCGCGGGGCTCTCCCACCGCCGCTGGTGGGAGGGCCCCGGGCGCCCGCGTCCGGACCGGGGCGGGGCCGCCGACGGTCACTGTCCTGATGCCCGGGCGTACGACGCCCGACGCGTCGCCGCCGTCAGGGTATGGCGGTGGGGGAGGGCGTCGCGGTGCCGCCCCTCGGCGCCTCGGGGGTCATCAGGCGGACGATCTCCTCCCGGTCGGCGGTCGACGGCAGGCCCCAGTCCGGGCGGTAGCCGTAGACCTCCCGCAGCGGCGTGGAGGAGGTCCGGCCGCCGAGGATCTCCACCGCGTCGGCGTCGATCAGCCCGGGGTGCTCCACCCCGCACGCCTCCGCGACCTTGACCAGGTCCCGCCGCAGCGTCCGCAGGTAGTTCGCCGCTCGCACCGACTTCGACGCCGGGTCCAGGCCCCGGGCCAGCCACGGGTTCTGGGTGGCGACCCCGGTCGGGCAGGTGTCGGTGTGGCACTTCTGCGCCTGGATGCAGCCGATCGCCAGCATCGCCTCCCGGCCGACGTTGACCATGTCGCAGCCGAGCGCGAACGCCACCACCGCGTTGTCCGGCAGCCCCAGCTTGCCGGCGCCGACGAAGACGACCTGCTCGTGCAGCCCCTGCTCGGCGAAGACCTTGTACACCCGGGAGAAGCCCTGCTGGAACGGCAGCGACACCGAGTCGGTGAAGATCAGCGGGGCGGCACCGGTGCCGCCCTCGCCGCCGTCGACGGTGACGAAGTCGACCCCGCGGCCGGTGTCGCGCATCAGGGTGGTCAGCTCCTCCCAGAAACCGAGGTCGCCGACGGCGGACTTGATCCCCACCGGCAGGCCGGTCTCGGTGGCCAGCAGTTCCACCCAGTCCAGCAGGCTGTCGCAGTCGGAGAACTCGGCGTGCCGGGACGGGCTGACGCAGTCCCGGCCCTGCGGGATGCCCCGGGTCGCGGCGATCTCCGCCGACACCTTCGCCGCCGGCAACAGCCCGCCCAGGGTCGGTTTCGCGCCCTGGCTGAGCTTGACCTCCAGCGCCCGTACCGGCGCGCCGGCGACCAGGTCCCTGAGCCGGGCCAGGTCGAACCGGCCGTGCTCGTCGCGGCAGCCGAAGTACGCGGTGCCGAGCTGGAACACCAGCTCCCCACCCCGCCGGTGGTACGGGGACAGGCCCCCCTCGCCGGTGTTCTGCAGGCACCCGGCCAGGGCCGCCCCCCGGTTGAGCGCCGCCACGGCGTTGCCGGACAGCGATCCGAAGCTCATCCCGGAGACGTTGACCACCGACTCCGGCCGGAAGGCCCGCGCCCGTCCCCGGGCCGCCCCGAGCACCTTGGCGCACGGCAGCCGTACGTCGTGCCCGGCCGTCGGCGACGACGGCGGCACCGTCCGGCCGAACGTGCGGTGCTTGATGATCGGGTATCCGGCGGTGTACTCGATGTCGTTGTCGGTGCCGAACCCGAAGTAGTTGTTCTCCTGCTTCGCCGAGGCGTACACCCAGCGCCGCTGGTCGCGCGTGAACGGCCGCTCCTCGTTGTTGCCGGCCACGATGTACTGCCGCAACTCCGGCCCGATCGACTCCAGCAGGTACCGGGCCCGACCGATCACCGGAAAGTTGCGCAGCAGCGCGTGGTCACGCTGCAGGACGTCACGGGCGGCCAGCGCCGCGACTGCGGCGGCGACGGCGGGCACGGTTCGACGGACCCATCTCATGGCGTCAGTCTCCCCGGGGTCGCCGGATTTCGCACGGCCGGCGAGTCCCGTCCGCCCGGGATGCATGCCGACCCGGCGGCCCGGCCTCGGCGTGGCGACGCATCTGCGAGCGGTTCGCCGGTACGGACGCCGTAGCTGCGGGGGCCCGGTGAGCTTTCGGGCCGCATCGGCGGCACGGTAGAGTGCCCTCCGTGACGGTGTTCCGGATCGGCGAGGCGGCCGAACTTCTCGGCGTCAGCACCGACACGGTGCGGCGCTGGGTCGACGCCGGCCGCCTCGCCGCCACCCGCGACGAGCACGGCCACCGGGTGCTCGACGGCGCCGACCTGGCCGCGTTCGTCCGCGCCGCGGCTGCCGCGCCCGAGGAACACGCCGAGCTGTCGTCGGCCCGCAACCGGCTGCGCGGCATCGTCACCGCGGTGGTCAAGGACGCCGTGATGGCCCAGGTCGACATCCAGGCCGGGCCGTTCCGGATCGTGTCGCTGATGAGCCGCGAGGCGGTCGACGACCTGGGCCTCCAGGTCGGCTCGGTCGCCGTCGCGGTGATCAAGTCGACCACGGTCGTGGTGGAACGGCCGGCCCCGCACCCCCCGCGAGGAAGGACCGGCCCGTGACCGCACACGGGAACCCGGGGACCCGACGGACCCGCACCGCCCTGACCGGGGTGGTCGCCCTGGCCCTCGCCGTCACCGGCTGCGCCGGCGGGTCCGACTCGTCCGCGAGTGGCGACGGGGTGCGTGGCCCGGTCACCGTCTTCGCGGCGGCGTCGCTGACCGAGTCGTTCACCCGGCTGGGCGCCGAGTTCGAGGCCGCCCACCCGGGCACGACGGTCACCTTCAGCTTCGCCGGCAGCTCCGCCCTGGCCACCCAGGTCAATCAGGGCGCGCCCGCCGACGTGTTCGCCGCCGCGTCCCCGGCCACCATGCGTACGGTCACCGACGCCGGCAACGCCGACGGCCCCCCGGTCACCTTCGCCCGTAACCAGCTCGTCATCGCCGTGCCGGAGGGCAATCCGCGGTCGGTGGCCGGGCTGGCCGACCTGACCCGGCCCGGGACGAAGGTCGCGCTGTGCGCCCCGCAGGTGCCCTGCGGGGCGGCGGCCCGCACCGCCCTCGACGCCGCCGGCGTGCCGCTCACCCCGGTCACCCTCGAACAGGACGTCAGGGGCGCGCTGTCCAAGCTGCGCCTCGGCGAGGTCGACGCCGCGCTGGTCTACCGCACCGACGCCGCCGCCGCGTCCGAGGTGGACGCCGTGGAGTTCCCCGAGTCCGCCGGGGCCGTCAACGACTACCCGATCGTCGTGCTCCGGCAGGCCGGCAACCCGGCGGCAGCCCGGGAGCTCGTCGCGTACGTGCGGTCCGAGCGGGGCCGCGCCGCGCTGACCGCCGCCGGGTTCCAGCCCCCGCGGGCCTGACCCCGGTGGTACGAGCCCGCCCGGCGACACCGCGCCGCCGCGTCCCCGGGCGGCGGATGCCCGTCGCCCTGTTCGTCCCGGCCGGGCTCGGGCTGATCTTCCTCGTGCTGCCCCTCGCCGGGCTGCTCGCCCGCGCTCCGTGGGCCACCCTGCCGCAGCGGCTGGCCGCGCCGGGGGTGCTCACCGCGCTGCGGCTGTCCCTGCTCACCGCCACGGTCGCCACGCTGGTCTGCGTCGTCCTCGGCGTGCCCCTGGCGTGGCTGCTGGCCCGGCTGGAGTTCCCCGGCCGGCGGCTGGTCCGGGCGCTGGTCACCGTGCCGCTGGTGCTGCCGCCGGTGGTCGGCGGCGTCGCTCTGCTGCTGGTCTTCGGGCGGCGGGGGCTGCTCGGCGGCTGGCTCGATGCCACCTTCGGGATCACCCTGCCGTTCACCACCGCCGGGGTCGTCCTCGCCGAGGCGTTCGTGGCCATGCCGTTCCTGGTCATCGCCGTCGAGGGCGCGCTGCGCGGGGCCGACGTCCGGTACGAGGAGGCCGCCGCCACCCTCGGGGCCGGCCGGTGGACCACCTTCACGCACGTCACCCTGCCGCTGGTCGCCCCCGGCGTGGCCGCCGGGGCGATGCTGTGCTGGGCCCGTGCCCTCGGCGAGTTCGGCGCCACCATCACCTTCGCCGGCAACTTCCCGGGCCGTACCCAGACCATGCCCCTGGCCGTGTACCTGGCCCTGGAGACCGACCTGGAGGCCGCGATCGTGCTCAGCCTCGTCCTGCTCACCGTCTCCGTGGCCATCCTCGCCGGGCTGCGCGACAAGTGGACGGCCGGCCCGTGACCGCCGCCGCGCCACCTGCCGACCCCGTCCCGCCGCCTGCTGGGCCGGGCACCGGCGACCCCGTCCCGCCGCTGCTGGACGCCCACCTCGTCGCCGACCGGGGCGGCTTCCACCTCGACGTCGCCCTGCGGGTACGCGCCGGGGAGGTGGTGGCGCTGCTCGGGCCCAACGGCGCCGGCAAGACCACCGCGCTGCGCGTGCTGGCCGGCCTGCACCCGCTGACCGCCGGCCACCTCACCCTCGCCGGGGCCGACCTCGACCGCCCCGACCGCCGGGCGTGGACCCCGCCCGAGCGCCGCCCGGTCGGCGTCGTCTTCCAGGACTACCTGCTCTTCCCGCACCTGAGCGCCCGGGACAACGTCGCCTTCGGCCCGCGCCGGCGCGGCGCTGACCGGCGGGCCGCCCGGGCCGTCGCCGACGCCTGGCTGGCCCGGGTCGGCCTCGCCGAGCACGCCCGGCGCCGGCCCCGGCAGCTCTCCGGCGGGCAGGCGCAGCGGGTCGCGCTGGCACGCGCCCTCGCCGTCGATCCCACCCTGCTGCTGCTCGACGAGCCGCTCGCCGCCCTCGACGCCCGCACCCGCCTGGACACCCGCGCCGAGCTGCACCGCCACCTCGCCGCCCACCCGGGCGCGACCGTGCTGGTCACCCACGATCCCCTCGACGCGTTGGTGCTCGCCGACCGGCTGGTCGTCGTTGAGGGTGGCCGGGTCGTCCAGACCGGCGACGCGGCCACCGTCACCGCCCGCCCCCGCACCGACTACGTCGCCCGCCTGGTCGGACTCAACCTGCACCGGGGCCACGCCGACGGCCATCGGGTCCGGGTCGGCGGGCTGACCCTCACCGCCGCCGACAGCGTGGCCGGCGAGGCGTTCGTGGCGTTCCCGCCGGCCGCCGTCGCGCTGTACCCCGCCCGGCCCGAGGGCAGCCCTCGCAACACATGGTCAGCCACCGTCGCCGGGGTGCAGCGGCACGGCGACAACCTGCGCGTCCAGCTCGACGGGCCGCTGTCCGTCGCCGCCGACGTCACCCCGGCCGCCGCCGCGCAGCTGCGGCTGGTCCCGGGCCGGGCGGTGTGGGCGGCGGTCAGGGCCGCCGAGACCCGCGCGTACCCGGTGGGGCACTGACCGCACGACACGGCGACCCGGTGGCACCGGGTCGCCGTGATCGGATGCCGGGTCAGCTCGCGGTGCAGGACGGGGTGCCCGACGGCGGGGCGCCGGTGCCCTGGAAGCCGAACTCGGTCGACTGTCCGGCGGTGAGCCGGCCGTTGTAGGCCACGTTGGCGAACCGGACCGTTCCGGTGGTGCCGCTGCTCTGCGCGTTCCACGCGTTGGTGACCGCCGTGCCCGACGGCAACGTGACGGTGGACGCCCAGCCGTTGGTGCCCGACGAGCCGGCCGTCACCCGCACCGTCGCCACGAAGCCCCCGGTCCAGGTCTGCAGGGACAACGACGCCGTGCAGCCCGCGCCGGGCGGCGGGGTGGTCGGGGGAGGAGTGGTCGGCGGGGGCGTGGTGGGCGGGGGCGTGGTCGGAATGGGCGTGCCGCTGTTCAACGCGTCCAAAGTGGCGGTGTACGCGGCCTTCTTGTTGCCGTTGCCGTCGAACAGCAGCGGGGTGCCGCTGGCCCGCCAGGAGTCGGTGTCCCGGATGCCCCACACGGAGATGCCGGTGCAGCGGGACACCGCCAGGCACGCCTTGGTGACGTTGGCGTACGAGGTGGCCTGCGCCGTGCCGGAGCCCTCGATGTCCAGCTCGGTGATCTGCACGTCGAGGCCGAGGTTGGCGAACCGTTGCAGGTTGGCCTGGTAGTCGCCGGGCACCGGGGAGGCGCTGTTGAAGTGCGACTGGAACCCGACGCAGTCGATCGGCACGCCCCGGGCCTTGAAGTCGGAGACCATCGCGTAAACCGCGTTGGACTTCGCGTTCTGCCCGTCGGTGTTGTAGTCGTTGTAGCAGAGCTTCGCGCCCGGGTCGGCGGTGCGGGCGGCGCGGAACGCCACCTCGATCCAGTCGTTGCCGGTGCGCTGGAGGTTCGAGTCGCGCCGGGCGCCGTTGCCGCCGTCGGCGAACGCCTCGTTGACCACGTCCCAGGAGTGGATCTTTCCTTTGTAGTGGGTGGCGACCTGGGTGACGTGGTTGACCATCGCCGAGCGCAGCGCGCTGCCGCTGAGGTTCTGTGCCCAGCCGGGCTGCTGCGAGTGCCAGGCCAGCGCGTGGCCCCGGACCCGCATGCCGTTGGCCTGGGCGTGGCTGACGATGCGGTCGGCGCTGGTGTAGTTGAACTGGCCCTGGGACGGCTCGGTCGCGTCCCACTTCATCTCGTTCTCGGGGGTGACCATGTTGAACTCGCGGTTCAGGATCCCGACGTACGTGGAATCCGACAACTTGTTCGCGGCCACCGCGGTGCCGAAGTAGCGGCCCTTCTCGGCCGCCGAGGTGGCGAGGGTGGTGCCGGCGCTGGCCGCGGTGGCCAGCGCCAGCACCATACCGGCGGCCACCGTGCCGACGGTGGCGGAGACCAGCGCCGCGCGTCGGCCCGGTCGAACCCTGGCGCTTCCGCGGTCGCGTGCTGCTGAGCTGCTCATGCCTGACTGCCCTCCGGGGGATCGAAGTCGTCGCGCGGCCGACGACATCAGCGACTTTCGATACAGGTTATCGAGAAGTTTCGGAAAGCTCTAGTCCGACATTTGCCGGTCATATGTGGCCAACGACGCCGAAAGTTTCGGAACCTAGCCGGCGGTGCGGGCCGGTCAGAGCACCTGGGACAGGAAGCGGCGCAGCCGGGGATGCTCGGGACGCTCGAAGATCGCCGCCGGCTCGCCGGCCTCCAGCACCACCCCGCCGTCCATGAACGCCACGGTGTCGGCGACCTCGCGGGCGAAGCCCATCTCGTGGGTCACCACCACCATGGTCATGCCGCCCGCCGACAGCTCCGCCATGATGCCGAGCACCCCCTTGACCAGCTCCGGGTCCAGGGCCGAGGTCGCCTCGTCGAAGAGCATCACCTGCGGCTGCAACGCCAGCGCCCGGGCGATCGCCACCCGCTGCTGCTGCCCGCCGGACAGGTGCGCCGGCCGGGCGTCGGCCCGGCCGGCCAGGCCGACCCGCTCCAGTTGGGCGCGGGCCACCTGCGCGGCCTCGTCCTCGCCGAGCCGCTTGAGCCGGCGCAGCGCCAGGGTGATGTTGCGCAGCACCGTCATGTGCGGGAAGAGGTTGAACTGCTGGAACACCATGCCGATCCGCTGGCGCAGCGCGTCCGGGTCGTCGCCCATCACGCTGCGCCCGTCCAGCAGCACGTCCCCGCGGTCCGGCTCGATGAGCCGGTTGATCGTGCGCAGCAGGGTGGACTTGCCCGACCCGGACGGCCCGATGACGCAGGCCGTGCCGCCCCGGCCGACGTCCAGGCTCGCGCCGCGCAGCACCCGGTTGGCGCCGAAGGCGAGGTGCACGTCCCGCACGCTCAGGCTCACCGGGGTCGTCGTGCCGGTCGCGGTGCTCATCGCTCGTCCTTTCCCGTGCTCGCGCGGGCGGCGGCGTCGCCGGGCAGCGCGTTCTGCCCGGCGAGCGCCACTGCGCCGTCGTCCTCGGTCGCCGTGGTCGGCCGGCCCTGCCGCAGCCGCCGGTCGATCCAGTTCACCGCGTGGGTCAGCGGCACGGTCAGCGTCAGGTAGAGCAGGCCCGCCAGCAGCAGCGCCGACTCGTTGCCGGTGGTCGCCGCGTGGTCCTGCCCGATCCGGAACAGCTCCCGCTGGCTGGCCACCAGGCCGAGGAAGTAGACCAGGCTGGAGTCCTTGATCAGGGCGATGAGCTGGTTCACCCAGGCCGGCAGCACCCGGCGGACCCCCTGCGGGATGATCACCAGCCGCATCGCCTCGCCCCAGGAGAACCCCAGCGCCCGGGCCCCCTCCAGCTGGGCGGCCTCCACGCTCTGGATGCCGGCCCGGAAGATCTCCCCGATGTACGCCGACGCGATCAGCGACAGCGCCAGGATGCCCAGCGGGTACGGGTTCGGCCCCCACACCTGCATGCCCAGCGGCGCCAGGCCGACGCCGATGAGCAGGATCGTCGCCGCCGCCGGCAGGCCGCGGAAGACGTCCGTGTACACCCGCGCCGGCCAGCGCAACCACCGGGTACGCGAGATGCCCGCGACCGCCAGCAGCATGCCCAGCAGGGAGCCGAGCAGGGCGGCCGAGATCGCCAGGATCAGCGTGTTGGGCAGCCCGACGGTGAGCATCTCGGGCAGCGCCGCGCGCATGGAGTCCCAGTCGAAGAAGGTCTCCCACAGGGTGCTCAGTGGATCCATCAGTCGTCTTCCCGTCCGCCCCGCTCGCTGGTCATCCGTACCGTCGGCCCGGCGTCGCCCGTGCCGTCACGCCCGCGTACTCAGGACGAGGCCGACGCCGACGGCGCGGCCGACCCGGCCGGGGCCGCCGCCGATGCGCCGGGCACCGGCACCGAGCCGCTGCCCGGCTTGAAGTCCGCCGGGATCGGCCGGCCCGGGTAGTACTGCTCCTGCAACCGGCTCCACGTGCCGTCGGCGATGACCTCGTCGAGGCCCTTGTCCAGCGCCGCGCGCAGCGCGTCGTTGCCCTTGGCCACCGCGTACGCGGTCGGTGTGGAACTGAGCTGCTTCGCGGCCACCGTGATCTTCCCGCCGCTGTCGGCGGCGGACTTGTCGCCGATCTCCGCCGGGGCGATCCAGGCGTCGGCGGTGCCGGCCTTGAGCTGGTTGAGCGCTCCGTTGTAGTCCGGCACCCGCACGGGGTCCAGCTTCTGGCCGGTGGCGTAGTCGTCCTGCACGGTGCCCTGCACGACCACCACCCGCTTGCCGTCGAGCTGGTCGAAGCCGGTGATCGGGGATCCGGCCGGGACGTCCAGCCCGAAGTAGCCGAAGTCGTAGCCGTTGCCGAAGTCGACGGTCTTCTTCCGCGCCTCGGTGATGGTGATCGAGGAACTGCCCACGTCGAACTTGCGGTTGTTGACCTGCGACAGCAGCGCGGAGAAGTCGGTGCCGACGAACTCCACCTTCAGGCCGATCTTCTCCGCGACCGCGGTGAGCAGGTCGTTGTCGAAGCCGGTGAACTTTCCGTCCTTCAGGTACACGTTCGGTGGCGCGTCGGTGAGGGTGCCGGCCCGCAGCACACCGGGCTGGACCAGGCCGTACGGGTTGTCGGCGGCGGCCGAGGTGTCGTCGCCGCAGGCGGTGAGGGTGGCAGCGCCGACGACGGCCGCGACGCCCAGCACGGCGAATCTGGTCAGGGCAGGGAGGAATCGCACAGGTGTCTCCTGGGATCAGGGCGGCGCGCGGACGGCACGCCGCCGGACGCGGCACGCCGACGGGCGGCCGCGGAAGGGGGCTACTACGGAAGGGGGGAGGCGCTCAGCGCGCCGCGTGACGGCGACAGCCGTCGCTGCACACCCGCATCAGATCCACGTGCCGACGCCTGACCAGCGCGGGACGGGATGGTGACGCGGCCGGTGCCGAGCGGGCGGCAGTGAGCGGGGCGCACAGACGAGCAGACATGGTTCTCCAAGGTCGGTGTTGACCTGGGGACCAGGCCACGCTTGCACCGGTGAACTCCGGTGCCTGGTCTTCACCCGGGGCACCCCACCGCGGAGGAGGGTTGCCGGCCAGCGAGCCGGGGCTTGACGCTGGCGCTCATGACCTGGTTGGAGCCTAGCAACGGCACCGGGCCGGGCGTCCAGTCGTTATGACGACGCTCACCCCGGGTGGGGCTCCGGCCGACACGTCGGACATCGCCCTCGCCGGGCGACCGCCGCCGAGGTTCAGCCCCGGTACGGGGCCAGGCCGGCGTCGAGCAGCGTGAAGGCGTGGTCGGCGGCGGCGACCGCCTCCGGGTGCGCCCGGGCGGCGGTGCACCCTTCGGTGAGACGACGCCAGTTGTCCCGCGCCAGTACCCGCTGCGCCGCGACGATCTGTGCCGCCGCGAGCCGGCCGGTCAGCCCGTCGGGCCGGGCCTCGGGCTCCGGCCGCCCCCGTTCGTCGCGGCGCGTGCCGGCGGCGTCGTCGAGGGCGTCGGCCAGCGCCGCCTCCTCGGCGGCGGCGTGCCCGGCCACCCGGGCGGCGAGGCTCGGGGTCGAGAAGACCATCCCGTGGTACGCCAACACCCGGGGGTCGTCGTTCAGCCCGGTGACCGGGTCGCGGCGGTCCAGCCCGTCGAGGAAGTGCCGGCGCAGCGCGGCGAGCGGCGCCTCGCCCGGGCGTCGGCCGCGTACCACCCGGGCCGACTCGCCCCGGTGGTCGGCGATCCGGTGCAGGACCAGGTCCTCCTTCGTGGCGAAGTACTTGAACAGCGTCGGCTTGGAGACCTCCGCGGCCGCGGCCACCTCGGCGACCGACACCCGGTCGAAGCCTCGTTCGACGAACAGCGAGATCGCCGCCGCCGAGATCGCGTCGTGGGTGCGCTGCCGCTTGCGTTCGCGCAGCCCTCGCTCTCCGGTCACGCCCTGCTCTCCGGTCACGCCACCCAGGCTACCAGCGGCCGATACCAGGTCAATTTCATGACTGCGGTTAGAATGTTTACCCGGTTAATGATTCTCATCGGAGGTTGCCATGGACGACGGGGTCGACCGGGAACTCGTGCGGGAGCAGGCGCACCTGGCCGCGACCCGCGCCGCGCTCGCCCGGATGCGCGACACCGCCCGACACCGGGTGGCTACCGGCGCGGACGTGGCCGGCGACCGCTGGACCGCCGAGACCCTCGGCCGGATGCTGCGGACCCACGCCAAGGAACTCGCCGAGGAGCCGGACGCCCCGCCCTACTTCGGCCGCCTCCGGTTCGGCGCCGCCGCCGAGGCGGGCGAGCACGCCGGTCAGCGCTACCACCTCGGCCGCCGCCACATCACCGACGAGGCCGGCTACCCGCTCGTCATCGACTGGCGGGCGCCGGTGTCGCGCACCTTCTACCGGGCCACCGCCCGGGACCATCTCGGCGTCGCGGTCCGCCGCCGGTACGGGTGGAGCTCCACGCCGCCGGCCCCGGCCCGGCTCACCGGGTTCGAGGACGAGCGCCTCGACCGGGGGGAGGAACTCGGCGGCGGCAGCCGGCTCGTGGCTGCGGAGATCGAGCGTCCCCGGGTCGGCCCGATGCGCGACATCGTCGCCACCATCCAGCCCGAACAGGACGAGCTGGTTCGCGCCGACCTCGACACGTCCGTCTGCGTCCAGGGCGCGCCCGGCACCGGCAAGACCGCCGTCGGGCTGCACCGCGCGGCCTGGCTGCTCTACACCCACCGGCGGCAGCTCGGCCGCACCGGGGTGCTGGTGATCGGCCCGAACCCGGCCTTCCTGCGGTACGTCTCGGCCGTGCTGCCCACGCTCGGCGAGGTCGACGTCGACCAGCGGACCCTGGAGGATCTCCTGGCCCGGCACCCGATCGCCGCCGTCGACGACGATGCCGCGGCCGCCGTCAAGCACGACGCCCGGATGGCCGTCGTGCTCGACCGGGCCCTGTACGGGCGCGTCCGCGTACCCGCCGAGGCGCTCACCGTGCCCGACGGCTCCTACCGCTGGCGGCTGCCCGCCGGGGCCGTCGCCGCGCTGGTCGCCGAGATCCGGCGCGAGTCCCCGCCCTACGGGATCGGCCGCGAGCGGCTGCGGTCCCGGATCGTGGACCTGCTGCAACGACAGGCCGAGCGACGCGTGGAGCTGTCCGGCGCGGCCTGGGGGCGGCGGGTGGGGCGCTGCGCCCCGGTCCGTGACCTCCTCGACCGGGTCTGGCCCGCCGCCCGCCCCGGCGAGCTGCTGGCGAAGCTGCTCGGTGACCCGGACGCGCTCGCCGGGTCGGCCGACGGGATTCTCACCGCCGACGAGCAGAAGGCCGTCCGTTGGGCCCGCCCGCGCGGCGCCCGGGGCGCCCGCTGGTCCGCGGCCGACCTCGTCCTGCTCGATGAGGTCGCCGGGCTGATCGAGCATCCCCCCGGATACGGCCACGTCATCGTCGACGAGGCGCAGGATCTCTCGCCGATGCAGTGCCGCGCCCTCGCCCGCCGCAGCGTCCACGGCTCCCTCACCGTGCTCGGCGACCTCGCCCAGGGCACGACGCCGTGGGCGGCGCGGAGCTGGCCGGACCAGCTGACCCACCTGGGCCGGCCCACGGCCAGGGTCGTGCCGCTGACCGTGGGATTCCGGGTGCCCGGCGCGGTGCTGGCGCCGGCCAACCGGCTGCTCGGGACGCTCGGCGTGGACGTGCCGCCGACCCGGTCCGTCCGCGCCGAGGGCCACCTGCGCGTACGGCACGTCGATGACCTGGACGCCGGCGTCCTCGACGCGGTCCGGGACGCGCTCGGGTACGCGGGCTCGGTCGCGGTCGTCGGCGTCGACGCGGCCGTCGCGCGGCTCGCCGACCCGCTGCGCGCCGCCGGCGTCCCGGCCGCCGGGGTGGACGAGGTGGATCTGTCGGCCCGGGTCACCCTGCTGCCCGTGACCCTGGCCAAGGGCCTGGAGTACGACCACGTGGTGCTGGTCGAGCCGGCGGACATCGTGGCCGCCGAGGCACGTGGCCCGCACCGGCTGTACGTGGCCCTGACCAGGGCGGTGTCCCGACTGGACATCGTCCACCACCGGCCCCTGCCGGCGGCGCTGCGCGGCTGACCGCCGGGGTGTCGGGCGTGTGTGGTGGGGCGGGACCAACGCCGGACCCGCCCCACCACGACCGGGAGCCGGTCAGCCCGCCTGGAACGACTGGCGGACCACGCCGCCGACGAGCGCGCACCAGGTGCTCGTGCTGACCTTGCCGTTCGGGTGCAGGCCGTGCAGCCGCTGGAGGTCCTGGACGGCCTTCTTGGTGGCGTGGTCGAACTCGCCGGTCACCGTGACGTCGGCATAGCCCTTGGAGTTCAGGATGAACTGCACGGCGCTGACCGGGGCGCCGGTGGCGTTCTTGTCCAGCTCGGGCGCGAGGGTCTCCCAGGTCGGCCCCGTGAGGGTGGCGTCGACGTCGACCGGGATGCCGTTGCGGGCCTGCCAGTCCTGCACGGCGGCGACGGTCGCGGCGTCGAACGTGCTGTTCACCGGCACGACGTAGCCGCGGTGGGTGAGCAGGTACTGCGCCACCCGTACGGTCGGGGAGTTGACGAACCGCCACAGGTCCGGCCAGCGGCGGGCCGGCACGTCGCCGATGTCGGTGCCCAGCTCGCGGAAGACCCGGCGGCGCAGTTCCGGGAACTGCCGGTAGAACGCGGCTCCCGGGCACGCGGTGGTGCGGAAGTCCCAGTGCCCGAAGATGTCGTGGGCGTGCAGGCCGTACCGGCGGCCGATCGTGGCGCAGAGCTGGACCAGCGAGTCGAGCAGCTCCTGCGGCGGCGTCTCGGTGACGTACGTGCCCTCGTTCTCGATGCCGATGGCCCGGCCGTTCTCCCCGGGGCAGTGCGCCGAGATCACCTGCCGGTCGCCGGCGGCCAGCCGCTCGAGGCTGCCGCTCCGGCCCTCCAGCACGTGCCCGCCCCGGCTGACGGTGAAGTGCTGGCCGGTGTCGGACCAGCCGTTGCCGTCCATGTGCAGGTTCTGACAGTCCCGGGCCAGCTTCACGGCCTGGTCCCGCGAGTAGTCGGTGACGTTCGGGAACGCCATGTGGTGCACGATGATCTTGTTGGTGGCGATGGCGCTGAGCGGCAGGGAGCCGGCCGGCGGCCGGGCGCCCCACTCGTCGCAGCTGATGATCCAGTCGACGTCCGATCCGGACGCGGCCTGCGCGGCGGCGGGGAACGCGAGTTCCGTGCCGACGACGGCGACGGCCGCCGCGCCGAGCCCGGCCCGCAACAGGGTGCGGCGGTCCAGCTCGGGGTGGTCGAAGTGCATGGGCATCTCCTCTGTGGCTGACGACGGCCGGGGTGAAAAGTAGCTTCACAGGCAACGCGTGAGGTGGAGGATATTTCCAACCGACGCGCAACACCAGAGGTGGCGGGCGGGGAGTCGGCGTCCGAACGAGTGCCCGCCGCAGGTCGCCCACCGTCCGCCCCGTTCACCTAGCCTCCTAGGATGGCTTAGGGGGAGTAGCGCCGTCCACAAGCACCGGACGAGGCGCCGACGTCCGGTGCGGAGGATGCAACCGTTGCGCCGATGGCGGACTGGACAGCGACCGCCACAATGAGCGGCGTCCCTGTGTGCCGGGCGTCAATCCGGAAGAGCCGTGGAGACCGTCCAATGAGTGGGAACAGCTGGCGGGTGTCCGGCTACACCGAGGTGCGCGAGCTGGGCGTGGGCGCGTCCGGGCGGGTGGTGCTCGCCACCCACGACGGGTCCGGCACCCCGGTCGCCGTGAAGTACCTCGCCGGCGTCCTCGGCACGGACCCGGCCTTCCGCGACCCCTTCCGAGCCGAGGCCCGGCTACTGGCCGAGATCGACGATCAGCACGTCTCCCGACTCTACGAGTACGTCGAGTCGACCGCGGGCGCGGCCATCGTGATGGAGCTGGTCAACGGGGTGTCGCTGCGGCAGATGCTGCGCGCCAACGGGCCCACCGGGCCGGAGGCCGCGCTCCTCGTCCTCAAGGGGTCCCTCGCCGGGCTCGCAGCCGCGCACGCGCGGGGCGTGGTGCACCGGGACTACAAGCCCGAGAACGTGCTGGTCACCGCCGAGGGGGAGAGCAAGCTCGCGGACTTCGGCATCGCCATGCCGGTGGGCCGGGAGTCCGCCACCATGGTGACCGGCACGCCCCGTTACATGGCCCCGGAGCAGTGGACGGGCGCGGCGGCCTCCCCGGCCTGCGACATCTACGCCGCCACGGCCACCTTCTTCGAGTGCCTGACCGGTCACCCCCCGTACGACGGCCGCAGCCTGCTGGCCCTGCGCGAGCAGCACGCGTACGCGCCGGTCCCCACCGACCCGGCCCCGCCGCCGGTGCACGAGCTGCTGCGCTGGGGGATGGCCAAGCTGCCCGCCGAGCGTCCTCAACCGGCGCACGTCTTCCTCGGCATCCTGGAGCAGATCGCCGCCGAGGGGTACGGGGCGGACTGGGAGGAGCGCGGGGTCCGTGAGCTGGCCCGGCGGGCCGCGCTGCTGGCCGCGTTCTTCCCGTTCTCCGACGCCTCGGGCGGCAGCACCAGCCTGGCCAGTACGGTCCTCGTGCCGGACGGCAGCCCGGGCATGGGGCGGGAGATCCGCACCGGTCGACGGATGCGCACCGGTCGGGCTCGGCCGGCCCTGATCGGCGGCGCCCTGGTCGCGGCCGTGCTGGTCGGTGGCGTCGGCTACCGGTACGCCTCAAGCGATGAACCCGACGTGGTGCCCGTGGCGGGCGAGGCCGCCCCGGTTGCCGCGCCGGCGCCGGTCGCCCCGGTCTCCGGATCCGCCACGCCGCCGCCGGTCACGCCGACCCCGTCGGTGGCCACGCCGACACCCTCAACCGTCGCCCCGACCACCGGCGGGCCGACGACCGCCGCCCCGACGACCCGGCCCCCGACGCCGACGGTCCGGCCCACCCGGACGGTGACGCCGAGCCCCACCGTGTCGGCCGGCAGCCCCCCGCCCGCGCCGGACGTCACCGCCCCCACGGTCGGGACGCCGAGCACCCGGTGGACCACCCTGGATCCGAGGGGCTGCCCGTACGGGGCGACGTCGACCCCGGTCACGGTGGCGGTCACCGACGACCGGTCGGGCGCCGACGGGCTGCGGGTGTCGTTCCGCTACACGTCGGGCGCGCAGTCGGGCACGGTGGTCATGTCGTCGGTCGGCAAGGGCGTGTTCGAGGGCACCCTCGGCCCGTTCGACCGCCCCGCCGACGGGGTGCGTATCTCGGTACAGGTCACCGCCGTGGACGCCGCGGGCAACTCGGCCGGGTCGGGTGGGCCGGCGTACGTGAGCCTGCAGTCGTTCTGCACGCCGGGCTGACCGGGCGGCCGACGACGATGCCGGGAGGCTGGCGATGAGCGATCCGAACGAGCCGACGACGGCGCTGCCCCTCGGTGGCGCGCGCCCCGGGACGCCGTCGGGCTTCGGGACGCCGGGCGCGGGGGAGCCGACCGCCGACCTGGGCCGGACGGTGGACCTCGGCCGGACGGTCGGGCTGGGCGGGACGGTCCCTGCGGGTGGCCCGGTTGCCGGGGGCGGGGCGGGGCCGCCCGGGCAGGGTGGGCCGCCCGGGCAGGGTGGGCCGCCCGGGCAGGGTGGGCCGCCCGGGCAGGGTGGGCCGCCCGGGCCGGTGTGGGGCGGGGGCGGCTCTGCGCGTACCGCTGAGGGCTTCACCGATCCCACGATCGCGGCCGGCGGGACCGCACCGGCCACGGCGGGGCCGACCGTCGGCGGGTCGGCGGGCGAGGTGCGGTTCGGGCCGGGGGTGCCGGGCGTCGCGCCGGCTGCCCCCGCCTGGCGGCAGCCGGGTGCGGCCCGGCGGCCCCGGTCGCCGTGGCGGCGGGTCGTCTCGGTGCTGTCCACCCTGGTCACCGTGGTGTTGGTGGTGGCGGTCGGGCTGTTCGTCTGGCAGCGGCTGAGCCCGTTGGCGATCGAAGGGGTCACGGTGGCGGTGACGGAGCCCGCCGGCAACCGGTGCGATGTGACGGTGGAGGTGGTCGCGACGGTGCGGACCAACGGCAACGCCGGCACGATCCGCTACCAGTGGCTGCGCTCCGGGTCGGCGCCGGGGGCGCTGGTCGGCGAGCGGGTCGGGCGGGGGCAGCGGACGGTGACGCTGCCCCTGAGGTGGTCCTTCAGCGGGGTGGGCGCGACGCGGGAGACGGCGACGGTCAACATCGTCGAGCCGTCGCCGGTGCAGGCCGGCGCCGAGGTCCGTTACGTCTGCCGACGGCGCTGACGGCGGTCCTCGTCGGGGTGTGGCGGCGTTTGCGCGCGGGGCGGTCGGGGTAGAGCGGGCGGATCTGTTGCGACCCCTGGTGTGAAGGACCCTTCGATGAGAGACAACTTCGGTGACGCGGTGGGGGATGCCCTGCGCGCGGTGCTGCTGTTCCTGCCCAAGGCCCTCGGTTTTGTGGCGATCCTGGTGGCTGGTTGGCTGGTCGCGAAGGCCGTGCTGAAGGTCGTGGACAAGGTGCTGGAACGGGTCGGCTTCGACCGGGCGGTCGAGCGCGGCGGGGTCAAGGCCGCGCTGGCCCGGTCCAGGTACGACGCGAGCGACATCGTGGCGAAGCTCGCCTACTACGGGGTGCTGCTGGTGACGTTGCAGCTCGCCTTCGGCATCTGGGGTCCGAATCCGATCTCGGATCTGATCGCCGGGGTGATCGCGTGGCTGCCCCGGGCGTTCGTGGCGATCGTGATCGTGGTGGTCGCGGCGGCGATCGCGCACGCGGTGAAGGACATCATCAGCAGCGCGCTGGGCGGCCTGTCGTACGGGCGGGTGCTGGCGACGATCGCGTCGGTGTTCATCCTCGGGCTGGGCGTCATCGCGGCGCTCAACCAGATCGGCGTGGCGACGGCGGTGACCACGCCGGTGCTGGTCGCGGTGCTGGCGACGATCGGCGGCATCCTCGTGGTCGGCGTGGGCGGCGGGCTGGTCCGGCCGATGCAGAGCCGGTGGGAGTCGTGGCTGAGCCGGGCGGAGCGGGAGTCGCAGCTGATCGCGACGCATGCGCGGGCGTACCAGGCGGGGCGGCGGGACGTGGCGGCCCGGCTGGCGGCGACGGGACCGGTGGCGAAGGACGCCGAGCGGGCCGAGTCGGTCGCCCCGGTGGCCGACGACGCCGACCGGACGCAGGTGGTGCCGAGGGAGGCCGCCTACGACCCCGACCGGACCCAGGTGGTGCCGTCCGGCGACGACCCTGACCGGACTCAGGTGGTGCCCCGGCTGGCCGGCGACCCTGTCGAGGCCACCCAGCCGGTGGCCCCGTACGCCGGGTCGGAGCCCACCCCGTCGTACCCGCAGCGCGACGGCGACCACGACCGGTTGCCGGGCGACGCCACGGTGGTCATTCCCCGGCCGGACGGGGAGACCCCCGCTCGCTGACGCCGAGACGCGGGGTGGACGGGCCGGCGGATCCGGGCCACCCCGCGTCTGGTCCGCCGGATCGTCGGTGCTCCGGTCTAGCCTGACGCGATGAGCCGATTGGGGTACGACGAGCTCTGTGCGCAGCTCGTCGAGCAGACCGACCTGTTGGCCGGGCATGTGGCCGGTGCCGACCTGACCACGCCGGTGCCCTCCTGTCCGGGGTGGAACGTGGGGCAGCTCGGCCGGCATCTGGGCGGCGGGCAGCGGTGGGCGGAGTCGATCGTCCGGGACCGGCCCGCCGGGCCGCCGCCCGACGACTCCTTCCGGGATCTGACCCCTTACCGCGACGAGGACCCCGCGGTGCTCGGGCCCTGGCTGAGGGCCGGGGCGCGAGGGTTCGCCGCCGCACTTGTCGCCGCAGGCCCGGACGCGCCGATCTGGATACCGACGCCGTCGACCACGGTGGGTGTGGGCAGCACGTTCTGGGCGCGCCGGTTCACCCACGAGACGCTGCTGCACCGCGCCGACGCGGCACTGGCCCTCGGCGTGGAGTTCGCCGTCGACGCGCGGGTGGCGCTCGACGCCGTGGACGAGTGGATGGAGCTGGGGTCGCTGCCGGAGATGCTCGACTTCCATCCGGCGCAGCGGGAGCTGCTCGGGCCGGGGCGCACGGTGCACCTGCACGCCACCGACACCGCGCCGGAGGTGGCGGCGGAGTGGCTGGTCGACCTGACCGGCGAGGCGATCGTGTGGCGGCGGTCCCACGAGAAGGCGGCTGTCGCGGTCCGTGGCCCGTTGTCGGAGCTGCTGCTCATGGTGTACCGGCGTCGGCCGGTCGAGGCGGGCACGGTCGAGGTGTTCGGGGACGTGGACCTGCTGCGTTTCTGGCTGGACCGGGTCGCGTTCGGGTGAGCGTCGACGTGGCGGTTGTGGGGCTCGGGGGCGGTCAGTCGGGCAGCGCGTCGAGGTAGACCCAACGGCCGTCCTCGCGGGTGAAGCGGCTGTGCTCGGTGAGCGTTCCGGGCCGTCCGCCCTCGCGGTGGTGGGCCCGGAACGCGACCGTGCCGGCGCTGTCGAACAGGCCGCCGTGCTCGGTTCCGAGGATTTCCAACCGGGTCCACCGCTGCCCGAGGTCGAGGTGTAGCCGCTCGGGTCGGGTCGAGGAGTGCCAGCTGCGCAGCAGGTAGGCGGCGTCGCCGACGGCGAACGCGCTGAACCGGGACCGCATGAGCGCCTCGGCGGTAGCGGCGTCCGCCTCGCCCCGGTGCAGCCGTCCGCAGCACTCCGGGTAGGGCTGGCTGTTTCCGCACGGGCAGGGTCCGTTCGCGTTCCGGGGTGCGCCGCCACGGGCGGGTCTCTTCGCCACGTCCCCATCCTGCCGTAGCGGTCGGGACGCCCGGGCGGGGGCTGGGTTCCTGGCTCTGTCCCGTGCCCCCTGGCCACCGACCCCGACGGGACCTGGCCGACCGACATGACGACGAAAGGGCCGGCTCCCCGGGTGGGGGCCGGCCCTCGTCGTTTGTGGGTGGGTCAGGAGGTGGCGTAGCCGCGGGTGGCGATCCAGTCGGCGAGGTTGTCGACGGTGATCTCGTAGCTGGCCTGGTCGGGGTTGGCCGAGTCGGCGATCTTCACCGTCCGGCCGTCGTCGCGGTAGCCCACGACGCTGATGTAGTGCCCGCCCTCGAAGGAGTGCACCGTGCCGTCGGTGTCGGTGGTGGTGCCGGCGATGTTGGCGACCACGGCCCGGCCGTCGTCGACGGTGCGGACGAC